>JAZHDD010000058.1:0-13702 GCA_036541255.1 Desulfovibrionaceae bacterium | reverse complement strand
GTCGCCGAGTTGGGGCAGACCGCGGCGCAGGAGCCGCAGCCCTGGCAGAGAATCTCGTCCACTTCGATGCGCCCCGCTTCCGGGTCCATACGCCGGGCGCCATACGGACAGGCCGCCACGCACTTCTGGCACAGGGAGCAGAGGGAATGACGCACCTGGGCCACCACGCTCTCCCGGGCAATGGTTTCGGCATTGAGAATGCCCAGGGCTCGTTGGGCCGCAGCCTGGGCCGAAGCCCCGGCCTCGGCCATGTTCATGGGCGAATGGCCCAGGCCGCACATGAAGATGCCCTGCTTGAGGAAATCCACTGGCCGCCACTTGGACTCGGCTTCCTGGTAGAACCCGTCGCCATTGGTCTCCACGCCGAAGATTTCCACCAGATCGTCCACTTCGGCCGGCTCCACGCCGCTGGAAAGCACCAGCAGGTCGGAATGCACCTCGATATCCCGGCCCAGTACCGGGTCCGGAGCCGTGATCACGGGCTTGCCGCCTTCAAAACGCACCTCGGGCCGCCGCTCCAGGTCGTACCGCACGAATTGCACGCCTGCGGCGCGGGCCTTGGTGTAAAAGGCCTCCTTGAAGCCGTAGGTCATGATGTCGCGGTAGAAGACCGTAATGGCCAAATCCGGCTTGCGGGCCTTGAGCGTCAGGATGTTCTTGAGCGCCTGGGAGCAGCAGACCCGGCTGCAATAGTTGCGTTCCTCCTCGCGGGAACGGAAGCATTGGATCATGGCCACCGACCCCAGGGAGGCCACGTCCAGCGTACCCGTGGCCAGGGCGTCCTCCAACTTGAGCTGGGTCAATACGGTCCTGTGGACCCGGAAGCCGTAATCATAGATCCGGGCTTCCTGCCCGCCCGTGGCCAGGATGGTCACGCCATGCTCGAAGTTCACGGCCCCGCGCGGCGTGGAAACAGCCGTACGGAAACGCCCGGCGCTGCCCGAGGACAGGGCCACGCGCGAATCCTTGAAGACCGTGATGTTGGGATGCTTTTCCACCTGGGCAATCAGCTCTTCCATGTACTTGCGCGGGTCGCCGCCCTCCAGGTTCGTGTGCAGGCGCATGGCCAGGCCGCCCAATTCCTCTTCCTGCTCCACGAGACAGACCTCGAAGCCGTGGTCCGCGATGGCCTTGGCCGCGGTCATGCCTGCCAGGCCGCCGCCCACCACCAGGGCGGACTTGACCACGTTCACGGTCACGGGCGGAGGCACCGGGTCCACCCCTTCCAGGCGGGCCACTGCCGTGGCCAGCACGGCGTAAACCTCGCGCTCCAGGGTGCGCTGGTCCTCCAATCCGCCCGGGAACGTGGGCGTATACACATCCACCACGTCCATGAGCGCCGGATTCAGGCCGATGGTCCGGCCCAGGGCCTTGAGCCGGGGCATGTAGGCGTAGGGCATGCAGGCCCCGATAAGGATTCGGTTGGGCTTGAGCTCCTTGGACACACGCTCAATCTCCTCCCAGCCCTGGGCCGTGCAGGACGAGCCCACGCGCACCACCTTGGTCACGGAATGCAGAGTGCCCAGCCGCTCAAAGAGACTGTCCAGGTTCACCCGCTGTTCCAGGGTCGGACAGGAGGAGCAGACCGCCACGAGCACACGAGGCGATTCGCGGGAAACGTCGGCATATTCCGGCTCCGGCTCCACAGCCAGACCGGCCAGGAAATCGTGCACCTTGATCATGCGCGCGGCGCCCTGGGCCGCGGCTCCGGACTGGATCACGGACTCGGCGATATCGCGCGGGGCGGAAAAGGCCCCGGCCGCGAACACGCCCAGTCGGCTGGTCCGCGCCGGAGCAAAGGGCTCGGTGCGCACAAAGCCGTGCTCGTTCAGTTCCACTCCGGCAGCGGCTGCCAGCCGGTCCATGCCCGCTGGCGGACGTGCGCCCACGGCCAACACCACCATGTCGAAAATCTCCTCGTGCTGCACGCCGTCGTCGCCGAACCAGTCCACGCTGAGCGAACCGTCGTCCGCAGGGGTGATGGAGTGGGGACGGCTGCGCACGAAGCGCACACCCTGCTCGGCCTCGGCCCGGTCGCGGTAGCGCTGGAAATCCTTTCCGAAGGTGCGCATGTCCATATAGAAGATGGTGGCCTCGGCCTTGTCTCCCAAGGCCTTGCGGGCCAACAGCGCCTCCTTGATGGTGAACATGCAGCAAATGGAGCTGCAATAGTCGGCCTTCTTCTTCAGATCCCGCGAACCCACGCACTGAATCCAGGCAATGCGCCGCGCAGGCTTGCCGTCGGCCCGCACCAGCTTGCCCCGGGTGGGACCGGTGGAGGAGAGCATGCGCTCGAACTCCACGGCCGTGACCACGCCCGGATGCACGCCGTGGCCGAGCACGTCCGCGGCCTCGGCCGGGTTGTAGCAGTCGAATCCGCCGGCCAGGATCACGGCCCCGACCTCGAAGGTCAGTTCGCGGTCCGAAGCGATACGTACGTGCAGCTTGTCCAGCCAGGGCACGAACGTCTTCTCGGCCAGAGGCTTGAGCAGCCAATCCCGTGCGCCCTCGCGCACCAGGGCCTCGGCCCGCTCCTCATCTCCGGCCCCGGCCAGCAGCACCACGGGCATGTCGGGCCGCAGCTCCCGGGCGCGGGTCAGAACGCGTTCCGGGTCCGTATCAGAGATGGCCAGATCAAGAATCATCAAGCCGCAGGGCTCGTTATCGGCCAAACGCTCCAAAGCGGCGTTGCCGGAATCGGCCACGGCGGCCGGGAAACCCGCCTTGCCAAGCCAGGACTCCATGTCCGGACCGGCCTGGGCATCCGGCGTGACCGCCAGAATGCGGAACTCCTTGCGTTCGTCCAGCCGGAAATCAATGGCCCCGGTGGGGCAGGCCTCGAAGCACTTCCAGCAGCGCGCGCAGTTGTCCAGGTCCACCACGTAATGATTGGGAATGGCGTGGGGCACGGGCAGATACACGGCACCGCGCTGAGTCAGGCCCGCGTTGTATTCGCTGGGCACACGCACCGGGCAGACAGCGGCGCATTCGCCGCAGCTGATGCACTTGGCCGGGTCCACCAGAGGCGAACGCTGGGTCAGCGTGGCCAGGAATTGGCCGGGATCTCCTTCCAGACTGGTCATCTCCGTGGAAAGGTAGATGTCGATATTGTCGTGAAACAGGCCCTTGCGCAGGCAATACTGGCTGGACGAATCGCGGGCCATGAGCGGCAGCATCTTGCACATGCCGCAGTTGTCGCTGGGAAATTGATGGTCGAGCTGGGCCAGAATGCCGCCGTGGCTGGGCCGCCGGTCCACCAGGGCCACCTTGTGCCCCGAGACCGCCAGGTCCAGGGCGGCGCGGATGCCACCGATCCCGGCTCCGACCACCAATGCTCCGTATTCCTTACGCATCGCTTCCTCCCTTCCGCTCTTCCGTTCTAGGCCAGGTGCGAGACCACCTCTTCAAATTCATCCTTGGCAAACACCGACAACGGCGGCGGCTCGTCCATATTGCGGCCCGGCACGTAGCTGAAGCCCTCCTGGGTGCGCGCGGCCACGGTGCGGAACAGCTCCATGACGGGCACATCGTTGGGACAGGCGTTGGAGCATTGGCCGCAACCCACGCAGGCCGTGGACATGTGCGCCAAGCGGGTCAGGTGATAAAAAACCGTGTCCGTGGGCATCTTGAGCATGCCCTTTTGCTTGGCCCAGCCCAGATACTGCCAGGGCTTGTGGTCGAACACGTCGGTCACGAACACGCACTCCTTGCAGTAGCAGACCGGACAGGCCACTCTACAGTTGTAGCAATTCACGCAGCCGGAAAGATAGCGCGCCAGGTCCGCTATGGACGAGGTCCGGGCAGACGTTTCCTCAAACATACCATCGCGATAGGCCGTGCGCTTGTCCACGGCCAGGCGCAGGGCCGCGTCACGGGGCTCGTGCGGTTCCCAATCGGACAGGCCCAGTTCGGCGATGAGCGCCTCGCCCCGGGCCGTATTGGCGATCACGGGCATGGCGTCGTGCAGATCCACGCCGATGACGCCGATGGTCACGTCCGCGACGTCCGCCGTGGGGTATTCGCAGGCCAGACAGGCGCGGGCCAGATCATAGCCGCTGCGCGCCGTTTCCTTGGCTCCGCCGATACGACCCAGAAAACCGAGCGTGCTCTGGATAGGGTCATCCTCGGCGGCAAAACGGATATAGTCGGTGTTCTTGTAGGCGCCCACGCAGTCCAGCCCCACGAGCAGCACGCCGTCCAGGCTACCCTGGTTGAGCTTGGCCAACTCCACAAAGGCGCGTATCTCGCAGGGACGCAGCAGGGCGGCCACGCGCTCGCCCATGTGCCCATGCGTGAGCCGTGCAGTGGTCTTGGCTCCGTTCATGGGAAAAGCCGGGGCCAGCGGATCGGCCTGCGCCAGTTCGGCAGGGTCCGTGACCAGGACAGGCATGGGCGTGCCTCCTCCGAGATGCATGGGCGTGAGCACGCCGCCCACGGCCCCGCTTTCGAGCATGCGGCGCATGAAATCCTGCAGGGCGGCCACGGGATTCTTGTCCTTGATATCCAACCGGGCAGTGGTGGTCATTGCTTCTCCCCTTTTCCTAGACGACCTTGAGACTGCGGGTCTCGATGGGACCGATCTCGCGAATTTCCTCCACGAGCGCATTGACCGTAGCCGCAAATTCATTGCCCTCGCTCGCGCCGACCCAGGTCAGGCGCAGGCGGCGGGTGTCCACCCCGAACTGAGGCAGAATCTCCTTGAGCAGCTTGACCCGTCGCCGGGCCTTGTAGTTGCCGTTGATGTAATGGCAATCGCCCGGATGGCAGCCGCTGATGAGCACGGCATCCGCCCCGGAAAGCAACGCCTTGAGAATGTACTTGGGGTCCACCATGCCCGTGCACATCATGCGCACGAGCCGCAGGTTGGGCTGCTGGATCATGCGCGAGGTCCCGGCCAAGTCCGCGGCGGTGTAGGTACACCAGTTGCAGACAAAGGCCACAATGGTGGGCTCGAACTGCCCCGCGACCTCGATTCCTGCGGTGCTGGTCTCGGGAGCCACTGTTTCTGCGGCTTGGATGCTCATTTCTCTTTCTCCCCTGCTTGCGGTTCTTTTGCTCGTCGCCACGTTGTCCAAGGGCACGCGGCCTAGTGATCCTCAACCTCGATGGGCACGGTGCGCGCCTCCGGGCGCGGCTGCATCAGCAGCAGGCCCTCGAGTTCGCCGAAAACCTGCTGTTCGTTGAAGTGCTTGATCTGGGCCGCGCCAGAAGGACAGTAGCCCGCGCAGGAGCCGCAGCCCTTGCACATTGCCTCGTTGACCTGGGCCACCTGACGGCGTTCGTCGAAATCAATGGCCGAATAGGCGCAGAGTCCCACGCAGACACGGCAACCCACGCAGATGTCCGGATTGATCCAGCTCGTGGTGGGCGAAATGCTCACACGGCCGCGTGCGGCCAGGGCCAGAGCCTGGGCAGCGCCGCCCGAGGCGTGGGATACGGCGTCGGGAATATCCTTGGGGCCCTGGCAGGTCCCGGCCAGAAACACGCCGTCCGTGGCCGTGGAAACCGGCCCGAGCTTGGGGTGCTCTTCCAGGAAAAAGCCGTCCTGTCCCTGGGAAATGCCAAAGACGCGGGCCACTTCCGGGGCATCCTTGCGTGCCTCCATGGCCGTGCAGAGCACGACCATGTCCACGGGCACACGCATCATGCAGCCTGAAAGCGTGTCCTCGGCCACCACGATGAGCTTGCCTTCCTCTTCGGGACAGCGGGCCTGGTCCGTGACTTCGGCGGGGCGGCCACGAATGAAGGTCACGCCCTCCTTCTGGACCCGCTCGTAGAATTCCTCGTATCCCTTACCGAAACAGCGCATATCGATGTAGAAATTGGTGACCTTGGCGTGATGCCCCACCTTGTCCTTGATCAGATGGTCGTACTTGAGCGCGTACATGCAGCAGGTGCGCGAGCAGTACTCGTGGTAATTCTTGTCCCGCGAGCCCACGCAGTGGATCACGGCCACGGACTGGGGCGGCTCGCCGTTCTTCATCACTATCTTGCCGCTGGTGGGGCCGGTGGCGTTGTTCAGGCGCTCGAACTGGAGCGCGGTGTAGACCTCGGGATAGCGGCCGAAGCCGTATTCGCTCATGGGCGTGGGGTCCAGGGTGTCATAGCCCGTGGCCAGGACGATGCTGCCCACCTCCAGGGTCACGAAGCTTTCCTGCTGGTTGTAGTCGATGGCTCCGGTGGGGCAGAACTTTTCGCAGGCCCCGCACTTGTCCTTGGTGATCTTCTTGCAGTGCAGCGGATCAATGACCGGCGTGTTGGGCACGGCCTGGGGCGAGTTGCGGTAAATGGCCTTGCGCTGGCCCAGGCCCTCCTCGAACTCGCTGGTCACGCGGGTCGGACACTTTTCCAGACAGGTGCCGCAGCCCGTGCACTTGTCTTCGTCCACATAGCGGGGACGGCGCTTGACCGTGACCTGATAGTTGCCCACGAACCCGCTGACCTCGGTCACCTCGGCGCAGGTCATCAAATGTATGTTCGGTTCCTGGGCCACGGCCACCATCTTGGGCGTGGAAATGCACGCTGCGCAGTCCAGGGTCGGGAAGGTCTTGTCGAACTGGGCCATGTGCCCGCCGATGGACGGGGCCTTTTCCACCAAGTGGACCATATGGCCGGAACGGGAAATATCCAGGGCGGCCTGGATGCCCGCGATGCCCGCGCCCACCACGAGCACGTCGGGCAGCACGCCCACTTCGCGGGAAAAGAGTTCCTGATGGTGTCCCACGCGGTCCACGGCGGCAGCCACCAGCTTCTTGGCCTTGGCTGTAGCTTCGGACGGGTCCTTGGTGACCCAGGAACAATGCTCGCGGATGCAGGTATGTTGCAGGAGGTAGGGATTCAGCCCGGCCCGTGCGCAGGCCTTCTGGAAAGTTTTCTCGTGCAGGCGGGGCGAACAGGAAGCGACGACGACCCGGTTCAGGCCGTAGTTGTGGATGTCGTTCACGATCAAATCCTGGCCCGGGTCCGAGCACATGAATTGATAGTCCCGCGCCACAACCACATTACGCAGGCCGGAAGCAAACTGCGCCACGTCGACACAGTCCACCTTGCCCGCGATGTTGGTGCCGCAATGGCAGACGTAGACTCCGATGCGATTGGCCATGCCTGCTTCCTCCTAGGCGTTGCCCTTTTTGTTCAGTTCCAGGGTAAGTTCACCCACGAGCCGCTTGAGTTTCTCGTTTTCCGCGGCCAGGGCCGCCGTATCCGGGCTTCGGGGCGGCCCCTCGAACACCCTGGCGCAGTGGTTCAGAAAGTAGTCCCGCCATTTGTAATACTGGCCGGGACGAATCCGGTGTTCCTGGCAAACGTCGCTGACCTGTCCGCCCAGCAGACCCTCCAGAACGATTCTCGCCTTGGTCTCGGAGTCCCACTTTCTTCGCTTCAAGGCGCGTCTCCTTTGGTCCTGTTCGCCGCAGCATTGCGGCCTTGGCTGGTGACTTGGAGAGCCTTTCCACGCGCTTCTCGCCGATGCCATTTCCCGGATATCCAACCGGCATTCCAACTTCTTTTCAGCAAGCCCTGCTCGGCGTGCAGGGCCACCCTGTCTCTTGCTCTCTTCCCCCTTAAGACAAGAAGCATGCCCGAACAGGAAAATTCAGCACGCGCAACGGCATACGGCGCTCCTGAAAAAAAAGGCGTGCTGTGAAGCGGCCTGAACCGGCCTTTTTTCATCTTGATGGACAAGACCTGTCTTGCGAAACAAGACAATAATAGAGCTACAGGAGAGTCAAAAAAGGGGAACAGGGCTTCCGGGATGGAGGAATGCAGGTGAGCACTCCCTTTGTTTTCTCCTGTTCTCCGGTGCGGCGCTGTCTTGCCCAGCGGGACAGCAACAGACAAAACAGCATTATTTTCGTGCGGAAAACCTCAGACCAAACCGAAAAAACCGATTTTTGGATGCATTGACATCCTTCTTCGCCTCAAGCATATACTGTATCTGGATCATTCCGCATGGATCAAAAGCCAAGAGAATGATCGTTTGCCATGGCCCGAAGTCAGACAAGGGAGGACATTGTGGCCAGGGTGCTGCTCATGGACAACGACGCCCCCAGTGCGGCCAAACTCGCCGATGCGCTGCAACGGCGGGGGCTGCGCGTGGATTGTGCGCCCACCCGTACAGAGGGGGTCAGGCGTACCCAGCTCATGGACTACGACGCCATTCTCCTCGCCGACAATCTTCCCGACGCCGACGTGCTCACCACGCTCTCCCTGCTGCGACGGGGCGCAACCCCGCCGGAAGTGGTGGTGCTCTCCCAAAGCCGGGACCAGGACCTGGCCGAAGAGGCCATCAGGGCCGGGGCCTGGAACTTCTTTGCCAAGCCCGCCAGCGTGGAACGGCTCATGGTGGTCATCGCCCGCATCCAGGGATTCCGGGATTCGCGCCAGTCCCGCGCCGTGGCCTTGAAACGCAAGGAAATCATAGGCAGCGCGGTGCCGCTCCAGGCCGCCCTGGACCAGGTGGCCCAGGCCGCCACCAGCGATGCCAACGTGCTCATCACCGGGGAGACAGGGACGGGCAAGGAACTCTTTGCCCGGGCCGTGCACGAGAACAGCCGCCGTCACGGGCAGGCCTTCATCGTGGTGGATTGCGCGGCCCTGCCCGCTTCCCTGGCCGAATCCGTGCTCTTCGGACACGAACGCGGCGCGTTCACCAGCGCGGACGCACGCACCGTAGGCCTGGTCAAGCAGGCGGACAAAGGCACGCTTTTCCTGGACGAGGTGGGCGAACTGCCCCTGGCCGTGCAAAAGGTTTTTTTGCGGGTGCTGGAAACGAGACGCTTCCGCGCCGTGGGCGCCACCCGCGAGGAATCATCCGACTATAGGCTTGTGGCCGCCACAAACCGCGACCTGGAAAAAATGGTTCGGGACCAGGAATTTCGCAGCGACATGCTCTTCCGACTCCAGGGCATTTCCATTGAACTGCCGTCCCTACGCACCATCACCGAGGACATCAACCAGCTCACCTGCTACCATCTCAGCCGCGTGTGCAAGCGTCTGGCCCTGCCGCGCAAAGGCTTTTCCCCGGACTTCCTGGACGCGCTCATGAATTATGAATGGCCCGGCAACATCCGTGAACTGTTCAACGCCCTGGAACGCGCCGCTTCCATGGCCGGGAGCGAGCCCCTGCTCTTCCCGCGTCACCTGCCCCTGCACATCCGGGCCCAGATGGCCCGCGTCGGCCTTGGCCACGAACCTTCGGAGCCCAAAACCGCGCCCTGCCCCTTTGACCCGGAGGCAGAATTGCCGCCCCTGCGCGACATCCGCGCCAAGATACTCGCGGACTTCGAACGCGATTATCTGCGTTGCCTGCTGCACCGTTGCGACGAGGACGTGGCCGAGGCCTGCCGTATTTCCGGCCTTTCCCGGGCCAGGCTCTACGCCCTGCTCAAGGAATACGGCATCAAGCGCAATGTCTGAACGGGCCAGGACAGCTATTTCTCGGCGTCGATGCGGCGTTTTTCCATGTAAAGAAAGCGGATGAAATCGTACTCGAAGGGCGAATCCGTGGAAAAATAGCGGAAGGGCATGCGTGAACGTTTGTCCAGAGCGCGCACACCGGAGTTGACGTTGCGGGCCGTGTCGCGGTCCTCGATGGACGCCAGATCGTAGAGCGCCTCCATCTGGTAGTAGGCCATGATCATGTCGCCCCCGGTCCCGGCGGCGTCGCGCAGGCTGGACGGACCGAGCACAGGCAGCACGAGATAGGCCCCCTCGGGCACGCCCCAGACCGCCAGGGTCTGGCCGAAATCCTCTTCCTGGCGCACCAGCCCGGCCCCCTTGGCCGGGTCCAGCAGCCCGCCAAAGCCCATCACCGTATTCATGACAAAACGCAACAGCGTGATGCCGCTCTTGCGCAGGTTGCCCTGAAGCAGGGAATTGGCCAGGGTCGGCAGCTCGTTGATGTTGTCCACGGCGCTGGACACGCCCCGACGCAGCAATCCGGGCACTGCGGTTTCATACCCCTGGACCACGGGCAGGAACACATAGCGGTCGAACTGGGCATTGAAATTGTACATGCGGCGGTTAAAGCCTTCGGCAGGGTCATCCACCTGAATATATTCGCCGAAACCGCCGGGGATCAGCTCAAGGCCTGCCAGCCGGGGATGCGGCACGCGAAAGCCCGAATCCTTCAGGCTCAGTTCCGGCGCATGACGTGCCGTGGCGCAGCCGTTCAAGAGCAAACCGCAGAGCAACAGACAGCCGAACAGGACGGACGCGCTTCGACATTGTTTTATTGCGCGCATCTCAGTTCCCCTCCGGGCCGGAAAATTCAAGCATCTTTTCGGCGAACCGAACATAATTCAAATTTCCGCAATGGCCGCCGTGTGGAAAGAGCGCGACGCGTTCGCCAAAGGTGCTGCGTAAAAAGTCCACCTCTTCCGGTTGCAGGATAGGATCATCCGCATTGCCCACCACGAACACCTTGGGGCTGGCTTGCAGAAATTCCTCTATCCTGCGCAGAGAACACTCGGCCAGGGCCTGTTCCTGACTCATGCCCGGCAGGACATAGCGGATGTAGGGATAGAGGAACTCCTCGAAGTACTCCTTGAAGGTGATCTGGCTGGCCGCGTCAAAATAGGGCAGCAGCGGGTCCGTGGACGTCAGGGCCTTGTCCGCGGGCACGATGTATCCGGCATGCATGCACACGTCCGAGGTAAAGATCATGGACGCGGCGGTCATACGGAAGCTGGCCGCGATCAAGGCGCGCATCTGGGCGTCGGTCAAGTTCAGATCCTGGAAAAACGCCAGGATTGCTTCACCGTCCAGGTTGCCCACATCGTTATTCTTGTAGAATTCCGTGAACTCCTTGACCAGAATCTGCACGGCCTGCTCCAGGGCTTCCTGGCCAGGGCCGGCCAGCCAGGACTCGAAAGTCAAAGCCGAGCTGTACAGGTCCACAGCCGGATTGATCAGCAGGACGTTCTCAAAGTCGAACACTCGCTCGCGGCTGTCCCGCTCGGCCAGGAAGGCCGATTGCAGGCCGCCCAGGCTGTATCCGGCGAGCCGGTAGCCCGTGATTTCGCATTCCTGCTCCAGATCCTCCCGAATCCAGCGCATCACGCGCCAGAGATCGTCCACGTCAAAGGGCACGTACCCGGCAATGACGTGCTTGGACGCGTTGACCAGAAAATTGAAATGCGTGGGCGACGTCAGGCCCACCACATGATACCCTTGGGCGTAAAACAGCCGTTCCAGAAAGAGCATCTTGGAGGCGTCGTGACGCGCGCCCGTGCCCGCCACCAGGAAAATCAACGGCGCGGGCTTGTCCTGCAACTGGACCGCGTAGCCCATGCCCTTGGCGTACCAGAAGACCTCGGGGACGTTGCGGTCCTGGGTTTCCAGCCGCCGCATTCCAGGCTCCGCATTCTTCGGCAGCGGGAAGGCGCAGCCTGCGGGCGTGCCCAGGATCGTGGCCTTATAGGGGTTGTCGTAAGGATATTCCGGCGTCTCAGCCCAGGACAAAGCCGCCCAACAACATGCCGCCCACAGGCAGAGCATACAAAGGCAAATGCGCGAGACAGAAAGCACGGGCAAACGTGAAGAACTATGTTGCATTGGTTCGGGTCGTCTCATGTTGCAGAAGGATACAATTCGCTGCCTCTGTGTATGGCATTCATGATTCCAACGCAAGTTGCGCGGAAGCCGCCAACCTTCCTCCCGAACAGGCAAAGCAAAACGCCCCGACCCGACAGTTCGCGGGAGGGGCGTTCTGTTGTGCGTCCAGGACAGCGCGCTCTTATTCCGGATAGTCGGCCACATGCGGCTGGATGGCCCGGCCCAGCCAGTTCACGACCTCGCCCAGGTGGCGCATGTTGTTCAGCCCTTCCTGATCCTGGAGCACCTCGCCCTTGTTCCTGCCGTAGGCCATGTTCCAGTAGGTGGAGCCGGGCACGATCATGCGCGAAATCTGAAAAAGATGGTTGATGGTGTCGAAGACGTGGGTTGCGCCCCCGCGCCGCACCGCCACCACGGCCGCCCCGATCTTGCCGCGCAGGGCCATGCCGTTGGCCATGGACACCAGCCCGACCCGGTCGATGAGCGCCTTCATCTCCGCGCTCACGTCCGCGAAATAGGTGGGCGAACCCAAAATCACGGCGTCGGCAGCAAAAATGCGTTCGGCCACGTCATTGAACTGGTCCTTGACCTGGACGCAGCGCATGTCCTTGTTCTCGAAGCATTTGTAACAGGCCAGACAGCCGCGCATGACCTTGCCGCCAATCTGCACGTACTCGGTTTCCCAGCCCGCGTTCTCCAGCGGCTTCAGAACTTCCTTGAGCAATATTTCCGTATTGCCGCCCTTGCGGGGGCTGCCGTTCACGGCCACGACCTTCATTTCGGTTCTCCTTGTTGCAGTTCCGGTTTGGTCTTTCCTTTCTACGGCACTGGTACCCCATGCAGGACGCAAGAGGAAGTACGCACCAGAATGTAGCATACGCACCTTTTGGAAACCGGGAAGGCGACAGGACGCATCCTCCAAAAAACGCTGCTTCTCCACACCGAAAGCCTGTACCGTCAACCGTATAATCATCTGTCCCAACCCCTCGCCATGACGGTAAAAAGCTTGGCAAGCACCGTCAGCAGCGCTTCCAGGTGCATTTTTTTTCTTCACCCACTTGACACGCAGCTTGCTCGCAATTAAAACTGACTGAGCGCTCAGTCAGTTTTTTTTAATGTCGGGGGTTTGATGTCCAAAAAGAAAGAAGCCATTCTCAAGGCAGCCACCGTGCTCTTCGCCAACAAGGGCTTTGCCGACACCTCCATGCAGGAGCTGTCCAAGCTTACCGGCGCTGCCGAGGGAACCATCTTCTACCACTTTAAAAACAAGGAGCGGCTGCTCCTGTCGATCCTGATCGAAACCAGGGGCGACGTGGTGGAGGCGTTCGACCGCTTCTTCGAGGGCCGTAGTTGCCGCGACGGCTTGCACATGGTGGAGGAAGTCGTTTCCTTCTACCTGTACCTCGCCGGGCTCATGGAGTTTCAATTCCTGCTCCTGCAACGCCACTTTCTCTACAGGTTTGCCGAGGAAAACGCCGAATTCCGCGAAAACCTGGAGGCGATCTACAACTGCATCGCCGATTTTTTCGAGAAAGCCATTGCCATGGGACAGGCCGACGGCTCCATCGGCGACGTGCATCCGCGCAAAACAGCCCTGATCCTCTTCACCATGGTGGACGGGATCGTGCGGTTCAAGAACTTCAACCTCTACGACGCCGGAGCCCTGTTCAACGACCTGATCGACTCCTGCCGCCGTATGCTCAAACCCTGACGGAGACGTACGCATGTTGACACGCCTCTTTCCCTTCCTGGGCTGGTTCAAAGGCTACGACATGGCCGCTCTGCGCACCGACCTCGTGGCCGGTGTGACCGTGGCCCTGGTGCTCATCCCGCAGTCCATGGCCTATGCCCAACTGGCCGGGCTCCCGGCCTATTATGGCCTGTATGCCTCATTTTTGCCGCCGCTCGTCGCGGCCCTGTTCGGCTCCAGCCGCCAACTGGCCACAGGCCCGGTGGCCGTGGTCTCGCTGATGACCGCGGCCTCCCTGGAACCGCTGGCCACGGCCGGAGGCGAGGGCTATGTGGCCTATGCCGTGCTGCTGGCCTTCATGGTCGGCCTGTTTCAGTTCCTGCTGGGCGTGTTGCGCCTGGGCCTGGTGGTCAACTTCCTGTCCCACCCCGTGGTCAACGGCTTCACCAACGCCGC
>JAZHDD010000057.1:0-13903 GCA_036541255.1 Desulfovibrionaceae bacterium | reverse complement strand
GCCATCGTTTCATCCGCGAACTGGAGCGGGCCAAGGAAGCCGCCGAGGTTGCCAGTCGCGCCAAGGGCGAATTCGTGGCCAATATGAGCCACGAGATACGCACTCCCCTGAACGGCATCATGGGCATGCTTCAGCTTTTGAACACCACGATGCTGGATGGGGAACAGAACGAGTATGTGCATACGGCCCTGGAATCGAGCCGGGGACTCATGAGCGTACTTAACGACATTCTTGATTTTTCGCTGATCGAATCCGGCAAGCTGGTGCTGCGCAACGAAACATTCCGACTTCGGGAATATCTGACACCCCTGGTGGTCATGTTCCGGGAACAGGCTCGGACCCGCGGCCTTGATTTCGTGATCGACGTACATCCGGACACGCCGGAAATCCTGGGCGGTGATCCCGGACGGTTGCGGCAGGTGCTGTTCAACCTTGTGGGCAATGCAATCAAGTTTACCCACGAGGGCGAGGTTCGTCTGGAGCTGTATCCGGGCGAAATCGAATCAAAGGAATCTCGTGCGCTGCTCTTGGGCGCGGTCTCGGATACGGGTATCGGCATTGCCGAGGACAAACTGGAGCATATCTTCGAGACATTCACCCAGGTCGACGGCTCCTACACGCGCGACTATCAGGGCACGGGCCTGGGGCTGGCCATCGTGCGTCGTCTGCTTGAAATCATGGGTGGGGATGTGGGCATTTCAAGCAAGCCCGGCGTTGGCACCACGGTCTGGTTTTGTATCCCGTTGGATATGCGCCTGCCCGTGGAGTCTGAATCGCAGGTCGCTTCGGATATTCGTCCGGCCGCCAACGTGCGTGTTCTCGTTGCCGAGGACAATCGAGTCAACGGGCTCATGCTCAAGCGTTTTTTGGAAAAACTGAATGCGCGGCCCCATATGGTGGTGAACGGGCAACAGGCCTTGGAAGCCCTGCGTGAGGAGACCTTTGATTTGGTGCTCATGGATGTGCAGATGCCGATAATGGACGGTCTGGAAGCCACACGGCGCATCCGGTCCGGCGAGGCTGGAAAACAGACGGACATTCCCATTGCAGCGCTTACGGCGCATGCCATGTCCGGGGATCGGGAACGGTTCTTGGAAGCGGGCATGGACGATTATCTTGCCAAGCCTGTGGACATGCAGGCCCTTTCCCGGTTGCTTCGACGTATGGTTCGAAAAAGCTGATCCAGCCCATCATCCTTGACAAATTTGCTTTGGGCGGTGAAGACGGGAGGGGGCTTCGCTGTTTTACTCAACGCCTGGAGAGGCCATGCCGCAGACGAATATCCTGCTGGAAACCGGCACCAACGAACTTGAGATTGTCGAGTTCTATATCGATGAGGCCCATCGCGAGGGCCATACAGGTCCGGAGCGTGGCTATTTCGGCATCAACGTGGCCAAGGTGTTGGAAATCTTGCGGATGCCAGAGCTTACCGACTTGCCTGAAGTGTCGCATCCGGCGGTTCTCGGGGCCTTCAACCTGCGTAACCGCATCATTCCCCTGGTGGATCTGGCCCGCTGGCTGCGCAAGGACGCGGCTCAAAGCGAAGCGCCCAAGGTCATCGTCACGGAGTTCAATCGGATGACCACGGCCTTTCTGGTCTCGGGCGTGACGCGTATCCACCGTGTGAGTTGGAAGAATGTGGAAGCGCCCAACGCCTATGTCGCCAGCCTCGCTTCCAATTCCATCACCGGCGTGGTCAAGATCGAGGGCCGCATTATCTACATCCTGGACATGGAAAAGATCGTGACCGAGTTGAGCCCCCGACTGCCTGGAGCTTCCTTGGCGGACGCGGCCTTGGGCAAGATGATTCGCGAGCGCGGTGTGCGGGTGCTTTTGGTGGACGACTCGCCCATGGTCCGGAATATGGTCAGGGACCAGCTGGAGTCGGGGGGAATGCGCGTGACCCTGGCCGGAAATGGTCGGGATGCCATGGAAAAGCTTCTGGCCTGGAAAGAGCAGGCCCAGGAAAGCAAACGCTCCCTCGGCGACTTTGTGCAGGCGGTGGTTACGGATGTGGAAATGCCGGTCATGGATGGCCACAGCCTGACGATGCGTATCAAGGAGGATTCCGTGCTGCGCAAGTTGCCGGTGGTGCTTTGTTCGTCCATTGTCTCGGATACGCAGACTCACAAAGGCGAAGCTGTCGGAGCGAACGCGCAGGTCTCCAAGGCGGAGCTGGATACGCTGTTGGAGACGGTCTGGTCGCTGCTGAATTGAATGCGTTATATTTTATGATTCATGAAAGGCGGGGCTCTGGGCAGAGCCCCGCCTTTTTTTTATTATGACGTGATGAAGCTCGAGGGATAATAGACCTTGACCATTTGCAGGGCCTGGGCTGCCGAGTCCTTGCTCTGCCAATTGCCCACGCGAACCAGATGGATGGAGCCGTTGGAGCCGTTCACAGTGGCCACATGTACGGTCTGAAAGCCCTTGCTTTGGAGATGGCGCATGACGCGATCCGCATTACCGCGTTCGCGGAAGGCACCGACCTGGACGGCGAAACCGTTTGCGGCAACCGTAGTCGGATTATTGACGGTAGTGCGTGGCGCGGTCCGGGCAGGAGCTGCCGCGGCCGTGCGTTGCGGCGTACTGCGCTGGGGCTGGGGGGCCGAAGCCATGCGCACGGGAGCGGAACCGCGGAAAGGCACGACGCCTTGCGCCGTGGCCATGCCCACGGCCTGGATACGGACCTTGGCCAGACCCTGGTCCGCACTGCCCAGGGCGCGGGCAGCCGCATAGGAAAGGTCGATAACGCGTTCTCCCACAAAGGGGCCGCGGTCGTTGACGAGCAGGTCAACGCGGCGTCCGTTGTTCAGATTTGTAACCTGGACCACGGTGCCCAGGGGCAGGGTCTTATGTGCGGCTGTCAGTTCGTGCATGTCGTAGATGTCGCCGCTGGCTGTGGGCTTGCCATGGAAATCCCGGCCATACCAGGAGGCAATGCCCACGGTGTTGTAGCCGGCAGCGCTTTGCAGCGGGTAGTAGCGCTTGCCGAATACGGTATAGGGTTCGGTCTTGGGGGCGTATTGACGCTGGCCCACAGGTCCGGAAGTGTTGACGGTGGCTTGGTTCCCGGAACGGTAGGCCGGGCGCGACGGGGCAGGGCTTCCAAAGACGCCTTCCATGGTGGCGCAGCCCGAAAGCAGCGTGACGGCGACAAGAGCGAGTAAAAGCAGAATGCGGTGCATGGTTCCCTCCAAGTTGCATTGCCGCGCCGGTTCCTTCCTTGCGCGGTGCCGGGGCGTGGTCCCGGCCTGGGCCGTCATCTCTGATGAAGGCGACGGGTGGACGTTCGGTTTCGGCAAGTGCTGCCGATCGTGCTCGATCCCCCCGAAAGTCTCTGTGTTTTCATTTTGCAACGACCGTGCCTAAGGGGTTGCGGGTCGATACGCCTTGGCGTATACGCCGCAGGGCCGGAGGAAATCCGGTAGGAGGTATTGAAAATATGGCAAATGTTGTAAGAAACGATAATCTTCGTAATATCGCTATCATAGCTCACGTTGACCATGGCAAGACCACGCTTGTGGATGCCATGTTTCGTCAGTCCGGCCTGTTTCGGGAGAACCAGGAAGTGCAGGACAGGCTCATGGACAGCATGGACCTGGAGCGCGAACGCGGCATCACCATTGCGGCGAAAAACTGTTCCGTGAGCTGGAAGGGTGTCAAAATTAACATCATCGACACGCCGGGCCACGCCGACTTCGGCGGCGAGGTGGAACGCTCCCTGTCTATGGTGGACGGCGCAGTGCTGCTCGTGGACGCCTCCGAAGGGCCGTTGCCCCAGACCCGCTTCGTGCTGCAAAAGGCCTTGAGCCGCGGATTGCCCATCATCGTGGTGGTGAACAAGATCGACCGCGCCGACGCTCGTCCGGCCGAGGTTTTGGATGAAGTCTACGATCTGTTCATCGATTTGGACGCCAACGAGGCCCAGCTGGAATTTCCCCTGCTGTACGCCATTGGCCGCGAAGGCGTGGCCATGGTTGACCCGGCGGTCAAGGGCACGGACCTGACGCCGCTTTTCGATCTGGTTATTTCCGAAATACCCGGACCCGGCCACGATGAGAGCGCCCCGTTTCAGATGCTCGTCTCGGATCTGGGCTATTCCGATTACCTGGGCCGTCTGGCCGTGGGCAAGGTTTTTAACGGCCAGGTCCATGCCAATGACTCCCTGGTCTGCATCGGGGAGTCGGGCAAGGCTGCGCCGCTCCGCGTAACGCGTTTGCAAACGTATTTCGGTCCCCGTCTGGAACCGGCGGAAAGCATTGACCCTGGAGATATCGTGGTGCTTTCCGGCATCGAGGCGGTCAAGATCGGCGACACCATCTGCACCAAGGACGAGCCCAAGGCCCTGCCGCGCATCCGCGTGGACGAGCCCACGGTCTCCATGCGTTTCGGCATCAATACCTCGCCCTTGGCTGGACGCGAAGGCAAGCTGGTGCAGGCCAACAAAATTCGTGAGCGCCTGGACAAGGAAGCATTGATGAACGTGGCCGTGCGCATCGAAGACGGTCCGGAGCGTGACAGCTTCATCGTCAAGGGCCGCGGCGAGTTCCAGATGGCCATTCTGGTGGAAACCATGCGCAGGGAAGGATTCGAGCTGACCGTGGGGCGGCCCGAGGTCATCATGCGCAAGGAAGAGGGCGTGCTTCTGGAGCCCATTGAACGGCTGTTCGTGGACTGCGGCGATGAATATACCGGGGTCGTCACGGAAAAGCTTTCGACACGCAAGGGCCGCATGACCAATATGACCAATCACGGCCTGGGCCGGGTGCGCATGGAGTTCTCCGTACCGTCCCGCTCGTTGATCGGCTATCGCGATGAATTTCTGACCGATACCAAAGGCACGGGCATCCTCAACTCTTATTTGGAAGGGTACGGCGAATACCGGGGCGAGTTCCCCACCCGCCGCACCGGCTCCATCGTGTCGGATCGTGCCGGTGTGGCCGTGGGCTACGGCCTGTTCCACCTTGAGCCGCGGGGCGAACTGTTCGTGGTGCCGACCGATCCTGTCTATGACGGCATGATCGTGGGCGAGCGCAACAAGGCGGGCGACATCGAAGTCAATCCCTGCAAGGAAAAGAAGCTGACCAACATGCGCGCCTCAGGCAAGGACGAAGCCCTGACCCTGACGCCTGTCCGGCCCATGAGCCTGGAGCGGGCCATCCACTTCATTGCCGAAGATGAATGCGTCGAGGTTACGCCCAAATCCATCCGGCTGCGCAAGCGGGCCTTGACCGCCCA
The DNA here is from genome assembly GCA_036541255.1 of Desulfovibrionaceae bacterium. Classification (GTDB taxonomy): domain Bacteria; phylum Desulfobacterota; class Desulfovibrionia; order Desulfovibrionales; family Desulfovibrionaceae; genus Paucidesulfovibrio. The sequence goes on along the minus strand of JAZHDD010000057.1, from coordinate 8,662 downwards.
GGAACGGCGCGTCAACGAGAAGCGCAAGAAGGGCGTTTAACCCTTTCCCGTATAAAGAAGAAAAAGGCGGTCCCCGTGAGGGGGCCGCCTTTTTGATTTGAGATTGGCGGACGTCAGGGCAGGCTGGAGCGGCAGGCTTCGGTCTTGATCCGTGCTTCGACGTCATGTTCGCGGGTCTGTTCCAGCAACTCGCCTTCGAGTTGAGGCAGAATGCCCGCATAGACTTCGCGCGCCGCGTCAAACGCCTCAACGGCGTTGGGACAGCGATTGGCCTCGAAATGCTGTAATCCTTCCTCGTAGGTCAGCTCGGCCATGGCCAGGGCCGTGAGCAGCAACGCCTTGTCGTTTGTGTTTGTCCGGCCTTCCTGTCCGTCGGCCTGTAAGCCGAGTTGCTTGCGGCAATTGGCGGCCTTGACGTCGGCGTCAAAGAGATTGTTGCGGGTGCGCGTGAGCAGTTCGTCGTTGGTCATCTCCTCCAGAAGTCTGCGGAAGATGTTCGCCGATTGTTCAAAGCCGTTCAACGCTTCGGCCCACTGCTCTGTCTTGTACAGCTCCAGGCCGTCCTCGTAGGCGACTTCGGCCAGGGCCAGGGCAAAAAGTTGCGTGAAGAGTTCGTCGGGAATTTTTCTGCCTTGTCCGCCGGTTTCCGCCTGTGCCCTGTTTTGTGTTTTCTTCTGTTCGGCCAGACGCATGGCGCAATCCTCGGACTTGGCGCGGGCGTCCGCCAGATGGGCTGGGGCTTGGGTCTGGTCCTTCAGGGCCTGTCCCAGCTTTGGCAAAACATCTTCGTAGAGCTCTGTGGCCTTGTCCAGGTTGGGTTTGGCTTCTTCGCAGCGCCCCGCGTCATAGGCCTTGCTGCCTTCCTCGTAGGTGCCTTCGGCCAGGGCCAGAATCAACAGGTTTTCCTGATCAACCGCTCCGGAGGGCTGTTGTTCTTCAGGCGCTCCGCCGCCTTCCGCGATTTGTTCCTGGCAGGCTGCGGCATTGTGCGCGGCCGTCTCGACGTTGTTACGGGCTTTCTGCTTGTCGGATTCATCAAGGCCATCCACAGCCCTGGCCCAGAGTTCGGCCGCCTCTTCAAACAGGGGTTTGGCGTCGTGATAGTTGTTTTTGTCCGTGAGAGCCACGGCGCGTTCGAATACCTGCTCTGCGCGGGCCACATCCGCATAGGCTTTTTCTTTGCTCTCTTTGGCCTGGGCGTTGTGCGCCATTTTGCGCGCCTGCATGGCGTTTTCCCTGGAAGTGGCCGCATTTTGTCCATCGCAGGATTCCGCTGCCAGATCAAAGGCGTCGGCTGCCTGTTCAAAAACGCGCGCTGCCCGGGACCAATTTTGCTGGTCTTTGGCTTCGCGGGCTTCCTGCACAAGCCTGACGCCCTCGTCGAAATCGCTTTTGCAGTCGGCAAAGGCCGGCAGGGCGAAAGACAACGAAAGAACGAGGCAAACACAGAGCGTCTGGAACATGCACATCTCCTGTGGCGTTACTGCTGCGCCGCACGCAGGCTGGCAGCCTGTTCGCGGGCCAAGCCCGCAGTGGCGTCCGGGCAGATCCGGGCCGCTAGGTCGAATTGCGCGGCGGCAGGCTCGCAACTATCGCCTGCCGGGCACTGCTTGGCAAGTGTCCTGGCCTGCCGGAACGCCTCCAGGCAACCGATGTTTTCAGCGGAGGTGCGCTTTGCCGCTTCCTGTTCCTCGGCTTTTTCCCGTTCTTCCCGAATGGCCGCGATCCGCTTTTTTTCTTCAGCTTCCAGTTCGTCACAGCGGATGAGCCCTTGTTTGCTTTTTGCAATCAGGGCTTGGACATCCTTTCTGGTGGCCCCCTGAGTGTTTTTGAGGAATGAATCCATGCTTTGGGCCACATCCGCAAAGGATTCCCGGGCAGATGCGTAGTCGCCCTTGTTCAAGGCTTCCTCGCCGAGACTGTACATGGCTTCGGACCAGCCCAGCACGAGCGCGTTCGCAAGGTCCGCCTTTTTGCGAGAGATGCGTGCATTGCCGCGTGCGGTTTCAGCGTTTTCCCTGGCGCTTCGTGCTCCTTCGGCGCTCATCCTCGGTGCGAGATTTTCCCATACCTCCGCTGCCTGGTCAAAGGCTTCGGCCGCCAGGGTGTGTTTTTCTTCTTCGGAGAGGCCCACTCCCTTTTTGAAGAGCGAAGAGGCATGGTCAAAGGTCTTGTTGCGCTCCACTGCGCCCATATTCTTTTGACTGATGGCCAGGTTTTTTCGCGCGGTTTCCGCATTGTCGCGGGCGTTTTGGGCATTGTCCGCATCGCAATCCCAGGCGGCGCGGTCAAAGGAGTTCGCAGCCCATTCGAAATACTTGGCCGAGCCGGCCCAGTCCTCGCGCTTGGTGGCGCTGAGCCCCTCTTCGAGATAGCGGACGCCGTCGTTGAAATCGGTTTCGCAATCGGCGTGGCAGAAAAAGGGGAGTGACAGGACGATGACATGCAGGAGGAGGTAACAAATAATAGAGCGCAGCATGAGGTCTCCGGATGCAGTTGAAACCTTGCGGCAGAGGGAAGGTGTCGTGCTTTCCCCGGTGCCATGAACAGGGACGATGGTTTTCGTCTAGCACGATATTGTTCCGGAAACAATATCTTTTATGAATCATATCCAAGTGTTGCAAAATATATATCCGTAACGTGTTTTGCGTGTCCGTTGTTTTCTCCCGTTGCGGCCTCTGTTAGGGTACGGCAAATTGTTACAAGGAGCATTGCCGTTGCGACTATTACGACGATTCATGCGGCCTTCCACGCGGGCCTTTTTCGAAGAAGCGGACAAGGCCGGGAAAAGTTTCTATGAGAAGCTGCACGGCTATTGCTATGGCCGCTGGCCGTATCTCTATATCGGTGTGGGCACGGGAGAGCGCAAGCTCGCCGGACTGCTGCTCTTGCCGTTTCTGCTGCTCATCAACCGCATGAACCCCATATTCCCCAAGCCTGGCAACGAGCGTCACAGCTTTGCGGACTCCTACCATGGCAAGGCCGTGCCCTTAAGCGAGGCCACGAAGCTGGTGACCCTGAATCGGGAGGTGCCTGCCACGGATCTGGAACAGGTGATTCCCTACAGCCAGGCGCGGGAGATCGTACTTTCGAATCCTGCCAAGATCGTGCTTCTGGATTGCCCGTGCCGCAGCGTGCGGGAAAATCCCTGCTTGCCGCTGGATGTCTGCCTGATCGTGGGCGATCCCGTGGCCCAGTTTCTGCTGGATCATCATCCACGCAAGGCCCGGCGCATCACTTCGGAAGAGGCGGTGCGCGTGTTGCGCGAGGCCGATGCGCGGGGCCATGTGCACCACGCATTTTTCAAGGAAGCCGTGCTGGGGCGGTTCTACGCCATATGCAATTGCTGCTCCTGCTGTTGTGGTGCCATGAGCGCGCACCGGAATGGTATTCCCATGCTTTGCTCCTCGGGCTATCTGGCCAGATGCGACGAGCAGGCCTGCGTGGGTTGCGGCAATTGCGTGGAGTTTTGCCAGTTCGGGGCGCTGTCCGTGTCGGATCGGCGGCTCAGTCTGGACACGGCGCAATGCATGGGCTGCGGCGTGTGCGTTTCCAAGTGCCCCAAGGACGCGCTCAGTTTGGTGCGTGCTCCGGAAAAGGGGCGGCCCCTGCTCGTGGACGAACTGCCGCAGGCCTGAATCCAGAGCGGACACCTGTCCGGCAAGTGTCCGGTCCGGTTGTCCGAAAACCGCGCGGCAACAGGCTTTGCAGGCGGACACCCGCCTTTTCAGATCAGCAGAAAATAATACAGATAGCCCGTCGCGATGAGGATTGCGCCGGGGAGAACCAGACTGCGCCAGACAGGGGCGAGGTCCGTGTGGAAATACTCGCAGGTCAGCACCAGGCAGATGTGCAGGGGCGAGACGATCAGGCCTGCGTAGCCGCAGAACAGCCCCAGGACCACGCAGGCTATGGGGTCGGTGCCGGTCTGGGCAGCCATGGTCAGGATCAGGGGAAAGGTCGTGCCCACGTAGGCCAGGGTGATGCCCGTGACCGTGCCCACCAGGAACGGCAACAGCCCGGCAGTCAGGGCCAAGGCTGCGCCACCGCCCGTGAGCTCGGCGATGCGGGCCACGGCTCCGGTGGCGTGGAGCACGTCCTGGTAGGCGAAGATGCCCACGATGACCGCGAGCATGGTCAGGAAGCTTTTGCTGACCAGGGTGCGCAGCAGCAGGACCAGCCCGCCGGTATTTTGCAGCAGGGTGCAGACGATAGCCAAGGCCAGGGCCACGCACATGCCGACCTCGAACGGCAGGTCCGGCCGCAACACGCTGATGCCTACTTCCATGGCCACGGCGCCGCCAATGGCCACCAACAACGGCAGTCCTTCTCGAAAAAGTTCCCGAGGGCGGAAGGGCTCGTCTGCCACGGCGGCAAGCCGGGGCAACGGCAGCACGCCGGGCCGCAAAAAGAACAGCCAGCCCAGAACCAAGCTCAGGAGCACGGCGGGCAAGGTCAGGCTGATCAGGCCGGTGATGGGCATTCCGGCCAGGGACGAGGCCAGGATCACGCCGGGATACAGGGGCCAGCCCAACTCCCAGATGTGGCGGAACCAATAGTTGATCAGCGCCAGACGTTCCGGTCGCACGTCCAGGCCTTCGGCTGCTCCGGCCACCATGGGCGCGGAAAAGATTGCGCCTCCGGGCATGGGCAGCAGCCCGATGAGCGAGGCGAAAAAGGCCATGCGCAACCGGGGACTGGTGAGCACTCCGGCAATGGAGCGCATCAGCCGCCGGGTCTGGCCGCTTTCTTCCAGGAGACGGCTCAGGGCCATGATCAGGGCGATGATGGCCGTGAGATGGAGTGGTTTTTCCTTGAAGGGGGCGGCTGCCACCGTGGCGATCCACTCTGTCGGGGCAAGGCCGAAGAACAGTCCGAGCAGGGCGCTGCCGCCGAGAATGGCCAGGCCCAGGGGCAGGCGAAACCGGATCAGGACCAACATGGCCACGAAGGAGAGCAGAATCTTGAGCAGGGGCAGGGATGCGGCCAGTGTTTCGTGCATGGCCGGGAGGATACGCCAAGCGGACCGGGCTGAAAAGCCCTAGGCGTCCACCTGGATGCAGCCGCCCGCTTTGGCCTGTTGCAGGGCTTCTTCAACACGGGCCAAATATGCTGCGATATCCTCGTCGGCCTGGAGCAGGCCTGCTCCGCAGAACGCGGCGCAGCGCAGGCCGTTGTGGAACTTGTTTGAGCGGATCAGGGAGTCGAGCTTGCTGGTCAGTTCCTTGCAGCCCTGGTCAGGCGTGCCCGGCGCCAGCACGGCAAAGCGGCTGCCGTCGTAGCGGAATACATAGTCGGAGGTGCGTACGTTGTTGACCAGCATCTGGGCCAGTTCCTCCAGCAGTCTGTCCCCGGTCTCGGTGCCGTGTTCGCGGTTGATCCTGCCCAGGTGCTCCATGTCCAGCAATACCAGACTGAGGGGCGTCCCGTGCCGCTTGGCCTGGGATATTTCCTTGGCCAGCAGTTCGTTGAACATGCGCCGGTTCAGGACATGTGTCAGGGGATCGTGCGAGGCTGTTTCCTCAAGCTCGCGGCGCAGTTCGTCCCGCTCGGTTTCGCCGCTGCGCAGAGCATTGAGCAGGGGACGAAACACGATAAGGCCGTCCAGGGCCAGGAGCAGATAGATGGCAGCCAAAAATCCCAGCCGGACATTTTGCAGGGTTTTCAGGCGCGCGTTGACTTCGGTCTGGTATTCCTTGACCGCCTTGGCCAGCCCTTCGGGCATGTTGCCCTGGGAAAGGGCGATGAGGCTGCGCATGAAGGCCGTGCGTTCGTGGGGCGTTGTCGCGGCCAGCAGATTGTCGGCGTCCTGAAGATATTTGCGGACCTTCATGTCCAGTTGGAAAGGACGTTCGCGATACAGGCGTTGCAGCGTGGCGGAGCGGTTGAAAAGGTCGGCCACGGGTCCCCGGCTGGAGGTGAGCAGGCCGTGCGCGGAACGCATCATGTCCACGGAACGGCGCATTTGTTCTTCCGCCTCATTCAGCTCCGCGGGATCTTCGGACTGGGCCAGGGTCACGGCCGCCGCCGCAATGTGCTGGGAGTGCAGCAGCTGGTTGCCGCTGACCGAGACCAGATGGGCGTTGTCCTCCTGCGTCTCGATGAGTTGCTGCACGGAGAAATAGGCAGCCGTGCTGAGGATCGCCAGCAGGCTGATAACGGCGACATACCGTGCGGTCATGCTCTGGGCCATGAACCTCTCCTCCGCTGTTTTTCGGGCTGGGGGGCAATCACTCCCTACCTGATTCAGCGGAAAATGACAAAGCCGCAACCTTGCCCGCGAAGCCTCCTTCGGCTACCGTGCGCCAAAATACGTTTTGGAGCGAATATGTCGGATACGAAACTGTTGCGGGAACATCTCTACGGGGTCGTCATGGAGCGCGTGGACCAGAACGCCGAGCGCCGCCAGGAAGCCCTGACCGAATATCTGCTGGTTACGGCCACGGCGGGCGAGGCCGCGGCGGACCGCATCGCCGAACTGGTGCCGCCGGTTCTGCCGGAGCTGTATGCCAAGTGGGTGAACATGTTTTTGGATCGTCTCTTCGAGACCGTGCCCCTGGAGCAGATCAGGCTGTTTTCGGACGGCACGGAAGAGAACAACGCAGCCGTGGTCCTGGCCTATCTCATGTTCCTGGAATCCGAACGCATGGAGCGGCAGGTGGAAGAGGATCTGCGGAGTTCAGGACTGGAGGTCACGGGCGGAGAGAGCGAACTGGGCGCGGATTTCGTGCGCTCGCGCATGGCTGAAATCGCCGACGACATGCAGCGGCAGCGGGAGGCCAAGGCCGAAGCCTACAGGAAGCAAAAAGCCAACTAGGCTGTTTTTTGCCGCCGCCACTCGGCCAGGGCCGCTTCCACGGCGTCGGCCATGGCCGGACCTTCCGGAGCGTCGACCTCGTCCGATTCCAGGAAGGCGAGCTGTACGTTGATGGCCCGTTGCACGGGAATGGCTTCCGGGTCGAAATACATTTGCCAGATCACGGCTGCCTTGCCCGGTTTGTTCAGGCGGGCCAGGGACAGCCCCAGGTAGATCATGGCTTCCTTGTCGTCGCGGCGTTCGCGCAGGACGCGTTCGAACTCCACCTTGGCCTGGATGTATTTCTCCAGATGATAGAGACAGCGGCCCTGGCGGTAGCGGGCGTCGGCGTTGCGCGGTTCCTCCTTGAGGAACTCCTTGTAGAGGTCGAGGGCGGTTTCCCAGTCTTCGTCCCGAAAGGCTTCGTTGGCCTTCTGCAAGACCGCGAAGGTCTCGTCCAGGGAAGCCTGGGGCGCGCGCTCCTCTTCCGGGTCCTGTTTTTTGAGGCGGCGGAATCCGGTTAAAAAACCGCGTCTGGACAGGTCGATCCGTTCTTCTTTCTTGGCGGCCATGCTCTCTCCCTGTAAAGTGCCGGTGTGGCGTCCCTGCATCGGGCCGCGTGGGACGGGGCCAGAAAATAGACAACTTCGGGGGTTGGCGTCAACAGCGGCCGACCCGACGGACACGCAATGAGCGCAAAAGAATTCTGCGGCGGCTGGACAGGCCGCGTGCTGCTGGTGGACCTTTCGCAGAGCAGGTGCGAGGTCCGCGACGCGGACCCGGATGTCCTGCGCTCCCGCCTGGGAGGGCGGGGACTGGGCGGCTGGTTTCTGCGTCCGGCCTGCTCCCTGGCCTGGGACGATCCGGACATGCCCGTGAGTTTGTGCGCCGGGCCGCTGGTGGGCACGCTCTCGCCCACGTCGGGCCGCTCCCATTTCACGACCCGCTCGCCGTTGACCGGTGCCATGGGCGATTCCTCGGTGGGCGGCAAGCTCGGCACCCAACTCAAGCGGGCCGGATTGGACGCCGTGGTCGTCACGGGCCGCAGCGAAATGCCCTGCGGACTGGAAATCGAGAACGGCGCGGCGCGCATCGTGGCTGCGGGCGAATTGGCAGGCATGCGCACCAGCCAGGTCTTTGCGCGGCTGGCCGGATTCGGCTCCGTGGCCTGCATCGGCCCGGCCGCCGAGAACCGCGCTTCCCTGGCCTGCGTCAGCGTGGACAAGCATCATGCTGCGGGCCGTACCGGCCTGGGGCTGGCCTTGGCCGCCAAAAATCTCAAGTATTTTGCCGTGACGGGCAGCGGCAGGGTGGCCGTGGCCGACAAGCAGGGCCTGCTGGCCGCGCGCGAGGAGATCATGCGCCTGACCATGGCCTCCCCCGTGCTCATGGGCCAGCAGGGCATCGGTTGTTTCGGCACGGGGTCGCTCTATGACCTTATGGATGCCCGGCGCATGATGCCCACGGACAATTTCCAGCGCACCTGTTTTGAGCGCGCTTCGGAACTGAACGCCTTTGCCTACCGCCGGAAATACGCGCCGGAAAAGCACGGCTGCAAGGGCTGCCACGTGCTCTGCAAAAAAGTTTCGCAGGGACGGGCCATGCCCGAATTTGAAGTCATGAGTCATTTCACGGCCCTGATAGGCAATGCGGACCTGGATTTGGTGGTGCGGGCCGGGATCATTTGCAACGATTTGGGCCTGGACGCGGTTTCCGCAGGGTCGGCCCTGGCCTGTCTGCGCGAGGTGCGGGGCCGGGATTTCGGCCCGGGCGAAGTGGTGGAACTGCTTGAGTCCATGGGCCGGGGCCAGGGCGCTCTGGCGCACGGGGCGCGGGCCGTGGCGCAGGAGGCGGGCCTGCCCGGCG
>JAZHDD010000056.1:0-13958 GCA_036541255.1 Desulfovibrionaceae bacterium | reverse complement strand
ACTTCATGCTCGTCCCGCCCGCCGATTTCACCATCAAGGCCGACGACATATTGATCCTTCTCGGAAAGACCGACGACATCAAGAAGATCAAGGCGCTTAAGCAGTAGCCGCATTGAAGGAGATGGCTCCTGCTCGTCTAGTAGTTGAGAATCCTGTCTGCCTTTTTCATTTCCGCATACAGGAATTTCATGCTGGACAACTTGACGTATTCGCTTTCATCCACACCGTGGATGCTCAGGCACTTCCCTCAGGCGACCAGCACGCCTTCGCTTAAGGCGAACCTTTTCGCTTGTTCGGCTATGGGGAACGTTTCCGAGTCGCCCGCGTACAAATCGACGGCACCGGCGTTGAGGAACAGTGTGACGTTCTCGCCTTCGTTCAGCAGGAAGTTGCCGAAACGGACGGCGTTCCATTTTACTTCGGGGTCATTGCTGGAAAGCGTAATCAAAATCTGCATGGGGACTCCTTCTATTCTCGTTTGTCCGAGTATAGATTTTCCCATGCAAAGTTAAACAACAATCGACCTCGCAAATGGTCGATAGCTTTTGCACAGCCGCTTCCCGGTAGCCATGAGCAGTTCCATTTCCACCTTCATTCCGGCAGTAAATATCTCGTGTCACCCAAGTGTCATTTTCAGCGGCAACTATGGTTTCCATGATGAATATGGCGATTTCAACCAATTGAAATAACGAAGGTAAGCGACCTTCCGGTTGATTGTTTACGGCCTTTCACGCCGTTAACAGGGGTTCAAATCCCCTTGGGGACGCCAAGGAAACACAAGGCCTTACGCACACCGCGTAAGGCCTTTTCCTTTGCTGGCACCATCTGGACGTGCCCCCTTGTAACGGGCTGCGCATTTCGGCCACATCCATTATACCCCGGGGTACAGGCTGGGCACCAGCCACCGTCGCACCAAGGGCATCCACTGCTCCGGCGGCTGTATCCTAAGGATGTACTGTTACGTCATGGCGATACAAAAAACTTCTTAACCACTTTACATTCTTACGTTGTTCAGGCGATACTCTCTTCATGCACACGCTTTTCCCTTCAGTGGACACTTCAATTCTGTACCACAGCGCACGGCAGATGAACGCCCTTGCCGTCATCCACGACAACCCGCTCTCGTTCATCCATGCCCCCATGGGCTACGGAAAGACCGTAGCCGTGCGGGAGTACCTTCGAGAACAACAAGCCCAGGCCATCTGGGCTACGGTATTGACCCGAGATCAGCGTGTCTTTTGGAAGGATTTCTGCTGTGTGCTGCGCAAGCACCTGCCCGAGGATATCGACGTCCTGGAAACCCTGGAAAAACTCGGCTACCCCTCTGATTCCGTTAGAGTCGACGCGGCCAGGGGGATGTTCGCCCGTTTGCATTTCCCCCCCGAAACCGTACTTGTTTTTGACGATGTTCACCTTTTGCCGGAATCGGAAGCCGTACAGATCATGCAGTTTTGTCTGCTTCTGGTTCGCCAAGACGTTTTTCCTCCCATTGTAGTTATTTCGCGCCACTCGCCAAGCAAAGCCCTTGTGGGACCTCTGCTCAAAGGGCTTATTAAGGAAATTGGGCCCGAACTTTTTATCTTCAGCAAAGAGGAAATACGGGCTTACTTCGAGCAAAACGGCATAGCGTTGGACGAGGGAGACGTAGCGCAATTGCTCAAGCTGACAGGCGGCTGGATAAGCGCACTGTATCTGTATCTGCTGCAGTATTCCCAGCACGGAAAACTGGCTGCCCCCATGGAGATATCCACTCTGCTGGCAAGCCAGATCTTCGACAAGCTTCCACACGAAACAAGACACCTGCTTCTCGTCCTTTCTCCCTTGGAGAGCTTTACCGTCTCCCAGGCCAAGCTGTTTTGTGGAAATGCGGAAGCTATCCTTGCGGATGTCGTTCGGCGCAACGCCTTCATCAGCTATGATCCGACAACAGAAAGCTACAGACTTCACGCTCTGTTTCGTGATTTTTTAATGGCGCATTTGAGAAAGCTGCCGATTGAACAGCAGCAGGAGGTTTACCTGCGTCATGCCAACTGGCTGATTCAGCATGATGAGATACGCAAGGCCGTCAAACTCCTGGGGGAAGTCAAAGACATTACCGAGGCGCTTGATCTGTTGGATGCGGTTGTTGAACGCCTGCCCGTCACGCAAGGCAACGGCCTGTTGCTGGGCTTTTTCCGTGCATGCCGATCAGATCTGATGGATCAATATCCCGGCATCATGTTCCGGTATGCCATGGCTGCTCTCAGCGCCAAGGATCTCCCGGCCTTTTCGGACCTGCTTGCCCGCCTGGGGCGCTATTGCGCCTCCCTCCCCGACAACGACTCCACTGCGAACGGCTGGAGAGGTGAGCTGGAGCTCTTGCTCGCCTTCACCAAATATAACGACATCGAAGCCATGTCGGCCCACCACAAACGAGCCGCTGCATTTTTCAGCCAGACCGAAGCCGGATGCAGCCGTCTTTTCGGACAGGACCCATGGACGCTTGGCTCGCCCTCGATAATGTACATGTTCCATAGAGAGAGCGGGACGCTGGACAAGACAATAACGCAGATGCGCGAATGTCTGCCGCACTATTGGAAGCTGACCGGCATGCACGGGGCCGGGGCGGAAGACGCCCTCTCGGCCGAAGCGTTATACAACGCCGGAGAGTTCGAGTCTGCTGCTGTCGCCAGCCACAAGGCTCTTTGCTCGGCGCAGAGCCATGGACAGATCGGCATCGAGATATGCGCCCGGTTCCTGCTTGCCCGGTTGAAGATACAACACGGCGAATACGGGCAGGCCATGGACCAGCTGGCTGTCATGCGCAAACGCGTGGACGAGGAAAAGGCCTTTTCCCTGTTGCAGGCCATGGACTTGTGCGCCGGGTTCCTGCATGTGAGCATTCACCGGCCCGAAAGAATACCCGGCTGGCTGCTGCAAGACGGCGAAGAAAAACTCTACGCCTTTGCCGGAGGCTGCTCCTACCTGGTCATGGGCGGAGCACTGCTGCTTGCCGGGGAATATGCGGAACTGGTCGGCCGCTTTTCCCAGCTGTTGGAAAAAGGGACCTTCCGTAAAAATCTTCTGTTCTCCATTTATGCGAACCTGTTTGTCGCGGCGGGCAATGTGGGCTTGGGTTTCTGGGCAAAGGCGGATTCCGCTCTCTTTGCCGCGCTTGATCTGGCGCTGCCGGACAAAATCTATATGCCCTTCGTGACGTACTCCATTTTCTTGCCGCAACTCAAAAGCCTGAAAGACGAGGAGCCTTACGGTTACGACGTTCGGCGCATCCTGCAACTAGCTACCGCCTTTGAAAAAGTCCGCAACGGCATCGTGTCCCATTTTTTCCAGGAAGACAAACGCCCCCTCACCCCCAGGGAGCGCGAACTCGTCCGCCTGGCCCTGACCGGGATGACCTACAAGAAAATCGCCGCTGCCGCGGGTTTGGCTCCCAATTCCGTAAAGCGTTACTTTGCCGCCCTGTACAAGAAGCTCGGCATCAACAGCCGGGAGCAGTTGAAGCAGTATTTCCTGGCCGAGGGAAAGAACACTTAGCGGCCCTGTGCCGCGACAAGTCTCCTGAACGATCTTTCAAGGGGAAAACACTCTTCGGCCTCAGCGCGTCCCCGCTCAGCGGTTTGAAACCGTTGGCGCGAGCTTCGGCATAAAGCGTTGCGACCTACTGATTATCCCGTCCCCAAAAAGACGGCGTTGGTGTACATCCAGCGCCGTTTTTTGTTCACTTCCTGAAAATCATCCAAAAGCACCCACAAGCAACACCCGACTTTGGTGGAGACGGCATGGACACCATGCTCCCGAAATCGATCTTGCCCACACACGTGCTGCAATCTGAAAAAATAAAATATATTTTACCGTAACATTATTTAATAATTAGGCTTTATGCCGACTATCACCCAGGGTGATATTGCGACGCCAAATCCAATCGCTTAAAAAATCGCCATATGAAGTCATCCTGTATTTTCCTCTAAAAATAGAACGTAAAAAAAGCCAGTTAGGCCTTATTTTTTATCTTATTGACACGAATTGAAACGCTGCTCTCCAAGGAGATTTCCCGTGACACAACCACGCCAGTTTTCCCGTCCCCCATCCCGCCATGCCAAATGGTTCATGCCGGTGATCATGATGTTTGCCGTGTTCACCCTGTTTCCCGCTCCGGCGCGCAGCGATTCGGTGGACTCGCTTCCTTTACAACCATATGGGGTTTCCTCGGATGGGTCCGTGGTCGTGGGGTTTATCAGGACCGGGGGAAACGATCAGGCGCACTACTGGACAGGAGGCGTGCTGACCCCGCTCGGCTTCCTGGACACGACCGGCACCTATTTCAAGTCCGATGCCAAAGCCGTATCCGCGGACGGCTCCGTGGTGGTGGGATACAGCCAAAACAATAGCGGATACAGTGAAGCCTTCCGCTGGACAGGCGGCACCATGACCGGCCTCGGCTTCCTGGACGACACCATTGCCACGCCATCTTCCCATGCCCAGGCCGTGTCCGCGGACGGCTCCGTGGTGGCGGGATGGAGCGATAATAGCAGCGATAACATGGAAGCCTTCCGCTGGGTGAGCGACGGTACCCCTACCGGCGGCACCATGACAGGCCTCGGCATTCTTGCCGGGTATGATTTTTCCGAGGCCCAGGGAATCTCTTCGGACGGCTCCGTAGTGGTGGGCGTGGCCACCACTCACGGCTATACCACCTCTGAAGCTTTCCGCTGGGTGAGCGACGGCACCCCGACAGGCGGCACCCTGACCGGCCTCGGCTTCCTGGACACGACCGGCACCTATTTCAAGTCCGATGCCTACGCCACGTCTTCGGACGGCTCCGTGGTGGTGGGATCTAGCCATAACAACAACGACAAACTGGAAGCCTTCCGCTGGACCGGTGGCACCATGACCGGCCTCGGCTTCATGGACGCGACCTACCAACAATCCAGAGCTACTGCCGTTTCCGCGGACGGCTCCGTGGTGGTGGGATCTAGCCTAAACAGCAGCAATGATGATATAGCCTTCCGCTGGACAGCGGAAACCGGCATGGTCTCGCTTACGACCCTGCTGGAAAACGCCGGAGTGGACATGACCGGCCATACCTTGGCGAACGTAGACGGCATCAGCGCCGACGGAACCATCATCGTCGGACATGACGACGGATACACCGGAACCAACTACATCGCCCGAATCACCTCCGTCGGCCCCAGCGGCATGATTAGCGTCGATCAGCTCAACCAGTCCCTGGCGACCATGGGCATGGTCGGCCCGGTCGTTTCCGGCATGGGCCAGCTTTCCATGAGCCGTCTCGGCAGCGTCACGGGCGGCCAGGGCATGCATTTTTCCGTCACCAATTCGGGCACCGAAACAGCCGGGTCAGACACCCTGCGGGGCTTGTCCAGCGATGACGAGATGCAAGGCCATCTGGACCTGTGGATGGTCGGCTCCGTAGGAACGAACATTGAGATCAACGGCGACGACCTCGGATTGCACGGCGGCTTGGGCATGACCTGGGACAACGGCGGCGAGTGGCGCTTCGGCGGCGGCGTGTTTGGCGACACGCGCGACCTGGACACCAGTTACGGCGGAGACCAGAGCATCCGCGCCATCGGCCCTGGAGTCTTTGCCGTCTATACTCCGGAAGGGACCGGGTTCGAGTTCCGCGTGTCCGCCCTGTGGCAGTCGGTGAACCTGGACCTGACGCGCGGCTATGCCAACGGCGCGGGCAGCGCTTCCTCCGAAGGCTCCACGGACGCGGACGTCTTCGGTCTTTCCGGCCGGGTACAGTGGACAGAGAGCGTGACCGACCATCTCTACCTGACACCTTTCGCCGAATACACGTGGCAGGACACGCAGATCGACGGCTATGCGGAATCCGGCGGCCCGTTCCCGGCAAGCTTCGACAGCCGGAGCGAAACCTCCAATTCCATCAGAACGGGCCTGCGGGCCGACGTCAACCTCTTTGACGAGGTAGGCACCTGGGCATGGCTGGCCTGGGACCACCGTTTCGAGGACACATCCTCCGGCATGGGCGGCACGGCCACCGGCATGGGCGCGTTCGCCTATCCTGGTGCAAAGCTCGATCAAGACTGGGCCGAAGCAGGCCTGGGCGCAAGCTGGGATATCACGGAACGGCTGTCGGCAAGCTCCAGCCTCGGCGTGGCCATCGGTTGCGACGACGACAGCGCGTCCGACCTGACCGCCACCTTTGGATTCAACTACCGCCTCTGGTAGGCAGGGCTTCCTGCCTAGGCAGCGCAGCAAAACCTCCTGAAGGCAACCCCGACAACACCGCGGGTTACGAGTCCATCTCGTAACCCGCTTTCCATTTTGGGGGAGGACGAAGCCTCCTCCTTGTCAACGCATTGGAAAAAGACAAAGCAGCCCTCTGCTCGTCAAGCTTGCCGGGTCTCGCTTCTTGGGATACTCCTGAAACTGTGCTTTGATTTCAAACGGTAAGATTCAGACAACCAATAATGGCGATCCTGCGGAACACACCCTTCCGCCAACGCCCAGGATCAGAATCTCATGCCCGGACACGCCGAATCCCAGCGCCTGTTGAGCTATCCTTTCGTCACGCTTTGCTTGGTGGCGCTCTTCGGGTTCGGCAACATTGCCGTGTTTTACGGCCTGTATCCCTATCTCGAATCCATAGGCATCTCCCCGGTCTGGAGCGGACTGATCCTGGCCCTGGAACCCATGACCGCCTTTTTCCTGCGGCCCTGCATCAGTCCCCGGCTCGGCCCGCACAACGCCCTGTTCGTCATGCGACTGAGCTTGGCGCTCACGGCCCTGGCCCTGCTCAGCTATCCCCTGACCCACAGCGTTTTTTTGCTCGCGGCCATACGAGTGGTCCACGGCGCCGCCTTTGTGGCTCTGGTTTCGGCTGCGGCGAGCCTTCTGGTCCACTTCATCCCACCGGAACGCAGCGCCCAGGGCTTCGGCGTCTTCACCCTGATCACGCTGCTGCCCTTCGCACTCATGCCGCCCCTGACCGAAATGCTCCTGCGCCTCGTGCCCAGCGCGGCCCACGCCTACGCCTGGATGTCCCTGGTCACGTTGCCCGCACTGCTGCTCCTGGCCCGCCTCGGCCCCTATGCCCGAAAGGCCGCAGCCCTGCATCCGCACGACAGGAGCGTTTCCGGGCTGGAACAGATCCGCACGGCTCTGGCCACCCCCGGCATCATTCTGATGCTCGGGGCATGCCTGTGTACCTTTTTTTCCTCCTCGCTGCTTTTCTTCTTCATGAAGGGTTTTGCCCAAAGCATGGGACTGGCCAATGCCGGGCTCTTTTTCACGGTGTCCACAGGTGCGACCATTGCGGTGCGTCTGTTCGGCAGCATGTATTTCGACAAGCTGGACAAGACCCGCGCCCTGATCATGACCCTGCTTTTTTTGGCCGTCTGCTACGGTTCCTATACCCTGGTACGCTCGCCGCTGCCTTTCCTGCTGGCCGCCGCCGGCTTCGGAGCGGCCATGGGCGTGGCCCTGCCTCTACTCCAGTCGTCGCTCTTTGTACTGGCCGATCCGGCCAAGCGTGGCCTGACCACCAACCTGATGCTTTCAACCATGGACGCAGGCCTGTTCCTCGGACCGTATCTGGGAGGCACGTTGCTGGACGCGGGGCTTTCCCACGCCGGGCTGTTCCGCATCTCGGCGGGCATGGCCCTAGTGGCCTGCCTGTTCGTCCGTCTGCGCAGGATACCCAATGCGCCCGTTTCCCAACCATGAACAATCACGGAGAAAAGCAATGAACGCCACTCAAGCCCGCCAGCGCAATATGGAACGCCTCAAAGCCCTATATTCCCCTATCGAACCCGGCCAAAAGGCGACTGTCGGTCCATTCCGGCCCGAGGACGCCCAAGGCGTTTCCCTGCTCTACTATGCCATCTACGGCGACAAATTTCCCCTGGATTACGTCTATGACCCCAAGCTGGTGACCGAGGCCAATGCCGGTCCAGACCTCTACCAGTACGTTGCGCGCACCGAGCGGGGCGATATTGTGGGCGTGTCCGCCCTATTCCGGGTCGCCCCTTTCCAGGGAATTATGGAAACAGGCGGGCTCATGGTCCTGCCCGACTACCGCACCGGCACCCTGGCTTTCCGGCTGAACAAGGCCACCTCCGATACGCTGCCCCGTGAACTCAATCTGCATGCGGTCTACGGACAGAGCGTATGCGACCACACCGCCGTGCAAAAGATGATCCGCCTGCAAAAATGCGAGGTGTTCGGCCTGGAAATGGAAGCCATGCCCGCTCGTCCCGAGCGCAACGAAGGTTGGGCCCCGGGCCGCATCTCGCTGCTGAACGCCATGCTCATCCTGCGCGACGTGCCGCACGTGGTGCATTTGCCGGAAGCCTACGCCGATTTTCTGCTTGGACGCTACGCCGCAACGGGGCTGCAACGCGAGATAGGGCCGGCAGCCCTTCTTGAGGGAACCACGCGCTCCAGCGTCAAGGACTCGAAAGAGGCCGACTTGGTCAAGCTGATAGTGGAAGAGCCCGGCGCGGACATGGCCGGAGTTTTGGACGCCTTCGAATCGGAATTCTCCGGGCGGCACATCCGCCAGGTGCATCTGCCCCTGGCCTGCCCCGGACTGGACCAAGCAGTGAACCTCGCCAGGGAGCGGGGATTTTTCCTGGGCGGGGTGCTGCCCCTGTGGACCGGCAGCGATGTATTTTTCCTGCAAAAGCTGCGTACGGCCCCGGATTTTGACCGGCCCCGCCTGCTGTCGGACGATTCCAAGGCGCTCCGGGACCGCATTGCAGCGGACTGGAAACAAACCGCGAGCTGAGCTGCGCTCTGATTATTTGCTCAGGCGCGTTTCAAAATCCTCCAGGGTCTTGAGTTCGCAGGCTTCGGTTTCATCAATGGTGATGCCCAGCGATTCCTCAATGGTCACCAAAATGGAAGGATAATCCACGGAGTCGAGACCCTGTTTGGTCAAAAGGATGCCCGGCTTCAGGCCGTCCACGATCTCCTTTTCCACACCCGCATCAAGAAAGAGCTTGAGCACCTGTTCCCGGGTCACTTTCATCGTCCTCTCCTCGGATTCTTTGTCGCGGCACTAGCGCCGCAATTTATGACGCTGGATCTTGCCTGTGGCCGTTCTCGGCAGTTCAGGCATGAAGACCACCTTGACCGGCGACATGTGCTTGGGCAGCAATGCTCGCACATGCCGGCGCAATTCCCCGGCCAGCTCCAGTCCCGCCTCGAAGCCGGGCGCGGCCACCACGAATGCCGCGGGGTAATCGAATCCGTACATCGTGTAGCGAGCCACACCGCACTCGGCCACAGCCGAATGGGTCAGCAGGCAGTCCTCCACGGCCACCGGGGAAACCCATTGTCCGCCGGTTTTGATCATGTCGTCGGCGCGGCCCAGATAACGATAGGCACCGTTCTCGAATGCGCAGAGATCGCCGGTATCGAGCCAGCCGTCCGCGCGCATGTTCTGGACGGTAGCCTCGGGCCGGTTCCAGTAGCCTTTGGAAAGCCCCGGCCCGCGCACCAGCACCCGGCCTGAAGCGCCTTCGGCTGCCTCTCGCCCATCCTCGCCCTCCAACCGGATAGTATAGCCCGGAACGGCCTCTCCCAGAGTGCCGGGACGAATCCTGCCCGGCATGTTGGAAATGACCACGAAAGAGGTTTCCGTGGAGCCGTATCCGTCCAGCACGTCCACGCCGAGCCAGGCCCGCAGGGCCTCATGTACGGGAGACGGCATGGCCTCGCCCGCAGAATAGCACATGCGCAGCGACGAGACGTCCTCCTGCCCGGTGCGCTCGCGCAGCATGGATTGATAGACCGTGGGCACGGCGAAAAAAACGCTGACAGCGTGGCGCCTGATCAGCTCCAGCAGGACCGAAGCCTCGGGCGGTCCGGGATGGAGCACCAGGGTCGCGCCCAGGCCCACGGCCAGCCCCGCCTGCACGCCGAGCCCGTAGGCAAAGGGAAACTTGCTGCAACTGAACAGGACATCGCCGGACGCGTCGCCGAGTATGGCCGGACCGAACGCCTTTTCGTGCATGAACAAGTCGCCCTGGGAGTGGACCACCCCCTTGGGCTTGCCCGTGGATCCCGAGGTGTAGAGCATGTAGGCCGGGTCGTTGGTTGCCGGAACATGCGGGACGAACGCTTGGCCTTCCCCAGCCTTGCCCGCGGGATCGGCAAGATCGGCATGCAGCACCGTACCGGACCAATTCGTTTCGTGATCACGACCAGCGGCCACGACCAAAAGGACCGGGTTCGCATCCTTGAGGATGAACTCCCTGTCTGTCAGGGAAACGCGCTCATTGATGGGCACGGCTATGGCCCCGGCAAGCAGGGCCGCCAAAAACCATTCCAGCATGGCTGGGCTGTCCGGCATGAGCAGGGCCACCCTGTCGCCCGGGGCGACGCCGCGCCGGACGAGTTCCGCCGCCAGACGGAGGGTTTCCAGCTCCAGCTCCGCATGGGTGATGCGCCGTTGCTCAAAAAGCAGGGCGGCCTTGTCCGGATGATTGGCACTGTTGCGGCCGAGAATCGCTGCCGTCAGGTTGTCGGACACTGTTCTGTTCCT
Organism: Desulfovibrionaceae bacterium; assembly: GCA_036541255.1. Lineage (GTDB taxonomy): Bacteria > Desulfobacterota > Desulfovibrionia > Desulfovibrionales > Desulfovibrionaceae > Paucidesulfovibrio. Next base: position 3,421 of record JAZHDD010000056.1, on the reverse strand, counting down.
CCAAAAGGGGACCAATTCCGTTTCATGGCCGGACGTCGGCAGGATGCCCACTTGTCCGGGCTCTTCCATATCGTCCGAACACGCCTTGGCCGCAAAAAGATTCGTATTCTTTCTAGCCAAAATAATTTACTAAAGCAATAGGTTCTCTTTCTTTGGCCGACACATGCCCCCATGTCTTTAAACGCCTTGTCCGGGGCACGCCAAACCGTTTCAGACAATTGCAAAACGGACGCCGCAGCAAGCGGTTGCATCTGAGTTCTCCACGATTGACACGCCTTTGCTTTTTCAGCACTGTTACATTATTATATGACATTTCAGGGAGTTTCCATGTCCGATATGCCTTTTGACATCGGCCCGGCCCGGCCCCGCCTGGACGCCCTTTCCAAGGCCACGGGCAATGAACGTTTCAGTGCGGACCAGTACCCGGAAGACCTGCTCTGGGCCGGAGCCAAACGGGCTCTGGTTCCCCATGGAGTCCTGCGAGCGGTGCATACTGCCGGAGCTCAGGCCCTGCCGGGCGTCTTGGCCGTCATGACCCGCGCCGACGTGCCCGGAACCAACCGCCAGGGCATCGTGCACAAGGATATGCCCGTTCTCTGCGGCAAGAAAATCCATCACGCCGGTGATGCCGTGGCCCTGGTGGTGGCTGAAAATAAAGACGTCCTGCGCACGGCTCTCTCCCTCATCCGGGTCGAAATCGACCCCCTGCCCGTTGTCGCCGATCTGGACGCGGCCCTGGCCCCGGATGCTCCCCTTGTCCATGAAGACCGCGACTCCAACCTGCTCCTGGCCGCCCGCATCAGCAAAGGCGATGCCGAGGCCGCGCTGGAGCAATGCGACGTAGTCCTGGAGGAAACCTTTCACACCCCGGCCCAGGCCCACGCCTTCCTGGAAACCGAAAACGGCACGGCCTTTCTGGACGATGCCGGCATGCTGCATCTGACCGTCGGCACCCAGGCCCCGTTTCGCGACCGCTTCGAAGTCGGCCACGCCCTCGGTATCTCGCCGGGTAAAGTCCGCGTGGTCAGTCCGTTCCTGGGCGGCGGTTTCGGCGGCAAGGACGGGGCCACCGTGCAAGGTCTGCTCGGTCTGGCCGCACTGCGTCTGCCCGGTCGCCACATCAAAATGTGCTGGGATCGAGAGGAAAGCTTTCTCGCCGGATACAAACGCCACGCCACACGCATGGAATACCGCATCGGGGCCATGGCCGACGGCACACTCAAAGCGGTTGTCTGCCGCATCTGGATGGATACCGGAGCCTACGCCCATCTTGGCGGGGAAATCATGGCCCTGGGCATGGAGCATGCTGCCGGGCCATACCGAGTGGAACACATGGATGCCCAGGGTTGGTGCGTCTACACCAACAACCCCGTTGCCGGGGCCTTTCGGGGCTTTGGCGTGGCCCAGGTCAGCTTTGCCTTCGAAGGCATGATGGACCGCCTTGCAGACACGCTGGGCCGCGATCGCCTGGACCTGCGCCGCCAGAACGCCCTGCACCGGGGCGACCGCAACTGCTCGGGCGTGACTCTGACCACGTCCACGGGCCTGGGCGAATGCTTACGTATCCTCAAAATCCACCCGCTCTGGACGTCCAGGCAAACTTGGAAAGACGCGGCTCCGCCCCTGACTCGCCGGGGCGTGGGCGTGGTTTCCCTGTTCAATGGCATGGGCTATGGCCGAGGATTGGCCGACAACGCCATCGCCAAGATCGAACTGACCACGGACGGGCGCTTCGTCATCTACAACGCCGTGCCTGACATGGGGCAGGGCAACGCCTCCACGTTCGCGCAGATCGCCGGGGAAGTCCTCTGCCAGGACCGGGCACGGCTGGAGGTCGTCCAGCCCGACACCGAACTGGCCCACCCTTCCGGTTCGGCAGCGGCCGGTCGCACCACCTATACGTTCGGCCAGGCGCTGATCAAGGCCTGCGAGCTCATGACCGCCAAACTGGTACGCCGCGCCGCGCTCATGCTTTTCGTAGACGAATCCGACGGCTTCACTCTGGTGCCCGGAGCAATTCGCCACCTGCCCACGGGCAAGGAAGTGGGACTTGCCCAGCTGGCTGCCATGCTGCCCCGCGACGACCGCATCTGCGTCTCCGAGTACCTCATGCCGGTCACCAAGGAAGTCCCGGACACCGGAAAGGAATTCGGCATCGGCTTTCCGCACCTCATCTATCCCTATGCCGCGCATTTGGTCCGGCTGGAGATCGACGAGCTGACCGGCCAGGTCCGCATCTGCGACTATCTGGCCGCCACCGACGGCGGACGCGTGCTCAATCCCCTGAACTTTCACCAACAGATAGAAGGCGCCGTGGCCCAAGGCCTGGGCTTCGCGCTCATGGAAGGCTTCGGCACCGAGGCGGGCATCATTACCACAAAAGACCTGTCCACCTATCTCATCCCCACCAGCCTGGATACGCCGGACACCCTTTCCCTGGCCGTGGAAACCATGGAACACTCCGGGCCGTTCGGGCTCAAGGGCGTGGGCGAAGTGGGCATGAACGGACCGCTCCCGGCCGTGGCCGCGGCCCTGTCCGACGCCTTGGGGGCCTACGTGAACCGCGCCCCTGTCTCTTCCGAAACCATCCTGGGGCTGATGACGCCCCGGCCCGGAGCCAAGGCATGACCATCCGCTTTCACATCAATGGCCAGGAAACGAAATTGGAGGTCCGGGGCGACGAACGCGCCGTGGACATCATCCGCGAACGGCTGGGGCTGACCGGTACCAAAGAGGGCTGCGGCACAGGCGAATGCGGGGCCTGCGCCGTGCTCATGAACGGCCGCGCCCGGCTTTCCTGCCTGACCCTGGCGGCCCAGCTCGACGGCCAGGACCTGACCACCATCGAAGGCCTGGGCAATCTGGAACAACCCCATCCCCTGCAGGCCAGTTTTGCCGAACACGGTGCCGTGCAATGCGGCTTCTGCTCTCCGGGCATGATCGTCTCGGCCACGGATCTGCTCAGCCGTAACCCGGACCCGACCCGGCAGGAAATCCGCGAAGCCCTGTCCGGCAACCTCTGCCGCTGCACCGGGTACGGGCGCATCCTGGACGCCGTGGAATACGCGCAGGCAGTCATGCCGCAGGACAAGGGGAAAGACTCATGAGCGTGCATCTGCCCCGCGCCCTGGCCGAACTCTGGCCCCTGCTCGACACTCCCGGCATGCAGGCCATGGCCGGAGGCACGGACCTGCTGGTCCAACGCCGCAATAAACCGGCACATCACGATATTTGCTGTCTGGAACGCTTGACGGAACTGCGCGGCATCCAGAACGCGGACGGGATCATGCGCATCGGCGCGGCCACCACTCTGACCGAACTGCTGGAGCATGAAGAAACAGCGTCCCGCCTGGGTGTGCTGCATCAGGCTTTGCGCGGCCTGGGCTCGCCCCTGATCCGCAACCAGGCCACTCTGGGCGGC
>JAZHDD010000055.1:0-15206 GCA_036541255.1 Desulfovibrionaceae bacterium | reverse complement strand
CTATGGCGAGCCGCTTTGCGCCATCTATTCCAAGCGCTGCCTGCCCCACATTGAAGAACAATTGGGCCGGGGCGACTTCAAGATCATCAACTTCTTCGACAAGGTACATGTTCGCGACGTGTCGGTGCGCCTGCTCGCGCAGCACGACCCGGACCTGCTCTCCTTCCGCAATCTGAACACCCCGGAAGAATTGGCCCGGGCCCGCGAACTTGCCGAAAAAAAAGGCTTATAACCCGAGCAGCTCCCGAGCCACGAGCCGTGCCGCCTCCTCGGCCTGATCCAAGCCCAGCAGCGGCACGCCCAAATCCAGCCGCACGTCCGAAACAACAGCCAACAGCCTCTGCTCCTTGGCCTTTTCCGCCGTGCTGAGCGGTTCGGCATGGGCCGTACCGCGATGCACTTCGATCCGGGGCTGGTCCGAACGGAAATAGCCCTCGGCCACCACGATCTGCCGATCCGCAAAGAATTCCAGGGCCATTTCAGGCAGGGTCATTTCCTGCGCCACGCTCTTGATCAACGCGACCTGCTGCGGCGAGGAAACCACCACGCTGTCCGCTCCGCAATGGCGATGCCGCCAGGAATCCTTGCCCTCATGATCCATCTCGAAGCTGTGCGCGTCGTGCTTGACCGTGCCCACGCTGAGGCCCAGGGCCTTGAGCGCCGGAACTAATTTTTCGATAAACGTGGTTTTCCCAGATTTCTTTTTTCCCACAATACAGAGTATGCTTGGCGCCATCTCTCACCCGCAGGACCGGCAGTGTGAAAACGTGGGCAAATCCGGCTTCGTTGCCCCGCTCTTTCTCCCGGGAGTATACATGAGCAGCAAGCGACTATCCATGGGCGAACCCATCACGGGGCAGGAGACGGCAGTGGACTCATACAGCTTCGATATCGTGGAATATTCCGCCCTGGACTTCGCCAAGACGACCATCACGTCCATACGCGAAGTGCCCCTGACCATCCGGCTCAACGACCGCGAGGTCGTGACCCTGCTCTGCACGGGCCGCGAACCCGACTATTTGGCCGTGGGCTTCCTCAAATCCGACGCCTTTCTTTCCTCGCCCGAACAGATCACGGATTTGCGGGTCCAGGAAGAGCACGACCGCATTACAGTGGACGTGCAGACCTGCCACGACCCCTGGGAAAACAGGCTGCTGGAGCGCTCCATCACTTCCGGTTGCGGCAAGGGCACCAATTTCGGTCGCAACGTAAGCACCATTTCCCGGCGTAGCGTGGAAGGCAATGTACACATCCGCCCGGACCAGATCCTGGCCCTGGTGGACGAGCTGCACGAACGTTCCACCCTCTACAACGCCACGCGGGGCTGCCACAACTCGGCCCTGTGCACGCCCGAGGGCATGCTGCTCTTCCGGGAGGACATCGGCCGTCACAACGCCATCGACATGATTTGCGGCCACTGTTTCCTGGACAACATTTCCGTGGACGACAAGCTCATCGTGACCACGGGCCGCGTGGCCTCGGAAATCCTGCTCAAGGTCGTGCGCATCGGCCTGCCGCTGCTCGTTTCCACGGCCGTGGCCACCAGTTTCAGCGTGGAGCTGGCCCGGCGCACCGGCATCACGCTGGTGGGCAATGTCGGGAAAAGCCGCTTCTGGGTTTACAATGACAGAGGCCGCATCGTAAGCTCCTGAGCGTGAACGCTTCACCAGCCCCCAGCAAACCCGTGCGCAGACTGTCGCGTGCCCAAGCCGTGAACCTGCTCCTGGAGCACTGCGCGCCGACACTCGCATGCCGCATGCAGCCCATGGACGCTGTCGGGCTTGTCGCCGCGGAAAAGGCTCAGGCGGCATGCCCCATACCGGGGCACCCCACCTCCCTGCGCGACGGTTTCGCCCTGCGTTCGGCAGACACGGCCACGGCATCCGCAAACGCTCCCGTCTGCCTGCCCGTGACGCTGACCCTGACCGCGGAATCCCGCTTGCCCGCGCCTCTTCTTCCGGGCCAGGCCGTGCGCCTGCTCACGGGCGGCCCCGTGCCTCCGGACGCGGACGCGGTCCTGGGGTTCGAGGACGTCCGGGAAGAGGGCGAAACCATTTCCCTGCATGCGCCGGTTCTGGCCGGTCAACACATCCGGCCCGAGGGCGGCGACCTGCCCCTGGGCGATATCATCGCCTTTCCCGGCAGAGCCATCACCCCTCAGGCCGCCGCACTCCTGACCCGCTCCAAGGTCGTAGAACTGGCCGTGCATCCCCGCCCCTCCGTGTGCATGTTCGGACTGGGCAACGAGTTGGGCCAACCCGGCACCGCCATCAAGCCGGGCTGCATACCGGCGGACAACGTGGTCCTTGTGCGGGGCCTGCTGGAACGCTGGGGCGCCCGGGTCCTGGAGTCCCGCACACTGCCCGACGACCTGGAAGCCATAGGCCGGGCGCTGCTCAACGCCCCTCTGCCCGACGTCGTCATCACCACCGGCGGCACGGGCCGCAGCAGGCGCGACTTTGCCCACGAAGCAGCCTTGCTGGCAGGATACGATTTGCTCTTCAACGGTTTGGACATGCGCCCCGGCAAGCAGGTTTTCGCAGCCTTGAAACAGGATGGGGGACGCACAGTAGCGCTCATCGGCCTGCCCGGCCCTCCCAATGCCGTTTACGCCTGCCTGCACGCCGTGGTTCTGCCCTTGGTGCGCAGGTTGCGTGGGCTTACTCCCGCATCCGCGTCGTGCGCCCTGCTGAAGCAGGCAATCCGCACCCGGCCCGGCAGCGAATGGATCGTTCCCTGCACGCTCGACCTGCACGAAGGTCGGCTCACGGCCCAACCGCTCATCGGCGAAGGTCCGACCCTGCGCGCCCTGGCCCTGGCAGACGCCGCAATCGCATTGCCTCCGGACCGCGACCTGACCCCGGAGTTGCCCGTGGAGCTGCTGGCCTCGCCCCTGCCCGGTCAGGACTGAAACAATAACCAGCACGCACGAATCAAAGTGTCCCTTTTCTCTTGTTTGTGCCAAAGTGTTGTTAAGTGGAAATGTATGGGCACGCCGCTAACTTCCCCTTACTTTTACACCAAATCTCGTTTTGGAGCAGACAATGGCATACGATTTCATGGAAGCCGGAGACCGGCTGGAAGCCAAGTTGGCCCAGATCAAGGGCAAAGACACACTCCCTGTGGAACTCCTTGAGATGCTGGCCGAAGTGGCCCGCCTGCAACTTGCGGCACGCAGCGTGGCCGAACTCCCTTCTCCCGCGGAAACGGCTTTTTCTTCCCAGGATGACATGTTACGCGGCAAACCCTTGCTGGATAAAAAAGACTTTCCGATGGACCTGCCCCAGGCCCTGATGCTCTTTGGCAAGCTGATGGAGCTTTCCCTCTGCGCGGGCGAAGCTCTTGAACAGGCCACCTTGACCATCAAGAGCGACATCACCTCCGGCAAGCTGGCCCCCGAAGATATTTTTACCCGCATCCTGGAATCGGACGACGCGTTCTTCCAGGCTTGGGCCGAGCGCACACCGCAAGCGCCGAAAACGATCTATTTTCTAGGCTATTCCTCTCTTTTCCCCAGCATTTCCAGCGCGGCGGAGCTGCTGGCACCACGCTTGCCCGCAATCGAAACCTGGACCAGGGCGGCCTGCCCGATTTGCGGCAGCCTGCCTCTGATCTCGGTGTTGCGCGGCAAGGAAGGAGCACGCCATGCGGTCTGCTCCTTCTGCCGTCACGAATACCGGGTGCGCCGCATCTCCTGTCTGGCCTGCGACGAGGATGATCAAAAAAAATTGACGTTCTTCACGGCCAAAGAGGAACCCGGCTTTCGTGTGGACGTCTGCTCCACATGCAAGCATTATGTAAAGACCATTGATTTCAGGGAATTGGATAAAATCGTTTTGGCGGAATTCGATGACCTGGATTCGCTCGCACTGGATTATCTGGCAGTGGACCAAGGCTTTTCCAGACCCACCCTGTCGGCGTGGGGATTTTAGGAGCGCGCATGCAGCCGCAGCCTGAACAGAACGTCGCCCATCCCGGTTCGCAAAAACGGCGCTCCTCCCTTCCGGCGGAAACGGCTTTGCGGGAACCGGGCAGAAACAATCTGCGCCGCCTTATCGCGAACGAAGAAACCGCACGCCGCCACCTGCTCTCCTTTTGCTGGCCCGAAGGCGAGCCCGTGTGTCCGCGTTGCCATGAAAACCGCATCTACACCCTGAGCGGCGGCCGCTTGCGCTGTTCGGCCTGCAAATACACGTTCCAGCCGTTCAGTGGCCGCTGGATCAACAACGGCGCTCTTTCCTGCAAGGATTGGCTGCTGATCACGGAAATGTTCATGCGCGAACTTTCGCCGCACCGCATCAAGGAAGAACTGGGACTTTCCTACAACACGGTCTACAAGGCCCTGACCGCAATACGTTTTGCCATCCTGGCCCATGCTTCGGACGCGGTCCAGCTCCTCGGCCCGGAAACCGGCCTGGATTCCTACCTCAAGGGCAACCGGCTCACAGGCGGTCCGCAGCAGATGCGCCAGGACACCATCCCGGTTTTCGGCATCCTGCGCAAGGACGACATGGTCTTTGTGGACCTCATGCCCAATTTCCAGGCCGAGACCATTTTCCACTTCCACATGAACTTCCACCTCAAGCTGGTGCGCTCGGGCAACCTCATCTACTCGGACCGCTACCGCGACTATCTGGCCATGGTCTTCTGCGGCAATGAAAGCCTGCCTTACGGCATCATCCGACGCAACGACGCCCCGCCCCACATCGACGCCATCGACGACGAATTCTGGGCCAGCGCCAAGAATCGCCTCAAAGCCTTCCGCGGCATTTCCTGCCAGCGCTTTGCGCTCTATCTCAAGGAGCTGGAATTCCGGTACAACAATCGCGGTCGTCCCATATTCGACCAGCTGCTTTCCTATTTGTGCGCCCTGGTCTGAACCCTGCTTCCTGTTTTTGACGCAGCAAAACGACTGCGCAGCATCCCCTCATGCGCTTTGCGCCCTCTCCGTCATTCATGTCTTCTGCCCGTTGATTTTCCTCATGCGCTCATCTTTTTCTGCACTTTTTTTCAAAATACATTTCTGTTTTCTGCACAACCGTTGTCACACGGGCGTTTTTATTATGCTCAAAAAAGCAGTGTAGAAGCAGGAGAAAGATAGGCTTTCTTGTTTTTGTATCATGATTTGCCATGGTGACGCTCAGAGAAAGAGAGGTTTTGTCTATGAGGAAACTGTCCAAACTTACGGAACCGGCCCGCGACGCCATGCATCTCCTGCCCTTTGAAGGGCTCGGGCATGCGCTGGATGCGGTGCGTGCGGTTGCGCGGGACATGTTCGTCATCCGGTATTGTACCCCGGAGAAAGAGCTGTCCGAGTCGCGCTGCGCCTTCGCTGTTCCGCATCTGTCCGGCTACGCTTTGCTCACGGCTCTTGGCCGTGAAATCCGTGGCCGCTGACCCTTCCTCGAACCAACCTGGCAAGGAGGCATGAATGGCACTGAACCGACGGAATTTCCTGAAGCTTTCCGCCACAACGGCTGCGGTAGCGGCCTTTGGCGGGCTCGGGATGGCGCATGCGGCCAAGGTCACTGACCGCGCCGCAATGCTCAAGCCCGAGTGGAGCAAGCAGACCACCACGGTCTGTTGTTATTGTGCGGTAGGCTGCGGCCTGATCGTCAACACTTCACTGAAAACCAAAAAAGCCATCAACATCGAAGGCGATCCGGACCATCCCGTCAATGAAGGCGCTCTCTGCGCCAAGGGCGCGAGCATCTGGCAGTTGGCCGAGAACGATCGCCGGCCCAAGACGCCGCTCTACCGCGCCCCCGGTGCAACCAAGTTCAAGGAAGTATCCTGGGACTGGGCCTTGAAGGAAATCGCCAAGCGCGTCAAAAAGACACGCGACGACAGCTTTACGCTCAAGAATGCCAAGGGACTGGAAGTCAACCGCACCGACGCCATCGCGTCGCTCGGCTCCGCAGCCTTGGACAACGAGGAATGCTGGGCCTATCAGACAATGCTTCGATCCCTCGGCCTGGTGTACATCGAGCACCAGGCGCGGATCTGACACAGCGCCACTGTTGCGGCTCTGGCAGAGTCGTTCGGACGCGGCGCGATGACCAATCACTGGATCGACCTCCAGAACAGTGATTGCATTCTGATCATGGGCAGCAACGCTGCCGAAAACCACCCCATCTCCTTCAAGTGGGTGACCAAGGCGCAGGAAAGGGGCGCGACCCTGATCCACGTCGACCCCCGCTTCACCAGGACCTCGGCCAAGGCCGACATCTATGCGGCCATCCGCTCGGGCTCGGACATCGCCGTGCTCGGCGGCATGATCAAGTACATTCTGGACAACGACCTGATCTTCAAGGACTACGTGGTCGACTACACCAACGCCTCGTTCATCGTCGGCGACAAGTTCGCCTTCAACGACGGCGTGTTCTCGGGCTACGACCCGGCCACCCGGTCCTACGACACCTCCACCTGGGCCTTCGCCACGGACGAACAGGGCAATCCGAAAAAGGACCCGAGCCTCAAGGACCCGCGTTGCGTGTACCAGCTGCTGAAGAAGCACTACGAGCGCTACGGCCTGGACAAGGTCTCGTCCATCTCCGGCATGCCCAAGGACGACCTGATCCGGCTGTACGAGACCTACGCCGCCACGGGCAGGCGCGACAAGGCGGGCACCATCATGTACGCCATGGGCTGGACCCAGCACACCGTGGGCGTGCAGAACATCCGCACCATGGCCATGATCCAGCTGCTGCTGGGCAACATCGGCGTGGCCGGCGGCGGCGTGAACGCGCTGCGCGGCGAATCCAACGTGCAGGGCTCCACGGACCATTGCCTGCTCTTCCACATCCTGCCCGGATATCTCAAGACCCCATTGGCCGGCCAGGACACACTGGAAGCGCACAACACCAAGTATACGCCGGTGTCCAAGGATCCCATGTCCGCCAACTGGTGGCAGAATTATCCCAAGTACATGAACAGCCTGCTCAAATCCATGTGGATGGAGGCGGAACCTGCCGAGGCGTACCGCTGGCTGCCCAAGCTGGAAAACCACAATGCCCGCGAATACTCCTGGCTCTCCCTCTTCGACAAGATGGACGAAGGGCAGTTCAAGGGCCTGCTTGCCTGGGGCATGAACCCGGCCTGTTCGGGCGCCAACTCCAACAAGACCCGAAAGGCGCTCACCAAGCTGGACTGGCTGGTGAACGTGAACATCTTCCCCAACGAGACCGGTTGGTTCTGGGAAGGCCCGGACATGGATCCCAAGAAGATCAAGACCGAAGTCTTCTTCCTGCCCTGTGCCGTGTCCGTTGAAAAGGAAGGCTCCATCACCAACTCGGGCCGCTGGATGCAATGGCGCTACAAGGGTCCTGATGCGCCCGACGGGCAAAAGCCCGACGGCGACATCATCTACGAGCTCATGGAAGAAATCCGCCACATGTACGGCAAGGAAGGCGGCGCATTCCCCGAGCCCATCTTGAATCTGTCCTGGGACGGCATCGCCACCAAGGGCGTGTTCGACGCGCACAAGACCGCCAAGCTTATCAACGGCGTGTTCACCCGCGACGTGGAAATCAAGGGCAAGCTCTACAAGAAGGGCGAACAGGTGCCCAGCTTCGCGTTCCTGCAGGCGGACGGTTCCACGGCTTCGGGCAACTGGCTCTATTGCCACTCCTATACGGACAAGGGCAACATGGCCGCCCGCCGCGACCTGACCCAGACCCCGGAACAGGCCAAGATCGGCCTGTATCCCAACTGGAGCTGGTGCTGGCCCGTGAACCGCCGCATCCTTTACAACCGCGCCTCCGTTGACCTCACGGGCAAGCCTTACGCGCCCGACAAGCCGGTCATCAGCTGGAACGGCGAAAAGTGGATCGGCGACGTGCCGGACGGCGGATGGAAGCCCGGCGAGAAGCACGCCTTCATCATGCGCAAGCACGGTTTCGGCCAGATCTTCGGGCCGGGCCGGGCCGATGGTCCCTTCCCCGAATACTACGAGCCGCTGGAATGCCCGGTGAAGAGCCACCCGTTCTCCAAGCAGCTCCACAACCCCACCGCCCTCACCTTCGAGGACGAGAAAAAGGCCGTGTGCGATCCGCGCTTCCCCTTTGTGGGCTCGACCTATCGCGTCACCGAGCACTGGCAGACAGGCCTCATGACCCGCAACCAGGGCTGGCTCACCGAAGCCGAGCCCCAGGTCTTCGTGGAGATCAGCCCGCAGCTCGCCGAGCTGCGCGGCATCGCCAACGGGGAAAAGGTCACCGTGGAAAGTCTGCGCGGCTCGATCTGGGCCGTGGCCATCGTGACCCCGCGCATCAAGCCCTTTGAAATCCAGGGGGTCACCGTGCATCAGGTCGGCCTGCCCTGGCACTTTGGCTGGACATGGCCCAAGAATGGCGGCGATTCAGCCAACATTCTGACCCCGTCCGTGGGCGACCCGAACACGGGCATTCCTGAAACCAAGGCCTTCATGGTCAACGTCCGCAAGGCATAAGGAGGAAGATATGGACGGAAAGACCTTCTTTGTGGACCTGACCAAGTGTACGGCCTGCAGGGGCTGCCAGATAGCCTGCAAGCAGTGGAAGAAACTGCCTGCGGAAGAAACAATCAACCGCGGTTCACACCAGAACCCCGAGGACCTCTCCGGACAGACCATTCGTCTGGTGCGCTTCTCGGAAAAGATCATCGACGGCAAGCTGCACTGGCTGTTTCTGCCTGACCAGTGCCGCCATTGCGTGCAGCCGCCCTGCCAGATGGCCACGGAAAACGCGGACGCCATCCTGCAGGACGAGGCCACCGGAGCGGTGATCTACACCGAGCTGACGGCCAAGGAAGTCTTCCAGGACGTGCGCGACGCCTGTCCCTACGACATCCCGCGCCAGGACCCCAAGACCGGGGCCATCGTCAAGTGCGACATGTGCATCGACAGGGTGCGCGCGGGCATGAAACCCGCCTGCGTGCAAAGCTGCCCCACTGGCGCCATGAACTTCGGCGAGCGCGACGAAATGCTCAAGCTGGCCGAGGCGCGGCTGGCGGCGGCCAAGAAGAAGCATCCCCAGGCAAACCTGGTGGACCCGGACGATGTGCGGGTCATCTTCCTGGCCGAGGTGCCGCCCGAGAACTACCACGAACACCTCACGGCCTATGCCGACGCAACCCCGGTGCGGCGCGGCCCCATGACCAGGAAGCAGTTCCTGGCGCGGCTGGGCAGCCCGGTACGACGCATCATGCCTTCGTAGAACACCTCCGGTTGGATGGGCGGGCATCGGGCCACAGCCCTCCCCCGGAGTTCCGCGGTCCCGGCTTCGGCCGGGACCGCTTTTTCACAGAGCGGCCCATGGCCACGCAATACAACCCTTGCCCGGAGGTCGTCATGCGCAGACAGTTTTACGCCGTCCTGGTCCTGGTCCTGGCCCTCCTGGCCACGGCGGGCCCGGCCTCGGCAAATGCGCTCTTCCCTGATTTTCCGCTCTCCGCCCAACTGACTACCGAACAGCAGGCTTACCTGGGCGTGACCGGCCCGACTCTGCGCTTGTCCGAGGTGCAAGCTCCGCTGCTGCTCATCGAAGTTTTCAGCATGTATTGCCCCTATTGCCAACGCGACGCACCCGAGGTGAACGAATTCCACAAGCGTCTTCGCTTGCAAGGACTGGACTCCAAGCTGAAAATTCTGGGCATCGGTGCGGGAAACACGCCCTTCGAAGTCGATTTCTTCAAAGATAAATTCGCCGTACCCTTCCCGCTCTTTGCCGACGAAGACTATGCCGTGCATACGGCCCTGGGCAACGTAGGCACGCCATACTTCGTGCTCGTACGCGTGACCGGGCCGGACAAGCTGGAAATACTGCTGACGCAGGAAGGCTCCCCGGAAAACATGCAGGCATTCTTTACCGACGTCCTGAAAAAAGCAGGATTGGAATGAACACAAGGATTTCATGGACAACAATGGCGTTGGCGCTATGCTTTTGCCTGGCCTCGCCAGCGTTCGCCGTTCATCTGGACGAGGCAGTCTACGATCCGGGCGAGCTGCCTCCCAGGGCCAGCGAGACCCATCTGAAGCCGGGAGATCCGGCCCCGGAGTTCACGCTGCCCATTGTGGACGGGGGGACCGTGACCCTGGCGGATTATCGTGGGGGGAAAAATGTGGTGCTGAGCTTCGTGCCTGCGGCCTGGACCCCGGTCTGCTCGGACCAGTGGCCCGGCTACAAGCTCGCCCTGGAGATATTCGAACAATACGATACAGTGCTGCTGGGCATCACCGTGGACAACCGGCCCAGCCTGCACGCCTGGATCGAGGCCATGGGCGGGCTGAATTTCCCGATACTTTCCGACTTCTGGCCCCACGGCAAGGTCGCGCAAAGCTATGGCGTGCTGCGCACGGACGGTATGAGCGAACGCGCCCTGTTCCTGATCGACAAACAGGGCATTGTCCGCTGGCTGGATGTGCACGACATCAACCGCCGCCCGGATTTGGGAATTCTTGTTCAGGAATTAAAAAAACTCGGGAACTAATTCCCGTCCACAGCAGGGACGATGTCGTCCACAAGCTTGGCCAGCCGGGTGATGCCGACCATCTCGAACACGGTCCGGAAATTGGAGGAAAGCCCGGACAGCTGGACGTGCATCCCCAAGTTGCGGCACTCGCCCAGGCAATCGGAAAGGGCGGATATGCCCGCGCCGTTGATGGACACACTCTTTTCGAACCGCACGGACAGTTTGCCGTTCTTGGCCTTTGCCCGGTTGAACGCTTCGCGCAACGGAGCCACTGTCAGGGCCGAAATATTGCCCCGGATGCGGATTTCGGTCTCGTCATTATCCTGCGCCAGGACGACCTGTTCCTCTTCCCGACGGGAGATGGCCAACCGCTCTTCGGCGCGTTTCAACGCCTTTTCCAAAACCTGACGCTGCACGGGCTTGTTGATAAAATCCGTGGCGTCGAGATTCAGTGCCTGCACGGCAAGATCCATATCGCCATGGCCGGTGATGACCACTACTTCTGTGTGCGGGTTGATTTCCTTGATGTTGCGCAGCACTTCGATGCCGTCCATGACCGGCATTTTGATGTCGGTGAGCACTAGATTCGGCCGTTTTTCGCGAAAGAGTTCCAAGCCTTCCTGCCCGTTTTCAGCCGTCAGTATCTCGTAGCCATAGGTTGCCAGAAGCATGCGGAATATTTTCAGGGTGGGCTTTTCATCGTCGATGACGAGTATCTGCTTGTTCATGTCTGTTCCTTGCGTTCATGCAGTCGGAAATTCCACCCGGAAGACGGTCCCCATATCAGGACGACTTTCGATATGAATATCGCCGCCGTAATCCTTGACGATACCGTAGGTGATGGCCAGACCGAGCCCCATGCCCTGTCCGGTGTCCTTAGTCGTGAAAAACGGCTCGAAAATCTTGGCCCGCACGTCTTCGGGAATGCCGCCGCCCGTATCTTCCACCTCGGCAAAGGTGCGCCCGTTCTCCGCACCCGTGCGGATGGTGATGCGCCGGGTGCAGTCTCCCCCGTTGCGACGGCAACGCTCGTTGATGGCGTCGCGGGCATTGCTGATGAGATTGAAGAAGACCTGTTGCATGCGGTTGTCGTGCCCCAGAAAATAGCAAGGCGTTTCCGAGAGTTGTAGATCAAACCGGATATTCTCCAACTCGAACTGGCGCCGGATGATGGAGAGCACATTCCGGATAGGGCTTCCCAGGTCGATTTTCTCGCGCATCAGGTCCGAGCGGCGGCCAAAAGCCCGCAACGTATTGATAATTTCAGCGGCCCGGTCCACCTGGGTACTGATCTCGCGCAGCACTTCCTGGCGTTGTTCTTCCGGGATGTTCACGCCTTCGGCGGCCAGGGCCAGAAAATCGCTGCCCATCTTGATGGCGTTGAGCGGCTGGTTCAGCTCATGGGCCACGCCAGCGCTCATCTCGCCCAGGGTTTTCATCTTGGCCGCCTGGATCAGCTGTGCATCCTTTTCGATCATCTCGGTGATGTCCGTGGCCGCGATGATGATGGCCGGGCGGCCCCGATAGGAAATAGAGCAGGCGTGCATGTTCACGAAAAACGGCTCGCCGTCTTTCCGGTAGTGAATCAGCTTGGGGTAATAAACGCAACCAGGATCGGCACCTTCGCGAAAATGCGTCAGGCAGTCCACGTTGCTCTCAGGTCCCAGGGAGCCAAAGGACAGCCCCTGCAATTCGCCTCGGCCATACCCGTACAACTCCTCGGCGCGGGGGTTGGCGTCCACGATGCGGGCGTCATCGGCGTCCACGACAAAGACAGGATCAGGGCCACTGTCGAACAGGGAACGATATTTTTCTTCGGACTCACGCAACCGATGCCGGTAAAGCCGGATGCTCCAGACCATGCTCCGAAAGGAATTGCCAAGCTGCACAAGTTCGTCGCCGGGCTGGTGCCGATAAAAAGAACAACTCGCGCACTGGCGCGGCGTCTCGAACCCATACTCGGGCGAACCGGGCCGGGCGGACTGGTCCAGATGCCAGCAGGGCAGGTCCGTGTTGGAAAAGGCCGGACAGGAGCGGCTGTCCCAGACATCCTCGCCCTCGGCAGCCAGATGGATGTCGAAGTTGCCCCGGCTGATTTCGTCCGCAAGGCGCGTCAGTCGCGTCACAGGCCGCGCAATATGCCGCGTGAGCTGGCTGCTGAGCAGCAGCGTGACCACGATCACGCCGGAAATGAACCCGAGAAAGGTCAAACGCAGCTTGCTCACAAGCTTGTCGATATGGTCCTTGTTCAGGCCCACGTGTACCGTGCCGATGCGGTACAGACCCTCGTTGATGGCCACGGCGATATCATAAACCGACCGCCCTTCGTCATCCAGGAGCTGGGTGCTCTCGTTCTTGCCGGTCGGGATGCGGTTCAACCGCAACTCGGGAGGCAGGGGCCGCGTCAGGGTGTGGGCCAACACATTGCCGTGCTGGTCTTCGATGAACAGATAGGAGACGAGATCGCGCCGTTCATGCAGCCGGACCTCGTCAAAGATCAGGCTGAGCAGCGTGGGCACGTCGTTATCCAGAATATAGCTCGCTCCGCGTTCGGCAACGGAGTGGGCAATGGCGCTGCCGCGCATCTCCAGTTCGTTGGTCAGGGAGGAAACAAGAATCCAGCGGGCCACGAACGCAATGGTCACGCTGATGAACAGCACGGCAACGAGCATGGAAAAAAGCAACTTGTTGCGCAGGCTGAGCCGAGTGTAGGCGCCCTGGAGCTTTTCCATACCCATATTTTTTCCCTACCGCTTCAGGACGGCCCAGTCTTCGAATTCCATGAACCGCTCGCCGTTGAGCAACGTGAAATAGACGCGGTCCATTCCCTGATGGTCGCCCGGGCCGAATCGGATAGTCGCTCCAAACTCCAGGTGATAGTCCTGAATGGATTCGATGGCGTCGATGAACTTTTCCCGGGTGAGGTCCGGCCCGGCCCGACGCAGCCCCTCCACGAGGATGCGGGCGTTGAGATACCCCTCCAGTCCGGCAAAGCTGGGCAGCTCACCAGGGCAATAGCGACGCAGGGTCCGGACGTATTCCCGTTCCACAAGGTCCTCGCCTTCGGGCACCTGCCCGTCATGGTCCGGCGGCGGCACCACCTGGGACATGACCACCCGCGCCGGGCATTCCGGCCCGAGCCGTTTGGCCAAATCCTCGGCGCCGACAAAAGAGACATTGTAGAAAATGGGATCAAAACCATCCTGTACGGAAAGATCAATGAACCGTGCGCAGGCGCCGGACGTACCGACCATGACCACAGCCTGGGCTCCGGAATCACGGATGCGTGCCAGCCCCTCCTCCACGTCCAGCGTGCCGCGGATATAGGAGCCACGCGCCACGGGTTCCAGCCCATAGCGTTTCAGAGCCAGTTCCGTGCCTACCAGGCCGTCGAAACCATAGGCGTCGTATTGATAAAACACTGCAATGTCGCGAATGCCCAGATCATTGATGAGATGATCCACGACCGCTTCGGTTTCTTGATAATAAGAGGCCCGGATGTTCACCACATAGCGGTTGAAGGGGTCACGCAGGGCGTTGGCTCCGGTAAGCACGCCCAGGAGCGGGATGCGGGCCTCGTCCACCAGGGGCAGAACTTTGACCGTTGTGGGTGTGCCCACATAGCAAAACAGGGCAAAGACATTGCCGTCCACAATGAATTTCTGGGTGTTGACGAGGCAGCGGGGCGGATCATAGGCGTCGTCCAGGGCCACGATGCGGATATTGCGGCCGTAAACGCCGCCCTCGGAATTGATTTGATGGATATACGCCTGCGCGCCGCTCAGATTCTGGGTGCCCAGATAACCGGCGTGGCCGGTCAGGGCCAATGAGGAGCCAAGGGTGATCTCCGTGTCCGTCACGCCGTGGGTAGCGGCAGCTTCGTCCGCCAACTCGCCTCTGTCGCGACAGGAGCAGAGCATCAGAACGAGCAGCAGCAACGGTGCCCATGTCCCCAGCGAAAAACGGTAACGCTCCACACGGCCTCCAGGACGCTTCAATGCACAGAATGGGAGAGTTTACAGCGACAAGCCCGAAAATTCAAGCCGGAGCCGAAATACCTTTCTTTGTGTTGACGATTTCACAACGCCCCGCAATCGCAAGCTCTTGCATTTTTATAAACCCCGCTTCATGGTATCCCAGTTGCACGCCGTTGCAAGGCCTCCCGACACTGCATAAAAGAGGAAGACAGCCGATGACTGAACAAAGCCGCCCCAAAGTCCTGCTCGTGGATGACGAAGACCGCTTCCGCGAGACCATGATCAAGATCCTGCGTTTCAAGGGCATGGAGGCCCAGGGCGCTTCCACTGCCCACGAGGCAATAGAGGCGGCCTGCCGGGAACACTTTGACGCGGTGCTGCTGGATATGCGCATCGGCGAAGACTCTGGCCTGGACGTGCTGCGCGCTTTGCGTGAAAAAGGCATAGAAACCGAGATCATCGTGCTCACGGGGCACGCCCGGCCCGAACTGCCGGCCGAGCTGGCCGGGCAGGGCGTCAGCGACTACCTGCTCAAGCCAGTGGAACCCGACCAGATCGCCGAACGCATCGAGTCCGTGATAGAACGATCCAAAGCCCTGCGCCGTTTTTGCTAACGGCATTCCCCGTTCGCGGCTCCGCCATTGCGTAGCTGGGCGCAATGGAAGTCGCCGTTGAGAAAGCTCTCGGCCATGAGTTCCACATTGGCTTCGTTGGTCATGAGCATGTCCATCTGACGGGTGAAGATGAGCAACCTGCCCAAGGCCTTCATCCGCTCCAGCA
>JAZHDD010000054.1:0-52554 GCA_036541255.1 Desulfovibrionaceae bacterium | reverse complement strand
CGATATTGAATCAGGAGGTTTTCTCTCCAAGAATTGGAAAGAGCAATCAGCTTCGAATTCTACTTGCTGAAGATGAGGACGTGAATCGGCTCGCCACCTCAAAGCTTCTTGAAAGAAAGGGGCATATTGTCAAAGCCGTCAAGGATGGTCAGGAGGCGATAGCACTCCTGAAGGAGGGTGTGTTTGATGTGGTCCTGATGGACATTCAGATGCCTGTTATGGATGGCGTTGAAGCCACAGCGGCGATTCGAAAAGGTGACGCCGGACCGAATACCAAAGACATCCCTATCATCGCTATGACAGCCTATGCCATGGGTGGGGACAAGGAAAAGTTCTTGGCTGCTGGTATGAACGGTTACATCGCGAAGCCTGTCGACGTAGAACAGCTTGAAAATTTAATTCAGAACGCTTTCAATACCCCAAGTGACAAGTGATTACATTGTTGATTGAACAGTTTTGATCGCGATTAATACTACTCACAGTCACATGAGAACAGCTTATAGAAAAACGCAGCATCCTGCGTTTCTGTACGAACCGCCATGCGATCAAGAGCAAATGGAATGATTGAAGCGTTTAACATTAACCATTTAGTTTCATTGAACGCCATTGCGAAAACTAAATGGTTCAGCTGCTTCAGTCAAATATTACAACGGCACCATGAGCACCTACAGAGCTGGTACTGCTTCCAGCGTCCCCAGCCCCTTGGACACAAATTGGACACAAATCCTGGTGATCCAGGTGAGCCAGATGCGTGACGTGATTCTGGTAACGGCGTAAAGTGCTTGAAATAATTGAAGAAGCTCGGACTCTCTCACGCCGATAACAGGGGTTCAAATCCCCTTGGGGACGCCATAAAAGTCAGCGGGCTTCGAATTTCTTCGGAGCCCGTTTTCGTTTTTTCCCAGCCCTGCCAGCTTGCGTTCCCCCCTCATTCCCGCCCGGCCCAGTGCATCAGCCCCAGAATAATCAGGGAGGCCAGCCCGAGGATGGTGGCCAGGACAACGGCCTTATGGAATTCGCCCGTGAACACGGCGTTGTAGATTTCCAGGGAAATGGTGTTGGTGCGGCCCACGATATTGCCGCCGAGCATGAGCGTGATGCCCACTTCACCCAGGGTTCGGGCCAGGGCCAGAAACAGCCCCACGGCAATGCTTTTGCGAATGGAAGGCAGGGTTACGCGGAGAAAGGTTTCGGTCCCGGACTTGCCCAGCACGGACGAGACTTCCATGAGCCGCAGGGTCTCATTGCGGATGGCCGCCTGCACGGTCTTGACCACCAGGGGCAGCCCCGCAATGAACGCGGCCAGGGCCACGCCCCAGAAGCTGAAGATGATCTCCAGGCCCAGCAGCCCTTTGAGTGGCTTGCCTAGCCAACCTTCGCGTCCGAGCAGGAGCAGGAGCAGAAAACCCGTGGCAATGGGCGGGAAAATCAGGGGAAGCGTGACCACGAAATCCAGGGCGATGGTCAGGGGCGTGCGCCAGCGGCCCAGCACGTAACCGAGGACCACGCCGAACACGAGCAGCAACGGAAGCGTGAACGCGGCCACCTTGGCCGAAAGCAGAAAGGGGCCGAGAATAGCCGCGTCCACGTGCATGCCTGTTTCCCAGGATCAAAGACCGTGCTTGCGTGCGATTTCTCTCGCCCTATCCGTGGCCAGGAATGCGGCAAAAGCCTTGAGCGTGTCTGCATGGGGTGCGGATTCCAATGCTCCGGCCACGATCAGAATGGGCGAATAGTAGGCCTGATCCACCAGCAGGATGCCGCCGACCTTGTCTTCAATGGCCTTGGCGTCTGTCAGATTGATGAAGCCCGCGTCCACTTCCTTGCTCAACACGTAGGAAGAGACCTGGGGCACGGTGGACACGACAAGCAGCTTGTCCGCGATTTTCTCGGACAACCCGCCATTGCGCAGGTATTCGTCCGCAGCCCTGCCATAAATGGCTTTCTTGGGGTCGGGCATGGCCACACGGGTGATGTCAGCGCGCTGGATGTCCGAAGGGTCTTTGATTTCCAGCCCCTTGGCATAGGCCAGGACCAACTTGCCTTGCCCTATCTCGTACTGGGCAGCAAAGCGCACGACGGAAGCATCCAAAAAGCGCTTGTCACCGATGACGCAATCCACAAGACCGCTGTTCTTGGCTTGGGCCAAGGTCTGGCCCATATTGCCGTAAATCTGCTCCGTTTCGATGCCGCTCTGCGCGGTAAAGGCCTGAGCCAGTTCCGTGACCATTTTCTTGTAGCCCGCTCCGGATGCCAGGGTGATCTTGTCCGCGGCGCAGGCCTCGAACGAAGAACCGGGCAAGACTCCCTGGGCCAGGACAAAGCCTGCGAGAGCCACGAAAAACATCAGTTTACGCATGAGAAAGACTCCTTTCCTGTCGAGTGTCGGGTTCCGGGGAGAGAGGTGGCATCGTGCGCTCAGCCACGAAAGCCTGTTCACGACGCAGCAGGGCGAACTGCCGTTCCAGCCATTCAGGGTCGAGCCGCCCCTGTTTCAGGGCCAGGATCCGGTCGCCCAGATACACGGCCTCGTTCAGATCGTGGGTCACGTGAATCATGCACAGCGGCGTGGTGCGCTGCACTTCCCGCAGCACGCGGCGCAGACCCATCCGGGTTTCCAGATCCAGTGCGGAAAAGGGCTCGTCCAGCAGCAGCAGCCGGGGCTTGCGCGCCAGGGCCTGGCACAGGGCGCCGCGCTGGCGCTCCCCGCCTGAAATCCGGCCCGGCAGCATGTTCCGCAGGTGCGCTATCCCAAAGGTTTCCAAGAGTTCTTCCACGACACGGCTATCCGTTGCCGCGTACATGGCGTTCTGCCACAGGGTCATGTGCGGGAACAGGCTGTAATCCTGAAACACCAATCCGGCGGAACGGCGCTGCGGCGGCAGGTTCACTCGGGACCGGCAATCCAGCAAGGTCTCGCCGCCCATGCGCACTTCCCCTTGTTCAGGCCGCTCCAGGCCAACCAGCAAGCGCAACAGCGTAGTCTTGCCTGACCCTGACGGCCCCACCACGCAGAGGGTTTCCCCCACGCCGCAGGACAGCTCCACATCCAGGCTGAAATGCCGCAGCTTCTTGCACAGACGGGCCTGAAGCGTCATGCCGGACTCGCGGCTCCGACCTGATGCAGCAACCCGGCCAGCTCCTGGGCATTGCTGCTCATGGGGCTGTGATCCGAATCCAGCGCAGTGACAGGCCAGCCCAAGCCGCGAGCCTTATCTGCCATTTTATTAATGAAGGGATTTTTGGTCCTGGTGCAGGTGATGAGCGCGCCGCTCATTTGGGTGGGATCGAACTCCCCGGGCAAGGGCGTTGTGAAGGCCGCTTCGGGGAACGCGCGCATACGTGCGCCGAACCATTCGCCCTTGTCCTCGGGTACGCCGAACACCGGCAAAGGCCAGGGTCGGATCAGGCCATTGTCAGCCCGTTGCTTGGCCAGCATGTTCTGAAACATCTCGCCGGACATTTCCGCGAAAGAGCGATTGGATTCGGGTATCACGGCATCCACGAACACGGTTTTCCGCAGCAATTCGGGAACGCGCATGGCCACAGCCCCGCAGACCATTCCGGAATAGCTGTGCGCCACGAGGATCACGTCGGACAAGGATTCGCAACGCAAATACTCCACGACTTCCTGCACATACTCTTCCAGGCCCAGACCTTCCCGCAGACCGCCCGTCAAATATCCACAGCCGGAAAGGGTCGGCGTATGCACATCATTACCAAGGGGCCGAAGATGAGATGCCACGTCTTTCCACACCCAGCCACCTTGAAATGCCCCATGCACAAGAACAAATGTTGCCATGAACGACCTCCGTCAACACTGCCACCGGCAGGTTTGCTGATTTCGTACGAGGAGAGGATATGCGCTTCGCCTCCTTCCGCATCGGAACACGGAAAGCGAATGTCGATCGACGAGCAGCATGCGCCGCATGTTATGTAGAAGAACATCAACGCAAAAAGCACACGACGTTACACAGAAGCACATCAATACCACTGTTATTTTTTTGTTGCAACGCCGCATGCAATTAACACTACTCTATTCATATCCGTGCCAGCATCACGGCAACACTGTTATGACCAACAGTAAGCTCAGCACACATTTTACTTGCACGCTTTTAATTACTTTCGTGACAGTGCAGACGTGATACAGCAGCATGGAAATGCAATCCGGCACAGAGGGAACATGTCCTCCGCCCAAGACAGGTCACGGCAGGGAAGACAAGTCGGACCGGCCAGGCCGGTCCGACTTGATCGGCAATCGTATGCGGGGTTGGATAAATGATGGGCTTTCCTCGGCGTGAGGACGAACAGGCAGCCCAGGTCCTCTTTTTGGCGGTCACAACTCCCTAATCAACCAAACCTCGTCCAACGAACGCCCGTGCTTGCGCAGGACGCCCGGAAAACGGCCACATTCCACAAACCCCATCCGTAAATGAAAACGCAGACTGCTCCGGTTTTCCGACGACACGCCCGCAAGAATATGGTCCAGACCTCGCTCTTTGGCGGCCTCGAACAATGTTTCATACAGCATCTTTCCCGCGCCCTGACCGGTCTGGTTCGCTTCGATGAAACAGCTGATCACGGCGCAATGGCCAAAGGTGGGGATACGGTTGTAGGGCCGCAACAAAACAAAGCCTTTGGCCGTTCCCGAGGGGTCCTGCAATACCAGGGCGGGATAGCCTGCCGACTCGGTCATCATCAAGTCAAAGGCCTCATACGGGACTGGTTTTTCCGGATATGCTGCAAACGTTTCTTTAATGTAATAATTAAATATATCGATCAAAGGAATACGATCTTGCAACTGTATTTCCCGGCAACTCAACTCCATTTTCCACTCCATTTTCACCTGAGATGCGTAGCTTTTGTGTCGCAACCGGAACGGGACAGAGAGCCTGCGTAGTGCCGTATCCACCTGCAACTCCAGACGGGGCATACGAAGACTCGAACAAAGAACAACTGTTCACTTTATTTGGGGCTGCACCATGGTCCGAAACGCTGACCAGTTTTCCTCAACCACTCCAACCAGATGCGTGAGGCCGCCAAGGAGTTGATAGTGCAGCACTGGAGGCTGGAACAGCCCCACATACATCCGGGCCAGCACATGAGCAGGAATGTCACTCCGCACAATGCCCTGTTTCGCCGCACGCAAGAGAATCCCGGACACACGTTCGGCGAGTTGCTCCACGTTGGTGGCGATGCGTTGATTTTTATCTGGGTAATGCGCAAGAATTTCCGTGGTCAAAAAAATATGCCCCGCTCCAAGATCGCTCACGAGAAAGTGGGTATGGCGCATAAGCAGCAAACCAAGAGCGTCCAGGGGATGATCTTCCTCCTCCAGGGCTCGGTCCACATTGTCCTGGATCATTTCGCCCACCAGGGTCAGGACCGCATCCACAATGGCACCCTTGTCCGGGAAATGTCGATAGATTGCAGAGGGAGCCACACCCAGCTTGGCCGCCACACGACGTATCGTGAGTCCGGCGCCGCCGTCTCGCGTCAGAACGCTCAGCGCAGCCCGGGCAATCTGGTCCCGTCGTTTTGCACCATCCACATACTCCCGCGTCATGCCTTCCCCTTTGTGAACTTGTGGTCACTTTTACAGGCAAGCATGTTTTTCCGTCAAGAAAAACCGTCCTCTCCCAGTCAACTTGCTCCAGGACTTCTACACAAAGTTTTTCATGGATGCGGCGACACGGCACCTGTTCCCAGTGAATCAGGTTATTCCACGCAACGCATCCAAGAAGCCCTTATCAGGGTCACCATTTCCCATCACGGCCTCGCAAACAGGCCGAGACAAACCCTGTTTCATGGCGGGACAAGGCAACGGCAAGCCTCTGCTTTGGCCTTTCTTTTTTTGCCTTAAGCATGTTGCATAAAAATCGCTTTTTATAATTTTTTATATTTTAAAACAATGTAATACTATTTGCATTTCATTGCCTTTTACTGCTTTGGAAAAGACCATTGCCGCAAGGCCGCTGACCATTCCACGCAACCTGATCGCCCCGGCATCCTTGCCGTCCATGCTTGCGCGGCAACCAGATTTACGCGGCGGCTTTTTTCCCTTGCCCGGCTCATTAGGCTGCCCCTTTCGGCCGCACCCTGACATCAAAACCGCCGAACCGGCTGCACACGAATCCTCCTGCCTTTTGTCTCTTTGGCGTTGCAGTCATTACCGTTTCGCGCAGACAACAAATCGCAGGCAAAAACCTTAGGCATTACCGCTACATTTTGACCTGTGCTGGGACCTCCTCTACGTGTGAAAACGCTTTTATGCCTGCTCAACTGACACGCCACGATCCCATGCCCCCCCCAGCCCAAAACAACCAACCGCATTCATGCTGATTCGTTGCTGACATTGCCGGGTGATGCAGCTCGAGACAGGGACTTTGCAAGCCATGGTTTTCGGTGAGACGTGAAACTCGCTTCGTGGAATTCGGCAGTGTTCGGACTGTTTCTGATTTCTTTTTTTGGCGCGTGGCCATGCCGCCCCGCATTGACACGCAAAAATCAAACCGGCCTGTTTGGAAAACGCCACTGTCCGCCGGGATAAAGAAACAGACAATCAGCGGCAAATGAGGCCAGAGGGGCAAACGACTCTTTCCAGGCCTGAAACATCAGCAAACGCTTCCGGGAATCCCCCAAACCGAGAGGGCACATGCCGCAGGTTTTTCAGCCTTGCAACAGCGTCGAACAAAAAAACCAAAGTTGCTCAAAAAAAGTACGTTTCTTCCGACACAGCTTTTCCGCGCTTTTTGCCTCTTTCGTTTCCTTCAGCGCTCCGACATAAAAAAACCACCGCCATTGCCGCAGCGTTTTCTCTTTTTCCTGTTCTGGCTAAAACGCTCCGGGCCTCTGCAAAAGCGTTCAAAATACGTTCACACAGAGGGGAAAAACGTTTTCAGTCCAACCTCGTCCTGAAGATCTTGTTTTCAATTTGACATCATTTTGTATTTCATAAGCACATCGTATACACATCCGTGACGATCTAGACTTGTCATTCCGCAAACTGTACGTCGCAATTTCAATGAATACGGATATACACATATTTCCATTATTTTATACTGTTAGCTTGTTCTATCGTGCAAAGCATTCATGGTGTTACGAATTATAATCTTTATAACACCTCGACCTGCATATATATTTTCCCCCGCTTCCAGACCCACAAAGAGCATTGACGAAACGGAAAAATGTGAAAAAAACATACTGCGGCATCCCGTTTGGACGGGCGCCATCAACCAATCCTCGCGCACGAAACAAGTACGTCTTCTGAGAAGAATTCCCTTCCAAGAGACAACGATCTGACAAGACAACAAAAGGAAGAAGAGGGGAGCATCTCCAAAAGCGCAGCAAAAAAGAACAGCGTCAGGAGAAAAGCCTAACCTACGACAAAAAGAGCTAGCGGTACGGCGTCATTCTAATCGGCACAAAAAACGGGCAGCCGGATTGCTCCGACTGCCCGCTGAAAAAAACCTTTTTATCAGCTACTTGAACGAACGTTCAAACAGCTCGGCAATGGCTTTCCTGCCATTCTCCTCAAGAAAACGCGTGCCCATGCCCACGAAATGGCTGTGGCCCACGACCGGTTTTTCCACGGCCACCCACTTTTCCTTTTGCCATTCGAACCAGCCGTCCTTGGCCTGGCTGAACACGAACAGGGGCTTGTTGCAGATCTTGGCGTATTCCGCGCCCCAGCCCGTGCCACCCTTGACCGTGCCGTCATCCAGAATGGTGCCGATGACGTACACTTCGTGGCCGGCCTCGACCTGATACATGATGGTCTGAAGCACCTTGCGCATCAACACGGCATTGGTAAAATTGCGGTTGAGCAGCTTGGACACGTAGGACAGGCTCACATCCTTGCGCACCAGTTCTTCCTGGGTCAACACCCGCAAGCCGCGCGAGCGTTCGATCTTGTGGCCTTCAAACGTGAAGTTGACTTCCTCCAGGCCGTATTTCTCGGCCATGCGGCCGAATTCTGCTTCCGCGCCCTGGGCGCCGCCGCTGAAAAGCGTGCTGGTCATGGCTTGGGTCATGGACTCTCCTTGAGCGTTTGTCGTGAAATTCGGGGCGGAACCTCCCGCCGTAACCGGCATAATGCCCTGCCTCGCCCTGCAAGGCAATGCCCCACGAACGATTCGGCAACATTCCCGGAATCAATCCTGCGCGTTTTCCTTGCCGCGCCGTTCGCGGCCCTCGGCAAACAGCCGCACCCAGTCCAGGGGCAGCAGGCTGCGCCGGTTGCGCTCCTGGAGCACGGGCCAGGCCTCTTCGGGAATCACGCGCACTATGATATGATTGATGTACTGCTTGCCCTGCGCATCCTGGTCCATGCCGCAACACTTGCAGGAAAAGCCGCAGATGTCGCAGGTACAGCCGCCGGTCTTGACCATTTCCTTCAATATGCCCGCCTTGTCGCAACATGCGTCGCACAGGCGCAAAAACGGGACGTTTTCCTTTCGGTTTTCTGCCATGCCGAAATATGCCTGCACACTTTGCCCCGGTCAAACCTTCCCAGATTCGTCCAAGCACGATATGGAACGTCATGGACTTGGTGCGACACACTTCAAACGCGGTCCCCTGGCCGCTGCATAATCTGCGCGAAGACCGCGGGCAAGCGCCCACGGTTCCGGGACAGGTGCGGCAAAGCGACCTGGAAACGCTGGACGATGAGCACGGCGGCAGGATTCTTGTCTGCCGGGCCTGCGGCAGGCGCATCACCCGCACGGACGCCCGTATCCGCGTGAACGGGCTGCATCACCACGTCTTCTGCAATCCGCACGGTATCGTCTATGAACTCGGCTGCTTTGCCTTTGCCGCGGGATGCCTGCCCTCCAGCCCGGCCGTGGAGGATTTCAGCTGGTTTCCGGGGTACAGCTGGCAAATCGTCAGCTGCGCTGGCTGCGCCGATCATCTGGGCTGGCGCTACACCTCCCGCACCGGGCAAGGTTTCTACGGCTTGATTCTGGAACGGCTGCGCGAAGAGGACGAGTCCTAAACCGAAACAAAGGCCTCCCCCTGGGTGCGGCCGTACCCGGTCCCTTCCGTTTGTTACCCGCTCAAACCACAAACAATCCATTGATTGTTCCCGGGACGTTGACGCACGGCGCATGGGAAAGGTATGCAGGAGCATTGCACCCTTTCACCCGTCTGCATGAGGAACAAACGCCATGATCCGTATGATCCGTTTAATCCGTCGCCTTTTTCTCGCATTGGCCCTGTTTGCCGCCCTCGGGGCCGGCGCTGGTCTGCTTCTGCCCATGAACGCTGTGGCGCAGACCTCGGATGCGGAACAGGCCAAACAACTGCGCAATCAAGGCTATGAGTATCTGCGCCAGGGCAAAACGGAAAACGCTCTGGATTCGTACCTCATGAGTCTCAAATTCGAGAACGATCCCAGCGTGCAGACCATTGTGCAACGTCTTCAGGCCCAGGTGGAAAAGGAAAAAGCCCCTGCGCCGACTCCGGCTCCTGCGCCCGCTCCGGCCCCGGCCCCAGCGCAGACAATGCAGCAGCCTCCTGCGCCCGCTCCGGCTGCAACCGCTCCGGTCGATGACAATGCGGCCAAGGCCAAACAACTGCGCCAGCAAGCCTTTGCCCTGTCTTCCAAGGGAGACTCGGAAGGCGCCGCCGCTTTGTATCGACAAAGCTTGGACTATGAAGACTCCCCCCAGGTGCGCATGATCATTTCACGCCTGGAGCAGACCTCGCAGCGCAAGGAACAGGCCAAGCAGGAAGAGCAGGTGCGCAAGCAGACCGCGGAACGCCACGCGCCCGGCATGAACACGGCCCAGGTGGCTGCGGCGCAGCAGCGCCTGAATTACCTCGGCTATGATGCAGGCCCGGTGGACGGCATGGCGGGCCGCCGCACGGTCGCCGCGGTGAGCGCGTTCCAGCGCGAAAACGGCCTGCCCGAAGACGGGGTCATCACCACGGATCTCGCCGACAGGCTCCAATCCGCCAGCCCCCGGCCCGACGCGCCCAAAGCGGAAGCCCCGGCGACCCCAAGCCTGCCTACCCCGGCCAGCGTGGGCACCCGCACGGGCGGCAGCGGCGACTGCGAACAGCGCGAGGCGGCCCTGACCGCGGAAATGGAAAACATCATGCAGCAATCCGACAGCCAGGGCATGTGCTGGACCTCCAAGGAATATCAACGGGTCATGCGCGAATCCGCAGCCCTGATGCGGCAATGCCCGCACCTGGACACCCCGGACATGGCCCAGGCCAAGGAGTATGACCGCACCGCCGAGGAAACCCAGCAGTCCATTGACAGCTCCTGCACTCCCTAGCCGAGAGATTGAAAGGCAACACGGCATAAGCAATAACAAAAAGACTTTGCGTTAAGTTATCGTTCATCCACAGCGCGGACAAAAGGGAGCCCAAAGGCTCCCTTTCTTTTTCGCCCTGCAACCAAGGCGGCAATGCCTCTCGTTAGCCGAGAATGGCCTTGAGGTCCTCATCCGCAGTGGAGATGGGCTTGATGTCGTAATTCTCCACCAGGAACTTGAGCACGTTGGGGCTCAGGAACGCGGGCAGGCTCGGTCCGAGGCGAATGCCCTTGATACCCAACGCCAGCAGCGAAAGCAAAATGACCACGGCCTTTTGCTCGTACCAGGAAAGGATCAGGGACAGAGGCAGCTCGTTCACGCCGCATTTGAAGGCGTCGGCCAGGGCCAGGGCGATCTTCACGGCGGAATAGGCGTCGTTGCACTGCCCCACGTCGAGCAGACGGGGAATGCCGCCGATGTCGCCGAGCTGCTTGTCAAAGAAGCGGAACTTGCCGCAGGCCAGGGTCAGTATCACCGTGTCGGACGGGGCCTTTTCCACGAATTCCGTATAGTAGTTGCGGCCCGGCTTGGCGCCGTCACAGCCTCCCACAAGGAAGAAATGGCGAATGGCCCCGGCCTTGACTGCGTCGATGACCTTGTCAGCCACGCCGAGCACGGCGTTGCGGCCAAAACCGACCAGGACCGATCCCTTGTCCTGGTCCTCGGCAAAGCCGTCCATGGACAGGGCCTTGTGGATGACCTTGCCGAAATCGTCGTTGCCCACGTGCACCACTCCGGGCCAGCCCACCAGACCGGTGGTGAAGATATTGTCTTGGTACGCTCCGGGTTTCTGGATGCAGTTGGTGGTCATCAGGATCGCGCCGGGAAAGGCGGCGAATTCCTTTTGCTGGTTCTGCCAAGCCGTGCCGTAGTGCCCGTGAAAATGGCTGAACTTCTTCAGTTCGGGGTAGCCGTGGCAGGGCAGCATCTCGCCGTGCGTGTAGATGTTGACGCCCTTGCCCTCGGTTTGCACAAGCAGGGCATGCAGGTCCTTGAGATCGTGGCCGGAGACAAGGATGGCCTTGCCCTTGCGCGCGCCCAGGGGCACGGGCGTGGGCACGGGATGGCCGTAGGTCCCGGTATTGGCGTCGTCCAGCAGCTCCATGGCCCGGACGTTCACGCGGCCGCACTCCAAGGCCATTTCAACCCAGAATCCCAAGTCCTTGTCCAGACGGGTGGTTTCGGCCATGGCCCGATGCACGTATTCGTACACGGCCTCATCCTCACGGCCAAGCAGCCAAGCATGGTCGGCATAGGCGCAAAGTCCCTTGAGCCCATAGATAACCGTCTGTTTCAAGGACTTGATGTCCGGATCGCGCTCCGGGTCCTGGACAATGCCCACATCCTCGCCCTGCCGGGTCATTCCTGCCAGATCCCTTGCAGGTTCGAACCCGGCGACACCGGTCACGGGAGCCGCCTTGCCCTTGGCAGACAGCTTGACAGCGAGTTCCTTGCGCAGTTCCACAGCGCGTCGGATCAACGGTACGAAACGCTCGGGATCAAAATTCACGTTGGTCAGGGTGGAAAACACCGCCGCCGTGGTGAAGCGGTTCGCTTCAGGATCGACAAGGCCTTCCCTGCGTGCCGCATCCGCAACCAGGGACAACCCCTGCACGGCGTAAATGGTCAGATCCTGCAGGGCGGCAACCGTGGCGTCCTTGCCGCAAACACCTATTTTTTCGCAGCCTTTTCCTTTGGCAGTCTGTTCACACTGGTAGCAGAACATGAAAGTCTCCTTGGTTGATGTTGCTCTGCTGCCACCTTGCCCATTTGTGGGTACTCGTAGTATGACTCAGGTCAAAACCATGGATGAAACTTTCTTCCGCCCGAGGAGGGGATACATGAAACGCTTTGTTTTGCTGCTCGCACTTCTGCTGTTGTGTCCGGCCCTGTCCCTGGCTGCCGCAGGAGAACCCGTTGGCCGAGTCCAGACCTATGAAGGGACTGTCGCGGCTGTGAGCGACGGGCAGAAACGCGGTCTGGCCCTGAATGATCCGCTCTACGCGAACGACACCGTTGTCACGGGCGGGGACGGCTTTCTGCAAATCATGTTTGCGGACGGCACGGTGCTGACCATGGACGCCCACACGGAAATGCTGCTGCGCGACGTTTCCTACACGCCCGGAAACAGCGAAGGCAGGAACTTCAACATCGACATGATCGCGGGCACCTGCCGTTTCGTGACCGGCCAGATCACCAAGCACAATCCGGAAAAATTCAAGGTCGGCTCCCCGCTCGGCACCATCGGCATACGAGGCACCGAGGGCGGCGTGCTGGCCCAGGCAGCCAATCTCGCCGCATTCAACGCGGCTCTGTCCGCAGCCCTGGCCGAGCCGGGTCCTGGCTGGAATCCCTCGGTTTCCCCGGAAATCACGAGGCAGACCGTGGCCCACTTTTCCGGCTCGGTCAGAAAGCCCATGTCCTTCACCGACAAATTCGGCAAGACCGTGGACATCGGCCGAGGCCAGGCCCTGGACGTGACTGCCGAGGGCGGTGCAGGATCTCCGCGCGGCGTATCCGATCAGGATCGGCGCAGCTTCAGCGAGGCTGACTTCGTGACCTCGGCCCAGGTGCCGTCTCCGTACAACTCCGTCTTCTCGGGCTACGATGCCACTCCGGGTGGCACAGCCGGAGGCGTCGTGGGCGGCAGCGGCAACGGCGGCGACGGTGCGGCCGGTGATGCTGGCGGAGGCGATGGACACGGCGGCTGGTAATGCCTGCGGAGGCGAGGGATACGGCGGTTGATCCGTTCTTGCCCTTGCCCACCTGGCAACGCATAGAGGCCGTCCGCTGGACGGCCTCTTTTTATGCCGCGTGCTTGGACAATCCGCAGCCGGCCTTGCCCAATAAAGAGGCATGCGATATCCTGCGCCGCACACAGCATCTCTTTGAAAAGGCACGCGCCCGGGGACTACGTTTCCAAAGGAGCCGACATGAACCGCCTGATAACGCTTGCTCTGCTCTCCGCCCTGCTGTTTGCAGGCTTCCTTTCATCGGCTCATGCCGCGGAACGCGTCGGCAAGGTCCAGTCGTACAAAGGGGTGGCTGCCGCTGTCTCGGACGGCAAAAAAAGAACGCTCTCCCTGAATGACGACCTTTTCTCCAACGACCTCATCGTCACCGGCTCGAACAGCTTTCTCCAAGTCATGTTCGAGGACGGCACGGTCCTGGCCCTGGACGAATACAGCGAAATCCTCCTGCGCGACGTGGTCTATTCTCCGGGAGCAGCGGGCCGGGCCGGCTTCAACATCGACATGATCGCGGGCACCTGCCGTTTCGTGACCGGCCAGATCACCAAACACAATCCGGAGAAGTTCAAGGTCGGCTCCCCGCTCGGGACCATCGGCATTCGAGGCACCGAGGGCGGCGTGCTCGCCGACATGGGCAACAGGCAGGCCTTCAACGCGGACCTGGACGCCAACATCAACGCACCGGGCGCGCACTGGTCCCCGGCGGTCAACCCGGACGTGCTGACGCAAACCATCGCCCACTTTGCAGGATCGGCCAACAAGCCCATCTCCTTCAGCGACCGCTTCGGAAAAACCGTGGACATCCCCCGGGGGCAGGCCCTGGACGTCAGCGCCATTGCCGGGGCAGGCGCGGCGCGCGGCATCTCCGAACAGGACAAGCGCAATTTCAAGGCCGCGGACTTCAGCACCTCCGTGAGCGTACCCTCGGCCTACCGGGGCATTTTCGAGGGATTCTCCTCCACCCCCGGCAACACCGGAGGCATCGTGGGAGGAGGCGGAGGAGGGGAAAACTCCGCTGGCCCGGCCGCGGGCGGCAGCAGTGACAGCGGCGGCCAGTCCGGCCACGGCGGCAGCACTTCCGGCCCCTAGCCGGCCGGGCAAGGTTCCCTGAAAACCGACCAGCGCCTTTGGGGCCGGCATCTGGACACTCGCGACATTCAACAGTAGAAAAAGAATGGCGTCTTTCCTCGGCCATGTTCTGGAGGCTTCCATGAAATCAGCCCTGTCCGCATTCGTGTCCCTGTTCTGCCTTGTCTTTCTCGCGTCCGCCCCGGCCCTGGCCAAGGATGACGCTCTGATGATCTACACGGAGACCGCGGCCTTCGTGAAATGGATCAGCGTGATGCCCGACGTGGAGCTGAGCGAGGAAAACATGCCCCGTTCCTTTACCGGAGTGGTACGCAACGCTTCCAAGCTCAATTCCTATGGTCTGGCCGTGCGCATGGCCGATCCCGTGACCATCACCGTCGTGGCGCCCTACACCTGGCGAGTGGAAAGCGCCGATGACAGCGTGACCATCAATGCCAAGGGGCAAATTCCCTTCAACCTCTACCCCAAATTATAGCCGCGCAAGTTCGCTGCTTCAAACCGCAAGGCTGACCGGGGTTCGCTCACGGCCCCGGCCTTCATAATTCCTTTTCCGTGTTCCTTCAGGCTCTTGCCCCTGAACGGCCGAGCGGCTACACTTGCGGACTGAGCCGCGAAACCATGAGGAATGCATGAGCGAACACACCTCGTCCCAATACGTCAAAGACGTGAGCAAACTGATCTACGACCTGGCCCTGAACGCCTGTCGCAAGCAGGTGCTTGTCTTTTCCAAGGAACTCAAGACCAAGATGCTGGAAATCGGCATGGAGCGCGAAGCCATCAACAACGTGATCGGCACCGCGTTCAAGGGCTATTCGACCATGGAGACGTTCAAGGCCGAGTCTTCCTCGGCCCTGCTTTCCATTCTGGAAGCCTATCTGCGGCCCAGCAACCGAGGGCGCGACCCCCTGGGACGGCTTCTTGTCGAATATGGCATTATCCGCCCCTACAGGAAGCAGGTCCTTTTTCCGGACGGCTCCAGCCAGGACGAGGCCGCGCGCAAACAATTCGTCAAAGGCGTGGTGGCCCGGCCCGTGCTGCGCTACCTGCTTGTGGCCGTACGCGGCAGCATCCCCGGCCTGGACGATTTCTTTGCCAAGCCCGTGTTCTTCAGCGAACACAACGAGGCCATGCGCGAACGCAAGAGCGACCTGGAAAGCCTGATCGAGGAATTCACCAGCCACTACAATTACGGCAAAACCTCGGCGGACTGGCACGCTCTCTATGCGGATGAACGCAGCATGCGACTTGGTTACGAGCTGCTCACGGACGTGCTCGACAACATCCGCACGCTGGGACCGGAGCGAGTGCTCAAAATCCTGAACAACATCCAGAACAGCGACAAGTCAGAATCGGAACGCACAGCCATGCACCGCCTGTTCCACGTCAATGACGTCAAACAGATCCTTGCCGCCTTTACCCGGGGACAGGCAATGCTCGCGGCAGGGCTCGGCCTGGAACCTCCCGCGGCCTGACCCGTCTCAAGTTTCCAGGGCTTCATCCGATAGGAAACAAAGCGCGAATCGCTTTTGGAGGTAGTTCATGCCCGTTGTGGAAGGCCAGCTTGAACTCTGGCAATTCTTCAGCAATATGAGTGGCGTCAGCCACAGCATCGCGTCCAATGGGTTTCGCGAATATATAGAACACGTCGCCAAATCCCAGAAACGCATAGCAGACATCCTGCCACGCTGGATCACGCCCATCCCTGTCGTTGATGAAAACGGCGTGATCTCCGGAGATGTGGTAGAGCCGTTCATAGATACGGGCCGCATCGTTCAGGGCCAAGCCTGACCCTTTCCTGCTGCTCTTTTTCCATAACCGCCTTGCCTTCTTCGGCAAGCTGACGCATCCTGCCCCAAACCCCCAGAGCGGAGGAACGCATGCGCACACACCGGTCCTGGATACTGTTGCTGCCGGGCCTGCTTCTGCTGCTCGGCATTGCTTCCTGCAGCCGCAGCGCCGACGAAGAAAAAGAGCTGGTTCGCCCCGTGATGACCATGGTCATCCCCTCGCCCACGGAAGGACGCACCAGAAACTTTTCAGGAGTGGCCCAGCCCGCCATCGAATCCAACCTCAGCTTCCGCGTTTCCGGCGAACTGATCGAGCTGCCCGCCAAAGTGGGCATGCGCGTGCGCACCGGAGATGTCGTTGCCCGGCTCGATCCCACGGACTTCGAGCTGCAGGTCCGGGAGGCGGACGCGGCCTTGGCCCAGGCCATGGCCGGCTACAACCAACTCAAAGCGGACTGGACACGCAAGAGCACGCTCTACGCCTCGCGCACCATCTCCCGCAGCGAAATGGACCAGGCCGAAGCCGCCTACCGCTCGGCAGGCGCCCAGGTGGAGGCGGCGCGCAAACGCCGCGACCTGTCCCAGCAACAGCTCAACTACACCGTGCTGCACGCCCCGGCTGACGGCTCCCTGGCCCAGGTCAATGTGGACGTGCACCAGACCGTGCAGGCCGGACAAGTCATTGCCGCGCTTTCCGCCTCGGGCGATATGGAATTCCAGACCGCGGTGCCTGAACGGCTGATCTCCCAGATGCGCGAAGGCGATCAGGCCAAGGTGCGCTTCGAGTCCATCCCGGACAAAGCTTTTGACGCCCGCGCCGTGGAAGTGGGCGTGCAGGCCGTGCAGCTCTCCACTTTCGCCGTGACCCTGCGCATCCTGGAAGAGGATGACCGCATCCTGCCCGGCATGATCGGCCAGGCCGAATTCACCTTCCGCATCCCCGAGGGCTCCGCCCTGCTGGTGCCGCCCCAAGCCGTGGCAGGCATGCCCGACGGCTCGCGCGTGGTCTGGCTCGTGGACAAGGCCACCATGACGGTTTCACGTCGCGCCGTGACCCTCGGCGCCCTGACGTCCGAAGGGCTGGAAATTCTCTCCGGCCTGACGCCCGGCGACCTGCTCGTGATCCGGGGCGTGCACCGCCTCACCGAGGGACTCAAGGTGCGCCTGCTGGAAACGGAGGGCTAGGCCATGTTCAGCGTGGGGAACCTCCCGGCCTGGTGCATCCGCAACAACCGCACCTTTCTGGTGGCCATGGCCTGCATCGTGGCCGCGGGCATCAGCACCTACCTGACTATTTCCCGGCTGGAAGATCCGGAATTCACCATCCGGGACGCCATCGTCATGACCTATTTCCCCGGGGCAAGCCCCTACAAGATGGAATCGCTGGTCAGCGAGGAGCTGGAAAAAGTCGTACGGACCATCCCCGAAGTGGAACACGTGCTTTCCGAATCCATGAGCGGCGTGTCCATCCTGCGCGTCAAGGTCTACGAGAAGCACGGCGACATGAAGCCCATCTGGGACAAGCTGCGCGACAAGATAGCGGATGCGCGGCCCAGCCTGCCCCAGGGCGTGATCGGGCCCTACGTCAACGACGAGTTCGGCGACGTGTTCGGCGTGGTCATCGCCCTGCGCGGGGACGGATTCAGCTACCGCGAGATGAAGGATTACGCCGAGCGCGTACAGGACCGGCTCCTGGCCATGCCCGACGTGGGCAAGGTCCAGATTCACGGCGAACAGCGCGAAGTCGTGTACGTGGAGTTCTCGGACGCCAAGCTGGCGGAACTGGGCGTGAACCCCAAGCTGCTCCTGGACGTGCTCACTTCCCAGAACGCCATCACGCCCGGCGGCAACGCCCTGGTCGGTCCGGAACGCATCATCATCGAGGCCACCGGCGAATTCCGCAGCGTGGAGGATCTGGCGCGCACCACCTTTGTCATTCCGGGCACGGCGCGCAATGTCTCCCTGGCGGACCTCGCCGAGATCCGGCGCGGCTTTGAGGATCCCCCGGACACCATGACCCGCTTCCAGGCCGAGCCATGCCTGCTCCTGGCCGTAAGCATGAGTCCGGGCGGCAACATCGTGGAATTGGGCGACCGCATCGCCGCCGAACTCAAGCAGATCGAACAATACTTGCCTGTAGGGCTGGACCTGGATTTCGCGGCCTACCAGCCCAAATTCGTGCAGCGGGCCATTGACGAGTTCATGGTCAATCTTTTGGAGGCGTTTGCCTTCGTGATCGTGATCATGCTGCTCTTTGCCGGACTGCGCACCGCTCTGGTGGCGGGCATGCTCGTGCCCATGGCCGTGCTCATGAGCCTGGCCCTGATGCCCTTTTTCGACGTCATGCTGCAACGGGTCTCCATTGCCTCGCTGATCATCGCCCTGGGCATGCTTGTGGACAACGGAGTGGTGGTCAGCGAAGCCATTCTGGTGCGCATGGCCGCGGGACAGGACCGGCTCCAGGCCGTGACGCGCTCGATCCAGAAGCTCTGGGTTCCCTTGCTGGCCGCGTCCCTGACCACCATCTTCGCCTTCCTGCCCATTGCCACGGCCCGCTCCATGGTCGGCGAATACTGCCTGTCCATGTTCATCGTCATCACGCTGACGTTGCTCAGCTCCTGGCTGCTGGCCATGACCTTCGTGCCCTTCTGCTGCTATCATCTGCTCAAGCCCAAGCTAATGCGCCAGACCTTCAGCAACATCTTCTACCGGGTCTACCGCTTTTTTCTGATCCTGGGCCTGCGCCGCAGAACCATGGCCCTGGGCGGAGCCCTGCTCATGATGGCCCTGGCCTCCTGGGGCTTCATGAAGCTGCCCCAGACCTTTTTCCCGCCCAATGAACGGGACATGTTCGTGATTGATTTCTGGCTGCCTTACGGCACGGACATCGAAACCACCTCGGACAGGGTCTCCCAGCTGGAGCATTGGCTTCTGGGTCACGAGGAAACCGATTCCGTGGCCTCCATCGTGGGCGCGGGCGGGCCCCGCTGGTATCTGGCCCTGGCCCCGGAACAGAAGAACCCCAACTACGCCTTCATGATCGTGAACACCAAGAGCATCAAGGGGGCCATGGTCCTGTGCGAGGCCACCAAAACCTTCCTGAGCGAAACCTGCCCGGATCTGCGCGCCGACGTGAAAATGCTGGAAAACGGACCGCCCGTGGGCGCTCCCATTCAAATACGGCTTTCCGGGCCGGACATGGAAACGCTCTACGCCCTGCGCGACCGCATCCAGGGCGTGCTGTCCACCACGCCCGGCGTGCAGGACATCTGGGATGACTGGGGCGAATGGACCAAAAAACTCATGGTCAACGTGCAGCAGGAAAAGGCCAAACGCGTGGGACTTTCCTCCCAGGACATCGGTTACTCCCTGAACGCCATCATCGACGGCACCTCGCCCACCGACTATCGCGAAGGCACCGAGAACATACCGGTGGTGCTGCGGCTGCGCCAAGCCGAACGGGAAGGGCTGGGCCGCATCCAGGACATCAGCGTGTACAACATCCACGCAAATGTGCGCGCGCCCCTGTCCCAGGTGGCGGACATCGAACTGACCTGGCAGCCCAGCGACATCCGCCGCCGCGACCATCAACGCACCATGACCGTCAAGGCCACCCTGCAAGGCAGGTTCGCCAGCGAGGTCCTGGCCGAAGTGCAACCCGAAGTGTTGGCCCTGACCCAGGCCCCGGACTGGCCCGCAGGATACACCATCGAATACGGCGGAGAACAGGAAGAGACCGCCAAGGCCCAGAAGTCCATCTACGTGGGCCTGCCCCTGGCCCTGGGTCTGATCCTCATGACCCTGGTGGCCCAGTTCAACTCCCTGCGCCGCACGCTCATCGTGATGCTCTCCATTCCGCCCATGATCATCGGCGTTTCCTTTGGCCTGCACGTCTCGGAAGCGCCCTTCGGCTTCATGGCCATGCTCGGCATGATCAGCCTCATGGGCATCATCATCAATAACGCCATCATGCTCCTGGACCAGATGGACATTGAACTGGCGCGGGGGCACTCGCCCCAGGACGCCATTGTGCTGGCGGCCCAGCGCAGGCTGCGGCCCATTCTGATGACGGCCTGCACCACGGTCATCGGCCTGATCCCGCTTTCCCTCCAGGGCGGAGAAATGTGGCGGCCCATGGCCAACACGCTGATCTTCGGCCTGTCCTTCGCCACCTTCGTGACCTTGGGCCTGACCCCGGTGTTTTCTTCGCTGTTCTTCCGCACCAATTACAAGAATTACGCCTACGATCCCGACGTCATCAACGACGGCGAGCAGACCGGGGAGAATTGATCAATATCGCCCCAAAGAAAAGGGCCGGGGAAATCCGGCCCTTTTCTTTCTCTGCCCGCCTTGCCCCTATTGAATATAGCGGGCCTCGACCTTGCGGTAGGTGCCGTCCACGACCATGTCGCTGAGCAACAGTTCCATGAGCCGTGCCATGGCCTCGGGATTTTCCCATCCGGCCCGGCGGGAAAGCGCCACATAGCCGCCGTCGTGGCCGAGCTTGCGGCCCGAGGCGACCACGGTGCTGGTCATGCCCATCTTGGTCAGCAGATCGTACGTGGCCCTGGTCTGGCCCACAAAGGCCTCCACCTCGCCCTGCAGCAGCAGGCGCACGGCTTCGGCCTCGTCCAGACAGGTCCTAAACGAGACCACGCCTCGAAGGGCCGCCTCGGCGAGCTCCGGCTCCAGCACCACGCCCTCGGGCAGGGCTACGCGCCGGTCTGCAAGGGATTCAGGCCCGGCATAGGCCAGACGCCGTCCCGTGGACGAAAAAAGATCATAGCTGTTGACGTGCAACGGCTGCTTGCGGGCAAAGACAGCAAAGCCTTCCCGCTGCAACGTGAACCCCAAGGCAAAGGCTCCGTGACATTCGCCCCGCTCCAGCATGCGCAACATTTCGGCCCTGGGCCGCGTTTCCACGCGCACGTCCAGTTCCAACCGTTTGGCCAGCTCCCGGAACAACTCCACGTCAAGGCCGCGGACCGCACCATCGCCATCAAAGGAATACGGGGCATATCCCGCTTCGGTGACAAAGAGCAGGCTTTCGGCCTGGGCTGGCAGGGCAAGGGCCGCCAGGAGCATAATACTGATGAGCAGGCGTTTCATGCGGGCTCCGTGGGTTGCGAGTTGCGTTGTCGTGGCAAGAAAGAGGCTTCGCCCTATCTTCCTGTAGCCTTTCACCTTGCCGAAAACAACCCATGCCGCACCAGGTCGCTGCATGGCATGAGGATTGCTGTGGTTTTACAGGACGTCATTTTTTTGAGGAGACCTATATGAGCCGCACATTCGGATGGGTGGAAATCCATGCCGTGGACCACTGCAACAACAACTGCGACAGCTGCCATAATTTTTCCCCGCTGGCACCCAAACGCGACTACGACGCCGCTGAGTATTTCCATGGTTTGGACATACTTGCGGCCAACAACGTCTGCTTTCCCACCATCAGCATCATGGGAGGAGAGCCTTTTCTGCACCCGGACCTGCCCCGATTCGCGTCCCGACTCAAGGAGCGCTACCCGAACAAGCGACTGCTCTGCACCACCAATTGCTTTTGGCTCGGCGAACAGGACATCGCCCATTTCGACGACTTCTGGCGTCGCCTGAACACACTCACCGTGTCGGTTTACCCGAACATGGTCCACAAAATCGGCGGCATGGAACGCTTTCGGGCGCTTTTGGCCCAGATTCAGAAACGCCACCCCCATCTGGAACTCTTCCTGCCGGACAAGCATGTTTTCCGCAGCCTGAGCTTTTTCAACGAGCCACGGCCCGTCAATTACCACTGCCCCAACGCGGAATGCACCTGCCTGCTCACGGATGGCCGCATGGCCCGTTGCGGCGCCGGAGCCTTCCAGCACTTCAGCCAGGAAATCACGCCCGCTTTTGCCGCGTCCGCGCAGATGTTCTACGACCTGAACCGCTTTGACTGGCAACAATTCTGGCTCTGGCGCAAGCGCTATCCCCTGGACGCCTGCCCCTATTGCGGACTGGTCCTTGGGCAGCCCGTGCAGTGGAAGGTCCAAAAGGGCGTGCCCTACCGCAAGGACTACGAAGCGGAATACCATGTGCGCGTGGCCGAGCACGTCTTTACCCAAGGAGACCCGGCCACGGCCCTGGCCCGGCTGCGTCACGCCCTGGAACTGGCCCCGGACAGCGCCGAGGCGCTGAACGACCTGGGTGCGATTTACGCCCATCTGGGCCGCAGGGACAAAGCCCGCGCCTGTCTGGAAAAAGCCCTTGAGCTGCAACCGGACTTCCCGTCCGCCAGAGACAACCTTGCCGTGCTCCTGCGCTCCTGATTTCCGCACTGCCCTTGGCAAAATGGTATAGTTACCGATAACCAGACAATTTTTATTTATATATAATAAAACACTTTTTCGCTGTCGATTTTATGTTCTGAAAGCATGTTACACCTGTGAACGAACAAAAAGGCGTGCCCCCAGGACACGCCTTTGCATACGGACGGCAAGACCGGATGTTTTTTAAAAATTGATCTTCAGCGTGTTCCACATCAGGTCAAGAAAGGCCTGATCCTGCTCCAGAAAGCTCTTGTCGATGGCAGAGACAAGGATGAGCCCCCGGTCCTTGGAACCGTAGCTGAGCACCTCGTAATACATTTCTTCGGAATTGTAGCGGGCCGTGGCGCGGGTGCCGGAAAGCTTCTTGCCGTTGGCCGTGGTGCGGGTGGTCTGCTGCTTGTCGATGGAATAGCCGTAGTTGACCTGCTCCTTGACCAACTCATTGAGCATCAGGGGCACGAGCATGGACGGGTCCATGGAGGTGTATTCCTGGATCATGTACAGGGAACCGTTGGCCGAGTTGCACATCAGCTGGACAAGGTCCTTGTCGAGACGGCTTTCGGTCACAACCTTGTCGCCGGGGTGGTCAAAGGAAAGCAGGTCGTCCGCGTAGGTCATCTGCGCCTTTTTGCGGACCGTAAAGCTGAAATTCCCGCCCGATGCGGTTTGTCCCGAATACTGATTGCCCAACTCGATTTCTTGCGTTTTGCCGTCGATGACGATCTCATAGTTGCCTTGGGCCAGGGCTGCCGAGGCGAGCAAGAGGAGACACAGGGCCAAGACTGCGGTTCCACACACGTTCCGTTTCACGAGCGCTCCTTTTCTTCAGGATGAAAGATGCTCCTCCCTACCGATTCTCGGGGCTTCTTGGCAAGGTCTGCCAGACAATATCCTCAAAAAAACAGCACCGCCGCAACCCCCTCCTGTCTCCTCTCCGGTCCGGAAAACATGGGCTGCGGCGGCAACAAGACGCGCCGGGCGCAAAACACTAGATCTTGACGATTTCTACGGCGTCCTCAAAAGTCGCCGTCATCTTGTACGTGGCCCCCCCCGCCTGCAACGAAAAATCACAGGAAGGAAACAGGGTGCATGCCGGTGAAAAGTCCTCATTGACCATGATGTCCTTGGCCTCGCCGTTGCTTTCAAAACGGACGGTTGTTCCGTCCCCCAGGGTCAGGAGTTCTCCGTGCCTGAGGGTCAACGGGAGATCGCTTTCCGAATAGTTTATTTTTCATCCCCTGGTTGTGGTTGTCCGGACCGAACTTTTCTTTTTCTGTACGACACTTTTCCTTCCGTGTGAACAGAAAGAAGCCCTTAAATATCGGAGGTAAGCCTACCTTTCCGGTCCAAAACACCAGAAACCGGCCTCTGCCGGGCCACCGCCGCCTCTGGCGGAGGCAGGATTTCCAGGGTATGGTCAACGCATGAAGCATACATGCCGCGACCTTGCCGCTGTTTTTCGGCTCCATCTGCGTACCTTTTTCCCAAGCGCATTTCGCTGTCCGCTCCTGTCTCTGGTTCTGCTTGCCGTCCTGACCGGCTGCGCGGCCCGGATGCAGCCCGGAGAAATCCGAGACCTCAGGGAGCTTCCGCAAGACCTCACGGCCTATCTGGATCCGG
This sequence comes from Desulfovibrionaceae bacterium, assembly GCA_036541255.1. Lineage (GTDB taxonomy): Bacteria > Desulfobacterota > Desulfovibrionia > Desulfovibrionales > Desulfovibrionaceae > Paucidesulfovibrio. The sequence goes on along the minus strand of JAZHDD010000054.1, from coordinate 28,681 downwards.
CCACGGCCCGCACCCCCCTGCTTGAGCCGGGCCAACAGCTGGACCGCGCCCGCGACTATCTTCAGGCCCTGTTCCGCCCCTGGGAGCAAACCGCTCCGGGCAACTCCGGCGCGGATTTCCAGGCCTACCTGGACCGCATCGGCAAGCGCGCCGTGTACGGCGAAAACACGCTGCCCCGGCCCGCGACCTGGGCTGCGGACCTCAACCGCAACGCGGATTTCGCCGCCTACCCCAATCTGAACGTCCGCGCCGTGGCCGTGGCCAACTCTTCCCTGCGCACGCTGCCCACGGCCGACGCCGAATACAACGCCTTTGGCCTGCCCGGCGAAGGCTTTCCCTTTGACATGGCCCAAAACAGCGCGGTCTGGGCCGGCACGCCCCTGTTTGCGGCGCATCTGAGCCAGGACCGCGACTGGGTACTGGTGGAGACCCGCTACGCCTCGGGCTGGATGCCGGTGCAGGACTTGGCCTTTGTGGACCAGCAATTCGCGGACACGTATGCTTCGGGACCATTTCTGGCCGTTGTACGCGACCGCGTGCCCCTGGCCGACGAATCCGGCCTATTCCGCTTCCGGGCCCGCGTCGGTGCGCTCCTGCGTGCCGACAACGCCGAGGGACAGGAGCCCGGCAACTCCGCCCTGGTACCCGTACGCCGCACGGACGGCTTTGCGGAACTGGTCCGGGTCGCCCTGCCGCAAGACAGCGCCGCAGGCTTTCCCCTGCCCCTGACGCCCTGGAACGTGGCCGCTGTGGGCAACCAACTGCTGGGCGAACTCTACGGCTGGGGCGGCCTGTTCATGAACCGCGACTGCTCGGCCTCGCTCATGGATCTTTTCGCGCCGTTCGGCGTGGCCTTGCCGCGCAACTCCAAGGCCCAGGCGCAGGCCTGGAATTTCCTTTCCCTTGAGGGGCTGAACCGACAGGCCAAGGAGGCCGCTCTGCTGAACCAAGGCGTGCCTTTTGCCACGCTCGTGGCCAAGCGCGGGCACATCATGCTCTACGTGGGCACCCGCAACGGGCGGGCCGCAATCCTGCACAACCTTTGGGGACTGCGCACCACTTCGGACAAGGGCCCCACTCCGGGCCGCATCGTGGTGGGCCGGGCCGTGATCACCACACTCACGCCCGGCGAAGAGCGGAACGACCTGGACAAGCCCAAGGGATTGCTCTTGGAAACCGTGACCGGCATATCCGTGTTGCCGGACGTCCGTTAGGCTGGCGTTCCCTGCACGCTGCTGTTATGGTCGAAAGCGGAGGGACTTTGGGAGCGGATATCGTGGACAAACGCGTCTGGATCATCACCGTGCCCAACAGCATGAGCGAGCTGAACCGCGTCTCCGAGGGAGCGGAACGGTTCATGGTTGCCCACATGCTCTCTGCGCGCACCCGTTTCAAGACCCAGATGGTCATCGAGGAACTCATGACCAACTGCATCAAGTACTCTTTTTCCGAACAATCCGAACACGTCATGGAGTTGCGCCTGGAGCTGGGCGAGGACGATCTTCGCCTGACTCTGACCGACGACGGCCACGAGTTCGACCCGCGCGACGCACCCAACCCCTGCCTGGACTGCTCGCTCTGTGACGCGCCCGTGGGCGGCCTGGGTCTGCGCATGGTCCGTCAGGTGGCCCGCTCCTTCGAGTATGACCGCAAGGATGGCCGCAACCGCGTGGATTTGCGCCTGGACCTGGACGACTGACATCCTGCCCGGCACTGTCCCGGTTCCTGCTGCACGCTCCGGGGGATTCGTTGAAACAACCGCTGCACACCGTTACCAATCTGACCCTTGCCGCGACCCTTGTTCTGCTTCTGGCCGGCTGTGGCCGCGATTCGGTCATTGACGTCGCGCCCCACGTGAGCAAACGCGCCTTTCCCTCGGGAACGGTCCAGGGCCAGACTGAACGCGCCTTTGCCGAAGATCTGCTTCAGGAGATCAACCGCATCCGCATCCGCAACGGGGCAACGCCGTTGCGCTCCGATCCGCGCCTGGACCGTATCGCCGAGCAGCACAGCCAATCCATGGCCCGACACGCCGCCCTTTCCCACAGCGGTTTCGAGGAGCGCTTTCACCGGGCGGACAGCCAGCATTGCGTGGAAAACGTTGCCTGGAACTACCCCTCTCCAACAAAAACCGTGGAAAGCTGGCTCAAATCCGACGCCCACCGCGTCAACCTCCTGGACACGGAGATCAACACGGCGGGCGTTGCAATCATAAACGGCTACGCCACGTTTTTCGGCTGCCGCCGGTAGGCCCGGCTAATATTCCACTTCGGCCTCGTATTTCAGGACCACGCCAGCACTCCCGGCCGGGACGTCCATAAGGAAACGCGCCGTATCAGAAGAAGGCTTCTCGTGCTTCACGCTGGAGCTGACGATGCGCCACTGTCCGGGCAGGCTTTCCTGCAGCGCCACAGTGCGCGGCGCGGACGAGGCGTTGCGCAGGGTGATTTCCCAGCCAACGCGATAGGATTGCTTGCCCGTCTTCTCATAGCGGATCATGCGCCGTTCCGCGGAAACGTCAAAGGCCGAGCCCAGGGTCACGCGTTCCGTACGGCCCACAGCCAGATACGGCAGCATGGCCTCGCCTTCCAGGATGCGTCCGCCAACGTCGTCGCGGTACACGCGCAGTCGCCCGGCAGGCAGAGGCACGCCAAGTCCCTTGTCCGCCGCGTTGGACAGGATGAGCACGCTCTGCACGGCCTGGGGCTGGGCCTCCGGACCCGACGTGCGGTTCATGGCCGCCCCCCGGCTGACAAGCTCACGCTCCACGCGGACCACGGGCGAGGAGAACAACGCCAGCCGCGTGGTCTGGCCCGATTCCAGATTCACCAAACCGGGAATGTCAAAAACATGATATTCAGCCACGCCGCTCACTTCGGCATCCATGACCACGGGGGCGCCCGCCCCCAGGCTGCGGGCCTCGGCCTTGTACATCATGGGCGCGGGCTGCGGGTTCACCCGGTTGACTTCGCCCGTCAGCAGACGCAGCCGGGCCGAATCGTAGGCGTGGCCGCTGCCGTTGTTCAGCGTGGCCCAGCAGGACATTTCGCCCTGCAATCCCGAAGGGTCGAGCACCAGGGCGCTGTCGCCCGTCCAGGACAAACCCCCGGCCAGATAGGAAACTTCCACGTTGTGCCGGGCCTTGCCGCTGCGCACCACATCCAGCAGCAATGCCGGTTCGGCGCGCGGCCCCAGGTCGTCCACGGGCAACAGCACGGCCTCCAGAGGGCCTACATACAGCTCGTTGCCCATGCGCAGCACAGCCTGCGATCCGGCAGAGAGCAAAATGCCCCGGCGCTTGACCCGGCCATCTCCGCCCGAAGGATCGGGCAGGACCGCCTCCACCTCGCGGCCAAGATAGTTTCGCAGCACCGTATGCGGGTCCGCGGCCGAGGGCAAAAGGCGCACGCCTCGGACGCGCAGTTTGTCCGGCGCGGTCAGTGAGCGCACCGTCACGGAACTCGGGTCCAGGGTTTCGGGCGTGCCGGTAAAAGCTATTTCGCCCGAAGCGGGCAGATCCATGCTCCGGACTTCGGTCACCAGGGCCTGCCCGGTGCTGTAGACCGTAATGTTCGGACCGTTTTCCGGTTCCAGGGCCGAAACCGTCTGTGTGGACAGGACCAAAAGCACCGCCGCCAATAGGCCTGCAGATAGGCCTGCAAATCGAAATCTTTTCATATCCGTTTCCTCCACGACTTTTTCCGTATACGGGTTCAATGACCCGGCCCGTTATAAAAATAGCGCCCCAGGCCCAGGCTGAACACCAGCAGGCCATAGGCGGCATGTTCGACCGACACCCAGAAAAGCGAACCGCATTTCCGATACGCCCGGCTGAAAAGCCATCCTCCCACAAGACTCAGGGCAACGGCCAGCAGGTTTTCGTACATAATATGCAAAAATGCGAAGGATACGCTGCTGGCCCAAACCATGGCCGCTCCGTTCCCGAAAAGCGGCTCGTAGCGCCGGAACAGGAATACGCGGTAGACGATCTCCTGGGGCAGCGCAGAGAGCAGCGGGTACAGACAGACAACGACCAGCCAGAACGCGGGACGGCTGCGCGGGAACTCCAGGAATCGTTCCGGATGCAGCATCAGCACCAACAGCGTTATGCATAAGCCCGCCGCAATCACCCGCAAAACCAGGGCGCGCAGGTCGGGTCGGCCCCCTTGCGTTGCAATCGCTGCCGGCGACAGGCCCTGGCCGCGCAGGATCAGCAGACAGAGGATGGTCATCAGGCCGAGCCAGAATACCTTGTGCCCGGGCAGGCGGAAAAGAAGAAACAGCAGGGGCAACCCGGCATACAGGAGACAAAATTCAACAATCAGCCCGGTCCGACGCATATTCGGCTCCTGCGTGATTCAAAACAATAATCGGCCTGTTGATTGAAACAGCAACATAATATTTCCATTGTAACACTATGGTAACACGATTTTTACGATTGAAAGCCGATTTTTCTTGAACGCATACAAGATTCCTTGTATCTTATCACTGGTCCCGCTGGGCGTGGTTTTCGTCATCCCCTCGTGCCCCTCTCGGAAACCATGCCCATCGGACCCCAGATATACCACTCTAAAAACCAATCCACCTTTTCAAAACCCTTCCGGTGGTATACTGTATTTCTTCTCATCACGACACGAGGGGTAAATATGGCACCTGTCAACGGATCAGGGCTGGAAACGCTGCAAACGCTGCTGGAAGAGGCAGGCCTCGACACCGATCTTGACTGGCTTGCTGCTATTTTATTCGTTCGCAACCTGATGATTCCACTAACAATTTATAGCAATGTCGACAAGTCTCGCATCCAGCAGTTCGTTCTGGAGCAGGTCGGCGGACGCTCCCTGTCCGAAGAAGCATTTACCCGGGTCATGGCCGAGATCGAAGCATTTTTGGAAAAGAGCCTGCCCCTGCGTGAGGCGCAGCGTCAATTGGAGGTGGAGCGCCGCTCCATGGATGCGCTCATCGATGAAATGAGCGCGTTTTTCAAAACGGTACGCAGTTCACGCAATAAACAGGAACAAAGCCTGAAACGCTTCAACAGCAAAACCCTTTCCGTGGTCAAGGAGGCCCCCTCCCGTGATGAACTCCTGCGCCAGGTCCGCACCCTGCTGACCGAATTCGTTTCCGAGTTCCGGGAAGAAGCGCGCCAATGGGAAGCACGGGCAAAGGCTCTGGAACGCACGGCCCAATACGACGGGTTGCTGACGCAACTCTACAACCGCCGGTCGCTCGACGCTTATCTGGCCGAGACCGTGGTTTCACATCAGGCTCACGAACGGCCCCTGTCCCTGATGATGATCGACGTGGACCACTTCAAACAGGTCAACGACACCTTCGGGCACAGCGTGGGCGACGACGTGTTGCGCACCCTGGCCAAGATCGTCAAATTCCACGCGGTCCAACATGATGGGTACGTGGCGCGTTACGGAGGAGAGGAACTGGTCTTGATCTGCCCCTTGCCCCTGGAGGCTGCGGCAGCCCTTGCCGAGGAACTGCGCCGCGACGTGGAGGAGTACGACTTCCAATCCCGGCAAAACGGCAAGGTTACCGGCGACGTGCTGCATTTCACGGTGAGCGTGGGCGTGGCCGAACTGGCGAGGGAGGGAGACGCGGCTCAATTGCTGCACGCCGCGGATCAGGCCATGTATCAGGCAAAACGGGCAGGGCGCAATCGTGTCGTCCTTGAACGCGAAAATCAAGGCCTCAGACGGTTGGGCATGATATAGCCGCCGCATTGTACTTCTATACCTCAACCAATTGTTTTTTTTGCTGCAACCGCTTGCTGTTTCTGATACCTCCCTTGAGAGGAGGATTACACTGTGCCGGAGTTTCTTACCCACGCCTATGTGATCTGGTTTGCCATTGGTTTCTGCCTGGCTCTGGCGGAACTGGCGGCCCCTGGTTTCATCATCATCTTTTTCGGTCTCGGCTGCTGGGTTGCCTCCCTGGCTTCCGCCGTGTTCGATCTGAGCCTGAACTGGCAAATTTCCATCTTCCTGGTCTCATCCATTCTTTCGCTGCTGCTTCTTCGCCGCTACTTCATGCGCGTGTTCACGGGCGCCGCCGCCGTGGCCGACGATGAAAACGCCATAGAGCCCACCGAAGATATTGGTCGGCATGTCCTGGTGACCAAGACTGTCAGTCCGGTCAGCCCCGGTGAGATCAAATACCGAGGCTCATTCTGGCGGGCGCTCAGCGACGTGGAGATACCCGAAGGAGCCCAGGCCGTCATTGTGCGCAGCGCACAGGACGACCGCTCCACCTTCCACGTCAAACCGATTGAAAGCAAAGGAGAATGAGTATGGGTTCCGGCTCCCTGGTCGTACTGATTCTGATCACCGCCCTGGTGATCATCCTCTTTTTGAAGACGGCGGTTGTCGTTCCGCAAAAATCAGAATTCGTCATTGAGCGCCTCGGCAAATACAGCCGCACCCTGGCGGCGGGCTTCCACATCCTGATCCCCTTCCTGGACCGCGTTTCCTACAAACGCTCGCTCAAGGAGGAAGTCCTGGATATCCCCTCCCAGGTCTGCATCACACGCGACAACGTTTCCGTGGAGATCGACGGCGTTATCTACCTCCAGGTGCAGGACTCCAAAATGTCCGCCTACGGCATCACCGATTATTACCGCGCCGCAAGCCAGCTGGCCCAGACCTCCCTGCGCTCGGCCATCGGCAAGATCGAACTGGACAAGACCTTCGAGGAACGCGAGGCCATCAACCAGGAAGTGGTCCAAGCCGTGGACGAGGCTGCGCAGAGTTGGGGAGTGAAGGTCCTGCGTTACGAAATCAAGGACATCACTCCGCCCCAGTCGGTCATGGCGGCCATGGAATCCTTGATGAAGGCCGACCGTGAAAAGCGGGCCGAGATCGCCCGCTCCGAAGGCGAACGCCAATCCCAGATCAACCGCGCAGAGGGCGAACGCCAGCAAAACATCCTTGTTTCCGAGGGTGAAAAGACAAAACGCATCAACGAGGCCGAAGGCCGTGCAAAGGAAATCGAGCTGGTGGCCACAGCCACGGCCGAAGGCCTGCGCAAGGTCGCCGAAATAATGGCTTCCCAGGGCGGCGAGCAGGCCGCCAACCTGCGCATTGCCGAACGCTACCTCGGCGAATTCGGCAAGCTGGCCAAGACCAACAACACCATGATCATCCCGAGCAACATGGCTGACATCTCGTCCATCGTGGCCACTGCGGCCTCGGTGTTGGACAAGACCCGGACCGGCAAGGCCTGATCCCGGGAGAAGAAGAGCCGGGGAAACGGCACCCCGCAGGAGGACACCATGACGGATTTGACGGGAAACGAAAGCAATCAATACCTGACATTTACGCTCGGCAAGGAAGTCTTTGCCCTGGATATCTCCACGGTTCGGGAGGTTCTGGAACTGACCACCGTGACCCGCATCCCGCGCACTCCCGACTACATGCGCGGCGTCATCAACCTGCGGGGCCATGCCGTGCCCGTGGTGGGCATGCGGCGCAAGCTGAACATGAAAGAGATACCGGACACCATCAACACCTGCATCATCATCGTTGAAGTGGATTTTGACGGGGAACCCACCGTGCTCGGCGCACTGGTGGATTCCGTGCGCGAAGTTTTTGAAATGGCGCCCGAAGCCATCGAGGCAGCTCCCAAAATGGGAGCGGCGGTCAAGTCCGAATACATCAGGGGCATGGGCCGCCAAAACGACGAATTCATCATCATCCTGGATATCGCCCGGATATTTTCACCAGAAGAATTGGCCGCGGTGCAGCGCGTGGGGCAGCAGGGCAGCCTGCCTGCCGAAGTCGAGGCATAAGCCCAGACGGGCCGGGATACCTTGCTTATGGCGACGGCTCCTTTTTCTACACTTTTTCGAGAATTTTTTAGAAGATTTTCTCTTCTTGCTTCAGGCATTCTGCTCATCGGCGGACTCTACTACCACATTCAATCCTCGAACCACCAGGCGCGGCTGGAAGCGGACAGCCGCGTATTGCTCCAGGTCGAATCCCAGCTTGTGCACAGCTTTATGGATTCCGCCGCAGCGGACGTGCGCACCCTTGCCGCCGTGGCCCATGAACGGGCCCTTGATCCGGAAGGATTAAGCGAATTCAACGAATCCCTGGTCCGCATTCTGACCACCTTTGCCCAATCCCACCCTGAATACTCGCAGCTCCGATACCTCGACCCCGAAGGCCGGGAACAGATTCGAATAGACAACCGCCTGGGCGTGCCCGAGCTTTTATCCCGGCCACAATTGCAAAACAAAAGCGCGGAGCCCTACTTCCAACGCGCACTCGAATTGAAGCCGGGACAGGTCTATATTTCCCCCTTGAACCTGAACCGTGAGCAAGGAACCATCGAACGCCCCTTCAGGCCCACCATCCGGTTCGCTTCGCCGGTCCGCCTTCCAGGCCGGCAAAAACCAGGTTTCTTGGTCATCAACGCCAACGGACAACGCCTGCTCAAGGAACTTCAGGAAACAGCCCGGCCGCATCGGCAAAACATCCTGCTGCTGAACCATCTGGGGTATTGGCTTCTGGCCCCGGAAAGCCGCATGGAATGGGGGCAATATCTTCCGGGCCGCGCAAAGTTCACGTTCCAGAACCGCTATCAGGCGGAATGGAAGCGCATGCGGCAAGAAGACAACGGCCAATTCCAAACCGCCAAAGGACTCTTCTCCTTCTTGCGCGTCAATCCGCAGTCCGCCCTGAGCGACCCCTGCGGCCCGTGCACCGAGGAAAGCTGGATACTGCTTTTTCACCACAGCCCGGCAGAACTGACCCCTGCCTGGCAGAAATCGTTGCTGCTGCTCATCGCAGGCCTGCTTGTCTTTGTGGCCGGCATCGCCCTGTACCTTGCCCATGCAGCCCTGGAACAACACCAGGCAGAGGCAGAAGCACGCGACGCCGAGGACAAGGTCAAAGCCATCAGCCAGTCCTCGCATGACGCCCTGATCATGGTGGATGAAGAAGGGCTTGTCGTTTTTTGGAACCCTGCGGCGGAATCCATGCTCGGCTATAATTCCGAGGAAACCCTGGGGAAATCGGCGAACGCGTTCCTCAGCCCGGACAGGGACTGCGCCCCGGGCAGTCGCGCACCGGCGCTCAAAGCCGGTCCGTTCAGCGGGGAGCCCTGCCAGGACCTGCCGACATTTTTCCGGCGCAAGGACGGCACGGTCTTCCCGGCCGAGGTGGCGCTCTCCTCTTTCCTTCTGCGTGGAAAATGGTGGACCGTCAACGCGGTCCGTGACACGACAAAACGCGTCAACGCCTTGAACGAACTTGAGAAAAGCAAGGAGCTGCTCAACGAGGCCATGAAGATTTCACGCATGGGAGGGTTCTCCTATTCCCTGCAAACCAAGGAAATCTTCTGGACCGAGGAAATGCGCATATTGCACGGCGTAACCAGCGACTTCAAGCCCTCCCTGGAGGGCATGGCCTCCTTCTTCAGCCCCGACGACAGGAAATCCTTCACGAACGCTTTGCAATCAGTGCTGCGGGGCAACCCTGTCCGGGTGGAACTGCAGCTCTTGACCGCAAAGGACCGCAAGATTTGGATGCGCATCAGTCTGCACCCAAAACACACTGTTGACAGGGTTTCCCGGGTTTTTGGCATCTACCACGACATTACAGACCGCAAACTGGAACGAGCCAGACTGGAGCAGCTTTCCGCAGCCGTGGAGCACAGCCCGGCCTCGGTCCTGATCACCGATGCCGCAGGCGTCATCGAGTACGTCAACGCCAAATTCACGGAGGTTTCCGGTTATTCGCCCACGGAAGTTCTGGGCAACACCCCGGCCATGCTGCAATCCGGACTGCACGACAAGAATTTTTACGCCGAGATGTGGCAAACCATCGGCAAGGGGCGGGACTGGTCCGGCGAAGTCTGTACGCGGACAAAGAGCGGCCAGCTGATCTGGGAACAGCTCTCCATCTCCCCAGTCCTGGACGAGAAAGGGCGCGTGCAGAACTATATCGGCATCAAGGAGGACGTCACCGAGCGCAAGAAGGCCCGGGAACAGCTGGAGGCTTCGGAGCGCAAAATCCGGGCCATGAGCGAATCCACTCTTGACGCCATGTTGATGATCGACTCCAAGGGTCTCATTTCCTTCTGGAACAAGGCCGCGGAAAAGATGTTCGGCCATACGGAGCAGGAAGCCCTCGGCAAGGAGGTGCACGACCTCATCGCCGAGGAGCAGGACCGAAGCGAAGCCAAAGCCAGCATGCCCGCCTTTTCACGGTCCGGCATTGGCGCGGCTGTCGGCCACACGCGCGATCTTATCGCCCTGCGCAAGGACGGGAGCCGCTTTCCGTGCGAAATCACCGTTGCCTCGTTTCAATTGGAGGACAAATGGTATGCGGTGGGAGCCATTCGGGACATCACCAGGCGCAGGGAGTACGAACGCAGGCTCCGCGAGTTGGCCACCACGGACGAACTCACCGGGTTGTACAACCGCAGGGCCTTCCTGGAAACCGCACAGCGAGAGCTGGAGCGTTCGCTGCGCTATTCCCGCCCGTTGAGTCTGGTCATGCTGGATGTGGACCACTTCAAGAAGGTCAACGACACCTATGGGCACGGAGTGGGCGACAAGGTGCTCAAGGCCTTGGCAAGGGCCGGCCTTTCGGCTCTGCGCACCAACGACGTGCTCGGCAGGCTGGGAGGCGAAGAGTTCGCAGTCCTCTTGCCGGAAACCGGTCCGCAACAGGCGATCGAGGCTGCAGAACGCATCCGTGCAGCCATCGGGTCCATCGTCATTGCGGATGAACGCGCACCCGAAGGGGAGATACACATCACGGCCAGTGCGGGCGTGGCCACCCTCGGAGGCGCTTTGAAAGACGTGGAAAGCACTCTCAAGGCCGCGGACGAAGCCCTGTACCGGGCCAAGGACTTGGGTCGGGACCGGACCGAAACAGCCTGATCCCCCTTTTTATTCTCCCTGGCCGGTGAGCCGTGCGATAATTGCCAGCAGCTGATCCATTTCCACGGGCTTGCTCAGATAATCGTCCATTCCGGCCTCAAGCATGCGCTCCCGATCCCCTTTCATGGCATAGGCTGTCAGGGCCACAATGGGTATCTGCGTTGAGGCCTTGGTACGCCCCTTGCGGATCAGGCGCGTGGCTTCCATGCCGTCCATCTCCGGCATCTGGATGTCCATGAGCACGATGTCGAATTCTTCCTCGTCCAGCGCCTTGAGCACCTCAAGACCATTCCCGGCGACACGGACCTGATGGTTGGCCTCTTCCAGGAAAAACGTCAGAAATTCCTGGTTCAGTTCGTTATCCTCGGCCAACAGGACGCGTCTGCCCGGCATGGATTGGTCGTTCTCCTCTGGTCCGGGCACGGAACTTTCGGAGTCCGCGTCCTTATCCGCGACCGGCAGCTCCAACACAAAGGAAAAGCGGCTTCCCTCGCCCTTGACGCTTTCCAGGCTCATGTCCCCGCCCATCATCTCCACAAGTCGTTTGGAAATGGCCAGTCCCAAACCTGTTCCACGATGGGTTTTGCTCAGGGCCGGTTCGAGCTGGAAAAACACCTCGAAAAGCTTGTTCTGGTCCTCGCGGGCTATGCCGATACCCGTATCCGTGACGCTGAATTCGATACGCGCCGCATCGGAAGTGACGTTCAGGGCGCGGACCACCATTTCCACACTGCCCTTGTCCGTGAACTTGATGGCATTGCTGATCAGGTTGGAGAGCACTTGGCCCACGCGGCACGGGTCGCCCACCAGGCAGTCGGGCACTGCCGGATCCACAACAGACCGCAATTCCAGCCCACGCTCCTTGGCGCCCAATCTAAAGGTGCTCAGGACGATGCCGAGCCGATCCCGGAGACGGAACGGCTCACTGAAAATCTTCATCTTGCGGGCTTCGATTTTGGAAAAATCCAGAATATCGTTGATTATTTCCAGCAAGGACCCCGAAGCCTCGCGAATTCCTCGCAAATATTCGGCCTGCCCCTCGGGCAGCTGTGAATTGAGCACCATGTCCGTAAGCCCGATGATCCCCCCCAGCGGCGTGCGTATCTCGTGGCTCATGTTGGCCAGGAACTCGCTCTTGGCCTGGCTGGCCTGTTCGGCCTCCTCCTTGGCCCGACGCAGCTCCTCTTCCATGGCCTTGCGTTCCGTGGTGTCGCGCACCAGGGCCAGGACGCGGTCATTGCCCAAAAGCCGGGCACTGAGGTCGCAGGTGATGGGCCGCCCGGATCGGGTGGTGAGTTCCAGTTCCGTGCGCAGGGTCCGTCCGTCCTTGACCTGGGACAAGACCTTGCGGGTCGCTTCGACATTGCTGTGGATCAATGTGCGGGGGTCGGTTTGCAGCAGTTCGGAAGGCTTGTAGCCCAAAATTTCGCTGGCCATGGAGTTGGCGTCGATGATCCTGCCGCGCATATCGAGAACGAAAATCGCTTCGGAGGCCTGTTCGTAGAGCACGCGGTAGTCGCGCTCGCTCTGTTCGAGCTTGCGCTGGAATGTTGCCCGCTCGCTGACGTCTTCCACAAAGCCTTCCAGGTAGGGATAGTTGTCCCGCCGGTCATGCAGCAATCGCACATGCGTACGGCCCAGGAGGCTTGTGCCGTCGGCCCGCAGGAACTCCATTTCCACAGGCTTGAATTCCTCTCCTGCCAGCAGGCCCTGAAGCACGGCGCGCAACCTGTCCAGCGAGGCATGGATTCTTTCCGGACGGCCCCGCGTCTGGAGCATTAAGTCTTCCATGTTCCTGTAGCCGAGCATCTTGGCCAATGCGGGATTGCCCACAAGCAATGCGCCTTCCAGATTGGAACGGAAGATGCCCAGAACCGAATTGTCGAAAATGCTGCGATATTTCTCTTCGGCGGCCTTGAGCCGCTCGTTCACGCCCAGAAGCTCGGCGGTGCGCGCCTTGACGCGTTGCTCCAACTCGTCATGCGCCTTGCGAATCTCGGCTTCGGCCCGGACCCTGTCCGTGATGTCCTCGATGATGCCCAGAATGGAATCGGGCTCGCCCGCATTGTCGAACAGAGGCACCTTGATGACGTGGAAAATGACCCTTTCCCCGTCGGCATTGCGCTCCTCCACGCAGAGATCCACGGCCTCGCCCTTGTCCAGGGCCTTCCAGTCCGACTCGCTTCGCCATATCCACCCGCCCTCGCCGAACACTTCCCGGTCGGTCTTGCCGATGACCTGTTCCCGGCTGCGGCCGGTCATCTCCCCTATCTTGCTGTTCCAGAGTGTATACCGAAAATCGTTGCGGACTTTTTTGACAAACACGCCCACGGGCAGATTTTTGATGATGTGCGAAAGAAACGTTTTCTGCTCAAGGATGATCTCCTCGGCCACCTTGCGGGCGGTAATGTCCCTGGCGATGCTCAATATGGCCTCTTGCCCGTCGTGGACAACCGTACGCGCACTGACGTCCATGGGCAGGTCGCGCCCGTCGCGGGTACGGAAAACGCTTTCAAAAGAATAGGCCCCACGGTGCTGCACTCGATCCATGATGGCCTGAAACCGTTCCTCGCTGTGCACGCTTACGAGATCCGACACAGACTTTCCCACAAGTTCGGCGGGTTCGTACCCAAGCTTTACGCTGCCCAGCTGATTGACCTCCAGGATCGTTCCCTGCATGTCATGCATGAGGATGACGTCGCCGGCCATGCTGTAGAAAAGGCTCTGGATTCTTTCCTGTCCTTCGACCTGCTGAGCCGTGGACGCTTGTATTTCGGCAATAATCCCAAGCAGTTTTTTCGCCTGCTCATCGGGGAGACGCGCAAGCTCCGCTTCCAGCTTCTGTTGCAATGCTTTGTTGTTCGTCGTCATGAAGTGCTACCCGCTTCAGGCGTATTTCGCATCGCAAGGCCGCGACACATATTGCTCCCCATAGCTCAGGAAGTGTTTGCGTGTCCATGCTCTGCCCCGCATTCCGGAAAACGTACAACAGGAGGGGATGGCCCCAAACCCGCACACGCCTGCAAATCATTCTGCCATGGCCCGGATAAAGGCGGCGCAATACAGAACGGCACATCTTTTGCTTGAAAATGAGGGGGAGAAAAAAAACGCTTTGCTTCAGGAGGTCAACCATGGAGCCCCGCCCAAAACATCCGTGTCCGCACGTCCTTGACGACCTTTTCGGGCCAAGCCTTGGTCCCTGTTTCGATCTGACGCCAGAAAGCGAACTGGAGGCCATTCTGCGCGAATTCTGCGGTCCCTGGCCAGAGGACGATCCTTTGGAAAACAAACAGGAAACAGTACGGCCCCAACCCCTTTGAGCGACAACCCGGCTCTCTTCCGGCATAAACGCTCGTCAAGACCGCAACAGCCCCGACCGGCCAATGCTAGCCGCCGAGCCAGTGCTCCAACAGCGGCGGCGTCGGGCAGCCTTTGAGCGGCGGCAACTGGCAAGCAGCCGTAAGCTCGATTCCGCCCTGGATGATGGACACGGGCCGATCCGAAGAAACCACCACCACGATCACATCCTCGTTTTCCGCGGAATACCGCAGCGCGGAATTGTACCGGGCCCCCCTGGCCTTGTTTTCGCCGGGCACGTGGTGTCCGTCGAGCAGGCAGCCGAATCCGTAGAGTTTGACATTGGCCCCGAGATGCAGTGCTCCATCAACCTTGGACAAAGCCTGGGCGAGTTCCAGAAAACGCATCTGGCGCAAATCCAGCGGATGCACAAGATATTGGCCGGACATTTTCTTCCAGGGCTGGGCAAAGTCAAGCACCAGGGTGCAGCCGTGGCGTTTGTCCTTGGAGTCCTCCACCAGGGCGGTGACAATGTTCATCAGGGAATGCTGTTCCGAAAGGGTCAACCGCGAATCGAAAATCAATTCCTCCAATTCCACGAGGTTGGCCCTGAGGTTGGAGGAACGGAAATTCCCGTCCAAAAAGCTGCACACGGGCAGGCCGTTGAGCAGCAAAAAACCATGCGATCCGTGAAAACAGGCCACAATGCTTGAATCCGGCACCATGCCGGTGGCGATGCCCACGATGCTGCGGCCATCCGAAACCAGCTTGCGCCGCGATCCTTCAACGCTCTGGAGCAGTTTGCGCACACGCTTGAAGTTGTGCAGCTCGGGCCGGTCATTGTCCGGGAAAAGCGCCAAAAAATTGAGCTGCAGCATTTCGCTGGGCTCCACAAAGGCCAGTTCCCCGCGCGGCCAGGCACCCTCCTCCAATGTTTTGGAAACGCCGAGCACCGCGTCCAGAATAGGATACACTCTGAGCTGGGTGTCCCATTTGCCCATTCCCGAGCGTTCGTCCACGATGTAGTCGCGCACGGCATGGGTGGCGCATTGCTGCAGCACATACCCTGCCGTGTCGATGTTCATGACGCTCTGAAACTCATAGTTCTGGGAGAACAAGCGCACGGCGTATTCCAGCCAGCGCAGGGTCGGTCCGACGCAGCACATGGTCGGATGCTCGCTGGTGAACCAGACCTGGTAGGGGACGGCCTTGGAGCGCCCGCCATAGGCTATGATTCCAGCCAGTTGCAGGTTCTTGATGTGCTGGTCGTCCAAAAAAACCACGTCGCTGCCGTCCGGCGGCTCCTGCTTCCAGGCATCGGACTTGAGGAAGAAGTCCCTGAGCCTGGGCTCGTGCCCGCGCAACAGGTCCTGCGGATCGTAGATACGCAGCGGACCGTTCAGGGACGTGGTATAGAGCAGAGCAACCCGGCTGCCCTCGGAGTAGTGGGCCAAGCCGTCCCGGAGTCCGTCCAGGATATGGAAAATGCAGACGTTTTCAAAAGAACTGCGCACCTTCAAAGCTTGCCCTCCACGCGGACTGCAGCCGTAGGATCCCAGGATGCGGCCAGGATTGGCCCCCCAGCGCTGTTAGCGCAGGAACATATTGCCAAAAAGCCGGTCCCAGCCCCAATAGATGTCCACGAACAAATAATGGGCCAGGAGCAAGACCGTAAGGATTGTAGGCGTGAGCACCACGGCCCGTCTAGTAGAAGCCTGGAGCACATCCATGAGAAAACCGGCAATGAGCAGAATCGTGATGGTCAGTCCGTAGAGGCCGACCACCAAACTCAGCCAGCCGCCGAAAACGCCCAGCCGCAGCAGCAGCGTCGCTGCGGTCAGGGGAAACAGCGTGACCCCGGCGGAAAACAATGCTCCACCCAGCCCCACTTCGTTTTGATCCAGCCGCCCCAACCCCCAAAAGCAGGCCATAAGACCGGCAGGCATGATCAGGGAGAACAATAATTGGCCGAACTGGTTACCCAGCGTGCCACCAAATGAAAACAAATTGTTCACTACTATGTACAACGCAACATAAACAACGCCTGCGGCAAAGGCTTTTTTTTCGCCCAGGGAACGCATGGCCTTGCCTTGCCCCCCCATGGGGTCCGTAAAGACAACCGACGCGGCCTGGAGCGCGTTTTGGGCCGCGTCGCGAGTAGCGTCGAGGGCCTTCTGGCCATACTGCTTGGCCGCATCCACAGCCTCGGTTGTTTTGAATTCGCCGGATTCGTTCTCTTGCGTCTTTTCCTTACGGGATTCGACATCCGGAGCAACGCCTGGGCCAGTCTGTCCTGCAGCCCTGGTTTTGGCCTGGGGTTTGGGCGCGGGCTTGGCCGATTCTTTTTCCGACGGTTTTTCCGCAGGCTTGGCCGTGGGCTTGGAGCCAGGTTTGGCAGCAGGCTTGGCTGCCGCGGCAACGGGCTTAGCCACGGCCGCAGCAGGCTTGGCAGGCGCCTTTGCCGGGGATTTTGCAGCGGGCTTGGCCGCAGGTTTGGGCGCGGGCTTGGCCGCGTCGCTCTGCATTGCCTTTTCCTTCGGGTCTTGCGCGTCCGCCATCTTGCTCCTCCTGATTGTTGGATGAACCCTGTCGGATCATTAATCCAAAACATGGTAGCACGCTTCAGGCGCAAGGGGCAACGCCAGGCCAGCAAGCCCGAGGCCCCGCCTTTCACGGAATGAAATCAGAACAATTGCCGCGCGGCAAACCGCAGGACTCGCTCAATGAGCCAGTCTGCATTGACCTCTCCGTGGACCTCCTTGTAGCGCTCGCCGATAAGCAGGCAGGCCATGCCGTGCGCAACGCTCCACAAGCCAAAAAGCACCGTCTCGAAGTCCGTTTCACCAAAAAGACCCGTCACCATGACTTCCCGGACTATTTGCCGAAAAAGCGGGAAAGAAGCCTCGGGCATGCTTCCGCTCGCCACTTCAGCACGTGAGAGGCGCCCTCCCAGATTGAACATCAAAATGAACAGATCCGGTTCGGAAAGGGCGAATTGCAGATAGATACGGCCAAAACGGATCAATCGCTCCTGCGGGTCGTTGCCGAACGCACACTCCTGCAACGAGTCGCTCAGACGTTTGAATCCCTCTGCGCGCAAGGTATGGACGATATCCCCTTTTGTCCTGAAATGCTTATAGACATCGGACGGTTTACATCCGCAGACCTTGGCGATCATCGGCAAGGTCACGCTGCCATAGCCATGTTCGGAGAAGAGCCGGATCGCTACCGACTGAATTTCCTGCTTCATGCACCACACTCTCAAAAAAAGGGAGGGGAACAGGCTGCATCATGCCTTGAGCACGTCGAGAATCACGATGCGGGAAGCCTGCCATGCCGGATAGGACCCGGCAAACAGGCCCAACAGCCCCGAACCCACAAGGGTTGAAACGAATACGAACGGTTCGAGCACCAGGGGAAAAGCGGTAAAGGAAGCAAAGGCCAACACCAGCCCCAGGCAAACCACGACCCCGGCCGCGCCGCCGCAGGTGGCCAGCAGTCCGGATTCGAACATGAACTGCCGGACAATGTCGGAACGCTTGCCGCCCACGGCCCTGCGAATACCTATCTCCATTCGCCGGGCCCGGACCATGAGAATCATGATGGACAGGATGCCCAATCCGCCCACCGCAAAGGATATGGTGGAAGTAATCAGACCCAGGGTCTGCATCAGGTCCAAGGCCTGCCGCTGCAATTGGATCACGTCCTTGGCCTCCAGCATGCTGAAATCGTCGGGCGCGCCCGGCGCCAGCTTGTGCCTGCCACGCAGTATCTCCCGGCAGGATTTCCGTACGCCGGACACGTCGGCGCCATCGGCCAGATTGCAATACACCCCGCCGATGAAATCCACGTTGCTGGCCCTGCGCTGGTAGGTGGACAAGGGCATGAAGACCTGTTCGTCCTGGTTTACCCCGGCCAGATCGCTGCCCTTGGCCTCCATGACGCCCACCACCCGGAACCCGGCGCGGTAGATGAACACCTGCTTGCCCACGGCTTGCCCCGGTTCACCGAAAAGTCGCTGGGCTATCTCCTGGCCAAGGACCACGACCTTGTCCCGCCTGTTGTTTTCCGCTTCCGTGAAAAAGCGGCCCAAGGCCGGATGAAAACTCCGTACCTCTTGGTATTCGGGCCAGGTGGCCGTGACGAGCGCGTTCGTCACTCCGGATTCGCCGCGCACCGGAAGCGTCATGTTGATGATCGGGGCCACGGAGAGCACCTGGGGCACCCCCTGCAGCACGGCGCGGGCGTCCGAGACCTTGAGATTGGTGTTGAAATTGCCGAAGGATATGCCGCCGCTGCGCCGAAAACGCACCTGGCCCGCCATGATAGCGAACAGGTTGGGACCCATCTTCTCCGCTTCCATCTCGGCGTTGCGGACCATGATCGCGCTCACGGTCTGCACGCCCGTAAAGGCCAATGCGCCCAGAAAAACCCCAAGCATGGCCAGGATCGTACGCAGCTTACGCGCTTTGAGAGAAGCATAGGCAAGACGGAGATTCAGAAACATCGAGCCCTATCCTTTAGTCCGCCAAAACATGTTGCGCATCAGCAACTTCGGCCAAAACCCGCTGCATATCCCGTTGCTGCAAACGGACCCAGTCCTCTGGAGCGTGCTTATGCAGCAGTTTGACGTGATTGCCCAGGGCGTTGCCGGCCACAGCTCCGCCCTGCCTCGCCGCCTCCCCCGTGCGCTTCAGGTGATGCACGGCCAAGTGCCCCTGGCAGACAGCCCAACCGCCCTGAAGGCCCACGCACAAATCCCTGTCCAAATCATCGAATTGGCTGG
This sequence comes from Desulfovibrionaceae bacterium, assembly GCA_036541255.1. Taxonomy (GTDB): domain Bacteria; phylum Desulfobacterota; class Desulfovibrionia; order Desulfovibrionales; family Desulfovibrionaceae; genus Paucidesulfovibrio. The sequence continues at coordinate 9,701 of JAZHDD010000054.1, read as the reverse complement.
GAGAAAAACGAATATCGAACCCGCCGTCCCGGAGCAGTGTTTCCGTCCGGAAAAGATGGCAGCAACCTGTAACCGATACGCAGGAACGCAGCGAGTCGAACTGCCCGAAATCAAACCCTTGATGGTGCAGGTCGCTGACAGGGAGGGAGGGCGTCTGCCCGCGGTCAACGCCGAGAAGCGCATCCGGTTCCGGGAGCACGTGCAAGTCAGCGTTCTGGACCACCCAAGGCCGTTGCGCATCCAGCACCTTGCAGCCCCAGACCGAGGCTTCGGGCCGGGCCTTTACAGCCGCGCCCAGCCGACCCAGCCAGTCACCCGGCACAAGCGCATCATCGTCCACAAAAGCGGCAAAGGGATATTTCGCAATTTCATTCAGATGAATCAGCCAGTTGCGTGCAGCAGGCGCGCCCACGTTCACGGGCATGTCCACGCGGCGCAGCAGGTCCCGGCCCAGACGTTGCTGCCAGCGGCTCAGCACGTCCGGCGTGGCGTCCCGGCTGCCATTGTCCAGCACGAACAGGGTTTGTCCCTGCAATCCGGCCGCTTCCAGGCCGGACAGTGTCCGCTCCAGGTCCCAGGCCTTGTTGTAGGTATAAAGCAGCACGGCAGTAGCGCCACCCAGGGGCTGAAGCTGATCGGCAACGCCGGTTGCGGCGTCACGGAGACGCAGCAGTAATTGCGCGTCCCAAGGCCGCTGGGCAAGCGCGCCCCGCCAGACGTCAACAGCCTCGCCCATCCGGCCGGAACGGCGCATGCATTCACCAAGCCTCACCCGCCATGCACTCGAGTCGAACGCGTTGCTCGCCCGGCGATACAACGTCTCAGCCTCCGCACTCCTGGCTGTAAGCAGATGCACATCAGCCAACAGCCCCAGGCGCAGGGGCTCGGCCTGCGCGGGCCAGCGGCGGGACAGCTCCCCCTCCAGGACCGCGAGCAACTGCTCCGGGTCCCCATCGGTGAGCACACACTCTACGGTTTTTTGCAGCACATACGGATTGACGTGTTTCTCGGAAGACAGAAGCGCAAGCAGGTTTTCGGCCCGGCTCTGACGGGCGAGACGTTCGGCCTTGGCATCCTGTTTCCAGGACCGGGAAACCCATCGCAGGGCATTGACCAACGCCGGGGGCGCATCCTTTTCGCAAAGAGTAAGCAGCGTGGCGGCCAGCGGCCCATTGAACGGGTCCTCTTCCCAGGCTGCGTAAAGCAGGTCGCGGCCCAGCCAGGCCGATTCGCGTGCGCCTGCCGCGTCCAATTCCTGAGCGGCGTTCAAGGCGAGCCGGGCCAAGCCGCTCAGGTGCAAGCGGCCTGTTGCACCGACCAACAGCCCGTCACGAAGGGCTTCGGGCAACCAGGAAGGAAGATTGGTCCAATCCATGCGACTCCTGCGCCCGCCTTGGTGCGGACTCCGGTTGAACGTGCTGAACGCGGCATTGACACGCCGCCCAGGTCACGTCACAACTTTAGCAACCCCTAAGGAAAAAGGCCAGATGCCATGATTCGATCCATTCGCGCCTGCGCCGTGGTGCTGCATTACGGAGACCCCAGCCTGACTCGCCGGGTCCGCGACCAGTTGCTGGCTGCCGATCCGGACCGCGCAAAGGACATCCGCGTACTGGACAATGCGGCCCCTCTTCCGTTCGAACCCTGCTGGCAGCGCCTTGAGCAAAACCTCTACTGGGCCGGCGCTCTGGCCTGGACCATGGAACACCTGGAAGAACAGTACACCCACCTCTGGTTTCTCAATAACGACATCTCCTTCAGCGGCCAGCCTCCTTTGCTTTCCCGTGCCGAGGCCCGGTTGGAGTGGATTGAAAAGCGTCTCGGTCCGGTGGGCGCCTACTCTCCGTCGGCCCTGCGCAACCCGTATCACCCGCAGATGATTCAGGACGCGAGCCAGCAAATACGCTGCGCCGCCTGCATCGACGGCATCGCCCCGCTCTTTCATCTGGGCAGGCTGCGCCAGTGCGGCGGAATCGACCATGAAGACAACCCCTACGGCTATGGCGTGGACGTGATCACCAGCCTGCGCCTGCATCGCGCCGGGCATCTCGTGGTGGTGGATCACCAGTTGCCCCTGCGCCACACCTACCACAGTACGGCACGCAACATTTCGGGATTCATGGAGAAAGCAGCAAAGGCAGAGGCGCGGTATCTGGCCTCCAGACTGGGTACGAATTATGCTCACCAACTCGAACAGTTCAAAAAACAGTACACCGACCACAAAGAACTGTAATACTTTTCCCAGCGTCTTTCCTGGCGGCTGGAGATCATTTCCGCATGTCCTCCCCTCTTGCCTCTCTGCCTCGCCCTTCCAAAAAATCAAAAGCCAACATGCTGGAATAAAATATAATTTTTTTAAGCCTTTTCTTTCTTTGCACAGAAATGCTTGTCACTCATGGGACAGCGCAGCACAAGACGCACCACTTTTGGCTGTGAATATGCGCCCGCGATCCGCAAGACTCTGAATTATGTCCCCAAGACATTTTCAAAGAATCGCTTCCCTGCGCTTTCAGCGCAGGACCGTGCACAAAATGGACTTCGCCCCCATCAACACCCTCGGTTTTATCATGCAATCATGACATGAACAGCAAAAGCCTTTTCCCCTGCGGATCAGGCAGACTTCTCAGACATATTCTTTCTGGAATAATTGACTAAAATGCTACTTGACGCTTTGGGAATCCGTTCTCTCAAATTATGATCTCAAAGTGATCCAGCAACAGACCGCAATACCATGAATGGTATTTTTTTGGTCGCGACTTGGACCTTCCGACAAAGACATCCTCCCGAAACATGGCTTTCCTTTGCAATAATCGGCAACACGCATGCGGAGGCTCGATCAAAACGTCGCGGTCTTCATCGTATAAATTCTGGCAGGAGCTTCGACCTGGTAAAAAGGGAACGGCAATCCATCCGGTCGGTCCAGAACGCCCCGACGGGAAACGAAAAGCGCCGCGGCTTGTGGCGACGGCGCGTGCGGCAGATACGCGAAAAAGGATTTGTCTTGGCTATTCGTGGGAATCATGCCGAAAGGCATACCCGGAAAAAGGCAGGCCCGCTTCCCTGATCGCCTGCATGATCCCGTCATGCCCATGCTCAAGCTGATGACCGCAACCATGCGGTATTTCCACGATTACCTTCAGATCACCAATGTGGATACGGGCCTCGGGCAGGTCCAGATTCCGCAGCACGGCCTCCAGGGATGCCACCTTTTGCAGGCGGTCCGCATCCAGAGGAAAACGCTCTGCAAAACGCGTCGCCAAGCAACGCCGCGAAAGCCGGTCCGCATTGGGCAGGCCATAATTTTTGGCCAGCAACCGGCTTTCCGCATTGCTCAAACCGCACAGGCGCAGCGGGGAAAGCACCTGCTGTTCCTCCAGGGCATGAACACCCGGGATATGTTTGTCTTCGGCTGTGCCGCCTTCCAGCAGGCGCCCCTGAACAACGCCGTACGTAGCGATAAGCGCTCCCCGGCGGCAACGGTAGCAGCGATCCGCTCCATTGACGTGAATAGCCGGGTCAGACAGCATGTTCACGCGAACGGTCCGATGCTCCAAATCCAGCCCTTGGGCGACCTTCACGGCCCATCCGTAATCATGATCATCGGTGATCTCGCTGCGCACGGTCACGGCAACGACCCTGTTTCCAAGGGCCTTTTTTGCCGCTGCCGCAACCACGGAACTTCGTACTCCTCCGGAAAGGAGCACCACGGCGGGTCCGGCAGGAACCAGCGACACCATCGACTCTTCTAGTCGATATCGATCCGTAGGCATTCTTACTTCCTACCTGATCGCAAAACCCTGTCAAGGTGGGGTGCGGGTTTCCTACGGCGTCTTTTCTATCACGCTCATGGAGCGCCATTTCCCGCCCTGGAACCTCCGGCGGAAAACAAAACAGAGAATGCAGGCGTAGAGTGTCAGCATCATCCAGAGGTGCACATAGCTTGCGTCAAGCCAGTTCACCAAGACCCAAAGCGGCAAAACCATGAAGCTTACAGAGGAAAAGGCCAGCGTCCACATGACGTAGCGGCTGTCTCCGGCCCCCTTGAGCGCTCCCGAATACACCAGCATGCCTGCATCCAGCAGACTGTACGCAGCCACGAAACGAAGCATGATTCGGCCCATTTCCAGTATGGGCGCAAAATCGGCGTCGCTCATGCCCTGGGTGCGGAACAATTCCAGCAGAGGGACGGGAAACAGGAGAAACAGCGCGCACATGGTTCCCATATAGATTTGGGCCAGATGCAGGGCACGGCGCGTGACCAGCACACCAAGCTCCGGCTTGCCCGCGCCGATGGATTGCCCCACAAGCACACTGGCGGCAATGGAAAAGCCCACACAGGGCAAAAAAGCCACAAGATCAAGCGAGATCACGATATTGGTCGCGGCCAGTTCCGTCGTCCCCAAACGCCCCGCCATGAAAACGAAAAACGTCACCGCAAACATGTCGATAAAGAACTGAAACCCGCCCGGCAGACCGAAACGCATCAGACTGCGGAAGAGCTTGAAATCAAAATGCCAGGCGCTGCGGACCTTGAACGACTCTTCATTCTCCCGGCGGAAGATGAGCAACGACAACAACAGGACGATCACGCCGGACCCCGTCACCGTGGCCAGCCCGGCACCGGCAATGCCCATCTCGGGAAACGGTCCCCAGCCGTTGATCAGCGCGTAATCAAGAGGAATGTTCAGAGCCGCTCCGGTCATGTTCACGACCATGACGGCCTTGGTCATGCCTCGTCCCGAATAAAAGCTGGAAAGACAGGCTCCAAGCACACCCAGCCCGGCACCGCAGCTGAGGATCTGGAAATAGACGATTTCCAGTGCGCGGATTTCGCTCGGATGTCCGGACACGTTGAAAATCATGGGTCCTGCAAAGGCCAGCAAGGCCAAAACAAGCCCGGAAGGAATGGCGAACCAGATGCCCTGCCACAAGGCCGCGCCGACACGTTCATGTCTGCCCGCGCCCGTGTATTGGGCGACAAACACGCTGACATATTCCCCCACGCCCATGAAAAAGGACATGAACAAGAAGCTCGCGATGCCTGCCGGCAACACCGCGGCAAGAGCTTCGAGAGAGTAGTTCCCGAGGAAGATACGGTCGGTGAACTGCATGACCGTATTAGAAATCATGCTGAAAACCAGCGGCCACCCCACGGACAATACCTGTCCGTAGCTCCCGGGCCCTTTCCAGGCCGACAGCTTCTCTTCCCCGTTGCTTCCGGCACTTGCCGTATCATGACCACGAATCTGCATTCTTTCACCATGCGTTGACTTTTATCAGCGCCCGGTTATTTTGTGAGTTGTCTTCTTTTTTGAATCAACCCGAGCAAGGGGGAAACACATGCTTGAGAAAGACGATTCCACATCCTGGAATCCCTATGTGGCCGGTGCGTTGACTGGCGTTCTCATGGTCCTTTCCGTGCTTGTGGCAGGCCACCATTTCGGGGCATCCACATCGTTTGTCCGCACCGCCGGGCTCATTGAGCAAACCTTTGCGCCGGAACATGTCCAAGGGCTCGCGTATTACGCAAAGGAGTTTGAAAAGGCAGCCGGTCTCGACTGGCAATGGATGTTCGTCTTCGGCATCTTCCTGGGTTCGTTGCTCTCGTCCCTGACTTCAGGCAGTTTCCGCTGGACGCCCGTTCCCGATTCCTGGCGCGAACGGTTCGGACCCAGCCCCATGCTGCGCGGCCTGACCGCCTTTGTCGGCGGCGGCATAGCCCTTTTCGGAGCGCGCATGGCCGGGGGCTGTCCGAGCGGACACGGCCTTTCCGGGCTGGCGCAACTGGCTGTCAGCGGCTATCTCGCCCTGGCCATGTTCTTCATCGGCGGGCTTGTTGTCGCCCGTATTCTCTACAAGGGGAGGTAGGCCATGCCACTCGTCTATGGACTCGTCACCGGCCTGCTTTTCGGCGTTCTGCTCCAGAAGGCCCGCGTGCTGCGCTACGACAAGCAGCTCGGCGCGCTGCGCCTGAAGGATATGACCATTCTCAAATTCATGCTTTCCGCCATTCTTGTCGCCATGGTCGGCCTTTATCTGCTCAACGATCTTGAACTTGTCAAGCTGAGCATCAAAGGCACGTCCCTGGGCGGACAGATCATCGGAGGACTGCTTTTCGGCCTTGGATGGGCTCTGTTGGGCTATTGCCCGGGAACATCCTGGGGGGCCCTGGGAGAAGGACGCTATGACGCCTTCTGGGGCATTCTGGGCGGTTGGTGCGGTGCGGCCCTGTATGCCGAACTGTATCCGACCATCAAAAGCAGTGTTCTTTCCCTGGGCGACTACGGCAAGCTGACCCTGCCGGGCCTGCTGGGCGTGAACCACTGGATCGTGATCCTTGTTCTGGTCGCCTGCTTCCTGTGGCTCTTCCGCTTTTTCGAGCGCAAAGGCCTTTAGGCGCAACCTTGAAAACATCGCAACCATGGGCAGGAAGTTTTGGCTTCCTGCCCTTTTTTCGCAGGGTTACATGGCGCGCTTGCAGGCCACGGGCATACGCCAGCCCGAGCCAAATGACCGGGCCCGCAGCTTCACGCCCGGTACGGGCTGACGCCGTTTGAATTCCGCGCCCTTGACCAATCCCAGTACGCGCTCCACCACTTCGGGCGCAAAGCCCTTGCCCACGATATCCTTTCCGGCCAGACGCTGTTCCACGTGCAATTCCAGAATGGCGTCCAGAGTGGCGTAGTCCGGCAGACTGTCCTGGTCGGTCTGGTCCGGGCGCAATTCAGCCGAAGGGGCCTTGTCCAGAATTTCCAACGGAATGGGATTGCCATGGTGTTCGTTGACCCAGCGGCACAGCGCATAGACTCCGGTCTTGGGCAGGTCCGATATGGGTGCGAACCCTCCGGCCATGTCGCCGTAGATGGTGCAATAGCCCACGGAAATTTCACTCTTGTTGCCCGTGGCCAGGAGCATGGCTCCGGTCTTGTTGGACATGGCCATGAGCAGATTGCCCCGCAAACGCGCCTGGATATTTTCTTCGGTGACGTCCGGCGCAAGCCCGGCAAACGGCTCGGCCAGGGTTTCCTGCATGACCTGCATGAGCTTTTCAATAGGCAGAATGTGAGTACGGATGCCCAGGCGGCGGGCAAGCTCCAGAGAATCATCCACACTGCCTTTGCTGGAATGGGGCGAGGGCATGAGTACGCCCGTGACGTTTTCCGCGCCCAGGGCCTGCACGGCCAGAAATGCAGTCAGGGCCGAATCCACGCCGCCGGAAAGGCCCAGCACGGCCTTGCTGAATCCGCTTTTATGCAGATAGTCCCGCAGGCCCAAAACCAATGCCTGATACGTTTCCGCTTCGGCCTGAAAATCATCTTCTTCGATCAGGCCGCTACCGCCGCCCATGTCAACTACCAGCACCTGCTCCGCAAAACCCCTGGCGCGGGCAAACACTTTGCCGTTCGGCCCCAGGACCATGCTTCGGCCATCAAAGACCAGATCGTCGTTGCCGCCCACCTGATTGACGTAGACAACGGGATAGCCGTGCTTTTGGGCCACAGCGCCGAGCATGCTGGTGCGCAGGGCCTGCTTGCCCACATGAAACGGCGAAGCCGAAAGATTGATCAGCACGCTGAGGCGTTCACGCGACAGATTCTCCACAGGGTCCTGACGGTAGGTGCACAGCGGATGGAAATCCTTGTCGTTCCAGGCGTCCTCGCAGATGGTCACGCCGATGGTCCGTTCCATGAAGCGAAACATGTTGCGCGGATGAGAACCGCCCACGCAGCTTTCCGCAGACTCGAAATAGCGAGCCTCGTCAAAAACGTCGTAGGTGGGCAGCAAGGTCTTGCGGAATGTGCGCACAATGGCCCCGTCCATGAGCAGATACGCTGAGTTGTAAACGGGCTTGCCCACACCGGAGAGATTGGCTTCAGGACCGCCCACCAACAACGGCGGAAGGCTGTCCAGACGCTCGGCCAGACCGTGCATGACGCGCTGCGAGCGGCGCACCACCTCGGGATACAGCAGCAGATCGCGGGGAGGATAACCCAGCAGGGCCATTTCCGGGGCCACGCAAATCTGCGCGCCCTGCGCCTTGGCCTGCTCCACGGCATGCGCCAGACGATCGGCATTGCCGTCCAGATCCCCGACAACGGGATTGACCTGCAACAGTCCTATTTTCATTGACTATCCTTGCCTTCCCGCTCCTGTCCAACGATCTCCCGGACCACATAGCTTTTGCGGTCCAGTACCGTATCCAGAGTATCGCTCAGGGCCTCCAGGATAAAGCCCGTGGACATGAAGCCCATGGAGGCGATGTACAGCAGAATGGCCCCCAAAAAGGGCGGACGAGTGCCCATGTGTTCGCCGAAAAAAATTTTATCCGCCAGGAGCCAGGCCATGATCACCGAGGCCACCAGGAACAGCAGCAGCGCGATGCGTCCGAAGAGGTACAGCGGACGCTGCTTGAACGAGTTCTGAAACCAAAGCATGACGATGTCGAAGAGCACGTCCACGCTGCGGCCGATGCCGTAGTGGCTTTTGCCCGCAAAGCGCGGCGGGGCCGTGGTGGGCACTTCGGTGACGGCCCCGCCCAAACGGTGGATCATGGCCGGTATGATCCGATGGTGCCCCTCGCGCAGGCGCAGGGAACGCGCCAGATCGCCCTTGAGCACGGAAAGCCCGCCCATGTCCCGCACCTCGCACCCGCTGCAGGTGCGCAACATCCAGTTGGCCACACGGCTGGGGATACGCCGCAAAAGCAGGCTTTCGCTTCGTTCCGTGCGGCGGCCTGACACAAGATCCCAGCCTTCGCGAATCTTTTCGATCAGCGAGGGTACTTCTTCAGGCTTGTGCTGCAAGTCGCCGTCCATGATGACCACGTACTTGCCTCGGCAGTTCTGGATGCCCGCGTAAATGGCAGTGCATTGCCCCCGGTTGCGGGCCAGGAACACGCCGCGCAGGTTAGGGTCCTCTGCGGCCAGCTCGCGGATGATCTCCGGAGTGGAATCCGTGGAACCGTCATTGACCAGCACGATCTCGTGCTCCACGCCCATGCCGCGCATGGCCGCGCTGATGCGCGTATGAAATTCCCGCACGCACAATTCCTCGTTGTGCATGGGGGTGACAATGCTGACTTCGATCTCTTTGCTCAACTGCGCCTCCTGGCGTTCATCGGGGTGGAATCTGTCCGTAATGGACCAGATTCGCTCCCAGTTCGCGCATTACGTCCAGCCAAGCCGGATCGGACAACCGCTCGAACTCGGCGGCCCATTGTCCGCTGATACGCATTTTCCCGAAATCCTCGGGCAGACCCGGATCGCCCTCGCGGGAATCACCCGGATGACAGACGATTTCAACCACGTCGCCGCCACCGGTCATATATTTTCGAAACAATTCGGGCAAGAGACGTTCGCCCTGATCCGCGATACCCCAAACCTTGTCCGGCCAATCCACGTTATGCGGCTTGCGCTGGAAAAGTGAACACATGTTCAGGAACGTCGTGCGCAACGCGCCCTTGTCCAGACGCAATGTCTGGGCGCACTCCCTGGGGCGCCGCACCCAGCCGATCCTGTAACGTTCGGCTAGTCTGCCGGCCACGGCCATGAGGCCGGGCCAGGCATGGATGTGCTTTTCGCTGTCCAGGTGCGTGGGCTTGACGCCCAGGTCCATGACGTGCTCGATTTGCTTGGCCCACTCCGCTTCCACCTGCCGCAGATCCACTCGCCCCGACAGATAACGGGAAAACAGCTTCCCAT
>JAZHDD010000053.1:279-53020 GCA_036541255.1 Desulfovibrionaceae bacterium | reverse complement strand
CCCTTGTAAAGAATTTGGCCGTTCTGCGCAATGCGGGTCGAATCCTCTCCCGGCATACGCTTTCCTTGCGCCGGAGAGAATGATTCTTCTTCATATGTCCAGGGACTCTTGACGGAAAATACGGATTGGTGCATGAAAAGCGTACCATGACAAACATCGTTTCCCTATGCTTTACCGGCTTTTTTTTCGGCTTCTTTTTTAGAAAGCCTCTGGAGCCCGTGGTATAGGCAGGCGTGATACATCGTCAGACCAAGGCCGCGGGTTCCCTCCGCGGCCTTTTTTTGTATTTTCAACGGCCCCCAGCACGAAAGGAGGAGCGGTCATGATTTTCGACGTGGAACACGAGACCCTACCCAGGGAGGATTTGGAAAAACTGCAGCTCAAACGGTTGCAAGCCCTGGTGGAACGCGTCTATTACAACGTGCCCTTCTATAAAAAACGCCTAGAGGAAAAAAGCATACGCCCGGGCGACATTAAAAAATTGAGCGATGTTCAGCACCTGCCTTTTACCGAAAAGCAGGACCTGCGCAACAACTACCCCTACGGCATGTTTGCCGTCAGCATGGAAAACATCGTCCGCCTGCACTCATCGTCCGGAACCACTGGCAAGGCCACCGTGGTCGGCTACACACACCGCGACGTCAAAACCTGGGCTTCTCTCATGGGACGCTGTTTCGCCGCCGCAGGCGTGGGCCCCGGCGACATCGTGCACAACGCCTATGGATACGGCCTGTTCACCGGCGGGCTGGGCGCGCATTACGGTGCCGAAGCTGTCGGAGCCACGGTCATCCCCATGTCTGGCGGGGCTACCAGGCGGCAGATTATGATCCTCAAGGATTTCCAAGCTACAGCCATTTGCTGCACTCCTTCCTATTCATTATATCTTGCTGAAACCGCAGACGAAATGGGTATCGACTTCCGCAAACTGCCCCTCAAGACCGGCATTTTCGGGGCCGAACCCTGGTCGGAATCCATGCGCAAGGACATCGAGGCCAAGCTGGACATCAAGGCCCTGGACATTTACGGCCTGTCCGAAGTGCTTGGACCGGGCGTGGGCATTGAATGCGCCGAAGCCCAAAACGGCCTGCACATGCAGGAGGACCACTTCCTTTTGGAAATCATCGACCCCGTCTCCGGCGAAACATTGCCTCCGGGCTCCATGGGCGAACTGGTAATCACCACCCTGACCAAGGAAGCCATCCCCCTGCTGCGCTACCGCACCCGCGACCTGACCCGCCTGGAGCAAACCCCTTGCCGTTGCGGACGCCATACGGCACGCATGATGCGCGTACAGGGCCGTTCCGACGACATGCTCATCATTCGCGGTGTGAATGTGTTCCCCCAGCAAATCGAATCCATCCTCCTCGAAACCGACGGGCTCGCCCCGCACTACCAATTGGTGGTGGATCGCAAGGGCACACTGGACACCCTGGAAGTGCGCGTGGAAGTCAACGAGGGCGTTTTCACAGACGAAATCAAGGGGCTCCAAAACCTGGAAAAGAAGGTGCAAGGGGCCATCAAGGAATTCCTGGGCGTCACGGCCAGCGTCAAGCTGGTGGAGGCCAAGGGGATCGAACGGTCCATGGGCAAGGCGCAACGCATCATTGATTTGCGCAAGGAAGCGAAGTAACGTCTATGGGCGGAAACCGATAACAAGAGAGGAAGAGCAATGAAGGTTGACCAGCTGTCCATCTTTCTCGAGAACCGGGCCGGCCGCCTGGCGGAAGTGACCAAGATTCTGAGCGACTCCGGAGTGAATATCCGTGCCCTTTCCCTGGCCGACACCTCGGATTTCGGTATCCTGCGCCTCATCGTCTCCGACTTTGAGAAGGCAAGGGATCAACTCAAAAACCAAGGCTTCACCGTTGGCCGCACATCCGTGGTGGCCGTGGAAGTCAATGACAAACCCGGTGGGCTGAACAACATCCTGGGGCTGCTCCAGGCGGAAAACATCAACGTGGAATACATGTACGCGTTCGTACACCAAAGCTCGAACAACGCGGTCATCATTTTCCGCTTTGACCGTACGGATCAGGCCATCGAGCTGCTCCAAAAGAACAACCTGACCATCATCCCCGGCGAGAAGCTTTACAATCTCTAAGAAATCCGGGGAGGCCACCAGGGCCTCCCCGCTTTCTGACATGCCGGGCGGACATCGACTCATTCAACGCTCCCCCTATGAATGGGAACTGCCGCAAAGCGGGTCCATGCGTGTGCCCGTTGCGCTCTTCGCGGACCAGGACCTGCTCCATTCCATGGACCCCGCCGCATTGCAACAAATCGTCAATGTGGCCTGCCTGCCCGGGATCGTGGGGAAGGCCGTGTGCATGCCCGACGCCCATTCAGGGTATGGTTTTCCCATCGGGGGGATAGCCGCGTTCGATGCCCGCCAGGGAGGCGTGGTTTCCGCTGGGGGCGTGGGGTTCGACATCGCCTGCGGCGTGCGCAGTTTGACCACGGGGCTGACCCGTGATGACGTCCTGGCCATGCAAACGGAACTGGCCGAAGTCCTGTTCAAGGCCGTTCCCGCCGGAGCCGGTCGTGGCGGCAACTATCTGCTCGCGGGCGAAGAACTGGACGAGATGCTTCTGGGCGGGGCTGACTGGGCCGTTCGCAAGGGGCTGGGGCATGTCGCCGATTTGGATCGTTGCGAAGACCACGGCCTGGCGCGAGGGGCCATCCCCGCCTCCGTTTCCGACACGGCAAAACAACGTTTTCACGACCAGCTCGGCAGTCTCGGTTCCGGCAACCACTACCTGGAAATCCAATGGGTCGAACATGTCTACGACCCGGCTACGGCCCTGGCTTTCGGCATACGCGAAGGCGACGCCGTCATCAGCATCCATTGCGGTTCGCGCGGCCTGGGTCACCAGATCGGCAAGGACTATCTGCCACGCATGGCCGAACAGGCCCCACGGCATGGCATCACCCTGCCCGATCGCGAATTGGCCTGCGTGCCCATCAATTCGGATCTGGGCCAGGAATATCTCGGTGCCATGCTCTGCGGAGTGAACTGCGCCCTGGCCAACCGCCAGGCCATCACGCATCTGGTACGCCAATGCCTGGCGGAAATAACCCCCCGCGCCCGGCTCGAATTACTCTACGACGTGTCGCACAACACCTGCAAAGCGGAAAAACATCTCGTCAACGGCAAACAGAGAATCCTGCACGTCCATCGCAAAGGGGCCACACGCGCCCTTGGTCCGGGACATCCGGCCCTGCCCCTGGAATTAGCCGAAACCGGACAGCCCGTGCTCGTGGGCGGCAGCATGGGAACACCTTCCTACATTCTGGCCGGCACTTCCGATGCGATGAAAAAATCATTCGGCTCGGCCTGCCATGGATCAGGCAGAAGCCTGAGTCGGACCGCCGCACGCAAGGCATACAAAGGCCGCGACGTAGCGGAGAAATTACTACGGCAGGGAGTATACATCCGAAGCTTTTCCGTTCAGGGCATTGCCGAAGAAGCTCCGGGCGCGTATAAGGACAGCAATTCCGTGACCGCTGCCGCCGAAGGGGCGGGGTTGGTACGGCGCGTGGCAAGGCTTATGCCCCTTGTATGCGTCAAGGGATGAACGATGATCGGAGAAAAGAAATGACGGACGCCCCCATCAGCCCGGCCTGGTTTGAGAAGATGCAAGGTAAGGAAGCTTTTGTGCAACGGCTTTTTGAAGTGTTTTTGCGCGAAGAACCGCAACGGGTGAACAAGATCAAGGCCGCCGTCAAAGGCGCGGACCTGGCGCAGGTCAAATTCTTGGCCCACTCCCTCAAAGGCGCGGCAGCCACCATGGGTGCGGAACCTTTGCGCGACTGCTGTCTGCGCCTGGAGCTGGCCGCCAAATCCAACGACCCCCTGCAAAGCGCCGAGGCCATGTCCTGCCTGGAGCGCGAAATCGGCAGAGTCTACACATGCATGCGCGAACGCATGGTTCCCACCAGCCATTAAGCCAAACCCAAATGAAGAAAAGGCCGATCCCCTGGGACCGGCCTTTTTTCTGTCTTTCGATAACGCCGTATCAGAACATGTCCTGCATGCTGTAAAGCCTCCCGGCCTTTTGACCAGAAAGCCACTTGGCCGCACGCAACGCCCCCTGGGCAAACGTTTCACGGGAATGCGCACGATGCGTCACTTCAATGCGTTCGCCCGGACCGAAAAAGAACACGGTGTGGTCGCCGACCACGTCACCGCCGCGCAGAGTCTGCACGCCGATTTCCTCTTTGGGTCGCGCGCCGATGATGCCGTCACGACAATGCCGCTTGACCTCATCATAATTCCACCCCCGGGCCTCGGCAAGACACTGGGCCAACTTCAAGGCCGTACCGCTGGGAGCGTCCTTCTTCATTTTGTGGTGCGTCTCGACCATTTCCATATCATAAGCACCGCCCAAGGCCTGGACCAATTGCGGCAGCACTTTGAGCAGCACGTTCACGCCCACGCTCATGTTCGGCGCCCAGAACAACGGCTGCGTTTTGGCCGCTTCGTTCAGGAGTGCAAGCTGGTCCTTGTCCAGGCCCGTGGTGCCGATTACCGCGGGGTTGCCATGTTTGCCTGCCGTTTCCATCATGCGCAGGCTGGCCTCAGGCGCAGTGAAATCTATGATCACGGCTTTAGGCGTATTTTTCAGCAATTCCGACAAGTCTTCGGACACCGGACAACCAAGACACGCCAGTTCGCCGGTATTGCCCGGACGTTCCGTCACTCCGGCCAGTGTCAAATCGGGATCAGCCTTGGCCAGCCCAGCCAGCGTCGCGCCCATGCGCCCTTTGGCACCCATGATGATCACTTCGGTCATACGCCCTCCTTGCGGTTCATTCCTCCACGCCCAACAGTTGCGTGAAAGCCTTATAATCCAATATTTCCAGACCGTAACGCCGGGCCTTGTCCAGTTTGCTCCCGGCATTTTCCCCGGCCACCACATAATCCAGATTGCGGGAGATGCTGCCTGAAGCCACACCGCCACGCGCTTCCACCATACGCTCGGCCTCGCCGCGCGTCACCGGCAAACTGCCGGTGAACAAAAAACGTTTGCCCGCGAGCGGCCCGGCTTCATTGACGGGCGCCTCGGCCCGAGGCCAGAGCCCCAAAGCCCGAAATCGCTCCAAGAGAGCGCGATTGCCGGGATGTTCAAAAAAACGCACCACGCTCTCGGCCACGACCGCGCCCACATCCGGGATCTCCTGCAACTGCTCAGGGGTGGCCTGGGAGAGTTCATCCAGATCCGTGTAATGTTCCGCCAGAGCGCGTGCAGTCTGTTCACCCACGTGTCGAATGCCCAGCGCCGCCACAAGCCGGACCAGTCCCGTGCGCTCCCGTGTGGCCGATTTTGCCGCGGCAATGGCGGTGATAAAATTCCGTGAAGATTTTTCGCCCATGCGCTCATATTTTTGCAGGGTGTCGGCTTGCAAGGTGAACAAATCCGAAGGCGAAACAAGATGGCCGTCCGCCACAAGCCGCTTGATCCATTCCTGGCCCACGCCGTCCATGTCCAAACCGGCTTTGGACACGAAATGGACCATGCTCCGCTCCAGTTGTGCCGGACAGGAAGCATTGACGCACCGCAGAGCCACTTCATCAGCGGGACGCTCCAACGGGCCGTCGCATGCCGGACAGTGCGACGGAGGCAGCACTGGCTGCTCCGTGCCGTTCCGTTGCTCCTCCAACGGACGCACGACCTGGGGAATGACGTCGCCGGCGCGCTGCACCACAACATGATCCCCAACCCGTAAACCCTTGGACTCGATTTCCGCAAAATTGTGCAAGGTGGCGCGGGACACCTCGACACCGGCCACGTTCACAGGCTCCAGTTCGGCCACGGGTGTGACCACTCCGGTCCGCCCGACCTGCAACTGCACGGCCAGCAAACGGGTCACGGCCTGGAGCGCGGGAAACTTGAGCGCCATGGCCCAGCGGGGAGCGCGGGCGGTCGCTCCAAGAAACACCTGCAACGCACGGTCATCCAACTTGGCCACCAGCCCATCGATCTCGTACGGCAGCTTCTCGCGCTGCTCACGCAGGGCGGCAAAAACCTCCTCCACTTCCTGCGGCGTGGCGCAAAGGCGTGCCTGGGGCGGAATGGCAAACCCCATATCACTCAGACAGCGCATCAGTTCGGCCTGGGTTCTCCAGGGAATCCAATTGTCAGAGGCTGAAACATCCCCAACTCCATAGGCCAGAAAACGCAGTGGTCGGGACGCGGCCACATTTGGATCGAGTTGCCGCACCGACCCGGCAGCGGCATTACGCGGGTTGGCAAATATCTTGCCGCCCGCCTCGATCTGGCGATCGTTCAGAGCCTGGAAATCCGTCTTGGCCATGACCACTTCGCCACGCACTTCAAACCGGGCCAAGGGCTCGCCATGCAGACGCATGGGCAGATTGCGAACGGTACGCATGTTGCGAGTCACGTCCTCCCCAACATCTCCGTCCCCGCGCGTAATGGCGCGCACATATTCGCCATTCTCGTAGATCACTTCCACAGCCAACCCATCCATTTTCGGATCGGCCCAAAAGCGCCCCAGGAAATTAACGGGATTATCCCAAACAACATCGGGAAAATCAGACAGATCCGGCGGGTCCGCGGCCAAGGCAAGAAGACTTCCGTCCGAAGCCAAGGCACGCCGTATCCCCTCCAGCCAGGCCGTAAACGCCTTGCGGTCCGCGCCGTCCGGCCGCAACAGATATTCCCTGACCGCATTCCGGATTTCCGGATTATGCCGAGCGCGCTCCTTGACATCCAGAGACCTCCCCAGGGAAATCTCCAAGGCGTTGCGCGCTGCTGCCTGAACAGTCTCGATAAAGCTGTTGCGCAACTTTTCCTCGACGAAATCACGCCAAGCCGTAAAGTCCAGCCCGTCATCGGCTGGAGTAATCATGGCGTTATCCAGACTGAGCATGGTTTGGGAATGACGGACAGTTTCAAAACCCTCGGCCGCCACTCCGCCCACTCTGTGCGTAGGCGAATTGGGATTGTCCAATTCCGGGTACGCCTCTTCCAGAGCTTTGAGTTCGCGGAACAAGCCGTCATATTCCTCGTCCGACACTTGGGGGGCGTCAAGGACGTAGTAGCGATGGTCATGGAAACGGATCAACTCCCGCAATTCGGTCACGCGGGCCGCTGCGGCATTCAGATCGGTGAAGGCGGAGTTCACGCGTGAGGCTCCCTGCCGTAAAGCTCAATGCGCATGTCCTTGAGGTCGGAACGGCGGCCGACCATAAGCAACGTGTCATCCATTTGAATGACCTCCTTGGGGCCGGGATTGAAAATCATTTCTCCGTCGCGCTTCTTGATGGCGATGATGATCAGGTTGTGCTTGGGCCGTATTTCCGATTCAATGATGTTCTTGCCCGGCAAATAGCTGTCCTTGGGCACCAGCAACTCCTCCATCTGAAGGTCGATACTGCCGCGCATGGCGATTTCCAAGAAGTTCGTGACTGTGGGCCGCAGCACGTTTTGCGCCATGCGCACGCCGCCGATAAGGTGCGGCATGACCACACGATCCGCTCCGGCCAACTCCAGACGGGAAATATGCGACTGCTGGCTGGCCCGGGCAATGATGGTCAGGGTGGGACAAAGCTGCCTCGCAGTGAGCGTCACGTACACATTGGCCGCTTCCGAGGACAGGGCCGAAATCAGGGCCTTTGCCTTGCGCAATCCCACCGAAAGAAGCAGCTCATCATCCGTAGCATCGCCTTCGACGCACAGGATGCCCTCCAGCTCCATTTTTTGTATCAGATCCTGGCTCTGCTCGATGACCACAGGGATATGGCCCTCGTTACGAATCTCCTGCACGACCACGCTGCCGATGCGGCCATAGCCGCACACGATGAAATGATTATCCAATTTGCCAATTGCCTTCTGCATTCTGCGCCTCCCCCAGAGGACGTGGAGACGACCCTCCACAAGTACTTGCGAAAACGAGGCCACGATATACATGAAGCCGCCCACGCCGCTCATGATCAAAAGCGCTGCAAACATGCGGCCCGTGGACGAAAGCGGATGCACCTCGCCGTAACCCACCGTGGAAAGCGTGATCACGACCATGTAGAAGCTGCTCACGAAATCCCAGCCTTCGATCCACATGAAGCCGCACACGCCGATTATGAAAATCAGGATCAGCAAAATGCTGCCAACGATCAGATTCCAGAACATGCCCAAACGCTGTTTGGTCTCATACATGCGTCGATTTAAATTATGCAGCGGCATCACACCCCCAATTGCAACAGTCGCTCACGCATCGGAGCAATGCGGTCCCGCAGTTCCGCGGCCCGCTCAAACTCCAATTCCTTGGCCGCCTCACGCATTTCCCGCTCCAACTTACGAACCATCTTTCCCAGAGCCCGTGGATCATCGCCATAGGATGCCGCACTTTCCGCCGCCAGATTCCCTCCGACGTTGCCCTTTGCCTCGGAAGCCATTTCCAGGCCCTGGCCCAACGCCTTGTGAATGCTCACCGGCGTAATGCCGTGCTGCGTATTATATTCCCGCTGTCTGGCACGCCGCCGGTCCGTTTCACCCATGGCCGAAAGCATGGCCTTGGTCTGTCTGTCCGCGTACAAAATCACCCGACCGTCCAGATTGCGGGCGGCCCGACCAAAAGTCTGCACCAGAGCGCCGCTCGACCGCAAAAAACCTTCCTTGTCCGCGTCCAGAATCGCTACCAGCGAAACCTCGGGCAGGTCTAGTCCTTCCCGCAGGAGGTTGATGCCCACCAGCACGTCGAATTCACCGGCGCGCAAGGCGCGAATAATGGCCATGCGCTCAATGGTGTCGATGTCCGAATGCAGATAGCGCGTGTTCACGCCCATCTGCTGGAAATATTCCGTAAGGTCCTCGGCCATGCGCTTGGTCAGCGTGGTCACGAGCACCCGCTCGTTGCGCGCCGCGCGCGTCTTGCACTCGGAGAGCAGGTCATCGAGCTGCCCCTTGGTGGGCCGCACCTCCAGTTCCGGGTCCACCAACCCCGTGGGGCGGATAATCTGTTCCACCACCAACCCCTGCGCCCGATCCAGTTCCCAGGGGCCGGGCGTGGCCGAAACAAATACGGCCTGACCGATTCTATCGAGAAATTCCTCGAAATTCAGAGGACGGTTGTCCAAGGCCGAAGGCAGTCGGAACCCGAAATCCACCAGGGTGGTTTTCCTGGAACGATCGCCATTGAACATGGCTCCGACCTGGGGCACGGCAATATGCGACTCGTCCACAAACAACACGAAGTCATCCGGGAAATAGTCCAACAGCGTGGCGGGCGGCTGGCCGGATTTACGATCGTCCAGATGTAGGGAATAGTTCTCGATTCCATTGCAATAGCCCAGCTCTTCGATCTGCTCCAGGTCGAACATGGTCCGCTGCTCCAGACGCTGCGCCTCCACAAGCCGGTTGTTCTCCCGAAACCAGGCCAGCCGCTGCTGCAATTCGTCACGAATGGCCTGCCGTGCCCGGCCCAGGTTGTCCTGGTCGGAAACATAGTGGGAACCGGGATAGATCACGGTCTTGCGCATGCGCGCCTTGATCTCGCCCGTAAGCGGGTCCGTCTCCAAAATGGAATCAATCTCATCGCCAAAGAATTCCAGACGAGTGGCGCGTTCCCGGCTATACGCAGGGATGATCTCCACCACGTCGCCACGCACGCGGAACGTGCCGCGATGAAAATCGTAATCGTTCCGCTCGTAATGGACCTCAACCAGCCGGGCCAGCAGGGCTTCCATGGACATGGACTGCCCTTCCTCCACGGGAATGATCATTTTGGCGTAGTACTCAGGCGATCCCAAGCCATAAATACAGGAAACCGAGGCCACGATGAGCACGTCCCGACGCGTCAGCAGCGCATGCGTCGCGGCATGCCGCAGCTTGTCGATATCGTCATTGATAGCCGAATCTTTTTCTATGTAGGTGTCGGAATGCGGGAGATAGGCTTCAGGCTGGTAGTAATCATAATAACTGACAAAATACTCAACGGCATTGCGAGGGAACAAGGATTTGAATTCGCCGTACAGCTGTGCGGCCAGGGTCTTGTTCGGAGCCAGGATCAGGGCCGGACGGTTCACCGAAGCAATAACATTGGCCATGGTGAAGGTCTTGCCCGAGCCGGTAACGCCCAAAAGCACCTGGTCCCGCACGCCGGAGTCCAGGTTGGCCACTATTTCTCCGATGGCGCTCGGTTGATCCCCGGTGGGGGTATACTCGCTGACGAGTTCGAAGCGATCCGCCATTTCCTTACTGTGTCCTCAAAAGCCTTGTATGGCCGCATGCCCTTGTGCGGTCAGAAGAAACAACGTATCATCAGGATACAATTCCAGCAATCAGCCACAGGGAGTCCACTATGGAAATCACCGTCATCTCCCCAGACTCACCGCCGCCGTGTGCGCGCTGTTTCGCCCTTTCCATGACCATCCGAAGCTTCAAAGGCCGTAAGGATGTGGAAGTCCACCTATTCCGGCCCGCCTGGGCTCCGGAAGAGGAAACAGCCCTGAACTGGGACAATCTGATCGGGCCAGCCCCTGAGCAGGCGCCAGGCCCGGCAGGCTCAAGCCGACGCGTGGTGCTGGAATCCTTCACTGCGGAGGAGCGTGACCGCATTCTCAAATACCTGAAAGAACAATACGCCACAAGGCTCAAGGCGCTGCACTCCCAACCCCTGGAATTCCCGGTTCCGGACGGTTTGCCCCCCTTGTCGGACATGGGGGAAGGAAAAAGCATCGGCTTGATCCGCTTTGAGCGCATCCCAAGCTACTCGCTGGACATGGCCCTGTGCGGATTGTACGACCTTTCCCAGCATCCCCCCATTGTGGACACGCCGGAATAAGCCCAAAGAACGGAAGGACAATGCCCACAGACACCGCCTTGGAACTGATCCGGGCCTACAAGGACAAACGCGCCAGAAACCCTATGGCGGACCGGCGCACGCTGTATAAATATCTGCTCTGGGACAGGTTCCAGGGTCGCATGATCATGGACAGCGAAATCGAAACCATGGCTTCCGAAACATGCAGCCTGTACGAGCTGACACTCAAGGTCGTGGAACGGGAACGCCCGGCCCTGGCCTCGCCGGCCACCCGGAAAGCCCTCGAGCGCGAACTGACCCGCTTCTTCAGACTCAACGCGCCCGACCATCTGCCGCCTGACAAACTCATATGACGGAGCTTGCCGCTCTCTGCCTCATCACCGCCTGCGCCGGTTTCGTGCAGGGGCTTTCCGGCTTCGGCTCCGTGCTGCTTTCGCTGCCGCTGCTCTCTTTTTTTCTGCCGATCAAAACCGTCATCCCCCTGGTGGCCCTGCTGGCTTTCTGCATCAATCTTTGACTGACCATCCAGCTGCGAAAAAACCTACGCCTGGACCGCCTCATGCCACTTCTCGTCGCCACGCTGCCGGGCATCCCCATGGGGGTCTATGGGCTAAAAAATGTACCGGCGCACTGGCTGGCAATACTGGTAGGCGTTGTCATCAATCTCTTTGCCGTTTATTCCCTGCTTTTTCCACTGCGCCCTCGAAGTCTTGGTACCGCCTGGGCTCTACCCGCGGGTTTTCTGGCGGGATGCCTGGGCGGCAGCATCGGGGCAAACGGTCCCCCCATCATTCTCTACGCTTCTCTCCAGCCCTGGCCCAAAGACGAAATCAAGGCGTTGCTGTCCCACTATTTTCTTGCCGCTGGCGTCTGCATTTCCGCGACACACGCCGTCACAGGACTAATCACAGGACAGGTGTTGAAACTGTTCGCCATGGGTCTCCCCACCCTGGCTCTAGGCATACTCGCAGGCACGGCAGCGTATCGCCACATGGGCGACGGCAACTACCGCCGGCTGGTATACATGGCCTTGTTGGTTTTTGGTTCCATGATGCTTCTGCACAACTGCTGACATCGCAAACCGAAAGTTTTACATCTTTAGGGTAAAGTCCCGACTTTTTTTGTCCGATAACGTAGTGGCGTTGGGACTTACCTTTATTCGTGGAGGCACAATGGACAGCCTGATGCACGCCACATGCTTCAAAAAGGCATTCGACCTCGGCAAGGCGGGTAAATGGGACGAAGCCCTTGAACTGCTTAGAGATTTGCAGGACGAATACGTCGCGCTCTGGGAAGAAAATCGGGCGCTCAAGCAACAACTTTGCGAAGTGGCCGACATTCTCGATCTTGCCGAAAACATGCATTTCGACGGGCAAAAGTATTGGCTGGATGTGGATGGGAGACGAGAAGGGCCCTATTGCCAGCTCTGTTACGACAAAGAAGGCCAAATGGTCCGTCTCCAGGAACAGGACCGTCACTGGCAGTGCAGAGGCTGCGGCAATCTCTACATGAAGCGCAAGCTGCGGGAGGCCACCGTCCGTGAGGACACGCCCCCGACTCGACTGCTAAAAAGCCCCATCCCGCTCTTCGTCAAATAGATTCGTGCCACATTCCCCGGTTGGTGGGTTGCTCCAGTGCCAGAGCCAACCGTTGCAGGAATTGCCGACGGCTCACCTCACGCGCCCCGAACCGCAACAGGTGGGCCGTTGTCTGTTGACAGTCCACCATATGATATTCCTCCTGCTCCAGACGCTGCACCAAGGTCACAAATGCCGCTTTGGAGGCGTCGGGTTCGCAAAAGAACATGGACTCGCCGAAAAAAGCGCGCCCCATGGCCACGCCGTACAACCCTCCCACCAACCTGTCGCCCTGCCAGGCTTCGACGCTGTGTGCGAACCCCAAATCATGCAACCGCAGATAGGCGTCCACCATTTCCTCAACAATCCAGGTCCCTTCCTGTCCGGGGCGAGGCATACGTGAACAAGCCATAATCACGGCCTCGAAAGCGCGGTCATACGTAACCTCAAATCGGTTGGAATTCAGGATACGACGCAAGCTGCGCGGCACATGCAGCTCGCAAGGAAACAACACGAGGCGCGGGTCCGTACTCCACCAGAGAATCGGCGAGCCATGCGCATACCAGGGGAAAATACCGCAGGAATAGGCGTTGATGAGCCGTTGCGGCGACAAATCACCGCCAACGGCGAGGAGACCGTCCGAATCGGCCTCCTCGGGGCTGGGGAAAATGGGTTCTTCACAAAGGCGGTAGATCATGACTCCATCCGCCGAGAGCAGGACATCAAAGCCTCTGCCTATTGCAGTCGGCCCGACATGGTCTGAAACACGAAGTCGCCAGAAGGTTCATTGCCTTTGGGCTTGTCCGCCTCAATCCGCACGCCCTTGCGCAGCTTCACCAAAACGCGGCCCCCCTTTTGCAGATCGCCGAACAGCAAATCGTCGGCCAGGGCATCCTTGATCTCGGTCTGGATCACGCGGGCCATGGGACGCGCGCCAAATGCCGGGTCGTACCCCAGGCGCGCCAGACGCTTGCGCGCCTTGCCTTCGAGCTCCAGTTGCACACGGCGGTCCCGGAGTTGCGCGTTCAGTTCCGCAATAAACTTGTCCACAATACGTTCCATTATTTCCGGGCTGAGCGACTCAAACGGCACAACCGCATCAAGCCGATTGCGGAACTCAGGGCTGAACAGCTTCTCAATGGCACGCAGCGCACCGTCCTTGCGATCACCGGCATCATTACGCTGGAACCCGATGCCACCCTTGGATATTTCCTGGGCTCCGGCATTGGAGGTCATGAGCAGGACCACATGGCGGAAATCGGCCTTGCGCCCGTTGTTGTCCGTCAACGTGGCATAATCCATCACCTGGAGCAGGATATTGAAGACGTCAGGATGCGCCTTCTCGATTTCGTCGAAAAGCACCACGCAATGCGGATTCTTGCGCACTCCCTCGGTAAGCAGGCCGCCCTGATCAAAGCCGACATAGCCGGGAGGAGCGCCGATGAGCCGCGCCACCGCATGCTTTTCCATGTATTCCGACATGTCGAAACGCAGGAAGCCCACATGCATGACTTCGGCCAGTTGACGCGCCAACTCGGTCTTGCCCACGCCCGTGGGACCGGTCAGCAGGAATGCGCCTGTGGGACGTCCGGCCTGCTTCATGCCTGCCCTGGCACGTTTGATGGAACGCGAAAGCATCCCGACGGCCTTGTCCTGGCCGAACACCACGTCCTTGAGTTCCTTTTCCAGATCATGCAAGCGGTTACGGTCACTGCCGGTCAGGCGAGCTGCGGGAATACGAGCCATGGCCGCCACGACCCGCTCCACATCCTGAACCGTGATGCGGTCGTCACGCCGGGACCGTCCGGAAAGACGATACCGCGCACCAGCTTCGTCAATGACGTCAATGGCCTTGTCCGGCAGGAAACGGTCGTTGATGTGCCGCGCTGAAAGCTTGGCCGCGGCACGCAGCGCGGGCAGGGTATAGACCACGCCATGGTGCTCCTCATAGTAGGGCTTGAGCCCCTTGAGAATCTCCACGGTCTCTTCCACGCTCGGCTCGGCGATCTCGATCTTCTGGAAGCGACGCGAAAGCGCGCGGTCCTTTTCAAAATGATTCTTGTATTCTTCATAAGTCGTGGAGCCAATGCAGCGGATCTCTCCGGACTGCAAAAACGGCTTGAGCAGATTCGAAGCGTCCAAGCTGCCGCCGGACACGGACCCCGCCCCCACGATGGTATGGATTTCATCCACGAAAAGAATGGCATCCTCAATGCTCTTCAACTCGTTGAGCACACCCTTGAGGCGCCCTTCGAAGTCGCCCCGATATTTGGTGCCCGCCATGAGCGCGCCCATGTCCAGCGCGAAGATCTGGGCGCTGTGAAACTCGCGCGGGGTCTTCTTTTCGGAGATGAGCAAAGCCAAGCCTTCGGCCATGGCCGTTTTCCCCACGCCCGGATCGCCAACGAAAATGGGGTTGTTCTTACGCCGCCGGGCCAGGACCTGAACCGTGCGTTCCAACTCGGACTCACGCCCGATAAGCGGATCGATCTTGCCCTGGGCCGCCCGCTCCGTCAGGTTGACCGTGAACTCGTCCAGCGAGGAGGTTTTTTCATCCCGCCGGGGAGCCAGCCCAGGCATTGCCCCCGGCACGGCCCGTTCCGAATCGGCCAGGGAAGATTTGGGTTGCTCTTCAAAAAGGTCGTCACTGCCCATCCCGTGGGAGATGTACTCCAGAACATCCAGTCGCGAAACATCCTGAGAACGCAAGAAATAAACGGCGTAGGAATCCTCTTCATCGAACATGGCGGCCAGTACATCACCGACCTGGACCACATCCTTGCCGGAGGCACGCTTCTGCCAGACGGCACGTTGCAACACGCGCCGCACTCCCAGAGTCTGAATGACTTCCGTCTCGGTGTTCTCGGGCAACGACTCAAGATTTTCAGCGAAGAACTGTTCCAACTGCCCTTTCAACTTGCCGACGTCGCCACCGCAGCTCCTGATAATGAGCTCGCCCGAGCGTTCATGAGACAACGCATAGAGCAGGTGCTCCAGGGTCAAGTACTCGTGGTTACGCTTTTTTACTTCGCCCACGGCAGTAGTCAGCGCGTTCTCAAGTCCCTTGCTCAACATGGCTTCTTATTCCCCCTCCATGCTGCATTTAAGCGGAAATCCGGCTTGCCGGGCCAATCGGTGGACCGTCTCCACCTTGGTCTCGGCCACTTCGGCCGTGAACAGGCCACAAACGCCCACGCCCTCATTGTGCACGGCCAGCATGATCAAAGTGGCCTCGGTTTCCGACTTCTTGAAAACATGCATGAGTATGTCGACCACGAAATCCATTGTCGTGTAGTCGTCGTTATGCAACAAAACTCTGTATTTACGAGGCTCCTTGAGTTCCCGTTCATCCAAGAGTCCCGTTTGGTATTCATCCTGCCTTGACGGCTTTGCCATGGTCTTAACTCCATGCCTCCTGGTTCCGCACTTACCATAGAGAATAAGCTTGATTCATGCCGATGTCGAGTCCCGCTCGTCTGAAAATTCCAGAAGCAGATCGGCGCGGCGCTCAGCAGAAAAAACAAATTCTTCCGACTCGTTCAGTCCCTGTTCGGAACGCCAGCGTCGGTTCAGAGCATGGTAGGTCGCATTGCTGGCTGCGTCCTCGGGCAAGCCGAGACGACGCGCAACGTCCATAAGCTCTGTTTCGGCACCGGCCTCCAATTCAACAAACTCCCCAAAAGGAAGGCTGTCCAGACAGACAAGCACGTTCCCCATCTCCCATTTTTCCCGTACCTTTTCGTAGGCAAAGGCCGGTTCATAGCCCAGGACGGAAAAAATCTGAAGAGCCGCTTCAAAGTTGTCGACCCCAAATTCATACTCCCGACGAACTTTGGCACCAGCGGTATCCGGCCCAGGTGCCTTGAGCGTCAATTTCCGGCCATGCGGCGTGCGGCGCAGCCGAAGCAGCACCCCCTGCTCTTTCAAATGACGACCTGCGTCGTCCAGGACCAAATTTTCTTCAAAATATTTGCTCTTGTACTTTGCACCGGCAACACGGAGCGCCTGACGTACGGCGTCATGCTCCACCCCGCAAAACTTGAGTTCGTATTCCAGGGCCATGCGGCCTTCCCTCCAGAGACTACAATTGCTAGAATGCGTGAGCAACCCAACAGGAGTTCCCGTGACCAAACTACTAGCCCTGGCCCTTGGCGGCGCAGCAGGGACCCTCTCCCGTTACTGGCTTTCCGGCTTTGCTCAACGTTTGTTCGGTTCCAGTTTCCCGTTCGGGACCTTTGCCGTGAACATGACCGGTTGCCTGTTGTTCGGGCTGGTCTGGGGATTCTTTGAAAATCGAACCGGCATCAGTACCGAATTCCGTCTGCTGCTTCTGACCGGGTTTATGGGCGCTTTCACAACCTTTTCCACCTATATGTTCGAAACCGCGGCGCTTCTACGCCACTGCCAGCTCATGCTGCTCCTGGCCAATGTGGCGGGGCAGAGCCTTATCGGTCTTTGCCTCGTGCTTGCCGGCATGGCCCTCGGACGCATGACCTGAAGCTACGCTACGACCACGCAACCTGCAAACCGCACGGAGCGAATATGCATCTTCCGAACAAAGCCGAACGGTTACGTATTTTCATTGGAGAAGGGGACAAACGTGACGGCCACCTGCTGTATGAAACCATCGTCCACGAAGCGCACAGGCGCGGATTGGCGGGAGCTACCGTTCTTCGCGGCATCATGGGCTTTGGAGCCAACAGCCGCGTGCGCACCAACAAAATTCTGCGCCTCTCGGAGGATCTTTCCCTGATCATCGAGATCGTGGATGAACCCGCAAAAATTGATGCTTTTTTGACCGTTCTGGACGGTCTCATCACCGAAGGCCTCGTGACCCGTGAACCTGTTGAGGTAATCTTCTACCGACACTCCAATCACAAGGCTTAGAGCTTACGATACACCGTGGGGGCCACCGCTTGCAACGGGACATCCATGCCCGCAAGGCTTTCGGAATGCCCTATGAAAAGGAAACCTCCGGGCACGATTTGGCCTGCTATGCGCCGGAAAAGCTGCTCCTGCGTTTCTCTGTCGAAATATATCACGACATTGCGGCAAAAGACCACGTCCCGCGGCTGATCCAGATGAAACGGTTCCATGAAATTCAACTTGCGGAACCGTACACTCTCCCGAAGTTCAGGGACAATACGCACCAGACGCTTGGCCCTGTCGCGGCTGCGCAACAAATAACGTCGTTGCGATTCAGCGGGGATATCCGCTATCTTATCCATGACATACACGGCGCGTAAAGCCGTTTCCAGAACCCTGGTGGAAATGTCGGTCGCAAGGATATCAAAACGAAGTCCTCCGACACGCTCCGCATACATACTGAGGACCATGGCCAACGTATACGGTTCCTCGCCGGTGGAACATCCTGCGCTCCAAACCCGCAAGGGACGCCCCCCGAGCCGTGGCAGGAGTTGCGGCAATACACTGTTGCACAGCACATCAAAATGTTTAGGCTCGCGAAAAAAATGCGTGGTGTTGGTGGTGACAGCATCGAAAAGATGCGGCAGCTCGTCCCGTTGGCCTTCTTCATCAAAAAGGTATGCAAGATATTCCGAATAGCTGGACATGGAAAGCGTACGCAGTCGCTTATGCAGACGTGCTTCGAGCATGGTCTTTTTCCCGGGGGGCATCTTGATGCCCAACTGGGTTGTGATCAATTCCGCCAGAAGCTGGAAATCCTTGTTCGACAGGGAATCCGCCTTGCGGAAACTCGAAACGTCCCTATCACGACTGGTCATGACGACTCTCAGGCCGTATCGGCCATGACGCGCCGCATCAGGCCGGGCACGTCCAGAATCAAGGCAATGGAACCGTCACCCTTGATCGTAGCGCCGGAAATGCCCACCACGTCTTTGTACACCTTGCTCAGGCTCTTGATAACAGTCTGATGCTCGCCGATGACCTTGTCCACGACAATGCCCACACGGCGGCCTTCCAGCCCCACAATGACGACCTGCTCGATTAAAGGGCGCTCACCAGGAATATCGAACCAGTCGCGCAACTGGAGATACGGCACTATCTCGCCGCGCAGATAAAGAATGCGCTGGTTATCGGCCTCATCCTCCACCCGCAATTCCACACACTCCTCCACAAGGGAGAGCGGCACAACGTAATCCTCGTTGCCCACCCGTGTCTGCAACCCGTCGATAATCGCCAACGTCAACGGCAGGCGAATGGTGATGCCCGTGCCCTTGCCCTGCTCACTGTCGATGACGATGCGGCCCCGCAGGGAATCGATGGCGCGCTTGACCACATCCATGCCCACACCGCGGCCGGACACGCTGGTAATTTGCTTTGCCGTGGAAAAGCCCGGCTCGAAAATCATATTGAGAAGCTCGGATTGGGACAACTCCGCTTCAGGCAAAAGGAGTCCACGCTCCACAGCCTTTTGCCGAATAGCCTCGGTAGACATGCCCCTGCCGTCATCGGTGATGCGGATAAGCACTTCGCCGCCGGAATGCTCCGCGGAAAGCATGATCGTGGCTTGACGTGGTTTGCCTTCTTTGAGGCGTTCCTCTGGCAATTCCACGCCATGATCAATGCTATTGCGCAGCAAATGGACCAAGGGATCAGTCAACCGCTCCATAACGGTCTTATCCAGCTCCGTGTCCGCGCCGCTGGTGGTCAGTTCGATTTCCTTGCCCAACTCTGAGGCAAGATCACGCACAAGACGACGAAATTTGCTGAACGTGGTGCCGATGGGCAACATGCGAACGCCCAGCGCGCTGTCCCGCAATTCATCGGAAAGACGTTCCAAATCCTCGGAAAGGCGCTTGAGCTCCTTGTCGTCCTGATCTATGGCCAATTGACTGATCTGCGCCTGGACAATGACCAATTCTCCCACCAAATCAACCAGGGAATCCAGCTTGTCTGCGGCGACACGGATGCTGCTCCCACTGTCCGGCCCCCGGGAAGGACCGATCACGTCAGGAGCTACCGCATGTTGTGTGGGCTTGGCCTGTTCGATAGGCCCAGGTTCCGGTCGAACCGGACTGTCTCGGTCAGTTTGCGGGAGGGAAGCCACAGGCTCGGAAGCGATCTCGCCGTCCTGTTCCGGCTCTGGGGCAGACAGTTGCAACAGCTCGGCCGAGTCTTCAAAGGGCATTTCCGTATAGGATTGAAGTTGCTCCCGGGGTTTGCAATTCCCCTCCTCTCCCACGTCTTCGGGCGGAGCCAGAAGGGAAAAATCCTCACCCTTACCCCAAGGCCGGATTTCCACATCCAACGGAACGTCGGAAAAGAAAAAAATATCAAGGACATCGGATTCATCCCGATCAGTTTCCAAAAGGATGTCCCAGGAAAGATACATTTTCTCGGGATCAAGCTGTTCCAAGGCAGGAAGGGACGTTTCATTGGCCCGGACCTCGCAAGTTCCAAGCTTGGTCAACTCGTCCAAAAGAAATTCAATAGGAAGATTCCTTGCTGCCACTTCCCTTCCAGGAACAATCCGCACCAGCAGTAACCGTTTTTCTGGGCTGAGTGCCTCCTTCTCCGGTTCTGAGTCCATACCTGAACCGTCTGCCCAGTCAGCTTCATCTGGCCAGGATTCTTCCACTTCTGTGGAGCATTCGCTCGCCACAGACTCGGCTTCACCAGCAGCAATACGCCGTAATTCTACAAGAATAGTCGCCGCTTCTTCCTTGTCCACCTCCTCGCCCCCTCCCTCCTCCATCATGCGAAGCAAGTGGTCGCGGGCGGCAAAAGCCTGATTCAACAAGGCATGATCGACACGCAAATCGCCATTGCGCACCATATCAAAAACCGATTCCACCTCATGGGTAAAATCGGAAATGGCGTCAAAACCGAACATGGCGCCGGAGCCTTTGATGGTATGAAGAGCGCGAAACACGCGATTGACAATATTGACCGCTTCGGGATTCTCCTCCAGCTCCAACAGCGTGGTTTCAAGCTCGGCAAGAAGCTCAAAGGCCTCTTCCTTGAAAATTTGTCTGCTGATGTCGTCGGACAACCGGCTTCCTCCCCAAAGCGCGCACGGCGCGCCGACTCATGCAATCAAAGACGATTATGGCACAAAATCAAAAAAACTTTATTTCCGCCCGTGCAGTTTCATCGTCCAGCGGAATGACCTTGATCTGAACCTTCTCGTTTTTGAATTCCGCGGCACCTTTCAAGATACCCTCAAAATAGTCGAAAAGTCCACGCTTGGAACGATAGTTCATGAACAACACGTCCCCCTTGTCCTCGTAGGTGAAATTCGGTGGCTCAATACCAGGTTGTGCCTTGGTCAACTGTGCATGCACATCGTTCATGCGCAGATAAAACTGTTTCAAATTTTCATTCTTGAAATAGCGCGGATACATTTCATGGAATCTACGGATCGTGAAACGTCCCACCTCCAACATAACGTCGCGGACGCTCTTGTCGGATTCTGCGGCTATGGTTTCACTCATCTGACTGAAGACCTTGTCGGGATAACTCGAGCTGGGCAAAAACACGGGATTGCCCATGTCCTCCTGCACGGCCTTGAAGACCTTGCTGCCGTATTTTTCCTGGGCAAAATCCTGCACCAATTTAGGCAACACGCCTTTCATTTGATGTTCCGAAGAGCGCAACTTCAACCCTTCATCCTCCTGTCCGGTAAAGCTCAAAGACACCGTCAGAAGTTCCTGCGAAAGTTGCGCCAGATCACGAGTGGCTGAGGCGGTCTGACCGGCCCCCTCATCAGCCTCCGCAGCGACCTGTGCGATGCTTTCAATACTCTGGTTGATTTCTTCGGCTGCCGAAGATTGCTCCTCTGCGGCTGTGGCGATCTGGGCGGCCCGCTCAACCATGTCCTTGATGCTGCCCATGATCATTTCCAGGGCCTTCCCTGCCTGATTGGCCATTTCAGTGCTTTCGTTCACCTGCACGCCGGTTTCATCCATGGAACGCATGGCCAGCCTGGAGCGTTCCTGGATGGTCTTGATGGCGACTTCCACCTCCTTGGTGGCAGTCATGGTCTTTTCGGCCAACTTGCGCACTTCGTCTGCGACCACGGCAAAACCACGTCCGGCATCGCCGGCCCGGGCCGCCTCAATGGCCGCATTCAGGGCCAAAAGATTTGTCTGATCCGCGATATCGTTGATGACACTGATGATCCTGCCGATCTCATCGGCTTGACTATCGAGCTGATGCACCACCCCGGAAAGCTTTTCAGCGGAAAGCGAAACACCATGAATGGCATCCACAGCCTTGTTGACCATCTGCACACCGGCCTGGGCGTTCTCGTTGGCGTCATCTGCGGCATTGGATGTTGCCGAGGCGTTGCGCGCCACTTCCAAAACAGTGGCCGTCATCTCTTCCATGGCCGCCGCCACTGTGTCGGTCTGTTCTTTTTGACGCTGCGCGCCACGAGCCTGCTCATCGGCCGAGGCGGAAAGCTCCTCCGAGGCCGAAGCCACACGCTGGGCCAGCATGTTCACTTCATGGCCGACTCCCAACATACTCTCTTGCTGCTTCTGCAACTCTCGCTGCTTTTCGATGAGTGAATGGAGATCAATGTAGGAACAGACCGCTCCGGCAGCGTCGCCATTCGCGTCCAAAATTACGTTGGCGTACATACGCAGGGTCACTTTTCTGCCGTCCCACATATGGACCTCGACCTGCTCATCCACGGCCTTGCGGGAGCGCAGGGCATGTCCGGCAACGGAGCCTCCCTTTTTATTCTGAAAAACCTGCCCAGGTGTGAACCCAATGACTTGATCCGTGGGTTTGCGCACAAGGTCCATGACCGCTTTGGTAGCCAAAAGGATATTACCGTCCTTATTGGTCACAAGCACGGGATTGCGCAAAGATTGAAGCGCTGACTGGAAAAAAGTCGATTCGCCGTTCAGACGATTCACGGCACTGCCCAACTCCGCGAACAGGCCAGCAAATTCACCGGACTGTTTTTCGGCCAGCAACTCTTTAGGATCATGTGTTTGGGAAAACGCAACGGCAGCTTTCAACGCCCGGCGCATTGCCAACGTTACACAACGACTGGCCCAAAGAGTCAGACCAAGCGCGATAACGATGGAACCGCCTAACACAATCCGTTCATTCCATCCAAAAGCGCTGGATATGCGCGCAGTTCCCACAAACAGTGCGATCAAGGCCAACCCGAAAACAAGAATGCGGGTCCCGATTCCGATGCCCAGGGCTTTTTTTCCGCTCATAAATCCTCCAGGATATCCTGCCCGCTTTACCAGTAGAAGAGGAAAGGCGTTGTGCACAAACTATATATTCGATTTACTAAACAATGCAACCTATTGAATTCACTTCTCGCTTTGAGCAAGCTTCCGTTTTCTGTGCTCTTGGCGGATTTGTCTGTAACGTCGCACCACCCGTAGAGAAACAAAATACGTCGCCACGGCTGCGGGAATGCCAAACACCAATCCCCCCACGGTCATGACCAGGAAGACTTCCCATCCTGCGGCAATCAGATCGCTCATGGACAGTTTGTTCGGGTCGAAAATCGCCCCCTCAAGAGGCAAAACAAATTTGCCTATGAAAAACAAGAAGGTGTAGAAAGGAACCAAGGTAAAGACATTAGAATAGCATGTAGCCAACCACGCAGACAACTTGTTGGTTTGAAACAGGAAAGCCAGGCCGACAATGACCACTGTCTGAAAAGGAATAATCGGCAAAGCCCCCACAAAAACACCCAGCGCAAGTCCCAAAGCGATGTTCCGGGCCGAAGCGTTCTGCCGAATGATGCGCAGATACCAATAGCGGCACGTGCGCCTGGCTCTGGTGCGCCAGTCCTGCCTGCTGAGCCGTTGCTGTCCGGGATTCGGCATGAAAGAACCTACTGCAACACATCAAAACGGTGAAATTTCATCACGAAACCGGCACGCCCCTGCGTCGCGGACCGCAATTCTGTAGAAAAGCCGAAAAGCTTGCGCAACGAGGCCAAGGCCTGCACGGTTTTGACCACTCCCCGGTCAAGCATGTTTTCAATTTTCGCCCCCTTGGAGCCCAGCAGTCCCACGACATCTCCGACATGTTCGCCGGGAGCAGTAATCTCGACCCACATAATCGGCTCAAGCAGCATGGGGGCAGCTTGCTCCAAAGCTTTTTTCAAGCCCATGGCCGCAGCCATGCGGTAACCAGCAGGCGAGGACTCCCCTTCCTGGCGACGCAATTCCAGAACGCGCACGCGCACGTCCTGCACCGGATACCCCTTGATCACTCCGCTTTGCAATCCGTCGTTCAGGCCCTCGGCGACCGCTTCCACCCAGGCATGCGGCCAGGCCTCCAGGTCCACCTCGAAAACAACGTCACGCCCCTTGTCCCGGTCACGCGGTTCCACGGAAAGTCTCACCCAACCAAAATGCATGTCTTCGCCAAGTTCACGATGGAACAATCCCTCGGCCTCGGCGCTGCGGGAAACGGTTTCCTGATACACAACCTGCGGCTGTCCTGTGCGCGGTGCCAAACCGTATTCCCGCCGAAGCCGTTCCAGTACAACGTCCAGGTGCAGTTCTCCCATGCCCGAAAGAATAATCTGCCCAGTATCTTCGTCACGCTCCAAAGCCAGGGTGGGATCTTCCAGCAACAATTTTTCCAACACTTCGTCGAGTTTATCCCCCTCTTCCGAATTGCGTGGCTCAATGGCAAGGGAAATAACCGGCTTGTACCCGGCAATCTGTTCCAACACCAGCGGCGACTCGCGCAGAGCCAGGGTATCGCCCGTTCGCGCATACTTCATGCCCGCAGCCGCGACCATTTCGCCGGCCACGGCTTCATCCACCTTGTCCTTGCGCCCGGCATGCATGCGGAACAACCGGGCCACGCGCTCATCCTGGTCCTGGGTCACATTGTAGATCGTGTCGCCAGCCTTGATTCGCCCGGAATAGATGCGCATCAGAGCCAGTTTCCGACCGGAATCCATGCTGACCTTGAACACAAGTGCGGAAAGAGGCTCGGAAGGATGCGGTGCAAAGGAAATTTCTTCTCCGTCGGCCCCGCGCCCCACAGCCTGGGGCACTTCCGCAGGGCTTGGCAGATAATCGCAAACAGCGTCCATGACCGGCTGCACGCCGATATTTTTGAGCGCTGACCCGCAGAGCACCGGCACCAGCCGGTTGGCCAAAGTGGCCCGGCGAACCGCAGCCCGGATCACGTCCGGCGCACACTCTCCGCCACCGAGGTAGCAATCGCAAAATTCATCGTCTTCCTCGGCCAGGGTTTCCAGCATACGCTCGCGCCAGGGCTGAACACGCTCATGCTGCCCAGGCTCAAGCTCGACACGCTCATACTCAAGCACCTTGCTGTCCGCATTGAAAACCAGCCGCTGCATGGTCACCAGATCAAAAACACCGGACAGATCCTGTCCCTCGCCATCAGGAGCCTGGAGCGGAAGCGGCTTGGCGCCCAGCCGTTTGACCATGGAATCAAGAACCGCGGAGAAATCGGCGCCGAGTCGGTCCAACTTGTTGATGAACGCCAGTTTGGGAACCTTGTAGTACTCGCTCTGACGCCAGACGGTTTCCGACTGGGGCTCCACACCGCTCACGCCGCAAAAGACACCCACAGCGCCATCCAACACGCGCAGGCAACGTTCCACCTCAATAGTGAAATCCACATGGCCGGGCGTGTCGATGATGTTGATCATACAGTCACGCCAAGGCGTCGAAGTCAAAGCCGAGGTAATGGTGATGCCGCGTTCTTGCTCTTCAGGCAAATAGTCCATGGTGGCAGTGCCTTCGTGCACTTCGCCCATACGATGAATCTTGCCCGAGTAATAAAGAAAACGCTCGGAAAGCGTTGTCTTACCTGCATCAATATGCGCTATTATTCCGATATTACGCAATTTCTGAAGATATTTTGCAGGCTTGGCCGCAGAAGCGCTCATGTATCCTCCCTCTCCACATTCTCCGGAAGCATACCCCAAGTCAAACGCCGGGCAAGAAAGAAATCAGGGCACAACGCAGGCCAAATCCAGCAGGCTTCATGCCCTGGCCCAAGAGCCAAAGCCGCGGAAGAGGAAACCTCGTTCAGTAGTTTGTCCGGCGCATACGCCGCACGCGGCAGCCGCGATAAGAAAGACGCAAAATCTCCCTCCTGGTGCTGGAACAATCCGCGGGGAAGCTCCCGCTCCGCCCCATACACAATTATTTTTGCCTGAGGATGCGCAAAGGACAAGGCAACAAGGTCCACGTCGTCCTCCCCTTCCAGCCAGACCGACAACTCGTCCCCGAACTCGGGATTCCAGATGCGCCTGGCCGCACCGTCCGCAAAGCCGGGCGGAACCAACTCACGCGTCCGGCCAAACGTCAACGCTGCGCACGTCACGTCATTGCGTGCCAATTCCGAAAACAGTGCTCGGGCTTTTTCCGGCAACAATTCGACCACGTTTTCCTGTCCGGCGAGTTCCAAGGCCGCCAACACCTCGGGAGGGCACGGCAAATCGCCTTCCACCGTTGTGCGCACGGCCAAAACAGTTCCGACCCCGGAAGAAAGCGCAGGCATCAGAGCTGCCAACAATTTAGCAGGAGAAGCGAAATATGCATCGAAAAGCAGCAAACAAACCTGCATGGGCTCCACGCTTTCACGTGAGAAAAAACCCTGTTGCCAACGACGCTCGCAGGACCAACGCGGCGCAGGCAACGGCGAATGCCACGCATGCAACCTGGCAATGGCGGTCTTCATCAACGCACGGCGTTCAGGCGAAACCGCCTCATATGCCGCTGCAAAGCAGGAGTCGTCCAGACAGGCTTCCATGGCCCAGGCGGGAATCATCATCACACCACTCCTATGAAAAAGCGGCCCGAAGACCGCTTTCGGATGGTCACAGCCAATCCCTGATAAATTTGTACCAGCTCTCCTGAGCGCGCATTCGCTCCTCTTCTGAGAGCGTTTTCTGATGCTCGAAGTAGGAATACTCGGCACGCTTGCGCGCATACTCCTGCACGTCCGGCATGTCGGGAAACGTCTCCACTATGTATTTGTAACGGCTCCAGGCCGGACCATACTTTTCTGTGCGCCAATAGAAGTCGGCAATGTAGATTTCGTGCTCGGCCAGTATTCTCCGGCTCTGCTTGATGTACTCCGCGGATTGCGCGGCAAAATCCGTACCGGGATAGGCATCCATGACGCGTTGAAAGTATTCGATTCCTTCCCGGATATTGTCCTGACGACGGTCAATGGACCGGAATTGCTTGAAGTTGGACATGCCCACCTGAAAAAGCACGTACGGGGTGTCCTCATGTGCAGGATGCAAGGCCTCGAACTCCTTGTAGGCGTCCGCTGCCAAAACGTATTCCTCATCAAGATAGTAGGCGTCGCCGAGACCGACTTCAGCTTTGGGCGTAAAAGGACTGAAGGGATAGTTATCCTTCAATTTCATGAAATACTCAGCGGCATCGGAATAGGCTCCCTCATTCATGGAATCCACGCCCGCTTCATATAATTCCTGGGCAGTATCTTCAGGCCGGGGCAGAAAATAATAATCGATCAGCCCGCAAGCCTGAAAAAGCAGCCCCGCCGCCAAAAGAAAAGGAAGCAATAACCGTTTGCTACGCATGCATTTGTTCCAGATACGCAAAGGCGGAGTTGGCTGCCGTGGCGCCGTCGCCAACAGCGGTGGCCACCTGGCGGCAATGTTTGGAGCGCACATCGCCCGCGGCAAAGACGCCAGGTACGTTGGTGCGCATTTCCGTGTCGGTGATGATTCCGTTCCTGTCCATCTGCACCAAGTCCGGCACAAAGCCCACATTGGGATCGAAGCCAACGAACACGAACACGCCGTCCACATCCAAGGTGGAGCGTTCGCCCGTGGCCACATTTTCCATGACCACTCCCGTGACCTCGCTTTCACCCAAAATCTCATGCACCACGGTGCTTCGGACCACCTTGATGGCCTCGTGCGTGAAGCACTTGTCTTGGTAGCACTTGAGACCGCGGAAATCCTCGCGCCGGTGAATGAGATAGAGTTTCTTCACCAGTTTGGCCAGATACAGGGATTCCTCCAACGCTGAGTTGCCGCCACCGATGACCGCCACGGTCTTTCCGCGATAAAAGTTGCCGTCGCACAGGGCGCAATAGGAAACGCCACGTCCCAGCAGACGCTGCTCGCCAGGCACTCCCAGCTTGCGATAGCGCGCCCCGGAACAGAGAATCAGGCTTTTGGCCTTGATCCACTCATCCCCCACGAGCAACTCGTGTCCGTCGCTGCCTTCCGGGTCCAGCTTCATCTCCCGGACCTCATCCAGGATCTTGTCCGGATGATACCTTTCCAACTGGGCGGCAAAGGCGTCGGCAAGTTCATATCCCTTCAAACCTTCGGGAAAACCAGGATAGTTCTCGATCTCCTCGGTGAGCAAAACCTGTCCGCCGGGAGAAAGTTTTTCCACCATCAAGGTCTGTATTCCGGACCGCAGGAGATAGAGGGCGGCCGTCATTCCGGCCGGGCCGCCCCCAACAACGACCGCGTCGTATGTCCGCATCGTCTTACAGGGCCTTCTTACTGATCATTTCCTTGATGCTGCTCTTGGAAACGGCACCCGTGGTCTGATCCAACACTTCTCCGTCCTTGAAAAGAATCAAAGTCGGGATGGCGCGGATGCCATACTTGCTCGGAGAAGCGGAATTCTCGTCCACGTTCATCTTGCAAATCTTGATCTTGCCTTCGTATTCCGTAGCAAGTTCGTCGATCACCGGCCCCATGGCCCGGCAAGGGCCACACCAGGGAGCCCAGAAGTCCACAAGCACGGGGATGTCGCTCTTCAGCACTTCCTGCTCGAAATTTCCGTCGGTAACTTGGAAGGCCATATTGAACTCCTTTTTTTTCGGATCAGCTCCGTTGTTTTCCATTTCGGCAGCAGGCGGGGCACCGTCCTCGCCGAACACATGCCTCAAGCCTGATAAAGTAGTGGCAGCCCAGGAAACTGTCAAGACGGCAAGCGTTCTCTTCAGCGTCTCATACTCAAGAGAATCCCTTGCCGGGACCACGCGTCCAGTCCAAAGGAACCTTGCGACCACGCGGAATAGCTTCCAAGTCGAGGCCATGCCGCAGGCCGTTGCGAGCCAAACGCCATCCCGCGTAAGCGATCATGGCGGCGTTGTCAGTACACAACGGAAGGCCAGGCAAGACCAACTCCAACCCATGCTGCCCGGCCAACTCAGCCATGGAATGACGCAACATGGAATTGGCGGCGACCCCGCCGGCAACGATCAGGGAGCGCACACCGGTACAATGTTTCAAGGCCCGTTCCACCTTGATGCGCAGACTATCGACCACGCTCCAGTTAAACGATGCGCATACCCCGGCCAATTCGCTCCGAACCTGCGGCGCCAAGGCCTCAGGGCCGGCCATGGTTGGCAGAATCAGGTGCGGATGGGCGTCCACATGGTTGACCACCGCGGTCTTGAGTCCGCTGAAACTGAAGTCCAAGCTCTCGTTGTCGATGAACGCCCGGGGAAACAACGTGCTGTCCGGCGTTGCCTCACAGGCCAGATCATCCAGGAGCTTGCCGCCGGGATACGGCAGATTGAGGCGCTTGGCGACCTTGTCAAAGGCTTCACCAGCGGCATCGTCGAGCGTCTTCCCCAAAAGCCGGAAGTCCGTGTCGGAACGTATCTCGTAGGTGTGGGTATGCCCGCCAGAAACCAGAAGCCCCAAGGCAGGGAAGTCAAGCCTCCGTTCCAGGCCTGCCGCCAAAAGGTGGGCATGCAAATGGTTGACGCCCACAAGAGGTGCCCGCATGGCCAGACTCAGGGCCTTGGCGTAGGAAACGCCGATAAGCAACGCTCCCAGAAGTCCTGGCCCCCGGGCCACGGCCACAGCCCCGATCTGCCCATGCCGTACCCCGGTTTCGGCCAACAGCTCGGCATGCAGACGCGGCAACACCCGAAGATGCTCACGGGAGGCTATCTCCGGCACCACTCCGCCAAAAAGCGCGTGGATGTCCACCTGCGAGGCCAACTTCTGGCCCAGCAAACGCCCGTCGCGCACGAGAGCCACGGCGGTTTCGTCACAAGAGGTCTCGATACCCAAACACAGCATCAGAGCGAGCTTTTGTAGGTGTCCCAGATGAACTGGACGTCGTTGCGCGAACCGATAAAGAGGGGGACACGTTGGTGCAGATGTTCCGGTTCAATGTCCAGAATGCGCCGCGTGCCATCAATAGCCAAACCACCAGCCTGTTCCGCGATCATGGCCATGGGGCTTGCCTCGCAGGTCAGCCGCAGTTTGCCTCTGGGCTTGGCCGGATCACGCAGGTCAGCCGGATACATGAACACGCCGCCATACAAAAGATTCCGATGAAAATCCGCAACCAGAGAACCGATGTAGCGCAGGCTGAACGGCCGCTTGATGGCGTTATCCTTGCCCTTGAAATACTGGACGGCCTTGGTTGTGGGCTCATCCCAATAGATGGAGTTGCCTTCGTTGACGGAGTAAATCTTGCCCTGGTCCGGGATACGGATATTGGGGTGCGAAAGCAGAAATTCCCCGACGCCAGGGTCCAGGGTGAATCCGTGCACGCCTTCGCCCGTGGTCAACACGAGCATGGTCGAGGAACCGTACATGATGTACCCGGCAGCCACTTGCTCGCTGCCCTTCTGGAGCACATCACTGTGCATGACCTCGGAGTCTGCCGGGCTCTTGCGTCTGAAGATCGAAAAGATGGTCCCGATATTCACGTTCACATCAATGTTGGATGAACCGTCCAGCGGATCGAAGATGAGCACGTATTCACCGGTGGGATAGCCTCGCGGGATACTGATGACATCGGCGTTTTCCTCCGAAGCCATGGCGCAAAGCACTCCGGCCTTGGACAGACGGTGGATCAAAATGCTGTTGGCATATTCGTCGAGTTTCTTGACCTTTTCCCCCTGGACATTCACGTCGCCCGTAAATCCCAAAACGTCTACCAGACCAGCTTTGTTCACCTCGCGTGAGATGATTTTGGCCGACATGATGAGTTCATTAAGCAGCAGCGTAAAACGGCCCGTGGCCTTGACCTGGGATTGACTGTAGAGCAGATGTTCGGTGACCGTTATTTGTTGGGGCACGGCTGCCTCCCATGTGCTTTGCGGATCGATTCGCGGAGACGTCATTCTACGTCGGCCCTCTTCCCTTTGCGACCTAAAACGGCAGCCAGCCGTTGTCGCGTTCCGGGTCCGCGCTCTTGGTGGCATAGACATACGGGTCCCTGCCGACATAGCGCACGATCCATGTGTACTTGGTGTCGCCGGCCATCACGTCGCCAGTGACGTCGTCTTCCAGCATTTCGTTCCAGTCGAGCGCCTTGAGCGCATCCTTGTCCACGCTCTCATCCATGGACCAAACGCCCCCGCCGGGCTGGATAATGATCAATTCCTCGGGCTCGGGGCAGAAGCTGAAGAGCGTACGCGGGTCGAAACTGACCAGAATCAGACCCGCGAAATCCGCGTTCTTGAACATGGGCGTCCCCACGTACAATTCCGGGCCGAGTTCGGGATAATCCACCACTGTCTGCAAAAACGTTTCGCGCCAGACAGCCTCGTAAATAAGCGGATGGTCGATGCGCTTGAGCGGTTCCTCCGGAAAACGGTCCAGCATCCATCCTTCCGGGTCCACGATAATCAGGTTGTGAATCCAAGGGTAGCGCAAAAAAAGCAGGTCCGTCCATTTCTGGTCGGGATAGGAATCCCGGTCGGAAACATAGCGGATCAAGGACTTGACCGGCCCGTCCACAGGCGTCATCAAACGGGCAAGTTTTTCCTGGTTGGGATTGTCAAACTGATAGCGGTCAAAGTCCACCTGAGGATCCGGGTTAACGAACCCATGGACGTCATAGGCGACATCAACAGTATCCTTCCACCCCTCTTCAAGGGTGGAACAGGAAACGGCCATAATTGCCAGCAACAGCAACAGCAAGATATTTCTGAAGATCAATTCCAACGCCTCGACATGAGTTTACAACCGCGCTCCCCTGTGGGGATGCGGCGCTTTGTGGTTCGGTCGGTCAGGCTAGCCGGCGTCTTGCTTGCGAACACGCGCCTCAAAACGGGCCGCCAGAGTTTCCAGGGTACCGATAAGACGATTCTTGGCATGTTGGCTGAAGACATCCTCTTCCTGGCGCGGTTCTTCTGGCCGGGCCAGCATTTCCGCAAGCCCTGCCTCCATATCGCGCACACGGCGGGAAAGGTCGGCCCGGTCGGTTTCCGACGCCTGTCCCAGCAATTCCCGATAAATATCCAACGCCCCCTGATAATCACCCTGGGCCGCAAGCAAATCCGCCATGGTGCGCGTGCGCAGATTGCCCAATCCCCCACCCGAACGGCGAGGGACGGTTGTGATTCCGGATGTCAGAGGGGATTGGTTACGCAACGGGCGGGCTGCAGGGGGGGAATGTTCGGGCAAAGGGCCCACAAGGCGTTCAGACAGGGAATTCACGCCCTCCAGGACAATGTCGGTCCAATGCACGGACCGACCCTGAAGCCAGGAGGATACAAGCATGAGAAAAACGGCAAAATCGCGGTTCTGGTCCGGCTGACTTTGCGCCCATATCTGCCAAAAAGCGGGATAATTCTTGAGCGCAGCCACAACGCGCTCGACATTCTCCAGCGCTTCCTCGGTACGCCCCATGTCCGTGAGCAGTTGAACGAGGCACATGCGCGCCTCAAGATATTCAGGATGACGGTCCAGGCCGGATTTCAGGGTGGCAACGGCGTTTTCACGCTCCCCGATCTGAACAAAGAGCTTGGCCAGCGGGAAAAAAACCCGCGATCCAGGCTCCAGGGAGAGCACCTCTTGGAACCATTCAATTTTGCTTTGCATCGTCACCTTCTCCGCTGGCGTCGGCGTCCTTGGGAAATACGTAGAGAACCTCGTTCTCCCGGACGTAGTTCATACGCTCGCGGATCATGCGCTCCTGATAATCAGGATCGGACTCCAGACGCATGATGTCCGCACTCAGTTCACGGCTGCTCTGCTCCAGTGTCTCCAATTCCTGCCGTAAATTCTGATACCGGTTCTTCAGCTCCAAATAGGAAAAAAACCCCTGCCCGCTCCAGACGAGTCCGAGCAACAGATACAAATTCACCAGCAACAGCAACCCGACAATAACCCGGCGTCCAAGCATCATGCCTCACTGCAGGCGTTCGGAACCGGGACGGTTCTCCATGAACTGTGCGAAAGGAAGCCGCAACTCATCCAGGAACTTGGCCGTGGCTTTTTCGATCCGTTCCACCTCGGCCTCGGAAAGGTGCATATGGTCCACTTTTTCGAGGAATTGCTTGAGGAACGCGAACTCATCCAGGAGGCTGGTTCCAAGTTCCAGCTTGCGGAGTTCGGGTTCCAGCTCAAGGATGGTCTGGAGACAGTTGGTGATACGAATCACCCTGTTTTCGGCCTTGGTCCCCTGCATACGCGTCTTCTCCGGAAGATGGTTCAACCTTCCCTTTCGGTCCCGTGTAACAGGTTTACATAGAAGTTGTACAGATAGTTCCAGCCTGAAAACACGGTCAACACCAGCGCCACATACAACAGGACGGTGCCGAGAAGCTGCATGTCGATCCCAAAGAGATTGCGCCCGAAGACCAGCGGAATGAGCGCCAATATTTGGAGAACTGTTTTGATCTTGCCGAACTTGTCTGCTGCGACAACCAATCCGCGCTCAGCGGCAATGGCCCGCATGCCTGTCACTGCCAGCTCACGGCCCAGGATGAGAATGACCACCCAGGCTGGAGCCCGCCCCTGCCAGACCAGCATGACCAGCACGGAACAGATCAGCAATTTGTCCGCCAGCGGATCGAGAAACTTGCCCATGCTTGTGACTTCCTGGCGCCTGCGCGCAAGCATGCCGTCGAACATGTCGGTCAGGCATGCCGCGATAAAGACAAGAGTGGCAAGCCATGCCGTGAGTACGCCGGGGAAATACATCAGGGCGACGATCAACGGCACGGCGGCCACGCGGGCCAGAGTCAACGAATTGGGCAGATTAAACATCCGGCCTGAACTCCTGGGCTAGTTGTGCACCGTACTGGCGGCTTCCAGGCTTTTGAACGTGGCCTCGGCGACCTTGTCGGCCAAGGTCAGCAAGGCTTGTTTCGCCGGGCTGACTTCGTCGAGCAGGACAACGGGCGTTCCCAGATCGCCGGCAACCACGGTTGCCGGGTCCAATGGAATGGCACCCAGAAATTCCAGCCCGTATTTTTTAGCCAGATCCTCTCCGCCGCCACGCTTGAAGAGGTCAATGCGCTCATGGCAATGCGGGCATACCAGGCCACTCATGTTCTCCACCACTCCCAGGATGTTGGCCTTGGCATACTGAAGAAAATTGATGGACTTGCGTACATCGGCCAGGGAAACCTCCTGCGGGGTCGTCACGACCACACAGAGTGCTTCGGGAATGGTCTTGAGCACGGTCATAGGCTCGTCGCCGGTACCCGGAGGCGAATCCACGACCAGAAAATCCAGATCGCCCCATTGCACGTCCGAGATGAACTGACGAATGGCCGACGTCTTCATTGGACCGCGCCACAGCACGGCCTGATCCGGATCCTTGAGCAACGATTCCATGGAAACAACGTGCAAATTCTCGTTATATTCCTTCGGCTTGATCAACGACCCCCGATCTACGTCCAAAAGGCCCTTGAGTCCCATCAACGTAGGCACGCTGGGTCCGTGAATATCCACGTCCATGAGCCCCACCTTGAACCCCTTAAGGGCCAACGCAGCGGCCAGATTCACGGAGATGGAACTTTTGCCCACCCCGCCCTTGCCGGACATGATGAACAATTTGTATTTGATCTTGGACAAGGTCGAGGAAATCAGCTCATCCTGAAGTGCGAGCTTGGCACTGCCCCCTCCGGGCTTGCCTGCCGACGGGCAGGAA
Organism: Desulfovibrionaceae bacterium; assembly: GCA_036541255.1. GTDB lineage: Bacteria > Desulfobacterota > Desulfovibrionia > Desulfovibrionales > Desulfovibrionaceae > Paucidesulfovibrio. The sequence goes on along the minus strand of JAZHDD010000053.1, from coordinate 18,849 downwards.
CCGCTGGAACACGAACCCATATACTACTCCTTGGCCCGCGCGGACGCGGGGATGTTCTCGTCGTACTTCCTGTTCTCAGGCAACTACCAGCCGTAGGTGCCCACCAGATCAACGAACCGGACGCCGCCCAAATTCGTATCCGTAACACGGCCGTCCAGTTTCTCCACCAAAAGCAGCTCCTGGCTGCCGCGGGAATTCCCCACGGGGATGACCAGCCGTCCCGGATCCCCAAGCTGATCCACAAGCGGCTCGGGCAAACGAGGGCCGCCAGCCGTGACCATGATCCTGTCAAAAGGAGCTTCTTCAGGCCAGCCCAAGGTGCCATCGTCCAATTTGCACCGCACATTGAACAGGCGCATTTCCAAAAAACGCTGTCGCGCCGCAAAAAAAAGCGACTTGATCCGCTCAACAGTATAGACCTCGGCCCCCATATGAGCAAGGACCGTGGCCTGATACCCGGAACCTGTGCCGATTTCCAGCACTCGCATTCCTGGTGTGACCTGAAGCACCTCGCTCATGAGCGCGACAACATAGGGCTGGGAAATAGTCTGGCCCTCACCGATGGGCAAGGGGCAGTCCAGATAGGCCTTGGCTGCCAGGGCTTCTTCCACAAAGACGTGCCGGGGAACCTGCCGCATTGCGGCCAAAACCGCGGCGTCGGAGATGCCACGAGCTTCGAGTTGGTCACGTACCATGCGTTCTCGGGTCCGTTTTGGATCGACCCTCAAATTGCCTCCCTGGTTGCCGCACTCGTATCCACGCGGATGGAGACCAGATTTTACGCGGCAAGTCAACAGGACGCAGCCTTGATAGCTGAAAAACACCGTTGACAAAACAAGTTTGGTATGGAATTCTTTAATCAAGAAATATAAACAGGTTATTATATCTTTTACAAGGTAAAATAATAATTCGATGGTCTATATGAAAGCGAAAGATATCATGTCCTCACCGGTCTTCTCCCTACGGGAGACAGACACGCTGCAAAGTGCGCGGGAGTTGATGCAACTCCAGCGTATCCGTCATGTGCCCATTGTCACGACGGACAACACCTTTATCGGCCTGATTACGCATAGAGACCTGCTCTCCGCAACCATTTCCCACCTTGCCGAAGTGGATCCGGAAACACAAAAAGAAATCGATGCAGGAATCCCCATCAAGGAAATCATGCGCATCGACCTGCGGACTCTTTCTCCGGATGACTCCTTAAGCGACGCGGCAAGCGTCCTGCTCAATCACAAATACGGTTGCCTGCCTGTGGTCCATAAGGAAAAGCTTGTGGGTATCGTCACGGAAGCTGACTTTCTCAAGCTGACCATCCAGCTCCTGGACGCCTTGGACAATACCCAAGAATAATTTCCTTCTCCATGTATTCCGAGCCCGTGGCAAAACGTCACGGGCTTTTTTTCTTGCCGCCCCTTCCCCGGCCTTGTCCCGCTCGTTATTTAGATGTAGAAAAAATCTAGATAAGCATACAGGAGAGCATCCATGAGATTGATCAACGAAACGAAGCCCAAGAAAAAACATGGCCGCACTCTGTTGCTGGCCCTACTGCTTCCCGTACTCGCAGGCCTGGGTTGGCTTGTCCTGCGCGACACCACCCCTCCCGCATTGACCATCAAACCGGATCAGGGATTTCTCGGCCGTTCCTCCAGCATCACCGTGACGGCCCAGGACGAAGGCGCCGGGCTGAAAAGGCTCGTCGTCCAAATCAAACAGGGCGACAAAGTCAAAATCAGCGTGGAAAAAGCCTTTTCTTCGGCAACCCGCCACCACGCAGAAACCATCAGCCTTGAAGGCCAACCCTTGGACGAAGGCTCGATTGAAGTCATTGCCCGTGCGGATGACGCTGGCTTCTTCCTTTTTGCCCATTCCCAGGAGACCACGGCCAACCTGACTCTGGACTCCAAACCGCCCCGCATTAGCCCCGTCAGCGTCCAGCACAACCTGACTCAGGGAGGCAGCGGTCTGACAGCCTTCGAAGTCAACGAAGATCTGAGAGCATGCGGCATTGCCGTTGGCGAACGCTTCTTCCCGGCCTACCGCCAGGAAAACGGCCGTTACCTCTGCCTCTTTGCCATGCCGTGGGATACGGTCCCGGCCTCGTTCAATCCTGTGATCCAGGCCTCTGACCTTGCCGGAAATAATGCAGAACGCCAGCTGGGACATTTTGCCAAAGCCAAGACCTTTCGGCATGACCGTCTGAATCTTCCGGAAAGCTTCCTGGTCAGCAAGGGCGAACTGTTTCAGCGGGTCTTCCCCAATGATCCGGAAACCGACCCATTGGGCAGGTATATCAAAATCAACAACGTGCTGCGCAAACAAAACAGGGCCAAACTCCTAGAAATCGGCCTGGACACCTCCACCACACCGCTCTGGAACGGCGAATTTCTCCGCTCCCCCGGACGTTCCACTGCCCTCTTCGCCGACAACCGCGACTACTATTACAACGGCGTGGCAGTGGACAACCAGACCCATCTCGGCGTGGACCTCGCGCATCAGCAGAATAGCCCCATTGCCGCCTCCAACAATGGCCGCGTCGTGTATGCGGATTTTCTCGGCATCTATGGGGAATGCGTCATCCTTGACCATGGAATCGGCCTGCAAACCATCTACTCCCACCTCAGCCGCATTGACGTTAAAGTCGGCGATACGCTGACCAAGGGGCAAATTCTCGGACTCTCAGGCATGACCGGTCTGGCTGGCGGAGACCATCTCCATTTTGGCGTGCTGGTTTCGGGAGTGCCCGTGCAGCCGCAGGAATGGTGGGACAGAAGCTGGATCACCAACAACATCACTCTGCGCTTCGACTAAAAAAAACAGAGACATAAAAAACGCGAGTGGGGAGGGAAACCTTCCCACTTTTTTTTATCAAGGCATCTATCTTGCTTGCTTACCAGAGGTGGAAAATATTGCCCCTGGAGGAAATATATGGAAGGCATCAGCTCGCTTGGCGGGACGCAAACCACGCTCCAATCCGCTAGTATGTCGCCGGAAAAAGCTTTCAGTTTGGGACGAGAGCTTACAGAAGAAGAAAAGAAACGCGTGGAGCAACTCCAGGAGATGCTTCAGGGTTTGGTGGCCCAGACCGGTGACGGCAATGACGAAGCCCGGCGAAGCCGTATTCGTCAAATCGAAAACGAGATCAGCAAGATCACAGGGGAAAAGCCTCAACACAGTCTTGCCGCGGCCACTAAAAAACTCCCTTTGAAAAAAAAGGACGACGAGGGAGAAGACAACCCCCTGATTCAGGACAACAAGATAGTATTTGAAGAACGGATTCGCGCAGCCAGTCTGCCGACCTCATCCGAACCGGCAGGGCCAGGCACGTTGGCCTACCCTCTGCAGCATGCCGTATCTGCTTACTTGACCGTGGCACAACAGGGTTCAACAGCCATCGGAGCTTCCCTGAACGGAAAAGCCTGATCCGAGCGGAATCGATTGAAATAAAAAACGACCGGGAATGACTCCCGGTCGTTTTCATTTTTGGGTTCGCGAACCGATTCAATGGGTCGGGCTAGGACGCTGCTCTTTCAGCAGCAGATCCGCAATGGGCTCCACAGGCTCACCACGGCCGCAGAAAATCATCCGATCATCCTCGCAAGCCAGAGCCTGTTCCAGAACCTCATCCATATTTTCCACGGGAACAATCACCAGATCGTCCTTAATCTCCGTGGGAACGTCCTTGAGATCCTTGACGTTGTCCTTGGGGATCAGCACGGTGCGTATCAGACCACGGTGCGCCGCGAGAAACTTCTCGCGCAGGCCGCCGATGGGCAAAACCCGTCCGCGCAGAGTAATCTCGCCGGTCATGGCCAGATCATTACGCACAGGAATGTTCAGCAAGGCCGAAACCACGGCGGTGGCCAGCGTGATGCCCGCGGAAGGGCCATCCTTGGGCGTGGCTCCTTCAGGCACGTGCACATGAATGTCCACCTCCTGATAGAAGTCACGCTTGAGTCCGAAGATATCGGATCGGGAACGCAGGTAGGAGATCGCGGCCTTGGCCGATTCCTGCATCACATCGCCAAGCTTGCCCGTGATGGAAACCTTGCCCTTGCCGGGCATCAAAGCGGTTTCAACCATAAGCAGTTCACCGCCCATTTGCGTCCAGGCCAAACCGGTGGCCACGCCGACCAGGGAACTTTCTTCCCGCTCGCCGTGACGATGCTTGGGAATGCCCAAGAACTCCTCCAGCATCTCCGGTCCCACCTGAACCTCCATGGTCCGGTCGTTGGACTCCACGATGCGCATGGCGGCCTTGCGGCAGAGTGAAGCAATTTCCCGCTCCAGGTTCCGCACGCCGGCTTCCCGGGTGTACGTACGGATCATGGTGAGCAACGCCTCATCCGTCAGCGACAGGTTCTCTTCCTTGAGTCCATGCTGCTCCTTTTGCTTGGGGAGCAGGAAGCGACGGCCGATCTCGCGTTTCTCCGTTTCCAGATAGCCCGGCAGACGGATGATCTCCATCCGATCCTGCAACGGCAGAGGGATAGACTCCAACGTATTGGCCGTGGTGATGAAAAACACCTTGGACAAATCATAGTCCAGATCAAGATAATGGTCGTTGAACGCCGAGTTCTGTTCAGGATCGAGCACTTCAAGCAAGGCCGAAGAAGGATCACCCCGGAAATCCGTGCTCATCTTGTCCACTTCGTCCAGGCAAAGCACGGGGTTGTTGAACTTGCAACGCCGCAAGGACTGAATAATCTTGCCGGGAAGAGCGCCTACATAGGTACGCCTGTGACCGCGGATTTCCGCTTCGTCACGCACGCCGCCCAGGGACAGACGCACGAATTCGCGGTCCGTGGCCCGCGCAATGGAACGGGCAATGGACGTCTTGCCCACGCCCGGAGGACCCACCAGGCAGAGGATGGGGCCTTTCAGGGTCTCCACCAGACTCTGCACGGCCAGATACTCGAGAATGCGCTCTTTGGGCTTTTCCAGGGCGAAATGGTCCTCGTCCAGAATGGTGCGGGCCTTGTCTATGGAGATTTCGGTTTCCTTGCACTCGCCCCACGGCAAATCAAGGACCCAGTCCACATAGTTGCGCAGCACAGTGTACTCCGCCGAACTGGGCTGCATGGTCCGAAGCTTCTTGATCTCCCGCAGCACGCGCTCGCGGTTCTCGTCACCCATCTTTTTCTCGCCGAGCGCCTTTTCCAATTCGACCGCCTCAGCCGAGGGATCGTCCTCGCGGCCCATCTCCTTATTGATGGCCTTGATCTGCTCGTTGAGATAGTAGTCGCGCTGGTTCTTATCCATCTGATCCTTGACGCGCCCCTTGACCCGCCGCTCAATGGTGGCGATTTCCACTTCACCGAGCAACAGTTCATACACGCGTTCCAGGCGTTCGATGGAGGAGGAAATCTCCAACACTTCCTGCTTGGTACGAAACTCCACTTTGAGATGCGGCATGATCGAATCGGCCAGCTGGCCGGGATCGCGCAGGCTGGCCATGGCCGCTACAGCTTCGGGCGCGACCTTCTTGTTGACCTTGCCAAAGCTTTCCAGTCCTTCATGCACGGCGCGGACAAGGGCCTGCCCCTCGGACGAATCCTCGTCTTTTTCGTTCAGACGCCGCACCCGGGCCATGGGATATTCCTCATCCCCGATGACAACATTGGAGGTAGGATCCCAGCGACCGCGATACAGACCCTCAAACAGCACCTTGATGGTGCCGTCGGGAAGACGCAACATCTGAAGTATCTTACTGACCGTACCGATCTCGTAGAGATCCTCGGATTCAGGCTTTTCCTTTTCCGGTGCTTTTTGCGTCACCAGGAAAATCTTCTTGTCGAAGTTGGCGAGCGCGCTTTCAATGGCCTTTACCGAGGCCTCGCGCCCTACGAACAAGGGAACGATGGACCTGGGGAACATGACCACCTCACGCAGGCTCATCATGGGCAGCGTCAGGGCCTCGCTCAGGGAATCCTTCGGGTCGAAACCGAATTGAGACATGCGTTCCTCCGGTTATAATGAAGCCCCGCCCGCACCGCAGCGGGGGCGGGGCCCACTCTACATAATCCCGGAGCGCGGATTGTCAACGCCACAGGGCGTCCATCCACGCAAAAGGGCTCAGGCGCTTTTGACTTCCTGTTGATAGATGAGCAGGGGTTCCTGCCCGTTCTCCACCACGGCGCTGTTGATCACGCATTCCTTGACGCCTTCCAGCGAAGGCAGGCGGTACATGATCTCCAACATGACACTTTCCAGCACGTTACGCAGGCCGCGCGCGCCGGTTTTGCGTTCAATGGCCCGCTTGGAAATGGAGAGAAGGGAATTCTCAGTGAAGCGCAGGTTGATGTTATCCAGGCTGAAGAGCTTGGTATATTGCTTGGTCAGGGCGTTCTTGGGCTCCACAAGAATGCGCACCAGATCCTCCTCGGTCAACTCCTCCAAGGAGGTAATCACCGGGATACGGCCAACAAACTCGGGAATCAGGCCGAACTTGACCAAATCGTTGGGCTCTACCTTGGCGAACAGTTCGTTCAAGGATTCCTTGATCTTCACGTCCACCTTGGCACCAAAGCCCATGCCCGAGCCCTGCATCCGCTGTTGCACGATCCCTTCCAGGCCGATGAAGGCACCACCCAGGATGAACAGGATGTTGGAAGTGTCCATGCGGATGAATTCCTGCTGCGGGTGCTTGCGACCGCCCTTGGGAGGAATGTTGGCCTCTGTGCCTTCAATGATCTTCAGCAGGGCCTGCTGCACGCCCTCGCCAGACACGTCGCGGGTGATGGACGGGCTGTCGCCCTTGCGGGAGATCTTGTCGATCTCGTCGATGTAGATGATGCCGCGCGACGCGGACTCGATGTCGTAATCCGCATTCTGCAGCAGCTGGACAAGGATGTTTTCCACATCCTCACCCACATAGCCCGCCTCGGTGAGCGTGGTGGCGTCGGCAATGGCAAACGGAACCCTGAGCACACGCGCCAGGGTCTGCGCCAGCAACGTCTTGCCGGAACCAGTGGGACCGATGAGCAGGATGTTGCTCTTGTCGATCTCCACATCGTCCGCTCCTGCGGAAGAGGCGTAAAAAACGCGTTTGTAATGGTTGTGCACGGCCACGGAGAGGATTTTTTTGGCTTGATCCTGACCGATGACATACTGGTCCAGAAGACTCTTGATCTCCTGCGGGGGCAGCAGACGCCCCTCGTCGAACTCCTCCTGCACATGTTCCTGAGCCATGATGTCGTTGCACAAGGCAACGCATTCGTCGCAGATATAGACATCAGGCCCGGCAATCAGGCGCTGCACATCACCCTGCGGCTTGTTGCAGAAGGAGCAGCTCAGCTCGGAGTTCTCTTTCTTCCTGGTCATGGGCGCTTCCTAGTCCTCCTGCTGAACAGGTTCTCTCGAAACCATGATGCTGTCAATGATGCCATATTCCTTGGCCTCTACAGGTCCCATAAAATAATCACGATCAGTGTCGCGAGCAATCTGCTCCAGATCCTTGCCGGTATGGTGGGCCAGGATGCCGTTGAGATCCTGACGCATGCGCAGAATCTCCCGGGTGTGGATTTCAATGTCCGTGGCCTGTCCCTGCGCCCCTCCCAAAGGCTGATGAATGAGAATGCGGCTGTGCGGCAAGGCATAGCGCATTCCGGCTTCACCGGCGGCAAGCAAAAGAGCCCCCATGCTCGCGGCCTGGCCCATGCACAACGTGGCCACGGGCGAGGATATGTACTGCATGGTATCATAGATGGCCATGCCTGCGGTCACTGCGCCACCAGGCGAGTTGATGTACATGTAGATTTCCTTTTCCGGATTCTCGGATTCGAGGAAAAGGAGCTGGGCGCAGATGAGGCTAGCCACGTGATCGTCAATGGCACTGCCCAGGAGCACGATACGGTCCTTGAGCAGACGGGAATAGATATCATACGCACGCTCGGTGCGGCCTGTAGTTTCGATGACAATGGGTACGCTGGGCATTGCCCCTCCTTGACGTTACCGCGTTATCGGCGGCTTGGCGGGAAACATTACCCGCCGCCCCCCCCTCAGGCGGGCGGCGGGCACGACGCTCTGTACCGTTATGATGGGGCATTTCGCCCCCGGAGGCAAGTGCTCCGATCCGTTTTTTACGCGGACTAGTCTTCAGTCTTTTTTGCCGGGGCTTTTTTCGCAGAAGCTTTCTTGGCCGGAGCTTTCTTGGCCGGCTCCTTGTCATCCCCAGCCTTCTTGGCCGAAGCTTTTTTCGCAGGAGCCTTCTTGGCGGGCTTAGCATCCCCGCCCTCTTCGGCTGCCACTTCCACCTCGGTCACCTTGGCGTTGTCAAAGATATACTCCATGGCCTTATCCGCCAACAGCCTGTCACGCAAAGGCACGACCAGTCCGTGTTCCTCGTAATACTGCTTGAGGTGGTGGAAAGGCTGCTGCGTCTGCATGGATAGCTGGCTGATGGCTAGGTCGATTTCCTGGGGAGTGACCTCCAGGGCTTCCTTGCGGGCCACGGCCAGCAACAGAAGCTCTGCACGAACGCTCTCCTCGGCCTGGGCGCGATACTCCGCGCGCAGCTCCTCCACGCTCTTGCCCGTGGAGGAAAGGCTCTTGCCCTGACGGTCAAGACGCTGTTCCAGGTCGGCAACCATGCGGTCGATGCGATCGGACACCATGCTTTCCGGCAGTTCGAATTCCAACGTCTTGAGCATGTCGTCCAAAAGCTTTTTCTGGGCGTTGCCCTTGGCCAACTGCGTACGCTGCTGGACGTAAGATTCACGAATGGCCGTGCGCATGGTCTCAACGTTCTCGAAACCAGCCTTCTTGGCCACGCTGTCGGTCATTTCCGGAACGATCCGGGCCTTGACCGCATGCATGGTGGCCTTCATGGTCAACGTCTTGCCTGCGATATTGGTATTGATGAAATCTTCGGGGAAGGTGATGTCTTTCTGGCCGCTCTCACCGGGTTTGAGGGTCTTCAGCATTTCCTCAAACTCTTCCAGGGCCTGTCCCTGTCCCAGCGTCAGATCAAAGCTTTCCGCCTTGATGCCGTCCACGACAGCGCCGGACTCATCGTACGCACCGAAGCTCACGGTGACAACCTCGCCATCCGCTGGATTGCGTGCCTCGTCAAGGACCTTGACCTCGGCGGCATTCTCCAGAATGCGCTTTTCCACGAGCGCGATCTCTTCATCCGAGACCACGACCTTGTCCATATCCACTTCAAAGCCCGCATAGTCGGGCACTTCGATTTCAGGAGCCGTTTCAAAGGCGATGGTGTATGCGAAGTCCTGGTCGCGCACGAATTCCTTGGCGTCCACGTCAATACGGGACACCGGCTGCGTGCCGAGTTCGGTCATGATTTCGTTGATCTGGTAGTTGATGAGGTCCGTAGTGGCCTCGCCGTAGATCTGGCTGCGATACTTGGACTCGATGACCTGTGCCGGCGCCTTGCCCTTGCGGAACCCCTTCACTTCATGACGGCGCTTATACAGCGCCACAGTGGCGGCCAGGGCGGCATTGACCTCTTCAGCCGGAACCTTGATGGCGATTTCCCGCTTCACTGGGGAAAGGTTTTTAACGTCGTATTCCATAATCTCAATGTCCTCCTAAATCATGCCGTTCTGCGTCGCTTGAAATATCTGGTGCGAGAGGGGAGACTCGAACTCCCACGGCGAGGCCGCTGGATCCTAAATCCAGTGCGTCTACCAATTCCGCCACTCTCGCAAAAAGGACGCTTTTAGAGCACCCCCAAGGGGCGCTGTCAACTCCAATAACCACCGTACCGCCCAAGGCAACCCCAAGACGGCTTATTTCAACATTTTCAGCGTTTTTTTCAACAGGGACAACAACTCCGCGGCTGTGGACGCGAAAAGATAGGTCCCCCCTTCAACGCCCTGGTCCCCGGCATCAGCCACAATAGCGACGTCTGCCGCCGTCGCATGGGACGAAAAGGCGTGGAACACGCCCCATTCCAAGGCAGCCTCCCAACTACGGGACGCCGTGGCGGGCGCCGCCTTCCGATCGAAGGACGCGACCCCCACGCCTCCAGTCGCCAGAGCTTCAAGTATACCCGGTTCATACCGCAAAGAAAAACAGCAATGCAGGTCTGGCCTCACTTTGCGGGCGGACAACAAAACCGACGTCAATACGGGATCCGCTTCAAACGCCGGATGCCCGACCAGCAGAATCCGACCTCCGGCCTCACGGCACAACGGCGCACTCAAAGAAGCCACATCCGCCGGACCGGCCGGATACGGCAACGCATACGCCACATTCGCTCCACAGCGAGGCAGCAACCGGCCCAATCCTTCCACATCCGTAAGCGCCTGAGCCACCTCAGCCAGCTCGCGCAGCACGGGCCAGCGCTCACGCTCCTTGAGCTGAGGCGCAAGATGGTTAGGTGGTCCACTGCCCTGCCCCACGGAAATTTCATCACGAAGACAGATATTTAAATATTTTTGCGCTTCGCGCACCGCCTGGGGCAATTCCTGCCCCATGCCCAAGTATGTGGCAATGGCGGCGGAAAGCGTGCATCCCGTACCGTGATTGTTGTTCGTTTCCACGCGCGGCTGCATGAATGGCAAGGGCTTGTGTCCCGGACGGGCGAACCAATCCGTGGAAGCCACCGAATCCATACCGTGGCCGCCCTTGATGAGCACTGTAGCCGGCCCCATCTCCAAGAGCTTTGCAGCGGCTCGGGCAATATCTTCGGGTCCCTTTATGCTCATGCCGGTAAACAATTCGGCTTCGGGTATGTTCGGCGTCAAGAGTGACGCATGAGGAAAAATCAATTCGCGCATGGCGTTGACAGCGTCGTCTTGCAATAATTTGTGACCGCTCTGCGACACGCAGACCGGATCCACGACAACGGGAAAAGATGCCTGCCGTAAAAAAGGGGCCACGGCCTTCATAATGGCAGCAGAAAACAACATACCGGTCTTGGCCGCAGCCACGTCTATGTCCGTGAGCACACTCTTGAGCTGCTGAGCGACAAACGCCGCCGGAGGAGCGTGAATGCCCTCGACGCCTCGCGTATTCTGTGCGGTCAATGCCGTGATGACGGATAAACCATATCCACCAAGAACGGTAATGGCCTTCAGGTCGGCCTGAATACCCGCTCCGCCGCCGGAATCAGACCCGGCGATGGTCAGGATGCAGGGAAGTTTTTTCATGATCTCCTCAACGACGGGACACACCATAACGACAGTGGATCATCCACTGCTGCGCGCATGGTGCATAGCAGGAAAAACGCGGATGGGGAAGTCGGGAGGCGGGAGCCTAGCCGCAGGACAGACGGACGTAATCTTCGACGGACACACCGTTCCAAGACTTGCTTGTCCAGTACGCCGTAGCCCAAATCATGACTGCCGTGGCCTGAAGATCGCTGAGCCGTCGCAGCTTCACTTCCAGGTTGCTTTTGCTTGCCCCGTGCTGAATATGCACCCCGCGTTCGTCACAGGCCTCTTCAACACGCAATTGAAGATAGGCCTGCTTGGATTGGTTGGGCAACAGCTTAACTTCTTTGTGGGCATCAAGGATGGTCTTTAACTCGGCTACGGAGAATTCGTTGGAGACGTTGCGGATGCAACGGAAGAAGACGTCAACGGCCCAAGGCAGGATAAATTCGGCTCCGGCGCTCTTCGTCTTAAAGAACTCCTTAAGCCACTTTTCCTGGTCATGGGTGATCCTTGCAGCAACCTGCGGCATGCGTGTCCCCTCCACCTCGAATGACATGTTCAGATTTGATACCCTAAAAAGCGTGACCACATCAAGAGATTTTCTAGTAAAATATAATATAACCCCAAAAAATCAGCGGGACCAAGCGTCAAAGCCGTCTTTGACCTTCTTGAACAACGAAAGCAAAAGGGAGTCAGGCACGTCGGCACCATTAATGTTCAAACGCACAATTTCCGTCACTGTATTACGATTCGGCGTAACGGTTTTCTGTGTTACGAGAACCACATGTTGATCCCGACCATCCAGTTCTCCCTTGGCGGTAACGAGCAACACCCACTGATCACTGCGATACTCCCACGACATTTCCATGTCGCGCCCGGCAGCTATGTTGCGTTCCACCATGAACACGAAATCCCGAAGCGCAAAATGTTTTTGCACCTTACCGAGGACACCGAGGTACTCTCCCTGGATGGTCTTGATAACCAGCGGGCGGCTCAAATACTCCTCAGAAGGAAACAACGGCGCACCGCCCTCGCTCCCAGTGCCGCGCAACAGGCGCTCAAGGTCTGTCTTGGCTCGACGGAGCGAAGCCAATTCCTCTTCCATGCTCTCGATGGCGCAGCGATACCGTGATTCCGTGCGTTCCCGTTCCTGCCGCAAGGATGCGAGCTCATCGCGAAGCGTATGAATCTCCGCACGAAACAGGCTCTGGTTCTCCAAAAGGTCGGTCATTTTTTCCAGCACGCCGCCCATTTCGCGAACCACACTGTCCACTTCGCGCGCCCCACTCTCGGCCTGAGGCTCTCCAGCCTGCCCCACCCCGTGCGCATAACGCATCCCCAGTTCGTTTTCGATCTGCTCAGTAGACCAATTGCTGTTGAACATCTCTCGTATCCTCCTAAAAATATCTATGACTTCTGCCGGATAACGCTTTTTCCGACCTTCACCGCCCTGAGAGGGGATAAACCCGGAAAATCTATCCTTATAGTATACGACGGTGGATGGCGGGATATTGAGTTGCCGCGCCACCTCGCGCAAGCTGATATATTTTTTTGTCATCACAACCCAATCTGACTGTTCATTGTTGTTCAACTAATCATTGAGTAGCGATCAAAACTAATGATGTCAATATAAAATTTAGAAGTTGTTCATTAGGCTGTTGATCATTGGATAAAAAGACAAAAAAAAGGAAGGCCTGAGCCTTCCTAAAACGTACAAATCTAATTGGCTGAAATTATTCTTTTTGAGTGTGCCGCAATTCTTCTAAAACGCTTCGGAGTCGGGCCAACTTGTCACCATCAGGAGTCCCGTTCAATTGACCTTCGAGAAATGAAGTCTTCTGCAGCATGTCATCAAGCATATTATCCTTGACCAGCTGCAGCATGATTTGGCGTTGATGTTCGTCCATATCCAGCAATTGCGCATTCACCTTACCCATCTGCCCCAACAAATCATCTACATATGCATCAAGCGAAACGACAGAATTCTTTAATGCGTTATAGCTTTGAACCTCACGACTCAATCCGTTAAGATTACGGCTCAATCCAAAGAAAAAAATGAGTACCAAGCAAAGAGAAAGAAGAGAAATTATGAGCGATATCCTGCTCAGATCGTGAAAAAAGGGAAATGTCTCCCCTCGTTCGAAGGCATGATTCGCAGTCCTCTTTTTGGACTCCGAGGGGTGAATAGTATCTTTGGTGGAATTCATCAGCTCCTCCCGAAAGCATGGATGGTCTGAACGCCGAAACATGTACAGCATACGAAATGAAAGCATGGCGGGCAACCCGCTTCAGTCACAATGTAATACAACCCAACAGCAATAAGGACAATATACACATAATATAGTAGACTATATTATGAACCCTGTGTTAGCAACACTCCGGACGTCATATCATCAACGCAAAAGGAGTCGTAACATGGATGAATATTTGAAAGAGGCTCTTGAAACAACCAAAGCGCAAGTCAGCGTCCGTACCATGACCGAAGAAAAGATAACGACCATGTAAATAAGACAGGTCAACATGTTCTGCGCATCAGCATTCACGAAAAAGGGACGCCAAAATGCCAATTCCATTCTTATTTGCAGAGCGAGAAAAAGAGAAGGCGGGCTTGCGCCCGCCTTTGCTGGTGTCTTTCGACTTGTTAACGGCTTATCAAAAGACCCCATTTTCCCTTCTGCTACAAAGGTGATTGTATATTTACCCTCTCGCAAAAATACTGTCAACGGAATTATCCAAATGAGGAGAAGGAGATGGGCTACCGTTTCGCGTTTGACATAGGGACAAACTCCATTGGCTGGGCTGTTCTGGACCTTGAACAGGAAAATACGCCAAAAAAAATTGTGGATATAGGAGTGCGCATCTACTCCGACGGTAGAGAGGCGAAAACAAAAGCCAGCTTGGCAGAAACGAGGCGAATCGCCCGCTCCGCCCGCCGCAACCGCGACCGCTACCTGCAACGCCGAAAAAAACTCATGGACCTCCTGGTACGCCACGGACTGATGCCCGAGCAACTCGCAGACAGGAAAAAGCTGGAAACCCTCGACCCATATACCCTCCGGGCGCGCGGCCTGGACCAGCCCCTGACCCCGTACGAATTCGGCCGTGCCCTGTTCCATCTCAACCAGCGGCGCGGCTTCAAGAGCAACCGCAAAACCGACAAAAAAGACAAGGACCAGGGAATTGTCCGCTCCGGCATCGAAGCCTTGCGCTCAAACATGCAAAAGATAAGTGCCCGCACCTTTGGAGAATTCCTCCACAAACGCCAACAACAAGGACGAACCGTCCTTGCCAGAACCCAGGGCATCGGCAAGGAAACCCATTACGAATTTTATCCCGACAGGGAACTGCTGCACGAAGAATTCCAAATGCTCTGGCAGGCGCAGGAATCCGCTCTCCAACTTGACGAACAAGTACGCCAGGAAATCGAACAGGCCATCTTCTTTCAAAACCCCCTGAAACCCGTCAATCCGGGCCGCTGCACCTTTTTTCCAGATGAAAACCGCGCCCCAAAGGCCCTGCCACTGGCCCAGCGTTTCCGCATCTACCAAGACCTCAACCACCTGCGCGTGCTCAGCCCAAGCCTGGACTCCCGCCCCCTGACCCTGACCGAGCGCGACCGACTTGCGGAAAAACTCCTGCGCCAGCAATCCATGAGCCTCCCTGCCGTGCGCAAGGCTCTCAGGCTCGACGCCGAGCACGAGGTCACCCTCCCCGGCAGCGAAACCGAAAAGCTCGTCGGCGATCTCACTGCGGCCCGCCTCAGCAAAAAGGAGAATTTCGGCCCGGACTGGTGCGAACTGCCCCTGGACGAACAGAACGAGCTGGTCCGACTCCTGCTGGACACTCAGGACGAAGAATCCTTGGTCGCAACGCTCCAGGAACGCTGGAGCCTTACCCCGCAACAGGCTGAAAATCTCGCCGACCTCTCCCTGCCTGATGGCTATGGCCGCCTGGGCGAACAAGCGCTCTCCCTGGTCGTGGCCGAATTGAAGAAGGACGTAACCCCGTATTCCCAGGCCGTTCTTAATGCGGGCCTCGGCTCCCATTCGGACTTCCGCACTGGCGAAATACTTGATCGTCTCCCCTATTACGGCAAGGCCCTGCAACGCCGCGTGGCCTTCGGCTCGGGAGATCCCGCAGACAAACAGGAAGCCCGATACGGACGCATCGGCAACCCCACTGTGCATATCGCCCTGAACCAGCTCCGCACCGTGACCAATGCCCTGATCAAGTCATTCGGCCACCCTTCCCAGATAATTCTGGAAGTCGCCCGCGACCTGAAAAACAGCATTGAACGCCGCAAGGAAATAGAAAAGGAACAGAAGAAAAACCGCGAAAACAATGAAAAGCGGTTGGCGGAAGTGGCTGCTCTGGGCATCGAAAACCGGGGCGACGCCCTATTACGTATGCGCCTTTGGGAAGAACTCTCCTCGGACGCTGCCTCGCGCCGTTGCCCCTACACAGGCGAGCAGATTTCCCTGTCACGCCTTTTTGACGATGAAGTGGAAATCGAACACATCCTGCCGTTTGCCCGCACACTGGACGACAGTCCAGCAAATAAGACCGTGAGCCTGCGCCGCGCCAACAGGTACAAGGGCAACCAGACGCCCTTTGAGGCCTTTGGCCAATCGCGTGACGGATACGACTGGGAAGGCATCGCGGCCCGCGCCCTGCAGTTGCCAAAAAACAAAAGTTGGCGTTTCCAGCCCGACGCCTTGGAACAACTTCTCAAGGACAGGGACTTTCTCGCCCGGCAACTCACGGATACGCAATACATCGCCGTGGTGGCCCGGGAATACCTGGAGTGCATTTGCGATCCCAAGGCGGTTTGGGCCACTCCCGGCAGGTTGACCTCGCTGCTTTCCCGCCACTGGGGCCTGCCGCCCAAGAACCGCCAAAGCCACCGGCACCACGCCGTGGACGCGGCCCTCATCGGCGTGACGGACCGGGCCCTGCTCCAGCGCATTTCCACCCTGCATGCGCGCGACGTGAAGCAGGGTCTGCGCCGTTTCCTGGCGGACCTGGACGCCCCCTGGCCCACCTTCCGGGAAGACGTGCTCGCCAAGGTGGAATCCATCATCATCTCCCGTCGACAAAGCCGCCGCACAGCAAAGCGTCTGCTCAAGGATACGGCCTATGGGATACTTGGCGACAACGGTGATAAAGGCAATGCCTCGGTGCGCAAAGCCATTTCCGACTTTGCCAAGCCCGAAGATCTGCTCAAGGTCAAAGGCCGCAATATCCGGGCGCGTCTAGTGGGTACCAGTTGCGGCATCCCGCTGCAAAAAGCTCTGAGCCTGCTCGATGAATGCGACACGCTGGGAGAAACAGCAGCCAAAACCAGGCTAAAGCAAGAAGTTCGTATTGACGATAAAGAATTCAAAGAAAGATTACATTCCTATGCCACCAAAAAGAACCTTCGCCGCTTAAAAATACGTGACACCATAACCCTGATCCCGGTCAGGGACAAACAGGGACGAATATACAAAGGATACGAAAGCGGAGGAAATGCTTACTACGACATTCGCCTGGCACCGGGCGGCAAATGGATCGGGGAAATCGTTTCCGCCTTTGACGCCAACAGGCCGGGCGGATTCGTCACGGAATTGGAGCGGCAAGGCCTGCCCCAAATCATGAAGCTGTTCAATGGAAACATGCTGGAACTGACGCACGAGGGAAAAAGGACAATCTTTTATGTAGTCAAACAGACAAAAGGAAAAATATACTTGGCCGAACACCACGAGGCCGACGTGGATGCCAGGAGCCGCAACAGCGAGGATGCCTTCGAATACACCTGTAAAAGTCCGGACGCGCTGCGCAAGGCAGATGCCCGGCCCCTGTTCGTGGACCCGCTTGGCCGGGTGCATCGATTGGAGGTGCCGAACAATGCTGCTGCAGACCGTGGAGATAAACGGTGAAAACCGCTACCTGTGCAAGGAGCGCGGCTTCCTTGCAGTATATGCCGAAGGCGAACTGCTTGGCCGTCTGCCCCTGGATGACCTCGGGTTGGTCCTGGCCGCCGGGCATGGCCTGACCTACTCCAACAATCTGCTCTTGGAGCTTTCCAGGCGGGGCGTACCCCTGGTCGTTTGCGACCGGGGGATGCGCCCCGCCGCCTTGTTTTGGCCCTTGGAGAGCCATCGGCAGCAGGGACAACGTCTGGCAGCCCAAGCTGCCGCAAGCTTGCCGCAGAAGAAAAGGCTCTGGCAGGAATTGGTCCAGGCCAAGATAGAAATGCAGGCCCTCGTGGCCGCCTCTAGAGGCGTGCCGTCCGGCCACCTGGAAGCGCTGCCCCGAGCTGTCCGCTCCGGCGACATTGGCAATGTGGAAGCGGTTGCGGCCAAGCTCTACTGGAAGCTGCTCTTTGGCCCGCGATTCCTGCGAGACCGCAAGGCCGATGGCGTCAACGCCCTGCTCAACTATGGCTACACCGTTCTCCGGGGCCTTATGGCCCGCTCCGTAATGCTCGCAGGACTCCATCCTTCCTTCAGCCTGCATCATAGCACGGAACGCAATGCCCTGGCCCTGGTGGACGACCTCATGGAACCCTTCCGTCCCATGGTCGATCTCATGGTGCTCGCCCTTATGGATGCCGGAGAGCAGGAGCCCTCGCCCCTGGCTCGCACTTCCCTGGCCGCGTTGCCAGTTTTGGATATGAAATTACGCAAAGGAACAACCACCGTGGTCGAAACCACTAAAAATCTTGCCGCCTCACTAGCCGACACGCTCCTGGGAAAACGGAAAAAATTGCTTTTGCCCCGCACCCTTCCAGAGATTTCCCTTCCGGAAGAGTTGATGGAATCACCCCCATGCTGAGCGGGTTCAGAATCATGTGGATGTTGACGATGTTTGACCTGCCCGTGCTGACCAAAGAGGAGCGCAAACAGGCCAATGCCTTTCGAGAGCACCTCCGTAACCTGGGGTTTGACCGGGCTCAGCTTTCCGTCTACCTGCGCCACTGCGTAGGCAAGGAACGGGCTCAAGCCTTGATCCGCAAAATAAAGAGCAAGGTACCACCGGGCGGACAGGTGGATATTCTCATGTTCACGGACAAACAATATGAAAATATCGTCAGTTTCACATCTGCAGAAGTAAAAAAACGCAAACAGCCCCAGCAGCTCACGCTGTTTTAGGGGCTGTTTCGAGACACCTCAAAAAGAAAAAATCCTGTGCTTCCATACTGTTGAGGCTGTCCCAATCGTAGCAGAAGGGAAAATGGGGTCAAGCCGCAACAGGCCGAGTTCGTCCTGAAAAATTTCCTCCATCGTAGCAGAAGGGAAAATGGGGTCAAGCCGCAACTCAGGCGTTTCTTCTTGAAATTTGACTTCAATCGTAGCAGAAGGGAAAATGGGGTCAAGCCGCAACTAGCCCTGTCTACTGGGATTGACGGGAAAGATCGTAGCAGAAGGGAAAATGGGGTCAAGCCGCAACTAGCCCTGTCTACTGGGAT
>JAZHDD010000053.1:0-179 GCA_036541255.1 Desulfovibrionaceae bacterium | reverse complement strand
TGACGGGAAAGATCGTAGCAGAAGGGAAAATGGGGTCAAGCCGCAACTGCCTCGCGACAGTTGCCCCCGCGCTTCATATCGTAGCAGAAAGGAAAATGAGGTCAAGCCGCAACGGGTGAGGCCTTGCTGGAGAGATATCCAGACAGAGCGCTAACGAATATCCCGCGGTGTGGTTATTT
>JAZHDD010000052.1:0-3243 GCA_036541255.1 Desulfovibrionaceae bacterium | reverse complement strand
GCTTCGAACACGGGCACGCCGCACTTGCCGCACCGCGCCTGAGTGGCCTTGCCCCTGTCCACACGGTTCACGGCCCCGCAGCCGGGGCAGATCAATTGCATGTTCTGGCTCATAGGCGGCCTCCTTGTCCGTACAAGGTAAGCACGCCCGAAACGCAGGCAAGGGGGGTCTCAGTCCTGCACGGGCTCCGGCATGTCCGGTTCGCGCTCCACCTGCATGGACTGGATGGACGGTCCGTTTTCGCTGTCCGGCGCGAGCGCGTAGATTCGGTCCGCGGCATAGGCGAACTTGTCCAGGGGGTGGTGGGAGATGATCAGCAGTTGCAGCTCCAGCCGGTGGGCGATCTGGGCGATGAGCTTCATGAACCGGGGCACCAGATCGGGCTTGAGCCAGCAATCCTGCTCGTCAAGCACCAAAAAAGGCCTGTGCCTGTGCGGATCAAGCTGGGACAGGGCGATGAGCCGCAGGCCCACGGAAAGAATGTTGGCCACGGAACCGCCCTGGCCCGTGAGAATGTCCTCCAGGTTGTCCGGGTCGCTGCCGCTGTAGATGGAAAAATGCACCTGAAGCTTGTTGTTCTTGTTGCTGCGTTCGCTGATCACAGTGCGGTCCTGGCCCAAAACCTCGCGTATGGCGTGGCTGAGGTTGGCCTCGATCTCGTCCAGGATCTCGCCGAACAGGGCCTTGGAAAGCTCCTCCAGGGTGGCCGTGGCCTGGGGCACCAGCTCCAGAAAGCCGCGCACCCGGCCCAGTTCGACGCGGGCGCGGCAATACTGCTCGTGGCGGCTCTGGGCCAGCCCGGACAGGCACGCGACCCGTTCGGCCAATTCGTTCAGCTCGGCAAAGTCCACGGCCTAGATATCCCCTTCGGTCCGTTCCACCGCGTCCAGGCCCTGACGAATGCCTTCCAGGTGGGCGCGGTATTCGGCCACGAGTCGCCCGTTCTCGGCCCGTTTCTCTTCCAGCAGCGCCTGGAGCTGGGCCGCGTCCGAAGTGCCGTACTCGGCCTCGGCCTGGGCCTTCAACCCGGCAAGCTGGGCCGCAAGGTTGGCCGCGTCCTGCTCGGCCCGGACCTTTTCCTCTTTGAGCCGCTCATACTCGCGTTTCAATTCGGCCAATTCCTGCTGCAACCGCTGGTCATTATTCTGCATCGACAACCTCCTGATACAATTCCCAGATGAGTCCGGTTTCAGGCTTTTCCGGGTTCAGGTTCACGGAAAGAAACTCCTTGAGGCCCGTGCCTTCGCGGCTGCGCCTCCAGGCCAATCGTTCCAGCCCTTCGAGAAACCGGGATTCTCCTTCGGTTTCCTGCTCCTCGGGCGGGAATTCCTGTCTGGGAAACACGTCGTAAAACGGCAAATGCGGCACGACCCACGGCTCCAGTTCTGCGCAGCCCGGGGTCCAGACCGCCGCGGCCGGGGTGCGTTCCCTGGAGCGCCGGGTAAAGGTCAGCCGGGTGATGTTGCCGGGGTTGGCCCAGGCGGTGCATCCCGCGCTAACCATGGGCTGAGGCCTGTGGATGTGGCCGTTCACCAGCCAATGGATGCCGGGCAGCTCCTTGATGCGGCTGGCCCGCTCCAAAAAATCGGGGAAGCTGATATTGTGGTGCGTGCACCAGACCACGGTTTCCGGGTCGCCGGGCGCGGCATCGTAGCGGTTGGGCAGCCTGCTGCCGTCCGGGGTCGCACCCACGAGCACACGGCCCTGCGGAGTGTCGAGCACGAACTGCGGACCAGGTTCGTCCATGAGCCGGACCACGCCGGCCTCGCGCAGCACGGCCAGGGACACGTCGCGGGTCCAACGCGCCTGATACTTGTCGTGGTTGCCCACAAGCACAAAGGGACGATAGGGCCGAAACAGCTCCATGAGCGCCACGAGCAGGGCATTGGAGTTGTCGCGCGGCCAGTGGAACAGATCGCCGAGCAGCACCAGAGGCATACCCCGCGAGGCAGCCTCCTCCAGGCAAAGCCGCAGCTTTTCCAGAATCTGCTCGCGATAGCCGGGCAGGCGCTGGCTTGGCGGCGTGTCCGCCACGTGCGGGTCTGCCACGAAAAACAGGCCCGGCCCGGTAATTTCCGGCAATGGTAGGCGCGCTGCACTCATGTCCGCTCCCCCTTGCCCGTGAACGCGTCCGCATCCAGCTTGCCGCCGCAAAGCGGGCAGGAGCCCACCTCTTTCAGCTTGCGAAGAATCTCCGCTTCCATTTCCCGCACCCGGGCCGCCCGGGCCAGGGCCACATCCTGGGCATTGGCCCGTCGCTTGTCCAGGGCCTGCATGTCCGACAGCAGCCCGGCCAGGGGCAGCTCGTTGAACAGTTCTGAAGTCGGTTGCAGTTCACGCAATGCATTGAAGCGAAGGATTGATGATTTCATCTTTATTTCAAGACTATTACAATCTCTGATCAGCCCGGCAAGCATGGTTGTGGAAAAAAGTTCAGGCGTTGCGGTCAGGGGGGCGATGGCTTGGGCGCGGCGCCTACTGCGCCGGATGCGGGCCGCCAGTTCCCCCAATGTTTGCATCTGTCTGGCCAAACTGGCCGTGTCATAGGGCGTTTGGGGCGGACTCAGGACGTGCAAGGCTTGGGCGCGTTCGCAGCTCTTTTCCAGGCCGCGTTCCAGCCGCTGCTGTTCAATAAGACCGCGTTCCAGGGCCGGAACAACCCGCTCCAGGGCTTCGATTTCCCGGCCCAGGGCGCGGGCGCGCTCGCCCTGTCGGGTCAGTTCTGGCAGCGCCTCCAGGCGCTCCAACCCCTGCTCAAGGGAACGCATCTGCCCGGTCAAATCGGTTTCGCGGGTTTTGGCCTTGCGGTTGCGGGCCTGCAAGGCCTTCTGCATGGCCAGCAGGTGCGCGCTCTCGCTGGACGCGGCAAAGAACTCGGCCAGCCGCGCATCCGCCCCGTCCTCGTTGAGCAGAAAAATGGGCGTGCGCTGGTTGCCCACGTGCACGTCCACGGTCCGGCCCCCTTCCAGGTCCACGCCGTCCAGGCGCAGGGCCTCGCGCACTTCGTCCGGCACCATGCCCCTACCAAGCTTGCGAAAATATTCCGGTTCTTCCTGACCTGGCCGATACAGCTCATACCAGGCCGTGTTCTTTTTGCGCACCCAGGCCACGCGCACCCCGGTTTCCAGTTCCACCTGGACCCGCGCCTGGGCCGCGCCGTGCCGGATGACGTGCTTGGGCGGCGGATTTGTGGCCAGACAGCGCAAGGCCTCGACTATTGCGGACTTGCCGCTGTTGTTGGGG
>JAZHDD010000051.1:0-3245 GCA_036541255.1 Desulfovibrionaceae bacterium | reverse complement strand
CACCGGGAACGGTCGTATTGATCTTCATGACCAGGGCCACCACGAAATCCTCTTCCGGCAAGCCTTGGCAATCCTGCGGACAGACCGCCTTGGGCAAGACAAAAAAACGCCAGACCAGCGGCGGATTCTTGATGGCCAAAGTCTTGCGGGTGGGAATAGGCTCGTCGTGGCTTACTTCGAAGTACAGTTCCACCACTTCCCGGGCGTTGGCCAATGCAGCCTCGTTGTCGCACATCAGGTGCAAAGCATATTGATCTTTATGTTCCGGATAAATGCCATAGGCTGCAAAACCGCCGCCCAAACCGTTGCCTCGGTCGTGCATGCAGGCCATGCCTTCGATGGGCGTGCTGCCTGGAATCAGGCCGCGTTTTGTGTCGATGACGCCAAAGACACCGCAGCCTGAAATATCCTTCTGAAAATCATAATATCTTTCGGGCGCTTTCATCCCTTGTCCTCGCTTCGTATCAAAGGACGCTAGTCCTTTTCCTGCCAGTTGGGGTTCCAGGTCTCATCAAAAAACCGATCCGGCCACATGAGTACGTCAGGCTGACCGGCAGCCAGCTTGCGACGTACTTCTGCGGTCACAGGCATCTGGAATTTGATGAAAGCGGTGTAGAGCCCGGCCTGGTCAATATCGCCCACAAGCACATACCCCACCAGACGGCCATTATGAAAAACAAGCTTGCGGTAGGTTTGCTTACGTTCATCCAAGAAGGCCTCAATTTCATAACCAATGGAATTATCCGGAGGGTTCACCGTACCAACGGAAATGGTGGGCAATCCGTAAAAGCTGATGGAATTCATGGCCAGTCCGCCGAGATACGGCGTGTCCATGGCCACCATGTTCTTACCGGCGCAATAGCCCTGGCTGTAGGCATTGGTCCAGATGGGCACGACGCGGTTTTCATCATGCAAGAGGTCTTTGGCCTGAGCCACGTCCCCGGCAGCAAAAATGGAATCGTTGCTGGTACGCATGTTGTCGTCCACGACAATGCCCCTATCCACTTTGAGCCCTGCGGCTTCGGCCAATGCGGTGTTGGGTACCACGCCTATGGCGATGACCACTATTTCCGTCGGGATATACGTACCATCCGTACATTTGACGCCG
Organism: Desulfovibrionaceae bacterium; assembly: GCA_036541255.1. Taxonomy (GTDB): domain Bacteria; phylum Desulfobacterota; class Desulfovibrionia; order Desulfovibrionales; family Desulfovibrionaceae; genus Paucidesulfovibrio. The sequence goes on along the minus strand of JAZHDD010000051.1, from coordinate 2,137 downwards.
CGGATACGCCCTTTGCGGTCGCGGTCGATTTCCTTGGCCGAAACGCCGCAGTGCACGGCCAAGCCGACCTCGTCAAGTCGCCGGGCAGCCAGCCGCGCCGCATTGGCGTCAAAGGCTAGCGAGAGAATACGTGGGGAAAGTTCCAAGATAGCCACGTCCACCCCACGGTCGAAAAGGGATTCCGCAGCCTTGAGTCCAATCAAGCCGCCGCCGATGACAACCGCTTTTTTCACGTCGTTGGCCAGCGTAATCATGGTCTGAGCGTGGTCCAGGTTGGTGAAGTTGTAAACGCCTTCACCTTCGGAACCAGGGATAGGCGGGGCAAACGGCCTCCCGCCAGTGGATATGAGCAGGCGATCGTATTTGATGACTTCATTCTTGTCCGTGGTTATGGTCTTGTTCGCCGTATCCACGCTTTTCACCGTGGTGCCGAGTCGCAAGTCCACCTTGCTTTTGCGATAAAATTCTTCGGGACGTAACGCGAGCTGTTCAGGACTTATCTTCCCGGCCAGGAGGTAGGAGATGAGCGGACGGCCATACGGAGCCGCTTCCTCTGTGCCGATAGCGACAATTTCGCCTTTCTTATCCAGTTTTCTGATGCCTTCGATAGCCCCGATAGTGGCCACGCCATTGCCTATGAGTACGTATTTCATATCGCCCTCTGCTTCTGTCGCGCCGGGTTACGCGGTCTCGTCGTCACGATCTTCGAACTTCAGGGCCTTGTTCGGGCAGGCCTCGACACAGGCGGGACCACCTTCACGACCATGGCACAGGTCGCACTTGACGATCTTGTTCATCTTCGGATGTCGGCGAATCGCTCCATAAGGGCACGCCATGAGACAGGACCAACATCCCACGCACTTCTCACGATCGTAGACGGTTTCGCCCGTTTCAGGATCCTTATGCAACGCGCCGGAAATGCAGGCGGCGACACAGGACGGGTCATCGCAGTGGCGGCAACTGATGGCCACGCATTCCGATCCCTTCTGGAATATCTTCTTGCAAGGCGACAGGCCGTCCTCGGCCTGCTCCCTGGTATACGCTATAATCAGGTCACCGGATTCGGAATGGGCCGTCATGCAGGCCAATTCACAGATATGACAACCGATGCAATATTCCCTGTTGGGGTAGACTCTCTTCATATTCCCCCCTATCGACCGGCGTGCTTGACGCCGAGGATGTCGAGTTCGGTGTCGCTGAGCCCCACCCCGCGCAATTTGTCACGGTTGCCGCGCAGGCTTTCAATGGAGTTCAGTCCCATGCCGCCCAGGATTTCCTGAATTTCGTGGCTCCAGGCATTGACCAAGTTTACAAGCTTGACCGAAGCAACATCTGGATTCTGGCGTTTGGACAGTCGCGGATCATTGGTGGCAATACCCCAGGGACACTTGCCGGTATAACACCGTCCGCACAGGGTACAACCCACGGCAAGCAGCGTGGCCGTGCCGATGTAAACCGCGTCTGCGCCAAGGGCGATGGCCTTGGCCACGTCCGCGGAACACCTAATGCCGCCGGCTGCAACAATGGATGCCTTGTGCCGAATGCCTTCGTCCCGCAGGCGCTGGTCCACTGCTGCCAGGGCCAGTTCAATGGGGATACCGACATTGTCGCGAATCATGGCCGGAGCCGCACCCGTGCCCCCGCGCATACCGTCCACGGTCACGATGTCCGCTCCAGCGCGTACAACCCCTGAGGCAATGGCTGCGACATTGTGCACAGCTGCGATCTTCACGGAAACCGGCACGCGGTATTCACTGGCTTCCTTGAGCGCGAAAATAAGTTGCAGCAAGTCCTCAATGGAATAGATGTCATGGTGCGGAGCCGGGCTGATCGCGTCCGCGCCGATAGGGATCATGCGCGTCTCCGAGACCTTGTCGTTGACTTTCTCTCCCGGAAGATGGCCGCCGATGCCTGGCTTGGCGCCCTGCCCCACCTTGATCTCGATGCCGCACCCGGCATTGAGGTAGTCGCGATGTACGCCGAAACGTCCGGATGCGACCTGTACGATGGTATGGGGGCCGTACTTGAACAAGGAGCGATGCAGACCGCCCTCGCCCGTATTATAGGCCGTGCCCAATTCCGTGGCCGCACGCGCCATGGCCCGGTGCAGGTTGAAGTTGATCGCACCGAAGCTCAT
>JAZHDD010000050.1:0-3264 GCA_036541255.1 Desulfovibrionaceae bacterium | reverse complement strand
CAACAGCTTTGTGACATGACCCGCCCTGGTCTTTTCAGCCTAGTTTAACCTTGCGAGACAATTTTCCATGACAGCATCTTCCGCGAGATTTGGCTTGGCAATGCAACCCACCATGATCTGTCTCTTTGAAGGGGATTCCTCAGACTATCCCTGACGCCACCCAACCCTGCGACGGCATCCAGTAGAATGCCCAATATGGGCATTGCCCTTTACCCCTTTACGTCCTATGAACGTAGGAATGGAGGGACGAAACATGCTCACGCAAACCGATTCACGTCGACGCATCACGCTGCCGCCGGCAACGGGCATCAAGCCTGGGGACACGGTCGAGATCGAGGTCCTCGAGGACGGCCGCATCCTGCTGATTCCCGTTGAGACCATCCCGCGTCATCAGCTCTGGGCCTGGACGGCGGACAGCAAGCAGGCCATCGTCAAGTCCCTGGAAGACCCTCGCCCTTCGGAGGTGGTCGAAACAGCCGAGGCCGCCAACGATTTGGCCAAGAGATGGGCGGATGAGGATTGAAATCCGGCCCGCCTTCGACAAGGCGGTCATGTCCGCCGAGCAACCCGTGCGCAAGGCCGCAGCGAAAATGCTGGTCCTGCTCCAATCCCTTGAGCTCGTGGACCTCTGGAAACACCCCGGCCTCAATTTCGAAAAACTCCACGGAATGATAGAACCGGTCACGGGCCACCAGCTCTATTCCCTGCGCGTCACGGCCAGCGCCCGGGCCGTAACCTGCCTGCTCAGCGGCCCGACCCTCGTGCTGATCAGCCTGCACGTCCAGCACGACAAGGCATACAGGAAGCGCTGACAAACAACGATGAGACGGCACTTCGGACTTCCGAGACCAAGCGCACAAGTTCTACAAAAAAGTTCAGTCCTTACGCTGTCGCAAATTCGAGCGCCATCGCTCTTGCGCCCGCAAGATCCTTCTTGCCGGTCCCGAGCTTCGGGATTTCCTCAACTACGTAAAATCTGTCGGGGACAATAAGCGGATTCGTCCCGCTTTCCAGCATGGCTTTCCTGAGGGTCGCCGGCTCGTTCATCCCGCTGACCAGGGCCACGATCCGCTCCCCTTTCTTCACGTCGCGCACGGCTACGGCAACGGTCTCCGTGCCCGAAGGGGCGTTGCGCAGCAACGCCTCCTCCACGGCGGCCAGGCTGACCATCTCCCCGCCGATTTTGGCGAAGCGCGAATAACGGTCCAGAATCACCAGAAAGCCATCCTCATCGATGCGTCCCTTGTCGCCGGTCTTGTACCAGCGGATGCCATCCTGCTCGACAATGGCGCCCATGGTCCTGACTTCATCATCGAGGTATCCCTTCATGATCTGGGTGCCGCCAATGAGGATCAGGCCTGCTTCCCCGGCGGGCAGATCCTCAAGGGTTTCCGGGGCCACCACGCGCAAGGCACTTCCGGGCAATGGCAAACCCACCGTCCCCGGCTTCGAGCCCACCTGCACAGAGAACCCGTTGGTGTTGAGCACGTCCACGGTGTTCACGGTGGCCACCGGCGTTGTCTCCGTGGTGCCGTAGCCTTCGTGAACCTCCAACCCGAACTTTTCCTTGAAGGCCCGTCGAGTCTCGTCGTTGAGCCTCTCCGCACCGGCGACCACCAGACGCAGAGAGGAGAACATGAGACGGTGCAGTTTCTGATTGCGGGCGTAGAGGCCGAGGAATGTCGGGGTGGCGCAAAGAAACGTCGCTTGATGTTCGGCTGCAAGGCATCCGATTCTGTAGGCGTCCGTGGGGTCGGGATGGCAGACCACGGGTATGCCCTCGATCAGCGGCATGAATGTGGTCACCGTGAGGCCGAAGGCGTGAAAGAGCGGCAGCGTCCCGAGGAAGACATCGTGGTCCCGGGCGTTGAACAGGCTGGCCACCTGCTTGATGTTGCCCATGATGTTCTCGTGGGTGAGCATGACGCCCTTGGGGGATCCTTCGGAACCGCTGCTGAAGAGAATGGCCGCGGTGTCCTCCAGGCAAACCCTCTGGAAAAAGAGAAGCCGCAGGACAAAGGCGGGCAGAACCTGCGACGCGATCATGGCAGCGATGAAAGCGCCCTTGCCGATACCCGAACGCAGCGTTTCCATGAAAAATACCTCGCGGTCCTGCAGAATCCCGCTCAGGTCGATCCCCCTGCCCCGGAGCCTGGCGAGAAACGCCTCGGATGTGACGACGGTCCCGATATGCGCCCGCTCGAGAATCCCAGGCAGTGTGTCCGCCCCCGAGGTGTAGTTGAGGTTCACCACGGTCTTGCCGAGCATGAGCAGGGACATGTTGGCGATGACCCCGCCGACGCTGGCCGGGAGGAGCACGCCCACGTTCTTCTGGCCGGCGGTCCTTTTCCGCAGCATGCGAGAGGCGAGAATGCACGCGGCCAGGAGCCGGCGCTGAGACATGTCGCTTCCCGTCGAGTCGGCCACGGCGCGCCGTCCCGGATACCGTTTGGCAGTCCTGAGCCAGGCAATGTGCAGGGGATCGAATGTTTGGGAGTACTCCTTCCAGGCCGCGATGGACAGCCTGGAGACGGCCTTCTTGACCTCCGAGGCCTGGGCCGCCGCGGCCATCGGCGGCCCGAAGCAGACTGTCACGTCGCGGATGCTGCGGATGCGTGACGTCTCCCGCAGTCGCGGTCCGGCGAAGGAAAACAGGCTGCCCCAGAGACCGCGCAGATAAAAAGGGACGATGGCGCAGCCCGACTCGCGGGCCGGAATCTCGAAACCGCGCTTGAACTCGCCGAGCTGTCCGTTGCGGCTGATGGCGCCTTCCGGGAAGATGACCACGCACTCACCGGCCTTGAGGGCCGTCTCCACGTCCCGCAGGGCCTGTCTGCTGCCCCGCGAGGAAATGGGGATCATGCCCAGGCGCCTGAGCAACCACTTCAGGTACCAGCGCTCATAGATGGAACGCTCCATGACGAAACGCAAGCGGCGCGGGACGGCCAGGTGCAGCACCGCCCAGTCGATCCAGCTGACATGGTTGCCCAGCAGAAGCACGCCGCCGTCTGCCGGAAGATGGTTGAGTCCGGACGCCGACAGCCTGTAGCGCTGCGAGAAAAGAATATAGAGCAGGTACCGCAACAGGGATTGGGGCAGTTTCCCGAGCGTATATATCGTGCCGCCCAGGGCGACTGCCGCGAGAATATAGAAAAGGGGCACGCTGCCAATGCCTGCGTGCGACATGGCCAGGGTCAGCCCCAGAAAGGCCAGCATGCCGATATTCTGGAGAAAATTGTTTCCGGCCAGAATCTTCCCCATTTC
>JAZHDD010000049.1:0-54308 GCA_036541255.1 Desulfovibrionaceae bacterium | reverse complement strand
GATGGAGTTGTTGGCTCCGAGGCCGACACCCAAAGCCGAGGCGGTCGCCGTACCGATGGAGATGTAGTAGTAGTCCTCGGCGCAGTCGTTTTCCGTACCGAAGTGGACCTTCAGCGGGCCGGTGGAGTTGATGCCTGCACCACTGTGAGCGGAGTTTTCGCCGGAGAGGTTACCGTTGAGCAGGTAAATTCCGTTGAAGTCCGTGGAGTTGGCGATTCGGGTGATTTCCGAAGCCATGGCCTGATATTCGGAGTCGATGATCAGGCGCTGAGCCGAAGTGTAGGTACCGGTGGAAGCCTGTTCGGCCAGTTCCTTCATGCGGATCAGCTTTTCGTCGATGACGGAAAGCGCGCCGTCCGCGGTCTGGATCAGGGAGATGGCATCGTTGGCGTTACGCACACCCTGCTGCAGGGCCTTGACGTCAGCGCGCATGAGCTCGCGAATGGCCAGACCGGCCGCGTCGTCGGCTGCGGTGGTGATGCGCAGACCCGAAGACAGACGGTTGGTGGACGTACCCAGCGAGTTATACGCCTGATTCAAGTTGCGTGCGGCGTTCATAGCCATCAAGTTGTGGTTGATAACGAGAGACATAATTTCCTCCTTGAAATGGTTTCGGCGTCCTTGCCTATTCAGAGATGTTCGCGTTTGGCGCGGACATTTCCGTCTTGAGTTGCCCTTTTTATCGTCTGGGTCCGAAAAAACTTTAGGGTTTGGGAGCACAAATAGTGCGTGCCTATGTGGATGGAAAATGGAGGCTGGAAAGGCGGGGGCCCCTGGCACGATAGATGCTTAATACCGTTGGGCGGCGTCGATTTGCCGACCCCAAGCGTCGTATCAAGGAGCCCCAAATGCAACGAGAAGCTCGTCAGGAAAGCCGCTACCAGGCTGGATTGTCTTCAAAAGGGCCAACAGCGGGGCATCTGGAATGCCGGAGTATTGAAACACGGGATGTGGATTGCCTTTTCCGTGAAATGGATGACCTGCTTCGCCCCGATAGCCTTGCCAGGAATACAGAGCCGTGCGCTACTGCGTCTTCTTTCTCCTCTTTGGCGAATCGTTCCATGGCGCTTACCCGCAGGGCGTTACGTTTCAATGATTTGTCACATGAAATCGTTCGCGAACTGTCCAGCCTTGGCCAATGTGCTGCGTTCCATATTTCTTCCGAGACAGGCACTGTCCAACGGGACGCCATGACGCCTCGTGAGTCCGATCCTTTGGGTATGATCCGTACCGCCATTTCCCATGTGGAATTTCCGGCAATGTATTACCAGGTCAGCGACGCCATGACGAAACGTGGCGGCAATGCTTCCCGTGTGGCTGAAGTCATTGCACAGGAACCGGCTTTGGCTGCTACATTGTTGCGTTTGGTGAATAGCCCCTTCTACGGATTGAACGCTCCGGTGGAGTCGCTCCAACGGGCCGTTGCCTTTGCCGGTTTCAATGAGATTTCCGCGCTGGCTCTGTCCCTGTCCGTACAGCGATTTTTTAAAGGCATGGGCATGGAGGCCGGGCAGGTTGATTTCTGGCGTCGTTCGATTTTTTGCGGCGTGTTGGCCAAGCGGCTTGCGCGTCGGACCGGGCTTGGGGGACAGTGGCATTTTGTCGCCGGTCTGCTGTACGACATGGGGGGGCTGCTCGCCTGTCGTGAATTGCCTGTACGGTATGCACATTTGAAACAGGCCTTGCGCTGTTCCGACGCGGAACCATGTCTTGCGGAAACGGATCAGCTCGGTTTTGCCACGCCCCAGATTGGTGCCGTGTTGCTGGAGCGTTGGGCTTTGCCCCAGGGGGTGACAAGACTGGTGGGGTTGCGCCGCACTCCCGCACGCAGCGGGTATGAGCCGGGCGTATGTGTCCTGCATCTGGCCGAGATCGTGACAGCCGTTGTTTTTGCCTGGAATTCAGGTGGGCAGGCTGTGCCGGTGCTCGATGTCCGGGCCTGGAACAATCTGCGGCTGACAGCTTCGGAGTTGACAACCTCGGCTACCGAAGCCTGGGAAGAGGCGCAGGGCATCCTGGAGACATTTATTTCTTGAGCCGTTGTTTTGAAGTCACAATAAAAGCGCGCAGTGTCCGGAATCGAACGCGGCGCGCTTTATAATATAGATAGGAAAAGCTAGAATAAACTCTTGAGCCCCTTGACGGCTCCGTCCACGGCGTCGCCGGCACCGCCCGCGGCACCGCCCACTGCATCGGTCGCTCCGCCGACCACGCCGCCGGCCTGGTCCATGACCCATTGGCCTCCCTTCATCACGAAGTCGCCGGATTCGGCAAAAGCCTTTTCCATGCCGTCATAGAGGCCTTCCACGATCTTTCGGGCCGCTTCGGCCGGGCTGGCCCCTTTTTTTTCCTTTCCGATGTCCGCAATATGGATTTCAGGCAGGCCAATGGTCAAGCCTTCGCCGGGCAGCCCCGTCAGATCGGCTGTGACTTCACCGTTGCGGATATAGACGTTCTCGATGATGACTTTCTTTTCATTTTTTGCTTGCTCTTCCGCGGCAGCGGACGGTTTATCCTTCTTCTTGGATTCCTTGGCCGCACTGCCCACTGATTCTTCGATGTTTTTGAGCAGGGCGTCGAAGTTGTTGCCTGAGCCGCCCTTGAGTTCATAGGCGATTCTGGGGGACTGGATGACCACTTCCTTGACCAGGATAGTGTCCGTGAGCAGGGAGTCCCTGTCCAGCTCAACACTGACGCGGTCCACGGACAGCAGATCGCGTGGTTTGAAGCCCCGGTTTACGGGGTTGCCGATGCGCAGTCCGTAGAGCGCGCCCGATCCGGAAAACAGGCCGATGTCGGCGTCCTTGAGGACCACGTCGGTTTTGGTGATCTTGGGCCCGTATTCGTTGACGGCCAACTCCACGAGCTTATCCACGTTCAGCAGGATATACGTCGCTATGCCCGCGACCAGGAGCAGCAGTATTCCGCCGCCAAGCAGCATGAGTTTTTTCATGTGGGAGTCTCCTCTGGAAGTTTTCATATTCTATAGATGAGCCGGATGTCTCTTGCAAGTCACGACGGCTGTCCCCCAGTGTTTCTGTTTGAAGCGGATTGCGCGCGAATGATCCGCGCGATGATGCATGCTGACAATGTCAGCCTGTCGAACCGTTGGTGTCGGCTTATGTCAGGGGCGGATAGGGCGGATTGGCAAAGTGGTGGGCATTGTTGACTGCTGAGTGAGGCAGGCCGGTGTCCAGGGAAGGGCCAAAAGCCAGCACTGCGTTGTTGATCTCGCCGAAGGCGAGCGGCTCCAGTTCGCGGCAGAGTTCCGCGGTTCGCTCGGCAGCTTCGTCCATGAGTTCCCGGATGCTTCGGACATGTTCCAGGCCTGTCACCGGGTGCCGGTAATGCACGGGGCCGAGCAGAAATGCCGCATCCGTTCTGGGGCGACGGGGATGAAACAAGGCCAGGATGCCGCGTACATTGTGCGCTTTCTTTGGGAGCAGAGGGCGCAGTCCCGCCAGTGCCGGGCCAAGTACCGGGGTCAGGGCAAGACAGCGTAGCGTGGAAAATGTTCGCCAGGAATGCTTCAGGGCAGAGCGAATGTGTTTTTTTCTGCAACCGGTCAGTTCCGCCAAGCTGTCGAGAGGGGCGAGTTCGCATGCGGCGTCGATTCCGCCTGCGGACCGAAGCAGATGGCCGATGCTGTGTTGGCGTAATTCTGTCCTGCTTCCGGCTATGATCTGGTCCAGCAACGTTTCCAGCAGCCGGTGCCGCTCCACGGCTTCCGAGCTGCGGTAATACGCGCCGCTGAGATGGTAGACAAGCGGATGCAGAGCCGCGTCTGCCTGGATATGGCTGACCATACCCACCAGAAACGCCCTGGCTTGTCCGCCGATAACGGCGGCATGCGAGGTCTGGAGCAGAAGTAAATGGTAGGTATCTTGCCCCTGCTTGCCATGCAGCGCGTGGGGCAGTTCGCGCAATGCCTGAGGCTGATTGCCCCGGAGATAAAAGAGGACGTCGTGGAAAATCGAGCCGAGAAACAGGGCTGAAGAGTGGGCCGCAATATCCGGCGCGAACCGACTGGTTTGTAATCGGTCCGCAGACAATTGGGCGGTCAGAAAATGGACGTGTTCTTTGGGCATGGCGCAGACTACGCTGGAACGGCGCGCATGAGAAGTCTGGGGTGGCGGGAATTGCAAGCTTTTCATTGTGCGCGCCCTTGGGTATGCTGTCGTCAAAGATCCTTTGGAGGAAAGAATGAAACCCACGAACATAGATTCGGGAAAGGTGACGAAGATAGAGGTCGATGAGGCGGACAAACGCAAGGTGTTCGGTAAGAAGCCTGCGGAGCCTGCGGTGCGTTCGGCCGGGAAGAGCGTTTTTTTGATTGGGCTGCTTGGTTCGGGGCGTCGCGCTGTGGGGCGTACCCTGGCTGCGCGGCTCAAGCTCGGTTTTATTGAAATATCTGATCGTACTGGTCTGGATCAGGCCCTTTCGGGCGAGCGCGTGGTGGCCTCGGTGGACCAGGGACTTGTGGCCGACGAGGAAGCCGCGGCCCTGCTCAGGAACAAAGGCGTGGTGTTTTATCTCATGCCCGGAGTCCAGGCCGTTGCCGAGGCGCGAGGGCTGGTGGCGGACGAGGAATGCAAGCGACGCATCTTCGCCGAGATCGACGAGTGGGAAACCCGCTTCATGCGCGTCCTTCATTTTCTGTTGCCCGGCGGGATCAGTGTCGAGGCCACTGCCGCTGACGCCGCGGACAAGTTGTACATGGTCAAATAGGGCCGTTCGCCTTTTCTTCATCAACGTCTTTTCAAATAGTGACAGGGAATCCAAGCGGAGGAAACACATGGCCCATGCCATTGAACGACATGCGATCGCGGACCTGAAGGAATTCTATGAGCTCATGGCCCAGACCCGGGATGTCCGCTTTCGGGCCGTGTGCGATATCTTTGCAGGTCGTGCGGCAGCCCCCGGCGTGGTAACCTCTTTGGCGCACGCTCTGGAAAATCTGAGGGCGATTCCGCAGCATGAGGGGAAATCGGTTCTGGAAGTGACGGCGGGACGTCGGATGGGAGTGGATCTCAGCTATGAGCTTTCCGAGCTGGAAAAAGATATTCTTTTTCTCGGATCGGGAGAGGCGGCCCTGCTGCGCCACCTGGAAGATTTGCATGAGGGATTCGCGGATGAGGTGCGTGCTGCTTCGGATACGTTGCGCGGCATGAATTTCAATTGCTGGATCACGGATCGCGACGGAACCACCAATAATTACTGCGGGCGCTATAACTCTTCCATCCAATCAGCGTACAACGCGGTTTTTCTTTCTCGCTTCGCGCGGGCCAGAGTCGGATCCTCCGTGTTCATTACCTCTGCCCCGTTACGTGATCCCGGGATCGTCAACATCAGCGTCAATCCCGAGGGCTCCTTTATCTATGCCGCGTCCAAGGGGCGGGAATGCCTGGATCGCAAGGGGGCGCACCGGACCTATCCCATCGAGGCCGCAAAACAGGCCTTGCTGGATTCCTTCAATGATCACATGACTGCGATCTTGGAAGATTCCGCTTATGAGATATTCACCTTGATCGGTTCGGGATTTCAAAAAAAGTTTGGCCAGACCACCATTGCCCGCCAGGACATCACCAAAACCATTCCCGAACCGGAATCCCTGGCGTTTCTGGACAAAATCGAAGCGGTCACGTCCCATGTGGACCCCCAGGGCGGGAATTTCCGCATCGAGGACACGGGACTGGACGTGGAAGTGATCCTCACGGTGGAAGGCGGTGACGGGCTCAAGGATTTCAGCAAGGCCGAGGGCGTCAACTTCCTCAATGAAACGTTTGACCTGAAGCTGAGCCAGGGACCGAATCTGGTCAGCGGCGACACCCGTTCGGATTTGCCTTTGGCCGAGGCCGTGTTGACCCATTGTCCGGACACCTGGGCCGTTTTCGTGACCAGGGATCAATCGTTGGCTTCGGCAGTGCGCAGCCTCGCTTCACAGTCCCTGATCGTCTCCAGCCCCGACGTGCTTGTGGCCGCACTTGGAAATCTGGCCTGAGTTCAAAACGCATTGCGAACGCAAGGGAGAACAATATGAATGCCCCGCAGCTCAAAGGCGTCATCTTTGATTTGGACGGCGTGATTACCGGTACGGCCCGTGTACATTCCCTGGCCTGGGAAAGCATGTTCAACTGGTATTTGAAAAAGGTCGCGGACCGTGACAACAAGCCTTTCGAGCCTTTTTCGTCTGAAGACTATCTTAATTATGTGGACGGCAAGCCGCGCATGCAGGGCGTGCAGAGCTTCCTTGAGTCGCGCGGGATTGATTTGCCGTTCGGCGACCATGACGACGCCCCGGATATGGAGACTGTCTGCGGGCTGGGCAACCGCAAAAATATCGATTTTCAGCAAGTGTTGCGGCGCGAAGGCCCGGATGTCTTTGCCTCCTCTGTGGCCTTGGTTCAGGAGTTGCGCAGGCAGGGCATTCGCGTGGGCGTGGCTTCGTCCAGCCGTAACTGTAAATTGATTCTTGAGCTGGCTGAATTGACTGACCTTTTCGAGACGCGTGTGGACGGCGATGTGTCTTTGGAGTTGGGGCTCAAAGGCAAGCCCGATTCAGATATCTTTGTAACCGCCGCCGCCAATCTTGGCCTGTTGCCCGGCGAATGCGTGGTGGTGGAGGATGCCATTTCCGGCGTCCAGGCCGGTCGTGCTGGCAATTTTGGCCTGACACTGGGTGTGGCGCGCGTGATCGCCGGTCCGACACTGCTGGCCAATGGCGCGGACATGGTGGTCACGGACCTGGGCGAAATCGACGTGCAGGGGATGCGGGCCTGGTTCAACCAGGGGATTGAAGCAGACGGCTGGAATTTCCGCTATGTCGGCCTGGACCCTGCCAATGAGAAGCTGCGGGAAACCCTGACCACCGTGGGCAACGGTTATATGGGCGTGCGCGGGGCAATGGAAACCGAAGCCGCTTCGGAGGGGCATTATCCTGGGACCTACCTGGCGGGTGTGTTCAACAAGATCCCCACACCGCTGCATGGCCGCGACATATATAATAATGATCTGGTCAACTGCCCGAACTGGCTGCGCCTGGAATATCGTGTGGATAACGGCGGGTTTGTCAGTCCGCTGGATATGGAAGTGCTTTCCTACGAGCACGGTCTGCGTCTACGGGATGCGGTCATGGAGCGCTCTCTGGTGGTACGCGACAGCCTCGGGCGTATCACGCGCCTTCACTCCCAGCGTCTGGCCAGTATGGCGGACCCGCACATGGCGGCCTTGCGTTTCGAACTGACCCCGGTGAACTGGTCCGGCAAGGTCACGCTTCGTTCCGGCATTGACGGGAATCTGATCAATGACGGGGTTGCGCGGTATCGTCAGCTCAACCAGCAGCATCTGGAGTTCGTGAAGAGCGGCAAGTCAGGGGGCGGCGTGTATCTGCATGTGCAGACCACGGCTTCCCGCTATCAGATCGTCATGAATGCCAAGCATGTTTTGTATGAAGAGGGCCGGCGCCTGAAGGGCGAGCGCAATCTGCATCAGGACGCGGCTCTTGCCGCCGAGGAAATCGTTTTTGCGGCCAGGGAAGGCCGGACATATGCCCTGGACAAGCTGGTGAGCATCTTCACCTCGCTGGACAAGGTGGATGCGCCGCGCAAGGCAGCGTCAGCGAAGCTGGAAAAGGCCCGCAGTTTCCGGCGGCTCCATGCGACGCACGCCCGTGCCTGGAAGCGACTCTGGGATCGGGGGGACATCGTCGTGGGCGGGGACCGGCTTGTGCAGCGCACGGCCAGACTGCACGCTTATCATTTGCTGGCCACGGCTTCGCCCCACAACAAGACCCTGGATGCGGGCATGCCTGCTCGTGGACTGTCCGGCGAAGCCTACCGGGGGCACATCTTTTGGGACGAGCTGTATATTCTTCCATTTTATGATCTGCGCTATCCTGAGATCTCGCGGGCTTTGCTTAAATACCGCTATGAACGTCTGCCTGGTGCACGGGCTTATGCGGCCGAGAACGGCTACGAGGGGGCCATGTATCCCTGGCAGACCGCCGACGGCGGTGAAGAGGAAACCCAGGAGGTGCATTTCAACCCCAAGAGCGGCGATTGGGGGCCGGACCTTTCGCGTCGTCAACGCCATGTCTCCATTGCCGTGTTCTTCAATGTCTGGCGGTACGTGCACTGCACGGGCGACTGGAAATTCATGCGCGAGTGCGGGGCGGAACTGATGCTTTCCATTGCCCGTTTCTGGGGTTCCATAGCCGAAAAGAGCCCTGCTTCAGGGCGCTGGCATATCGACGGTGTCATGGGCCCGGATGAGTTCCATGAAAAGACGCCGGGAACGGACAAGGACGGCCTGCGCGACAACGCCTACACCAATGTGATGGTTTCCTGGGTCCTGGAGCGCGCATTGGATCTGCTGTCCAAGCTTTCTCCTGCGGATCGCAAACGTGTGGCGTTACGCTCCGGCCTACGTGACGAAGAGCCGGAACGTTGGCGTGAAATCGCTGGCGGACTTAATGTGAATCTCGATGCCGATGGCGTGATTGAACAGTTTGAGGGGTACTTTGGTTTAGATGAATTGGACTGGGATGCCTACCGTGCAAAATACGGTGATATTCATCGCATGGACCGTATCCTCAAGGCCGAAGGGGATAGCCCGGATCATTACAAGGTCGCCAAGCAGGCCGACACCTTGATGATGTTCTACGCGCTGGCGCCACAGACCATCGTGGACATCCTGGAACGCTTGGGGCACAAAGTGGGCGACGCTGCGGAACTGCTGCGGCGCAATTACGACTACTACCAGGGCCGGACCAGCCATGGTTCCACGCTGTCCAAGGTGGTGCACGCGCTCATCTCCAGCCATTTCGGGGACGATGCCACTGCCTGGCAATGGTTCGTAGAGGCGTTGGTCAGTGATATCCAGGATTCCCAGGGCGGTACGACGTTGGAAGGTATCCACACAGGGGTGATGGCGGGGACACTGGACATTATCACACGTTATTTTGCCGGTATTGACGCCAGCGGCGAGATATTGGCCGTGAATCCGCATCTGCCTGCTCATTGGAACGGCCTGAGTTTGAAGGTCAGGTTCCGGGGCGATGTGTTCGGCTTCACATTGACGCCCGGCAAAGTTCGCATGAAATTGCTCGCATCCGGCAAGGATGCCGTCCATGTTTCTTTGCGTGGTCGAAGCGTTGAACTGAAGCCTGGCAAGACGCGCAACGTGGCCCTGAACGATTAGCAACAGAAAACGGAGTACCGATGCCCAAGAAGGACCTGCGGGTCGAATTGCTGAGCATGACCCCCAATGCCCTGGAACTTGTGTATGCGGCTTTTCGGCAGTGTTATCATGCCGGATTTGCTGCGGACATGTGGCAAAGATTGCTGAACGGCGAGATCGGTCGCGAACAGCAGGCGGAATTCGTGCGGGGCGTTCTCGAGTCAGGACATGACAGCCCTATCGAGCATGTCAGCTTCAGTTTTGCGGTGGAGGGCATTTCCCGGGCCTGTTCGCACCAGTTGGTGCGCCATCGTCTTGCTTCGTACTCGCAACAAAGCCAGCGGTACGTGGACGAGTCCGATATGGACTATATCCTGCCACCGGCCATAGCCCGGATACCCGAGGCACGGCAACGCTTTGAGGCCTTTATGGAGGAAGTAGGCAGCGCCTATCGCGATTTGAAACAAATTCTTGTGGCCGCCGGGCGCAAGAGCAAGGCCAACGAGGATGCTCGTTTCGTGTTGCCCCAGGCTGCAGAAACAAAGATTGTCCTGACCATGAATTGCCGTGCGTTGCGGCATTTCTTTCATTTACGTTGCTGCAATCGCGCCCAATGGGAGATTCGGGCCATGGCGGATGCCATGCTTTTGATTTGCAAAGATAAACTGCCGGCTATTTTTGCCACGGGCGGAGCAAAATGCGAAGAGCTGGGCTATTGTCCGGAATCGGACCGTTTTGCATGCGGCAAGCATCCAACCTTGACGGAACTTTCGAGCAGGCGAGATCCCTGATATCCGGGAATTTCCCCTATGTGACAACTCCACGTCATTCCGAATGAAATATTACAAAATGGAAAATGTTAAATAAATCAAGCAAAAGAACTGTTCCTAACTTGACGTGAACGTATGCAGGCCCCGTGGCTTCTGGCTTTGTCGACAGAAGCACCGGGGCCTATCTTTTCCCGCTTTGTAGGGTCGGGCATTTTTAATTATAAATTAAATTCTTTTATTATAGCATGTTGTAGTGTTATATTGGGTTTGGAAGTAGACCTTCGCTACTGAAATATACTTCATAACTTTTATGTTGTGCTGCAAAAAAAAGAGAAATTTTGAGTAAAACAGAGTAAAGTTGATTTTGCCTTGTGGAAAAACTTTTCAACAGGTGTTGGCGTTTTCGATGTACCTGCCAGCAGGCCTTGCTGGGCACGCCTTCCCGAGTGGACGGTAAAGAGCCCATTCCTGCGTGAAGTGGGATATATCCTATATATTCAGTATGTTGTTCTGTAGAGAAGAATCCTGACTTCAGGCCGGACGTTTGGGGTGAACATCGTTGAGCCCGCTACTCCACTGCTGTAGTACCTCTCACATGCTTAAAGACATCTGGACCGACATTCTTGCCACGCTGGAAAAAAGCCTGAACCCGGGGCTTTTTTCAATATGGATCAAACCGCTTGCCGCTCGTTATGAAGATGGTGTCCTGAATCTTTATGCGCCCAACGACTTCGTGGCTTCCTGGGTTCGTGACCGTTTGATGGGGCTTGTGGCCGACGCGGCCCTGCAGACCATGGGCTCTTCGCCCGAGGTGCAGGTGCTTGTTGATCCGACCATGGTTGCTCCTGTCCCGGCAGCTACCAAACAGCAGACGCTTGCTTCCAGGCAACAGGTTCACGCCCAGATTCCGGTTCCGACGCAGGTCGGGCTGCCTATTGTTCAGCCCCCCAAAGCGTGTCGTGAGTACCGTTGGCGTTTCAGCTTCGAAGATTTTGTGGTGGGGCCTTCCAATGAATTGGCCTTGGCAGCAAGCAAGGGCATGTGTCACGACACCTTGGCGTCGGACCATCTTTTCCTTAGCGCCCGGCCTGGACTCGGGAAAACGCATCTGCTGCATTCCATAGGGCGCCGCCTGAGCGCCACGTCCAACCGCAGCAATCCACGTATTGCCTGCCTCAGTTCCGAGGAGTTTGCCACACGTTTTGTTCTGGCCATGCGCGCCAACGAACTGACACGCTTCAAGGCCGAATTTCGTGATGCTGCGGACGTCCTGTTGCTTGAGGACGTGCATTTTTTCCAGGGTAAGGAAAAGATGCAGGACGAGTTGCTTTGTACGCTCAAGGCTCTCCAGGAACGTGGTTGCAAGGTTGTCCTGACCAGTTCGTTCTTGCCCAAGGAGCTTTCCAATGTGGACTCCCAGCTGGTCTCGCGCATCTGCTCCGGATTTATGGCCGTGATCGGTACGCCCGACTTTGACACGCGTCGGCGCATTGTTCTGAACAAGGCGGAGATGCTTGGTGCCCAGGTGCCGGACGACGTGTCTAATCTATTGGCTGAACGCATTACCAAAGATATCCGTCAATTGGAAAGCTGTCTCAATAACTTGGTGCTCAAGGCCAGACTGCTGCGACAGAATTTGAATCTTGACCTGGCCTGGGAAGTCCTGGAGCATTATGCGCAGGCTAATCCTCGACCGGATTTTGATCATATCATCGAGTTCATTTGCCAAATTTACAGTCTCACGCCGGATCAATTGCGTTCCAAGACCCGCAAGCAGCAGGTTGTCCTGGCGCGCAACACGGCGTTTTATTTGGCCCGCAAGCATACGGAGCTTTCCTTGGCTGCCATCGGGGACCGTCTGGGACGGCGCCATTCCACCGTGATCAAGGGAATCACCAATGTCGAGCGTGAGATTTCCCAGCAGACGCCCTTGGGACGTCAGCTGAAACAGACCGTGGAACGACTTGTAGTATAATAGAGGTTCGCCTCAAGCTGCCATCCCCGTTGAAGGGGATTTTCCCATGCCGACAGACTGGGCCGGGGATTACTCCTCGGCCTTGTTTTGTTTGTCAGCTTTAAAATACTGAGCCGCCATAGTACGGATAGCGCCGCTTCTCACCAGATCATCCAAAAGAGCGTTGAATTCCGAGAGGCGTTCCATAAAGGGTGATTTCCTGGAAAATCCCACATAGAGATCAATATGAGTTGCAGGGCGATACGGTGCTTGGGCTATTTTGTTTTCCAAGCCGAGCCGAGCCAGATCATATTGCACTCGGCAGTCTGTCCCAATGAACACGTCCCAGCGTCCCTTCAGCACCATTTCAATAAGCTGTTCTTCCTGGATGGCCGCGATCTTGTTTAATTCCAGGTCGGAGTCAAAAGGTTCGAAGTAGGCAGAATCCCTGGTATAGCCGATGGTCAGGCCATATAAATCCTCATATCGCAAGATTGGTGGCATGGGCCAATCCTTCCGAATGTAGAAAGCTGGTGCACAGGAATAATAGGGCATTTTGCTGTAGGCGATGTATTTTTCCCGTTGAGGTGTCAGAGCCAAGCCTGTCATACCGTCGGCAATGCCTTGTTTCAGGCTCAATAAGCAGCGCGCCCAGGGCATGCGGATGAGGACAAATTCGACTCCCATTCGGCGGCCTGCTTCGTCCAGCAGGGCACGGTCAATTCCGCCGATTCCATCCTTGTCTTCGATGCGGAAAGGCGGCCAATAGTCCGTAACCATGATGATCTGCTCCAGCGACCATGCGGAACCAGCGAGGCAGTGGAACAAGAGGACTGCGGGCAGGAACGCTCGAAGCAAATGGAACATGGCGGCGAGCCTCCGGATTTCGTCACAGAATAACGATTCGAAGGTGGTACTGGTATTATAGTTGTTGCTGTATCGCTTGGATCGCGTGGCGGGCGATGCGAGCTGCCCCGGATGTCAGAGCCGAGGGAGCGTTTCGAGAGAGGGAGGTCTAAGTGTTCTGGCGCGAGCGCCGCAGCATTTCTTTGGCCAGTTTTGGATCGAGGCCACGCTGCCGGGCAATGGTTTCCAGGTTTTCTTCAGCGTCAGATGGGCGCATATAGAGCGGTTCTACCGGATGGTCGGCATATGCCTCGGGAGGCAGGTCGCAGGCTGCGCTGAGCAAGGCCTGGGGAGAGGCCGCATCCCATTCCATGCTGAGCGGGGTTAGAATTGATTCAGCGACAAGATATTGGAAAAAATCCGCATTCCGGCGCAGTCCGCTTCCGAACGCATAGAGGGGCAACCTTTGAGCGGAGAGGGTGCGCAGAGTTGAGTCCGCCTCTTTCAAGGTCATTGCCGCAGCCTCGGAAAGAGGCGTTCCTGTGGGGGCGGAGTAAGCCTGGACATAAACTTGCTGACGACGCGAATGAGTGACCACGGCCAGTGTGCCGTTGAGCAGGGTGGCCGGACCGCGCGCCAGGAGCGCGAGGTGGTCGATCCCGGCCTGGGGCAGTCCGTGGACAATGGCAAGGGCCGCAACCACGGAGAGGGAAAGGCGCAGTCCTGTGAAGCTGCCTGGTCCGCGTACGCAGGCGATGCGGGACAGGTCCGATGTCTGCAGGCCCAGGGCGTTGAGCATGGACTGAAGGGAAGGCACAAGGAAACGTACAGACTGTCCCGGCACGGTCCATTCCTGGGCGGCCAGGAGTTCTGCGCCGTTCTCGCCTGGAGTGCCCAACGCCAGCTGTAGACGTTCCTCAGCCCCGCACAGGGCCAGAGTGAGGTCTTTAGGAGAAGATGATGCGGTAGATGTCATTGTAGAACGTCAGGGCCATCAGGGCCAAGAGGAATGTCACGCCCAGATAGGTGGCGAAGCGGCGCACAGCCTCATTTACAGGTCGGCCAGTCAGGGCTTCGAAGCCGAAGAAGAGGATGTGTCCGCCATCCAGCACCGGAATGGGCAGCAGGTTGAGGATGCCCAGGTTCACGCTGATGAAGGCGGCCAGGAGCAGCACGTCCACAAGACCTGTCTGGGCCTGCTGTCCGATGGCTTGGGCTATCATGATCGGTCCGCCCACGCCTTTGAGCGATGCACGGCCCTCCACCATGGTCAGAAAGCTTTTGGCGGTCGTGTCGATGGCCGCAATCGTCTTGCTCAGGGCGTGTCCCGCGCCCAGGGTCGGCCCCAGAGGCAGCGTCCGTGGCTCAATACTGAACCCGATGCCGATTTTGGGACGGGGCATGAGTTCGTCGTTGCGGTCGGCTTCGCTGAGAAACGCAGGCAGGACCATGATCTCGCGGCTTACCCCGCCGCGTTCCACTGTCAGAGACACGGGTTCGTCGCGGCTGAAGAGAATGGTGGTCAACAGGTCGCCCGGGCCGTAAATGGGATCGCCCTTGATGGCCACAATGACGTCGCCCGGTTCTATGCCGGCGCTCATGGCCGGGGTGCCGTCGAAGACTTCGGACACGGGATGTTGATAGACCGTGACTTGTCCTTGGGCCAGGAAAAGCGTCCAGTAGATCAGCCAGCCGAGAACAAAGTTGAATACTGGCCCTGCCAGGACCACCAAGAGGCGCTGCCATGCGGGACGCAGCATGAACCGCTGCGATTCGGGAAATTCCGTGTCTTCATCCACGCTCTCCGGACTTTCGCCAGCAAGGCTCACATACCCTCCCAGGGGCAGTGCGGAAAGGCGGTATTCGGTCATGCCCTTGCGGCGCTTGAGCAACACTGGCCCAAAGCCCAGGGAAAAGGATTTGACCCCCATACCCAGCAGCCGGGCCACGAGGAAGTGTCCAAGTTCATGGAAAAAAATTAATCCACCTAATACGAGTACAACGGCAATGGCGCTTGTCATGATCCTCCGGAGGCCGGTGCAGGCCTGCTCTCGAATTATCGCCGGGCAACGACGCAGCGCGTCTCGCGGTCCAGCGCCAGAATCTCTTCGGATGTTTCCACGCTGACCGTGCGATGGTCGGCCAGGGCGGTTTCGATGAGTTCCGGTATAGCAAGATAGCCTATTTTATCGTTCAGGAACAAGTCCACAGCGATTTCGTTGGCGGCGTTGAGTACCACGGGGTGGCTGGGGCCTGCCGCAAAAGCTTCCTTGGCGAGCCGCAGACAGGGGAAGGCGTTCAGATCGGGTTCTTCGAAGGTCAGGCTGCCGGCCTCGGCCAGATCGAGCCGTTTGAGTCCCAGCTCCACACGCCGGGGGTAGCACAGGCAGTGCGCAATGGGCACCTGCATGTTCGGCAGGCCCAGGTGGGCAATCTGCGAGCCATCCACATATTCGACCAAGGAATGCACGATGGACTGGGGATGTACAACGACTCCGATCTTGTCCGCGGGGAGCCCGTAAAGGTGGCAGGCCTCGATGACTTCCAGCCCCTTGTTCATGAGCGTGGACGAGTCGATGCTGATCTTGGCGCCCATGGACCAATTGGGGTGATCGAGAGCCTGTGCGCGGGTTACGGAACGCAGGTCTTTTCTGCTGCGTCCCCGGAACGGGCCGCCTGAGGCGGTGAGGATCAGGCGATGCAGGCCTTCGCCTGCATGGCCGGCAAGTCCCTGGAACAGGGCATTATGTTCCGAATCCACAGGAAGAATCAGGGCGTTGTTTTCGTGGCAGGCCTTGCGGATAAGGTGGCCGCCGAGCACCAGGGATTCCTTGTTGGCCAGGGCGATGACTTTACCGGCTTTGGCTGCGGCCAAAGTTGGGCTGAAGCCTGCCGCCCCCACGATGCTTGAAAGCACCATGTCCGCACGGTCAAAGCGGGCCATGGTCTCAAAGCCTTCCGGGCCGACAAGAATTTCTGGAGCGTAGTCGCGGGGCAGCAGCGCGCGTAGGGCATCTGCCGTGACATCGTCAAGCACGGCCAGCAGTTCTGGACGCAGGCGCGAAGCTTGTTCGGCCAATCGTTTGGCGTTGCGCCCACCGCCCAGGGCTGTGATCTGGAACAGGTCAGGGTGTCGTTCCACCACGGTGAGGGCGTTGACCCCGATGGAACCGGTACAGCCAAGTACGGCAAGCCTGCGAGGGAAAGGCAGCGGTGTTGCGGTTTCTGGCCAGGGGGAAATGTAGCTCTTCACGTTTTTCTCCGGAGCTTAGGGACCCACGACAGGGAGGAGCAGGGAGGTGAAGCCGCCGACAAGCTCAAGCGAGGGAAACAGTTCATGAGCCAAGGCGTAGGCGGGGATGGCAAAAAGCAGACTGTCGATTCGGTCCAGTAATCCCCCGTGCCCAGGCAGGATATTGCCGGAATCCTTGACGCCCAACCCGCGTTTCAGCGCGGATTCAAAAAAGTCGCCGAGTTGCGCCGCCACGTTGAGCAGCAACCCGAGGGCAAGGTAGCCCCACCAGGGGGCCTGTCCGAACGAAAGACCCAGGGCTATGGTCGTGATGGTTCCGGCAACCATGCCGCTCCAACTGCCGACCCAGGATTTCTTGGGACTTACAGTAGGCCATATCTTGGTTTTTCCCCAGAATGTGCCGAAATAAAAAGCGGCGGTGTCCGAGGCCATGGTGGCAAAGAGCACGAGAATGATCTCCATGGGACGCATGAAGAGCAGAAAGTGCAAGGTCAGGGGAAGATAGGTCAATCCGAAGAAAAAAATAGCGGCGTCCTTGAGAGGCAATTCCTGATCGGTTTTGAATCGAAACAGAAAAGCCAGACCGCCGGTCCAAAATCCGAGCAATATGGCCAAGGCCAGCCACGTCGGGTTGGCCGTTGCCGCGGCCCAGAGCAGCAGGCTGGCGCAAATCATGCCGGCCCAGCGCAACCGCTTGTGTTCTGTACCCCAAAACAGGCCGTAGAATTCCCAGAGGGTCAGGGCCGCCAGGAGTACCAGGACGGCAAAAAGTACGGGGCCACCGAGAAACAGGGCCAGAGCGGGCACGGTAAGCGCCAGCAGCCCGGTGGTGATGCGTTGCAGATGCGTGTTGAAAAGCATGGATTTTCCTGTTTTGGGCTGATCCGGCCCGACGGCACATGCTTAATCGATAACCGGCCCGGGGGCAACCGCGCTGAACACGGTCAGGGGAGAGATTGTTGGATTCCAGTATTTATTTGCCCCTGGCTCTGTGGTAATGATGAATTGGCGAGAGGTCTGTCGAACCGGGGAGATTAAAGAGTAATGGATTCCAAAAAAGATAAGCAAAAACAGGCGCAATCATGTGCAGCTTCTGGAGCACGGAGCGCGATGGAACAATTCGGCAGCGCCCAGGAAGCGATTGATTATGCCCTGAATCAGGCGGAGCATAGCCGCCGCATGGCGAAAATAGGTCTTGCGCTTTCTTCGGAGCCACGGATTGAACGGATTTTCGAGATGATCGTTGAGGAGGCACGTAGTTTGACGCGGGCCGACGCGGGTACGCTTTATATCGTCAACGATGAGCGAGATTTTTTGGATTTCGTGGTCTTGCAGAACAATACCATGGGAATTCGCAAAGGCGGAGCCAGCGGCGATGAAATTGATTTGCCGCCTGTTCCACTCCGGCATCCCGATGGATCACCAAATCATGACAATGTTTCTTCCTATGTGGCGTTGACTGGAAAACATGTTAATATTCCAGATGTCTACAACGCAGATGGCTTTGATTTTCAAGGCACTCGGGCCTACGATCAGGCCACAGGATATCGTTCCACATCCATGCTGGTCATGCCCATGCGCAATCACGAGGATGAGATTATTGGAGTGCTCCAACTGCTCAACGCCCAGGACGCGAGCGGAAAGGTCTGTGCCTTCAGTGACCAGCGGTTGGACCTCGTCGGCGCTTTGGCTTCCCAGGCGGCGGTGGCGTTGACCAACGTACAGCTCATCCGCGACCTGCGTGAGCTGCTGTATTCCTTCATCAAGAGTATTGCCGCAGCCATTGATGCCAAGAGCCCCTATACCAAGGGTCATATCGACCGTGTAGTCAAGTTGACCATGCTCATTGCCGAGGCTGTCAATAACCGCACCGAGGGGCGCTTTGCCGATGTGGCCTTTAGTGAGCAGGAGTTAGAGGAATTGCGCCTTGCCGCCTGGATGCACGATGTGGGCAAGATCGTTACTCCCGAGCATGTTGTGGATAAATCCCGCAAGCTGGAGACAATTTTTGATCGAGCCGAGTTGATCAAGACTCGTTTTGAGTTGATTGAAAGCACGTTGCGTGTGGAAGAATTGACCTTGGTCCGTGATGTGGACTCGGAACATGCCGCGCGGGTCACCCGGGAGTATGAACGGCGGCGCGATCTGCTGCGGGAGGAGTTGAATTTTATACTGGAATGCAATCGTCCAGCCGAGTTCATGGACGATTTGCGGCTGGAGCGGCTGCGGTCCATCGCGGCCAAGACGTATGTCCATAACGGCGAAGCGCGACCCTACCTGAATAAGGATGAAGTGGACAATCTTTCCGTGCGAAAAGGGACACTTACTCCTGCGGAACGTGCCAAAATCGAGGACCATGTGGTGGTCACCCGGGATATGCTGCAACAGCTGCCTTTTCCGCGCAGGCTTGCACGGGTTCCCGCTTTTGCTTCGCGGCACCACGAGCGCATGGACGGTTCAGGCTACCCGGATGGATTGGCAGGAGAGGAGTTGTTGCTTCAGGCGCGTATCCTGGCCGTGGCCGATATCTTTGAGGCGCTCACCGCCAAGGACAGGCCGTACAAGGAACCCATGAAACTGAGCCAGGCGTTACGTATTCTCGGGTTTATGACCAAGGACGGGCATATTGATCCGGATATCCATGACCTGTTCGTGACCGGGCGTGTTTGGAAGGAATATGCCGAAAGTGAACTGGACCCGTCGCAAGTGGACGTTTGATCCGCTTGGTCAGGAAAGTTGTTCGCTGGTCTTGCCGAAGCGACGCTGGCGGGACTGGAAATCTTCCAAAGCTTTGTCCAGTTCCTGGGGTGAGAAATCCGGCCAGAGCGTATCTGTGAAGTAGAATTCACTGTAGGCCGCCTGCCAGAGCAGGAAATTGGAGATGCGCAATTCTCCTGACGTGCGAATGATCAGTTCCGGGTCGGGTTGGCCCGCGCTGTAGAGCGCCTGAGAAAATGTCTCGGCCGTAATTTCATCGGGACGAAGTTCTTGCCCCATAATTTGCCGAACGGCATGAAGGATTTCATCCCGGCCTCCGTAGTTCAAGGCCAGGTTGAGCACCATACTTTTGCATTCGGCGGTTTTGGCTGCAACATGGCGCAACACTTGCCGCACGGCCATGGGGAAGCGGGCCACATCGCCCATGACGTTCAGCCGGATATCCTGTTTGAGCAGGGTGTTTGTTTCGCCGGTGAGGAACTGCACGAGCAAGTCGAAAAGCACGCGCTTTTCTTCTTCCGGGCGAGACCAGTTCTCAGTGGAAAAGGTGTAGAGTGTCAGATGGCGGACGCCAAGCTCACGGCAACGGGTCACAACGGCCCGGGCCGACTCTACGCCGGCCCGATGCCCTTCGTACCTTTTTAATCCGCGTCTGACTGCCCAACGGCCGTTGCCGTCCATGATGATGGCGATGTGCTGCGGAATCATGCTGGTCAAATTTCGAGGATTTCCTTTTCTTTGGCGGCGAAGGCCTCATCACACTTGGTGACAAAGCTGTCCGTGAGCTTTTGTACTTCGTCCTGGCCGCGATGCGAATCGTCTTCGGTAATTTCCTTGTCCTTGAGCATTTTTTTAAAGGTCTCATTGAGGTCGCGACGCACGTTACGGACGGCGATCTTGGCTTCCTCCGTGTACTTTTTCGCGATCTTCACGAGATCTTTGCGGCGATCTTCGGTCAAGGGGGGCATGCTGATGCGGATGAGCTTGCCGTCGTTGATCGGGTTCAGGCCCAGGTCAGACTTCTGGATTGCTTTTTCCACGTCGTTGAACGCGCCTTTGTCCCAGGGCTGGATGGTGATGGTCCTGGAGTCGGGCACGGAAACTGATGCGATCTGGTTCAGCGGGGTGGGGGTGCCGTAATAAAGCACCTCAAGGCCATCCACAAGGGCGGTGGAGGCCCGACCCGTGCGCAGCTTGGAAAATTCTTTGTCCAGGCTGCTCAGAGCGCCTTCCATGCGTTTATTTCCGTCTTTGATTACCGCTTGCATATCAGTTTCCTCCTTGCACGATGGTTCCGACCCTCTCGCCTAGGGCAACGCGCTTGATGTTGCCTGGCTTGAACAGATTGAAGACGACAATAGGCAGGTCGTTGTCGCGGGCCATGGAAATAGCGGTAGAGTCCATGACACCCAGACGCTTCTCGAGAACCTCGAGGAAGGTGACCTGCTCGAATTTCACGGCATCTTCGAACAGATTGGGGTCCTTGTCATATACGCCGTTCACTTTGGTGGCCTTGAGAATGGCATCGGCTTTCAGTTCCATGGCCCGGAGCGCCGCTGCCGTGTCCGTGGTGAAATAGGGGTTGCCTGTTCCCGCGGCACAAATGACCACGCGGCCTTTTTCCAGGTGGCGGATGGCGCGGCGGCGGATGTAGGGTTCGGCCACCTCGCTCATGCGAAAGGCTGTCATGACGCGGGTCTTGCAGCCGATCTTCTCCAGAGCGTCCTGCACGGCCAGAGCATTCATGACGGTTGCCAGCATGCCCATGTAGTCGGCCTGGGCTCTGTCCATCCCCTTGGCGCTGGCCGCCATGCCGCGGAAGATGTTGCCGCCGCCGATGACGAGTGCCACTTGGAGCCCGGAGGCGGCGACTTCCGCGATTTCACCGCAGAACTGACCGATGGCCTGGGGATCGATGCCGAATTTCTGTTCGCCAGCCAAGGCCTCGCCGCTGAGCTTGATCAATACCCGCGAGTACTTCATCTTGTCCATACCCCTTTCTTGGAAATAGCTTAAAAAAAACGGGCCGTGAGGCCCGTTTGATTTTTAGTCTTCGGCGGCGTCTTCTCCGAGGGCCAATCTTGCGAAGCCCTCGATGGTGATCCCATCCCCCTTGAGGAGGTCCTTGACGGCCTTTTTGTCTTCCTTGATAAACGGCTGTTCAAGAAGGCAGACTTCCTTGTAGTATTTGTTGACGCGGCCCAGGACGATCTTTTCTGCGATCTCTTCGGGCTTGCCTTCTTCCATGGCCTGGGCCTTGTAGATGGCTTTTTCCTTTTCCAGGAGATCCTGGGGCAGCTCGGCAGGGGCGATGCAGACGGGGTTGGACGCGGCGATCTGCATGGCGATGTCCTTGGCCAGGGCATCATGCTTGCCGGCCTGGGCTCCCTTTAGAGCCACGAGAACGCCGATCTTGCCGTTTGAGTGGATGTATGCGCCGACCACGCCGTCTACAGCCTGCTTGGCCAGACGGCCGACCTGCATGTTCTCGCCGATCTTGGTGACCAACGGGGTCAGGTCCTTGGCCTCTTCGGGCAGCTCTTCCGACGAGCCCGCACCCAACTCAGCTGCCTTGGCGGCCAGATTGGCGGCAAACTTGGTGAATTCTTCGTTCTTTGCGGCAAAGTCGGTCTCGCACTGGAGCTCGACCATCACTGCGGATTTCTGGTCGCCGGCCATCCACAGGCCGATGGTGCCTTCGGACGTGGCGCGACCGGCCTTTTTGGCGGCCTTGGCCAGACCCTTTTCGCGCAGGTAGATGACGGCTTTTTCTTCGTCGCCGCCTGCTTCGACAAGGGCTTTCTTGCAATCCATCATGCCCGCGCCGGTCTTGTCGCGCAGGTCCTTAACCATGGTGGCGGAAATAGCCATATTATGCTTCCTCCTGGCCCTTACTCTTCAGTCGCGGCGTCTTTGGCCTCGGCCTCGGGCTCGGCTTTGGGTTCGTGCTTGGGGGCCTTTTTCGTTTCGGCCTTGGCTTCGGCCTTTTCAGCGCGGGCTTCGATCTTGGCTTCCTCGGCGCGAGCGTCGCCTTCCATACAGGCTTCGGCGATATGCGTGGCGAAGAGCTTGATGGCGCGGATGGCGTCATCGTTGCCGGGGATGATGTAGTCGACCACATCAGGATCGCAGTTGGAGTCGACCACGGCCACAACGGGGATGCCCAGCTTACGGCATTCGGAAATGGCGATGTGTTCGCGCTTGGGATCCACAACGAACATGGCCGCCGGGGGCTCGGTCAGGTCCTTGATGCCGCCCAGGGCGTTGTTCAGCTTGCCGACCTCACGGTTCATCTGCACGATTTCCTTTTTAGGGAAACGGTTGATGGTGCCGTCTTCAAACATTTCTTCCAGCTTCTTCAGCCGGTCGATGCTTTTTTTGATGGTCTGGAAGTTGGTGAGCATGCCGCCCATCCAGCGATGGGTCACGAAAAACATGCCGCAGCGTTCGGCTTCGGTCTTGATGGCGTCCTGGGCCTGACGCTTGGTGCCCACGAACAGAATCTTGCCGCCTTCAGCCACAGTGTCGGCGATGAAGTCGTGTGCCGTCTCGAAGAGCTTCACGGTCTGCTGCAGGTCCATGATGTGGATGCCGTTGCGCGAACCGAAAATGTAGGGACGCATTTTGGGGTTCCAACGACGGGTTTGGTGGCCGAAATGGACGCCGGTCTCCAGCATCTGCTTCATAGTAACGTAAGCCATGGTAGCCTCCTGGGTTGTTCCTCTGTCCCGGTCCGCAGTGACACCTGAAATGCTTCATGAATTCAGGCGCACCCAGTATGAAAGGCGCGGGACATGTGTTGTTAAGACGGGCGTTGTTACGACATATCGTAGGAAAAGGCAAGCGCGTGGAGCGCGTGGTGTGCGGATCGGCTACATGCTGATGACCAGTGGCACCACGACGGGATCGCGATCCAGAACCTTGCGGAAGAATCGGCGTAGGGACGAGCGTAGCCGTTCCTTGAGCTTCTTGATGTTGCCCGGGGGGACGTTTTCGAAGACTTCCAGCACGATACACTTGGCGTCTTCAAGCAGGTGGGAATATTGTTGTTCAAAGATGAAGCCCTTGGAAATGATGTCCGGGCCCAAAGTGATTTCCCCGGTGTTTTCGTCCACCACAAGCAGCACGATGACCATGCCTTCGCCTGCCAGCAGCGCACGTTCCTTGAGCACTGTCTGGCCGACATCGCCCACGCCCTTGCCATCCACCAGGGTCATGGAGGCATCGAGCGCATCCTCAAGGCGGATGCCGCCGTCGGGCAGCAGGGTGAAAGGTTGGCCATCCTCAATGACCATGGCCCGCTCCTTGGCCACGCCGCAATCCACGGCCAACCGTTTGTGCTTGACCAGATGACGGTATTCGCCGTGCACGGGTACGAAGAATTTGGGCTTCACCGTTTCCAGCATGACGCGCAGTTCCTGCCTGTGGGCATGGCCCGAGGCATGGATGGCCGACACGCGTTCGTAGAGTACTTCCGCGCCGAGCTTGTAGAGCCGGTTGATGACTTTGGTGATGGCCCGCACGTTGCCGGGGATGAAACGGGAGGACATGATCACCAGATCGCCGTCGTGTATGGAGAGCTGGCGATGTTCGCTCAGGGACATGCGCGAAAGCGCGGCCAAAGGCTCGCCCTGGGAGCCGGTCACGAGCAGGACCACTTCCGGGTCGGGCAGTTGCGCCATTTCGTCCAGGTTCAGGAGCGTACCGTGCGGGATGCGCAGATGGCCCAGGTCGCGGGCCAGTTCGATGTTGCGGATCAGGCTCTTGCCGCTCACGCCGACCTTGCGGCCAAAGTCGAAGGCCAGGTCGAAAATCTCCTGCATACGCTGGATGTGGGAGGAAAAGAGCGTGACCAGGATGCGGCCCGTGGCCTCGGCGAACAGTTCGCGCAGGCGCAGTTTGATTTCGCGCTCGGTCAGGGCGTAGCCTTCGCGTTCTGCGTTGGTGGAGTCCGAGAACATCAGGGTTACGCCGGGCTTGGAGAAACTGGCGAAACCTTCCAGGTCCGTGGCGTGCCCGTCCAGTGGATTACGGTCGATCTTGAAGTCGCCCGTATGGACCACGCGGCCAACGGGTGTCTCGATTCCCAGGCCGAAGCCTTCGATGATGGAATGGCAGACAGGAAAGAAATTGAAGGCCAGATCGCCCATCTCCACGCGCTGGCGGGCCTCCACCGGGCACAGGGTGACGTATTTGTCCAGCCCGTGTTCGCGCAGTTTGGATTCCACCAGCCCGAGGGTGAAGCGCGAGCCGTAGATGGGCGCGTTCACATAGGGCAGCAGCCAGGGCAGTGCGCCGATATGGTCTTCGTGGCCGTGGGTCAGGACAATGCCCTTGATCTCGTTTTTGTGCTCCAGCAGAAAATCGAAATTGGGAATGGCCACGTCCACGCCGTAGAGGTAGTCTTCAGGGAACATCAACCCGCAGTCCACCAGGGCCATGCTGTTTTCCGTGCGCAGGACCATGCAGTTCAGGCCGATCTCGCCGAGACCGCCCAGGGGGTAGACCGTCAGGGAGCCTTTCATTCCGCCTCCCGGCGCAGTTCAATATATGCGTTGTTCATCATTTCGTACAAGTCGTCGCGGAATCTGTCGCGATCCTTGAGAGTGTAGGCTGTCGTGTCGATGGGCGCAAGGGCCTTGACCCGGACGACAGGCTTGGGATTCAGCTTCCAGGACCCCTTGGGCAAGACGTCGCCCATGCCGCTGATGACCACGGGGGCCACGGGGAGTCCGGTTTTCAGAGCCAGAATAATGCCGCCGGTTTTGAACTCTTGGAGTTTCGAAAAATCACTGGAGCGGGTGCCTTCCGGGAAGACAATGGGCGAAACCCCGCCCTTGACGATCGCCACGGCGTTTTCAATGCTTTTCATGGCTACGCGTCGGTTGGAGCGGTCAATGGGGATATGCCCAGCGCCCCACATGGCCCAGCCAAATACGGGCACGCTCCAGAGGCTTTTTTTCGCCAGGAAGCGGACCTTGTGCTTCCAGAGCAGCCAGTAGCCGATCATGATGTCCAGCTGGCTCTGATGGTTGAGCATAAAAACGTAATGGCCTTCAGGCTCCAAGGCCGAAAGGTCGATCTCGTATTTGGCTCCGGTGAGCCAGGCCAATTTGCGGGTCCAGCGGTGCCCGAATTTCTCTCCCCAGCTGCCGGCATTCTTCGTAAAGCCCATCAGGCCCATGGCCGAGCTGTAAAAGAATGTCAACGGGAAGAACATGATATAGAAAAGGATTGGACGTATCATTGGGATTCCTCAAGATTTTGGAAGAAGCAACCTACGTTAAATCCGTGCGGGCCACAAGGGCAGAGGTTGCGGATCACCCCTGTGGACTGGTATCTATTGCGCAAGAGAGGGAGCGCATATGAACTGGTGGATTGTGGCCGCCGTTGGGGGCGGATATCTTTAGGGGCGAGGCGATCGCCCGGGAAGTCAGGGCGCGCCGGATGCGCTTTCTGTCGGCGTGGAGTAGGAGCCTGAAAGCGAGACCCGGTCTGAATCCGTGAAGGTGAAACGTGCGGAGGTGTCCTTCAACTCGGATTACATTGTACTTGGGGCGCACAAAGGATTGTTGAAGAATCTTGGTGCGATGGTCATAGCGCCGGGGGACGGTGCAGGACCGGCTTGTCCGCTGTCTATACTGGATAGGAAGCGTTTTCGCGCTGGGCGGATTGGTGTTTTCCTTGCCGATGTTTGTTGCGGTCGGCTTGGCTTGTCTCGTCGGAGCCCCCTTCCTGGCTTTTCGTTCGCAAGCTGTTCTCAGAATTGCATGCGCGTCTCGGATATACCATGTCCGGGGCGGTTCGGGATGGGACATGCTGCGTCTGAAACGGGAAGTGGCGGGACGGCGCAGGGAATGGGAGCGGGGTTTGACCCGCCGTATCGCCGCGAAAGGGAAATGAATCGGGCGGCCTGCGGGACCGCCCGGATACGGCCAGGTCGCTCAATGCGTACCGGGCCGAGATGAGAAGAGCAGTTCCGAGTACCAGCACAATGCGGTAGGGAGCTGCCTAAAGGTGTCTATTTGATTCTTTTCCGCAACGCCTCGAGTATTTCTTGCGCAGTCATCCCTTCGTATTCTTTATAGATATCCACGCCTCTCGTGTCGCTTACATGCACTTGGTGAGCCACGAAGACATTGAGACGCTCGTTGAATTCCTGACGTTCACTCTCGGACAGGGATTGCCGTAAATCTTCGATCGAGGACTTGACCGCCTCGGGAGTGGAGGTATCCAGCCTGGGTTCGCTGAAACAGCCGGAAAGGGTCAGGGTGAGCAGCAGGAATAGAAGCGGGGCAATGTGTTTCATGGGGTGTCCTTTCATTGGTTGTGGAGGCGTGGCTCCGATGGCCCGAGGGCGTGAAAAAGCCGGGGGAAAGGTCCCCCCGGCGTCATGGCATGTGCAAAACCGAAAGCTATTCCGCTTCGGTTTCCTTTTTGTGCGCGGCAACGACCTGGTCGGACACGTTGGGCGGGCACTCTTCATAATGCGCGAATTCCATGGTGAAGGAGCCCTGGCCGGCGGTCATGGAGTTCAGGTCCGGGGCGTACTTGAGCACTTCCGACATGGGCACGTGCGCGCGAATTTCGGTGATGCCGCCGTTGGAGTCCGATCCGAGCACCTTGCCGCGGCGGCCTGAGAGGTCGCCGATGACGTCGCCCATGTAGGAGTCGGGCACGGACACGGAAAAGAGCATGATGGGTTCCAGCAGTTTGACGCCCGCCCTTTCACAACCTTTCTTGAAGGCCAGGGAGCCCGCCACCTTGAAGGCCATCTCCGAGGAGTCGACCTTATGGTAGGTTCCGTCGTAGACCGTGGCTTTGAAATCGATGAGCGGGAAGCCGGCGAGGTAACCACGCGCCGAAGCTTCCTGAATGCCTTTATCCACGGCCGGGATGTACTGGCCGGGAATGGCGCCGCCTACGATCTTGTCCTCGAATTCGTAGCCGCTGCCGGACGGCAGTGGTTCCAGATGAATCCAGCAGTCGCCGAACTGGCCGCGACCGCCTGACTGTTTCTTGTGGCGGCCCTGGATTTCCATGGCCTTGCCTTTGAGGGTTTCGCGGTAGGGCACCTTGGGCGTCTTGAGTACGATCTGTACCTTGGAGCGCCGTTTGGCCTTTTCCGCGGAGATTTCGATATGGTTCTGTCCCATGCCGGAAAGCAGGGTATCGCCTGTTTCCTCGTCGCGGGAGAGGGAAAGCGTGATGTCCTCGTCGAGCAGTTTGTGCACGGCTGCGTAGACTTTGTCCTCGTCGCCTTTTTCCGCCGGGGCCAGGGCGTACGTGATGAGCTGCTTGGCTATTTCAGGTTTCTTGAGCTGGAACGAGCCTTTTTCCGGCACCAGGGTGTCGCCGGTACGGGTGTTCTTGAGTTTGGTCAGGGTCACGATGGAGCCGGGGCCCATGGGCTCTTTGGTTTGGGCCTGTTCCTTGCCCTGCATGAGCAGCAATTGGCTGACGCGTTCTTTTTCATCCCGGGTGGTGTTGAGCAGGGCCGAATCCGGGGTGAGCGTGCCGGAAAGTACGCGGACCATGGACAGCTGCCCGGCAAAGGGGTCGGCCAGGGTCTTGAAGACGAACAGAGCCAGCGGTTCGTTCGGATCGCTCTTGCGAACGGTATCGTCCACGCCGACCCAGTCCGCGTGGTCCAGGGGCGAGGGCAAGAGGTCCTGCACCGTGTCCAGGATCATCTGCGCGCCCTTGTTTTCCAAGGCCGAGCCCACGACTACGGGAACCAGGTCTCCGGCAAGCACGCCCGCCTTTAGTCCCTGGCGCACTTCCTCCGGGGTGAGTTCGCCTTCCTCGAAGTATTTTTCCATGAGCTGTTCATCGGATTCCGCCACGTTTTCGACCATGGCCTCGCGCATGGCCGCCATTTCATCGGCCATGTCGGCGGGGATGTCGGCTTTGGAGAAGCCACCTTTGTCGTCGAACAAGAGCGCCGTATTTTCGAGCAGGTCGACAACGCCCTTGAAATCTTCCTTGGAGCCGATGGGATGATAGAGCAATACGGGCTTGATGCCCAGGGTCTCGCTCAGGCCTGTGAACGCCATGTCAAAATCGGCGCGGTCGCGGTCCATCTTGTTGATGAAGACCATGGCGGGCAGACCGGCTTTTTTGACTTCTCCCCAGATCCTTTTGGTCAGGGGTTTGACGCCGTCAACCGCATCAATGACCAGGACCACTCCGTCCGCGCCGGACAGCGTGTAGCTCAGGTCGCCGCTGAAGTTGGCATCGCCTGGAGAGTCGATGAGAAAATGCTGGTTTTTGTTCCATTTGTAGTTGGCGAAGCCGGGCTGGATGGAGCCACGGCGTTTGACCTCTTCGGGCTCGTAGTCCAGGGAAGTGGTGCCTTCCTCGATTTTGCCCAGCCGATTGATGACCCCGGCCTTGAAGAGCAACATTTCGGCCACGGAAGTCTTACCGCAGCCGCCATGCCCAACTAATGCATACGTCCTCTGGTGTTTCAAAGCGTCAGACATTCCCAACTCCATATCAACTCAGGGTTTGTAAAGCAGCGGCCCTTGTTCCCGGCCGACCGCATACGGGCAGCATTTTTTAAGGGTTTAGACCTATAGGAACAGCAGCCGCATCTTGTCAAGGGGTGGAACGGACTTGACTCGATGTCTAACGTGTTGAAGAAAAGAAAAAAAATACGATAGACCAGAATGGATATCCGGCTTGTGAAAAAAAGCGTTAGCCGGGAAGATTCATGTTCCGTTCCGTTTTCGTACCCTTGCCGCGCTATGGTTTTGCTCCGAAGAGGCAAGGAAAGGAGGAGTTGCGGGGGGCCAATGGGCCGAGCGCCGGAAAGCCGGTTGGCTGGAGGCGCTGGAAATACGTGCCGCCGGAAGGCTTTTCTGCCGCATCCCATTGCTTTGGCGGGCGTTTTGTGTTTTTCTGTGCGCAAAGAGGAGTGGTGTCATGCCCCTGCCGGACTATCATGAACGGGTGGAGCGGATGCAGAAGGCGCTTGCCCGGTCCTGCGAAGCCGACCCCGCACTGTTGAACCTGCCTGGCCGATCCGTGGCCTGCAAGGTTGACCCGCTATATTATCTCGTGGTGCAGCCGTTGTTCAACGAGTCCCTGGCCCGCTGGGCAGGACTGTTGCCGCGCCATGTCACGGAAACCCTTGTGCGGACGGGCATGTACATTTCCCGTGGGCCTGAGCGTGAACATGTTTTGACCTTGAGCGTGACCTGGGGCGGGCGCTGGATGAACGTCCGGGCCAGTTTTCTGGATGCGGATTTCATAGACCGGGCGCTTCGTCTCTACGCCGGAGCTGTCCGGGGGTTGGAGGTCTCGGAGCTGCGTGTCAGTTCCGAAGACAGAGAGAGAGTGGAGCGCCTGTTCGAGAACAAGACGCCGCCAGGCAACGTGGCTTTTGCCTGAAGTTGGGTGTTTTCCCGTCTAAGCCTTGCCGCGTTCCGCGGTGATCCGTTTTTCAATCATGATGTTCAGGATGGTGCGGTCGGTTTCGATCATGCCCTGTGTGGACAATTCGCCCACATTGCGCATGGTCTGCTCCGAGGAATGGCCGATGATGCCGTCGGTGTCGTGCACATCCACGCCTTGCAGGGCAAAGAGCGCGGACTGGACCGCCGAGCCCGCCGCCGTGTTCAGTTTCAGGGCGCAGCCCGCCTTGGCTCCGTCGCAAATGACCCCGGCCAGATCGGCAATGAGATTCTTGATGGCTCCGGCCACATGCTTGGCGTCGCCGCCGAGCAGATAGGCCACGCCCGCCGCGGCGCCGGCCCCGGCCGCCACGGAGCAGCCGCAAACTGCGGAAAGACGGCCGGTATGGGCTTTGACGTAGGCCGTGACCATATGGCTCAGAGCGATGGCTTCCAGCATCTGCCGGGTGTCGGCCTGGATGTGGTCCATGACCGCGCGGATGGGCAGAATGGCGGTCAGGCCGTGGTTGCCGCTGCCTGCTGAGCTCATGGCCGGGAGGTTCACGCCCGCCATGCGTGCGTCGGCTGCCGCCGAAGCCAGGATGCGGGCGGAAAGAACCATGTCCCGACAGATCAGGCCCTGGCGCACGAGGCGGTCCAGGGTTTTGCCGATGCCCAGGCCTGAACCATGCTTGAGGCCGTGGGCGGCCAAAAGCATGTTGCGGTCCACGCCTTCCTGAAGAAATTGTCGGTCTTCCTCGTCCAGGCCGTCGGTCAGAGCAATGATTTCCTCCAGACTCAGCCCCTTGAGCCATTCTTCCAATTCGTCCAGGCCGCTCTTGCCGTCTACGGCGCGGGAGGCCAGCAGGGGATGTTCGGTCAGGGGCTTGCCGTTCAGTTTGAGCGATGTGATGTTGTCGTGCAGGCCCTGGATCTCCGCCTCGGCGATGTGTTCCGTCCCGGTTTCATCCTGGAGTGTGACGCGGGAGCGGATAAAAAGACCCTGGCGGTCGCGCAGGAGATGGACTGCCACGCGCTTTTCATGCAGCGCCTGGAGCGCGCTTGCGCGGGCCGAATCCGAGATGGGGCCGAGCACTTCCAGGCGCAGTGCCGGATCGCCGCCCATGGCGCCCAAGGCCGCGGCAGTGTCCAGACCCTTGAGATCCGCCGCGCCCGGTATGGAAACGGCCAGGCCGTTTTTGTAGACGTTGGGGTCGGTCCAGACTTCCACATGGCAGGCGCTCCGGGTTGCGGGACCGCCGGGCAGCAGGGAAGCCGCTGCGGCCGAAGCCAGAGCCACGGCCACGGGTTCGGTGCAGCCCAGTGCCGGAGCCACTTCCAGGCGGAGAATGTCTTTGACCGTGAACGTCATGGCCGGGTCTCCCGTATTCAGTTCTGCTTGGTCTGGCTGTTGGGGCACGTATCCGAAAGGAAACAGATGGCGCAGCCGCCCTTGTAGGGCAGATGGGTGAACACGGCGTACTGCCGGTCCAGAGTCCCTTCGGCCTTCCACTCCAACCCCAGGGACTCGAATGCATCCTGCACGGACGGACTGGGCTTGGGCAGGGGGGCGCACTGGCCTTCGTCCAGTTCGGGGATCAGGTGTCGGGCAGCGGTCATGACCATTGTGATGGCCAGATTGTGAAAGCTCATGCCCAGGGTGGGTGAGTCCTGCCAAATGCCTTCCACCTCGCTGTCCACTTCCTTGTCCAGCCAGAGCAGCAAATAGCTGTTGTTGCCTTTTGGGTTGGTCAGCTTGTGGGCGTGGAGATACTTTTTCCACTCGTTCCAACGGGGCTCAAGCTCCTCCATGAGGTCCTGGTCTACGCGGCTTTCGTGGCTGATCTCGCAATAAATCCAAAAGTCGAATTCAGGATTGACTTCAATCGGTTCGATATGCAGCTCGCTCAAGGCGTTCTCCTTGGTTGATTTGAGCCCCCAAATACCCGTTTTCGCCCCAAGCCTCAAGAGAAGGTTCACAGGGACGCGGCATCCTGTTACCGTACCGACAAAGGTTTGGGATATGTAGGACGCAATCCGGGAAGGCGGATGTCGGAACGCACGTCGAAACTTCTCAAGCATCTCGCTGGGCTGCCTCGCTCCAATCGGGAGGTGGTCAACCTTCTGCTGGCCATCCTTATCGGGGTGCTTGCGGGGTATGGCGCGTTGTTGTTCCGATTTGTGCTGCGCTCCATGCAGTGGCTTTTCTACCAGCACGGCGAGGACGTGCTGACCTGGATTCACGATGTGCCGTGGGGGCTGATGATTGTCCTGCCCGCCCTGGGCGGGCTCGTTGTCGGGATCATCGTGCATTTTTTTGCCCGCGAGGCCAAGGGACATGGCGTTCCCGAGGTCATGGAGGCCATTGCCCTGCGGCACGGCCAGATTCGCAAGCGTGTGGCCCTGGCAAAGATCGTCGCCTCGGCAGTGACCATCGGTTCCGGTGGCTCCGTGGGCCGCGAAGGTCCCATGGTCCAGATCGGTTCCTCCATCGGCTCCTCGGTGGGACAGATATTCAAGGTCCCCACCATCCATATGCGGACCATGGTTGGCTGCGGCGCGGCCGCAGGTATTGCCGCCACCTTCAACGCTCCCATTGCGGGCGTGCTTTTCGCCCTGGAAATCATCATCGGCGATTTCGGATTGATGTCCTTTTCGCCAGTGGTGCTTTCCTCTGTCACGGCCACGACCATTTCCCGCTACTATCTCGGCGATCTCCCAGCTTTCGTCATACCGGATTACGCCATTGTCTCGCTTTGGGAATTCGCGCTCTATCCCTTGCTGGGCATTGCCACGGCCATGGCGGCCCTGCTGTTCATCAAGGTGCTCTACCGCCTGGAGGACATCTTCGAGAAACTCCGCCTGCCAGGCTGGTTCAAACCCTGCTTGGGCGGCGCGCTGCTCGGCGTGGTGGTGATCTTTTTCCCGGAGGCCTTTGGCGTGGGCTACGGGGCCATGAACCTCTCCCTGACCAACCAGATGGGCGGTTGGATGTTGCTGGTGCTCGTGTTTGTAAAGATTTTGGCCACATCCATTACCTTGGGCTCGGGCGGGTCCGGCGGCATTTTTGCGCCGTCGCTGTTCATGGGGGCCATGCTCGGCGGCGCGTTCGGCTGTGCGGTCAATGCGCTTTTCCCCGGTGTCACGGCCGCTCCGGGAGCGTATGCCTTGGTAGCCATGGGCGGCATGGTCGTAGGCACGACCTATGCGCCCATCACCGCCATCCTGATTATCTTCGAACTGACGGGAAGTTATTCCATTATCCTGCCGTTGATGATCACCTGCATCCTGGCAACGGTGATCAATTCCGCGGTTCGGCGGGGTTCCATCTACACCACGAAATTGCTGCGGCGCGGCATTGACATTATGGCCGGGCGTGCGCGCAACGTGTTGGAATCCATGCTCGTGAGCGAAGCCATGAGTGATGAAATATTCACCGTGCCGGAATCAGCCAGCCTGGACCGCGTGATCTGGACCTTCAAGACCGAAAACGCCCCGTATCTTCACGTTGTCGACGCCACGGGACGCTTGACGGGAATCATATCCTTCCGCGATATCCGAAGTGTGCTCAACGAGCCTTCCCTGTTGCGGTTGGTTATTGCCAAGGATTTGGCTAGTGAGGGATTGGTGGTGGTCACGCCGGGCGATACGCTTCAGATCGCCTCGGAGCGACTTATGGAAAGGGCGGTGTCCCAGTTGCCTGTGGTGGACGATATGCGCACCATGCGGCCCGTAGGGACTCTGACCGAATCCGCAGTGGCCTCGGCCTATAATCAAGCCGTGGTGCGGCAGGCCATAGTGCGACAGGAGTCGGCTTGAAGCGTCAAGATTGTTGCCGATGATAATTGTTTTCCAACTAAACGCTGTGTTCCGAGAGAGTTTCCAATGAAGAAGAAGGATGAATCCGCGTTGGTGCGCTTGCGCCCTTTGCGTAGCGAGGACGCGGAGCAGGTGCTCGAATTATTGGCCCAAGACCGGGAAGCCGTGATGTGCATGGCCCGCATGCCCTGGCCCCTGGATATGAAGGGCGTACTGGAGTGGATCGAAGGCCGGGCCGGTTCACATTGGCGCAATCTGGCGGTGCTTGATCGCCGGACCGGACAATATCTGGGCGGAATTGGCTACGGTCTGGGCCTGGACAAGGATTCGGGGTGCGGCGAGGTTGGTTACTGGATCGGTCGTCCCTTCTGGAACAAGGGGTATGCCACGGATGCGTTGCGCCAAGTCTTGGATTTGGCCCGGATCGATGGCGTGGAGTGCCTCAAGGCGCTTCTGTTTCCCGCAAACGAGGCCTCGGTTCGGGTTCTGGAGAAATGCGGATTCCAGTATGTGGAAAGTCTGGAAAAGGATTTGCCGTTGCGGGGGGGCAGGCGCATGCTTGACGTCTACGAGCTGGATCTTGCTCCGCTGGCCTTGCGACGTGCGCCGTCGGAACGGGAAGAGCCCCGGCGCACCCGCAAGACGCGTGAACGAGAAGAATAAGGTTCAAAGGAATTCCGGCCTCAATCCATGGGGTGTACGGAGGCGGGCGATTTCGACGCTGCCGGGTTACGTCTGCCCGTCTGTCGCGTCAGCCTTAGTCGTGATCGTGTGAATGGTTATTCCCACCCTTATCGTGGGCGTGGGTCGTATCCTGCGCATGGCTGCCGTGTCCGTGTTCGTGGTCGTGGACATGGCCGCACTCGTGTCCGTGCCCATGGTCGTGAATATGGTCGTGTTCGTGTTCATGGACATGCTCGTGTTCATGGCTGTGCACGGTCCCGTCTTCGTGAGTATGCTCATGCACATGGGAATGTGCATGACTGTGCTCATGGCTATGCACCTGCCCCTTGGCGTGTTCATGGGCGTGCGCATGACGTCCGGCTTCGCTCTTGGTTCCGCATCCGCAATTCTTGCACATGGCGTCCTCCTGGATTGTCGATTTTTATCCTTGGATACAGTGTAATGTTTTTTTTTGCCCTGTCGAGACGGCAAGGAAAAAGAAAGCGTGGCATTCCAGGTGATGAGAGTAGTTGAAGAGGCGTGGATAAGGTGCCGAATCTCAGGGGAGAGTCTGCTGGGGATAAGGATTTGAAGGGCGGAGGAACGCGCTGCCGCATTCCTCCGCCGGTATGGATTCAGTTGCCGAGCAGGGCGTGCATCAGGGCTTCGTCCAGGGTCGGGTGGGCGAAGATGAGTTCTTCGGCCTGCTTCCGCGTCCAGCCTTCCTGGACCATGATGGTGGCGGCGGCCACGAAACGGGAAGCGTCGTGTCCCACGGCCATGACGCCCACGACACGGCCTTCTGACCAGATCACCGAGGCGAACCCCTGGGTGGCTGCATGGGCCTGGGCAATGGGATTGGCGGCCCATGGCGAGGTGGTGACCTCGTAGGGGCGGTTCGTTTTTTCCAGGTCTGCGGGCATGAGTCCTACGCGCATGCACTCGGGCGAGCCGTAGAGTACGCTGGGAATGGGGCCGCTGGAATAGGTTTCCGTGGATTTTCCCGCCATCAGCCGGGCCAGATAGCGCGCCTGATGGCTGGCTGCATGGGCCAGCTGGATGCGGCCGTTCACGTCGCCCAGGGCATAGACGTTTTCGGCGGCGCGGAGTTGGTTGTCGGTCTTGATCCAGCCTGGACCGACCAGTTCGACGCCCAGCTTTTCCAAGCCCAGCCCCTCGGTATTGGGGCGGCGGCCCACAGCGATCAGGGCTTTGTCCGCCTCGATCGTATCGCCTGAATTAAGAACAAGCCTGGCCTTTCCGGACTCCGTCGTCACCGAGGCCACCTTCACGCCCAGGCGTACATCCCATTTCCAGCGGCGAAAGACTGATTGCAGAACCTTGGAGATTTCCGGGTCCTCGTAGGAGGCCACTCGGTCCAGGGCGTCCAGCAGGTGGATTTCCGCGCCCATGCGGTGCGCGACCTGGGCCATCTCCAGACCGATGAAGCCCGCGCCGATGACGATCAGGCTTTTGGGTATGCTCTCCAGGGCCAGGAAACCGTCCGAGTCTAGTACGGCCTCTCCGTCCGGGGCGAGGCCGGGAAAGGAGGAGGGGCGGCAGCCCGTGGCCACAACCAGCGTGGCGTATTCCAGGGGGACGCTGGCAGTTTCCGCCGAAATCTCGACACGGCCGGGCGCGACGATGCGCGCCTCGCCCTCGTAGAGGTCTACGCCCAGGCTTTTCAGGCGCTGGGCCATGGCCTTGCGCGAGCCCGCCAGGAGCTTGGCTTTGCGGTCCTGGAGCGCGGCCCAGTTCACGCGGATTTCGCCTTCGGCCAGCTTGAGCTTGGCCTGGGCGTGCAGTTCCTCCACGGCTGACGTTGCGCCGAGCATGAGCTTGGTGGGGATGCAGCCGCGGTTCAGGCAGGTGCCACCCAAAGCGTCCTTTTCCACAATGGCGGTCTTCAAGCCCAGTTGCGCGGCGTTCACGGCGCAGTCAAACCCTCCGGTCCCGGCACCGATGACAATGAGATCGTATTTCACCTTTGCTCCTTTGCGTCCGGATGGGTGCTGTGCGGCCTGGGCCGCAAGAAATACAAATGGGCCGCACCGTCCGGACAACGGTGCGGCCCGGAATTCAGGCTAGAGTAATGTGGGGCGGGCGTGCATTCGTCCGTTCCGGTATCAGGCGTCGTCCGCCAGGATCATTTCGCGGGCCGCCTTGGTCTCGTCCAGGCGCGTCACGGGCTTGGTCACGGGAGCGGCCTGGATGGACGCCGGGTCCGTGTCCACGCGTTCGGCGATCTCGATCAGGTCGTCCACGAAGCGGTCCAGGGTGGCCTTGCTTTCGGTTTCCGTGGGTTCGATCATAATCGCCTCCCGTACGATGAGCGGGAAGTAGACCGTGGGCGCATGATACCCCTTGTCCAGCAGGGCCTTGGCAATGTCTAGGGCGCGGACGCCTTTTTCGGCCTGATTGACGGCACTGGCCACGAATTCGTGCATGCAGGTGCGGTTGTAGGGAATCTCGAAATGATTCTCCAACCGTTTGCGTAGGTAGTTCGCGGCGAGCACGGCGTTCTCCGAAGCACGGGTCAGGCCTTCACGGCCCAGGCGCAGCATGTAGGCGTAGGCCTTCAGGTAAACGCCGAAATTGCCGTAAAACGGGGCCACGTAGCCGATGGACTTGGGATAGTCGTAATCCAAGAAGAACTGACCGTCTTCCAGCTTGACCACGCGGGAGATGGGCAGATACGGCTCCAGCCGCTTGCTTACGCCCACGGGACCGGAGCCGGGCCCGCCGCCGCCGTGCGGGGTGGCCAGGGTCTTGTGCAGGTTCAGGTGGACCACGTCGAAACCGGCGTCGCCCACGCGCATTTTGCCCATGATGGCGTTGAAGTTGGCCCCGTCGTAGTAGAGCAGAGCGTCGACTTCGCGTAGCATGGCTACGATTTCCGGTAGATTCTTTTCGAACAACCCCAGGGTGTTGGGGCAGGTCATCATCACGCCCGCCACTTCGTCGTCCAGAACTTCGCGCAGTGCCGCAGGATCGACGATGCCGTCCTTGGACTCGATGGTCACCACTTCGAAGCCCGCAATGGTGGCGCTGGCCGGATTGGTGCCGTGCGAGGAGTCCGGGCAGATGATTTTTGTCTTTTTGTTGCCCTTATCGCGATGATAGGCGGCCATGAGCATGACGCCGGTCAGTTCTCCGTGGGCTCCGGCCATGGGGTGCAGGGTGAAGGCGTGCATGCCGGTGAGCTCCGAGAGAAGCTGTTCGGTTTCATACATGACTTCCAGTGCGCCCTGGCAGAGGCGGCCCGCGCCCGTAAGCTGCGGCAGGACCGGGTGCAGCCGGGTGAAGCCCGGCAGGGCTGCGGCCTGTTCGCAGAATTTCGGGTTGTATTTCATGGTACAGGAACCGAGCGGATAGAAGTTGCCGTCCACACCGAAGTTTTTTTGCGAGAGCCTAGTGAAGTGGCGGACCACGTCGAGCTCGGAGACCTGGGGCAAGCCGGCAGGTTCGGCCCGCAAGAGTTCGACGGGCATGAAATCCGTGGCTTGCTTGTTACCGGAGCGGGGCCAGACGCCCTCGCGGCCGGGAACGGATTGTTTGAAGATGGTCGTCATATCAGCGCCCCCCGCAGGGTTTCGGCGAAGATGCCGATTTGCTCCTCGCTGGTTTTTTCCGTGCAGGCCACGAGCAGACCGTTTTCCAGGCCATCGAAGTAGCGGCCCAGGGGGAATCCTGCCACGATATTCTTTTCCAGCAGGCGGGACACGGATTCATAGGCATTGACCGGGAGCGTCACTGCGAATTCGTTGGCGAACGATCCCTTGGTGAGCATTTCCACGCCCTTGATTGCCGTGAGCCGTTCCGCTGCGTAGTGGGCCCGCTCCATGCTCAGCAGCGCCGTGCGTTTGAGGCCTTCCTCGCCCAGCAGGCTGAGATGGATGATGGCCCGCAAGGCGCAGAGCGCCTGGTTGGAGCAGATATTGGAAGTGGCTTTCTGGCGGCGGATGTGTTGTTCGCGAGCCTGAAGGGTGAGCACGTAGCCGGTGCGGCCTTCGGTGTCCACTGTGCGGCCGGCCACGCGGCCCGGCAACTGACGGACCATCTTGCGTGTACAGGCCATGACGCCCAGGTACGGGCCGCCAAAGGAGAGCGGCAGTCCCAGGGATTGGCCTTCGGCAACGGCCACGTCCGCCCCCATCTCGCCCGGCGTCTTGAGTACGGACTGGAGCACGGGGTAGGCCAGCAGCACGCAGACGGCACCCTTGGCGTGCGCTGTTTCAAAAAGGGCGGTGAAATCGTTGATGCTACCGAAGAAGTTCGGGTTTTGCACCAGCACGGCGGCGGTCTCATTATCAATGGCCGCAGCCAGGGCCGAAATGTCCGTGCGTCCCTGATCGTGAGGCACCAGCGCGAATTCCAGGTCCAGGTTGGTGGTGTAGGAATTCAGCATGACCCGGTAGATCGGGTTCAGGGCTTCGCTGACCACGACCTTGCGGCGTTTGGTCTGGCGAACCGCCATCATCAGGGCTTCATAGAGCGCGGTGCCGCCGTCGTAAACGCTGGCGTTGGCGCATTCCAGGCCCATCAGGCGGGAAACTGCGGTCTGGTATTCGAAGATGGCCTGGAGCGTGCCCTGGCTGGCTTCGGGTTGGTAGGGCGTGTACGCGGTGTAGAATTCGCCGCGCGAAGAAAGGGCGTCCACGGCCGCAGGGATATGATGGTCGTAAAAGCCGGCTCCGAGAAAGCTCATTTCGGGTGCGGCGTTTTTCGACGCAAGGCGTTCCATGTGACCCAAGACTTCCATTTCGCTCTTGCCCTGAGGCAGGTCGAAACTCTTGGGCCGCATGTCGGCGGTGATCTCGGCAAAGAGATCGCCGACGTTCTCAACGCCGATGACCTCCAGCATTTCCCGGATTTCATCCGGGGTATGGGGAACGTACGGCATCGGGCCTCCTTGGGGCTAGTGCGCTTCGGACTCGATAACGGCTTGATAGCCTTCGGCGTCCAGCAGGCCCGCGGGAGTGCCGGAAATCTTTATCTTGATGAGCCAGCCTTCCCCGTACGGGTCTTCATTGACCTTTTCCGGGGCGTCGGCCAGCAGTTCGTTGACGGCGATGACTTCGCCGCCCACGGGCAGGTAGAGTTCGCTTGCGGCTTTGACCGATTCGATGGAGCCGAATTCGTCGCCAGCGGCAAAGGAAGCGCCGATCTCGGGCAACTCTACGTATGTCAGGTCACCAAGCTGCTCCTGGGCAAACTGGGTAATGCCGATCGTGCCGTTTTCGCCGTCGATTTTAAGCCATTCGTGGGACTTGGCATACAACAGGTCATTGGGGATCATTATCTGAAC
This sequence comes from Desulfovibrionaceae bacterium, assembly GCA_036541255.1. Taxonomy (GTDB): domain Bacteria; phylum Desulfobacterota; class Desulfovibrionia; order Desulfovibrionales; family Desulfovibrionaceae; genus Paucidesulfovibrio. The sequence goes on along the minus strand of JAZHDD010000049.1, from coordinate 15,403 downwards.
CTCCTTGGTATGTTCTCGGGATGCGTTCCCTTACCACTCCTCCATACGGAATGAAAGTCCGTTTGAAGTGCATTGGCCGAAAAATCAATCGCTTTTTCTTCGGAATGCGCAAGAGGAGTCGATACAATGGCAGTACAGTGAAGAGAATAAACAGGTCTCTGTTTTTGCATCAATGGTGACAAAGAAGAGTACAGCTATTGATTCTCATATCATCCTCAAGTATCTGGATAGGATTGGTGAGAGGTGGATGTGTTGGTTTGCGTGTAGAGATCGGCCCCAAGACGGTCGGCGGGAGGGAATGCTATGAGGGTAAAAGGAATTACGTGTGCGGTGCTTGCCGCACTGTTCGTCTTGGGACTGGCGTCCGTAGGCATGGCGCAGGATAGCCGTAAGCCGATTGTGTTGGAAGGCAAGAAGATTTTGCCCTTGCGCGTACTTTGCCGTCCCTTTTCCAATGTTTACAAGACATCCGACGAGGCAGGCGGGACCGTGCGAGAGAATGTGGCCGCCTTTACCTCATATTATGTCTATACCCGGCCTACCCCTGAAGATTTGGAGATGGAAAAGGGGTGGTATGAAGTCGGTTCGGACAACCGGGGGAGCGTGCTCGGCTGGATGAAGGCTTCGGACGTGTTCGAGTGGAAGCAGACCATGTGTCTGGCCTACACCCACCCGCAGGACCGCAACCCGGTGTTGATGTTCGATCGGCGCACGGAATTGGACAAGATGGTGGGCGAACCCACTGCCCAGCGCACCGCCACGGCCCAGGGCTTCTACCAGGCCATCGAATCCGGCAGTCTGCCCAAGGACTTCCCTGTCGTATCGGTGGAGCCCAAAAAATACGTGGACATGTCCAAGCAATTTTATCTGCTGCCGATCCTGGATTTCGGGACCGTGGAACTGGACGGCCGCGAGGGACGTGTCGTGCGGTTGGCCGCAGTGACCAAGTCCGGGCCGGGCGCGCGCGAGCAGTCCGACATCCGCGAGAACAAGAATTACCTTCAGGAAGCCACCACGGGTGCGACCCAGGTTTCCGCCTCCGATCTCAAGGACCTCAAGATCGATATCGTCTGGGTCATGGATACCACGGTCTCCATGCGCCCCTACATTCAGCAGACCATGCAGGTAGTGCGCGATGTATCCGAACAGATCACCCTGGATACCAATGTATCCAAGGCCATGAAGTTCGGCATCTGGGGCTACCGCGACCCGGTGGACCAGATCCAGGGCATCGGCTACACCACCAACAACTATACGCCTCAGCTCCAGGGTATCGCCGACTTCATGCAGACTCTTGCCGGGGTGGACGTGACTCCGGTGGACTCCGTGGACTATGCCGAAGACGTGTTTTCGGGTATGGCCGACGCCATTCAGCAGACCCAGTGGACGCCCGGCGCGATCCGTTTCATCATCCTGGTGGGCGATGCGCCCGGCCATGAACTGGGGCACAAGTACAACGCTTCGGGCCAGGACGACCTGACCATTCGCAGCTTTGCCAACGATCAGTCCGCTTACATTTTTTCAGTGCATGTCAAGAACCCCAAAGCCAAGCAGGAATACCACGACACGGCTGAAAAGCAGTTCCAGGAATTGGCCCGCAACAAGGGGACGAGCGGCCAAGCCGCGTACTGGAGCGTTTTTTCGGACGATCTGGACGGCTTTACACGTGTGTCCATGGATGTGGCTTCACGTATCACGGGTTTGATGCAAAGCGCCATGCAGGGCGCTATCCCGGCAGCGGCCCAGACGGGCGAGATGGCCGGCCTGGACCCCGCGCCCGCTCCGGCTTCTACCGCTTCTGCCGCGCCGCAGTCCACGCAGATGGTGGACGAGGTGGTCCGCGCCGCCCTGGTGGAATGGGTCGGCTCCAAGACCGGCGCACAGGCCCCGCGTGACATCGTGGCCTGGGCAGTGGACAAGGACCTTGTCAATCCGGCCTTGCAATCCATGGAAGTGCGTCTGCTGGTGTCCAAGAGCCAGCTCGATTCACTCAAAACCGTGCTGGATGAGATTATGGCCGCAGGCTTGCGGGGCCAGATCAGCGCCGAGAAATTCTTTGACGCCTTGCAGGCCACATCCGCGGCCGCGGCGCGCGATCCTGAGAAGATCAAGAACGCCACGCGGCTGGCCGATACTGGGTTGGTTCCGGAATTTTTGGAGGGTCTGCCCTACAAGAGCCAGCTCATGGATATGAATAACGAGTTGTGGGAAGCCATGGGCGTGGACGGCCAGGAGACCTTCCTGGAACAGCTCGACGCCCGCGTGAAGACCTACAAGGAGATTCACGACAGCCCGGATTTGTGGGTGGAATTGAACAAGGGCGACGACCCCAACGAGTATGTCTACCCCATCAGCCTTGAGTTGTTGCCGTAGGCGCGTCACGTGAGTGACGGCAGAGTTGAAGCCCCCCCTGTCGTGTACCGCTTGCGCGGTGTGCGCAAGGTGCGGGAAAAGGGCGGCGTCACCTTCGAGCTGCGTGTGCCCGAATTTACGGTCCACCAGGGCGAGTTCATCGCCGTGGTCGGCCCTTCCGGGTGCGGCAAGTCCACGTTGCTGGACATGCTCGGACTGGTGCTTGGACCGAGCGAAGCCCGGGAATTCTCTTTTCGTATGAGCGAGTCCGGGTTGGTCGATGTGACCGCTCTTGGAGAACGGGAACTGGCCCAGGTGCGCAAGACGCACATCGGCTATGTGCTCCAGACCGGCGGGCTCCTGCCGTTCCTTTCCGTCCGCGACAATATTCTCCTGCCCTGTCGGCTTACGGGCCGACAGGGCGAGGAGGCCATGCAGGCCCTGGCGAAACGCCTGGGCATCGCTGATCAGTTGAGTAAGAAGCCGCAGCATCTTTCCGGCGGGCAGCGGCAACGCGTGGCCATTGCGCGCGCCCTGTCGCATCATCCCCCCTTTGTCTTGGCCGATGAACCCACGGCAGCAGTGGACAAGCTCACGGCTCGTGAAATTCAAAAGAAATTCAAGGAAATTTCACGTCAGCTCGGCGTGACCCTGGTTTTGGTGACCCATGATCTGGCCTTGGCCCGTGCCAGTGCGGACCGACTCTTTACGTTCAAAGTCGGCCGGGTGGACGAGACTCATACGGTCTCGGTGTTGGTGGAACATGGGAGAAAGCAATGAAAGGCTCCCGGTTCATCGTGCTGCGGCTTTCCCTCGCTGATTTGCGTCACGAATGGATTCTTTCTACCTGCCTGGTCATGGCTGTGGCAGCAGTGCTGGCACCGTTGTTGATCCTTTTCGGGCTGAAGTTCGGCACCATTGAGATCATGCGCGACAGGCTCATCGAGGATCCGCGCAATCGGGAAATCCGGCCCATGGTGTCCCGCTCGTTTGAACGCGACTGGTTCGAGTTCATGGCGGCCAGAAAGGACGTGCAGTTCGTCGTTCCGTTCACTCGCCAGATTTCCGCCCAGGTGGATGCCCGCTTGAAGACGGGGCTGGAAGCCCCTCGGATTTCCCTGGACCTGCTGCCCACGGCCGAGGGCGACCCTTTGCTTACGGAGAACGGCGCGACTGTACCGGGAAATGGACAGTGCGTGCTTTCCTCTTTTGCAGCGGAAGCCCTGGGCGTGGAAGTGGGCGATGTGCTTGTTGTGGAGGCCAAGAGGCTCAAGGGCTCCGACTATGAAAAAGCCGGGGTGGAGCTTGAGGTGGCCGGAGTGACTATGCCACGGGCCACCGTCCTCAAGTCCATTTACGTACCCCTGCCGTTCCTCGAGGCCGTGGAAAGCTACAAGGACGGACAGGCTGTCAGCGAGTATGGTTGGCCCGGTTCCCGGCCTTTGGCGTATCCCGTGTATGACGGTCTGGCCGTGGTTCTTGGCGAGCCTTTGAGCCGGGTGGACGAGTTCCGGCTCGTGAACAACACCGGGTTCGTGCAGAAGGAGCTGTTGACTGCTGAAACCATGGCGACGACGCTGGGATGGCGCGTGCAGTCCGGCAGGAGCGTGTATCTCGCTTCCACCAAAAATAAGCCTGTGGACGAGGAAAGCGTGCGTGCCGTGGAGCACGCCCTGCGGGGTGAGCAGCCTGTGCTGGTGCCTTGGGTCCGGCCGCTGGAAGCGGTACTGCTGGGGCCGGACGGCGCCGAGCTTGCCTCTCTCTCGCTGCATGTTTTGTCCATGAACCCCGAAGACGCCCAAGCCCTGGAGCTTGAACCGGCAATCGCATGGGGAGCAGCCGACGAGGAAACACCCTCGGCCCAGTGGCGTAGGGTCATGCTTCCGAAAGGACTGGATGTCCCGGAAAATGGTTTGCGATTGCGTTTTGCGCGTAGCGAGGAACAGGGTGGGGGCGCGCTCGAATTCCCTGTGTGGGCGGAAGCCGGGTATGCGGCTCAGGCTTTGGTGCCTGCACGCCTTGCCGGAGTGCTGCATCTGTACCAGCAGCGCAACCTGATTTTTGACGAATCGGCAGGGGAGTTTCTTTTGGCGCGTCGTGGGTATGCCGGGTTTCGGCTCTATGCCGCCACCATTGACGATGTGGAACGCCTCCGCCGCGAGCTGGACGACCAGGGCCTGGCCGTGAGCACCGAAGCCGAGCGCATTCGCGACGTCAAGGAACTCGATGCCTATCTGACCCTGATCTTCGTGCTTATCGCGGGCGTGGCCCTTGTGGGGGGCGCGGCGTCGCTCATGGCCAGTCTGTATGCTTCCGTGGAGCGCAAACGGCGCGACCTTTCTGTCTTGCGGCTGCTGGGGCTTTCCGGCCCAACGTTGCTGCGTTTTCCCATTTACCAGGGAGCGTTTATCGCCGCCGCCGGATTCGGCGTGGCCTTGACCTTTTTTGAGTTCATGTCGGTTGTCATCAACACGCTTTTCAGCGATCATTTGCAGGCCCGGGAAAGTTTGTGCCGTCTGGAGCCTGCGCATCTGGCGGCTGCTCTTGCGGGAACAGTGCTCGTTGCCGTGGTTGCGGGCAGCGTGGCCGCATGGCGGGCAACACGCATCGAGCCCGCCGAAGCTTTGCGGGACGAGTGAGGAGAGTATGCTCAAATGCCGTGAAAGGTGGACGCGAGCGGCCACATGGCCGACTCCTGACGATATGGTCCGGATTTGTTGTCTGACTGTCTTTGCGGTCATGCTTTTGTTGTTCATGGCCTTGCCCTGCCGGGCGCATAACCCCAAACCCGCGTCCGGCGATCTGGTTCTGCCCATGCCCGGCGGCGGGGAAATGGCGTTCCGTCCGGTCTTTCTGGGGCAGGGGGACGGCCCGTTCGCCTTGCGCAAGTTCAAGATGGGCGATCCGGACGGAGGTTTTCGCGAATACCCGACCAGCGTGGTGCTGGGCGGTGCGTTTATCGTCTCGGACAAGGGCAGGCGCGATTGGTGTTATTATCTCGGCAAATATGAGGTTACCGAAGGCCAATACTACGCGGTCATGGGCTTGCCCCAGGGCGCGGAGCAGAGCATGCTGCAATCCACAGCGCCCGTTACCGGCGTAACCTACTTCGACGCCCTGGTTTTTGCGGACCGCTATAATCGCTGGCTGCTGGAAAATGCTTCGGCCAAGCTGCCGTCCAATGGCAGCATGCCCGGTTTCGTACGCCTGCCCACGGAAGTGGAATGGGAATATGCCGCGCGTGGCGGGGCAAAAGTCACGCCGGACCAGTTTGACCGAAAACTGCCCTACGATGGTCTCCTGCCAGGGTACGAGTGGTTTTCCGGTCCTACGTCGTCACATAACAAGTTGAAAAAATCCGGCATTTTGAATCCGAATGTGTTGGGCTTACACGACATGCTTGGCAATGCTTCCGAGATGACGCAATCCCTCTACCGCATCGAATATTATCAGGGACGCCCCGGCGGTTTTGTATCGCGCGGCGGCCATTTTCTCACAGCGGAAAACACCATGCGTTCCTCGCTGCGCACCGAGGAACCGTTTTACATCGGCAGCCGGGAAAAAGGCTTCAAGCCCAACGCCAAACCCACGATGGGCTTTCGGTTGACGCTTTCCTCCATAGTCTATCCGGACCGCGCAGCGCTCAAGGATATGGAGTCGGCATGGGACGCTTACCGCGGCGGCAAAGGCGCGGACCTGCCGGCAGCTGTTTCCGTGAGTCCCACCAGCGTGCAGTCGGATGTGAAGAGCAGGGAAGCGTTCGACCATCTGGCGCGAGTCAAGGCGGAACTGGCCCGGCTGGGCGCTTCCGAAAACGTGACACGGGAGCTTGGGTTCATCGAGGCCGCCTTGAACGACATGCGATTTATCCGGCGTCAGGCTGACGAGGATTCCGCGTATGCCTGGGCCAAGATCGCTTCGGAACAGGGCTTTTTCATCTACCGTGAACTGATGAAATTGCCCACTGTGGAGACGTTGCTGGAGAGCGCCCAGACCTCGGGCCGAACCGCCATGATCGAGAAACTTGCCCAGCGTCGGGATGAAATCGCGGGCAACATTGATGCGGCGCTCGGCACGTATTCGGATTCGTTCCGACAACTGGCAGCGACACCGGATGAGGCTGTGGGCAAGGCCTTTGAGCGTTATGTGAATTTCCTGCTGGAACGGGGCGCTGCCGATCAGGTGCGCGTGCTCAAGACCGTGCAGTTGCAGTATCGGGAGTTCGGGAAAACAAAGCGTGCCGATGCGGAAGGCTGGAGAAAACAGTTTCAGGCGCTCGGTGCACAGTGATGAGGGGCCCTGGTCCGCTGGTGACAGCGGACAGAGGGATGCACAAAAGATCAATGGAACGGGGAGGAGAGCAATGAAAAAAATCATCAGTCTTATGCTTGTGGTCAGCTTGTTCATGGGGGGCATTGCCTCGCTTAGCGGTTGCGCCACCACGGACCGGGGAAAGACTCAGCAGGAAGGTGCTGCCACTGGTGCTGCGGGTGGTGCGTTGCTTGGTGCGCTCATGGGCGCTCTTGTGGGTGGCGATGTACAGAGCGCTGCGGTGGGAGCGGCCATTGGAGCGGCTGCGGGCGGCGTGGCAGGGTATGCCTACGGTACGCATGTGGCCGACAAAAAGGCCGAGTATGCCAAGCAGGAAGACTGGCTTGACGCCTGCATCGCCAGTCTGGAGCAGACCAACGCGGAAACGCGGGCTTACAATGCGCAGCTCGAAACGGAAATCAAGGATTTGGATGCCCAGTCCGCAACGCTTTTGGCTGACTACAACAAGAAGAAGGTCGCGAAGAGCGCTTTGACCGCGGAAAAGACCACCATCGACAAGAAGTTGGCCGAGGCGCAGGAAGCTTTGAAAAAGGCCAATTGGGAACTGGAGAACCAGCAGAAGGTTCTGGCCGAGGCCGAGGCCGGCGGCAAGACCGATCAGACCAAGAATCTCGATGCTCGTATCGCCGAGCTCAAGGCGGAGATCGTCAAGCTGGAGGCCAAGACCGATCAGCTGGCTTCCATGTCCAGCCGCATGGCTGTCTAACCGAGGAGGAAGCCATGGCCAGGAAACTGGTTTTCGCATTGCTTCTTGGAAGCATGTTGTTGATGCTCGGCTGCCAGACCACGGGCGACCCGCGTCAAGGCGGCTTGTGGGGATGGAGCGAGGAAAAGGCGCAGCAGCGTATTTCCGACCGGGAGGGCCGCAAGTCCTCATTGGAGCAGGAACAACGTATTGAAGAGCAGCGTTCGGCTCAACTGGAATCCGAGAGTGCGGCCAAGCGGGCGGAACGTGACGCTCTGGTGGGCAAGGTGTCCGGCCTGGACAAAGAGCTTGCGAGCCTGCGCAAGAAGATCGATTCCGCCAAGGTGAGCACGGAAGATGCCAAGCGGACGCAATGGGAGCTTTCCACCAAGGCCAAGGCATTGCAGTCCCGGCTTGACCAGATCGAGGCCGAGGCCGCGAGCACGCCTGACGTGCAGGCCAAACAGGACGAGATCAAGCGCCTTGAGGCGGAGATGGACCGTTTGCTGCTTGAGGCCGAGGCCTTGAGCACGCTTTGATACTGAACCAGGGTAGGGCCTTTCCTCTTTTTGGGGAAAGGCCCGCATGGTTTCTGGCTTTGACGTGGTCCGGAGGCTGGATGCTCTTGCGAAGATTGTTTTTCGTCATGTTGCTTTTCTGTGCCCTGCCAGCAGCGCGGCATGCGGTGGCCCAGTCTCCGGCTTGGACCGGCAACGATGACATGTTGTTGTTTTATGAAGCGTTGACCAAGATTCAGGAACAGTCCATACATCCTGAACCTCCCAAGGACATGGTTCAGAAGGCCATTCGTGGTTACCTGCGCCAGCTCGATGAATATTCCGATTATCTCAGTGCCGAGGAATACGCCGTATATAATGCTTCGCGGGACAGCAGTTATGCCGGCGTGGGTATGGATATTTTCGGAGACCATTATGGCCGCATCCTGTGCCTGCCCTATCCGGGCGGTCCGGCCTATGAAGCGGGCATCCGTTACGGGGACGTGCTAACGTTCGTGGGGCGCGAGGCCGTGCGCAGTAATACGGTTCGGCTTGTGGGCTCCTGGATACGGGGGCTACCCGGTGAAACCGTCACCGTCACCGTGACCAACAGCAAGGGGGCGGTGCGTACGCTTTCCCTTGTGCGACAACGCCTGGAAGCGGACACTTTGGAATTGGACTCGCACGGGCCGTGTCCACGTATCCGTATCTACAGTTTCGGGCCGGAAACGGTTCGCAAGCTTTCTCGATTGTTGGCAAGTCTTCCCGCGGGGCAGCCCCGCGTCATCGACCTGCGCGGCAACACCGGTGGAGATTTTTTTGCCGCTGTTGACGCTGCAGCCTTGTTTTTGCGTGCTGGCCAACCCGTCGTGGATATGCGAACGCAGGACGGTATCAGGCAATATGTTGCCCAGGGCCAACCTGTGGATGCATCTCCTCTCATCTTGTGGCAGGACGGCCTAACGGCCAGCGCCGCGGAGGTGTTCGTAGCCGCGCTTGTGGATAATGGCCGCGCGATGAGCCTGGGGGCGACCACGTTCGGCAAGGGGGTTTCCCAGACTCTTGTAGCGTTGTCCGACGGCTCCGTGATGTTTGTGACCAATGGGGCTTTGCGCACTCCCAAAGGGGACTATTATCACCGCAATGGGCTTGCGCCGACGCATGTTCTGGAGGTCGTGCCCGGAACGCCGGATGCCGTGTTTTGGAACGCCACGCGTACAATGCTGGCAAAGCCGTGAGCAGAGGGGGAATCCATGAAACGCATTGCCTTGCTTGTCATGTTGATGTTGGCGTGCGCAGTGCCCGTTCTGGCGGATGGGTTTGAACAGGGCATGCAGGCCTATCAAAAAGGCGACTTTGTTACGGCGCGCCAGATTTTCGGTCCTTTGAGCGAACAGGGCGATGCTCGCGCCCAGTTTGCCTTGGGCGTGATGTATGAACACGGCAAGGGCGTGGAGCCGGACCAAGGCTTGGCCTTGAAATGGTATTCGAAAGCGGCAAGCCAGGGGCATGAAAAAGCAGCCTTGCGCCGGGACGTGCTTCAGGCGGAGATGCCACAAACTTTGCCGGACGAACCATCAGCACAGCCTGTGCCCTTGAACACCGAGCCTTCGCCTGTTGGTTCGGACGATAACGCTACTACGACGCTCCCGGTTGAATCTGCCCCGGCCACGGAAGCCTCGCCATCAGATAAATCGGCTGCGGAGCAGCCCGACGTGGCTCAGCCGCTTGCCCCGCCAACGCAATCGGCAAAAGCTGGTGATTCCGCTCCTGCTGTCGCGGTCATGCCTCAGGGGGGCTCGTTGGATGCGAATGCCACTGCCGACGAATCCGTTTCAACGGAGACAGGCGCCGTTCCAACAACAAACCAGCAAGGCGATGCGCTGGATCAACTGCTGGGGCCCGTGCTTGGTCCTCTTCCGGAAGAGCCCAAGGCACAGTAACGGGAGAGGCGAGAGCGGGAGGAAACGGGCTCTCATTGAGCAGGCAACAAAAAAGGGGGACACCGTCGGTGGGGCCCCCTTTTGTCGGTTTGCGTCCCGTGCTAGATGCGGCCTTCCTCCACTGCGTGGCAGGCCAGCAGGCGGCCGGAGTCGTGCGTGAGCACGGGGGGAGTCTCACTGCGGCAGCGGTCGTTTGCATAGGCGCAACGGCCATGGAACACGCAGCCCGTAGGCAGGTTGATGGGAGTGGGAACATCGCCTGAGAGGCTGATGTGTTCCTTTTTTTCCCCCTTGAGCCTGGGAATGGCCGAAAGCAGGGCCTGGGTATAGGGGTGGCGCGGAGTGTCGAAGATGTCGCGTACCGGGGCAAGTTCGCATAGGTGTCCCAGATACATGACCGCCACACGGGTGGAGATGTGTTCCACCACGGAGAGGTCGTGGCTGATGAACAGATACGTCAGGTTGAGTTTTTCCTGCATGTCCATGAGCAGGTTCAGGATCTGGGCCTGGATGGACACGTCCAGCGCTGCGATGGGTTCGTCGGCAACGATGAATTCGGGGTCCAGCACCAGAGCCCGCGCAATGGAGATGCGCTGGCGCTGTCCTCCGGAAAACTCGTGCGGGAATTGGTTGTTCCAGTCCGGGTCCAATCCGACCTGCTCCAGGACGCGGAAGACATGTTCCTTGACCTGTCCGCGGTTCATGCCCGGGTTGTGGAAATGGACCGGCTCTTCCAGAATTTGCCGCACGGTCATGCGCGGATTCAAAGAAGCATAAGGGTCCTGGAAAACCATCTGCATCTTGCGGCGATACGGTTTGATGTCATGGCTGGAGAGGTTGTCGATACGCTTGCCGCGGTAGAATACTTCACCGGAAGTGGGTTGGTGGATGCGCATGATGGCCCTGCCCAGTGTGGATTTGCCGCAGCCTGATTCTCCCACCACGGACAGGGTTTCGCCCTGCAGAATGTGGAAGGTGACGCCGTTCACGGCTTTGACCACGGTACGTATCCGCTCCAGTTTGCCGTTCTGGAATTTGATCTGATCCAGAAAGCCGCCGGAAATGTCGAAGTGCTTGGTCAGGTTCCGTACTTCGAGCAGGGGGGAGGTGTTATTTAGCTCGGCCATATCATTTCACCATGAAGCAGGCCACGTGCCTGCCGGAAGACTTGGTTTCCAGTGTGGGGACCTGTTTGGAGCAGATATCCTGGCATAACTCGCAACGGGGATGGAAGGAGCAGCCTTTGGGCAGTTTGGCCAGCGAAGGCATGATGCCCGGAATCTGGCGCAGTTTGCGGCCTTTGTCGCAGGACTGGGGTAACGCTCCGATAAGGCCTTTGGTGTAAGGGTGTTCGGGGCGATCCACGATGTCCCTGGTCGTGCCCATTTCAACGATGCGTCCGGCATACATGACAGCCACCTTCTGGGTCACTTCGCTGACAACGGCCAAGTCGTGGGTGATCAGGAGCAGGCCCATATCTTCTTCGCGACAGAGCTCCAGGAGCAGGTCCATGATCTCTGCCTGGATGGTCACGTCCAGGGCTGTGGTGGGCTCGTCGGCAATGATCAGGGCCGGGTCAGTGAGCAGGGATATGGCGATGACGATGCGCTGGCGCATGCCGCCCGAGAATTCATGGGGGTACTGGTCGAGGCGTTTTTCCGGTGAGGGGATGTACACGCGGCGGAGCTTGTCCAGAGCGATTGCTTCCGCTTCCTTTTCGCTTACGTCCTTGTGGGCCAGGATGGTCTCGATCATTTGGGTGCGGATGGTCAACACCGGATTGAGAGTCATCATGGGGTCTTGGAAGATCATGGAGATGCGGTTGCCGCGAATGTCGCGGACTTGTTCCAGGCTCATGTCGGCCAGATCGAGACCTTCGAAGAGGATGGAGCCGCCGGAGATATAGCCCGGCTTGCTGATCAGTTTGATGATGGAAAAGCCGGTCAGGGTTTTGCCCGCTCCGGATTCGCCCACAAGGCCCATGCGTTCGCCCTTGCCGATGGTGAAACTCACGTCGCGCAACGCCCTGAGCACGGCGTTGCGCATGGCGAATTCCACACAGAGGTTTTTGACTTCAAGCAGCGGCTGCATGGCTCAACCTTTGTAGAGTTTGGGGTTCAGATAGTCGTGGAGCCAGTCGCCGAGCAGGTTGATGACCAGCACCAAGACGACGAGGACAATGCCCGGGAAGATGGTGATCCACCAGGACCCGCTGAAGATGTATTCGAAGCCGACGTTGATGAGCGACCCCAGGGAGGGTTGGGTCACTGGCATGCCAAGGCCCACAAAGGAAAGGGCCGCTTCGCTCATGATCGCGTTGGCCACCTGGATGGTGGAGATGACGAATATGGGCGAAAGCGTGTTGGGCAGGATGTGGCGGAACATGATCCGGCGTTTGGACAGGCCGATGACGCGCGCCGCCTCCACGTATTCCTTTTTCTTCTCGGCCAGCACCGAAGCGCGCACGGTCCGTGCGTACTGGGGCCATTCCGCGAAGCCGATCACCAGGATGAGCAGGGGGATGGCGATATGTTCATACATGGCTACGCCGAACGCAGCCTGGAATATGGCGGAGATGAATATGGCCACCATATAGGTGGAAAAGGAGAGTTGCACGTCCGCCAGACGCATCAACGCCGCATCAACCCGTCCTCCGAAATACCCCGAGGTCAGGCCGATGATGATGCCGATGAAGGCTTGCAGGGCCACGGCCCCGAGCCCGATGATCAAGGATACGCGCATGCCGTAGAGCATGGTGGAGAACATGTCGCGGCCTTGGGCGTCGGTGCCGAGCGGGAAGCGGGAATCCGCGTTCTGCATGAAGGCCGGAGCGCGTTCCGCGTCCATGAGGTCGAAGGTTGTGGTGTCGTAGGGGTTGGTGGGAGCAAAGATCGGAGCCCCAAAGCCCAGCAGCAAGAGGAAAAGCAGCACCACAAAGCTGACCACCGCCACCCGGTCTTTGAGAAAGTCATGCAGGAAGTAGGATTCCCTGAAGCGTTGCCAGCGAGTTCTGGTTTGCATGTTACTTCCTCCCCGTGATGCGGACGGTCGGATTGACGAATCCGTAGATGATGTCCACCACGGTGTTCACCACCACGAAGATGAAACCCACGACCACGAGGTAGGCGACCATCAGGGAAGAGTCGCTGCGCGAGACCGCCTCAATGAACATGAAGCCCATGCCTTGCCATTGAAAGACGGTTTCCGTGAGGATGGTAAAGGCGATCATGATGCCGAGCTGGACGCCGCCCACCGTAATGACTGGCAGCAGCGTGTTGCGGAATGCATGCACGATCCAGACGCGCATGGGTGGCAGGCCCTTGGCCCAGGCGTACTTGATGTATTCGTTTTCCAGCACTTCCATCATTTCGGAACGGATCAGGCGGATGAAGAGCGGAAGCATGATGGAGGAGAGGGCTACAGTGGGCATGATCAGATGCTTGAGTCCGTCAATGGTCAGCAGGCCGGTATGCCAGCCGTTGATGTCGACGGTCTCTCCCCGTCCGAACGAAGGCAGCCAGTGGAGTTCAACGGAAAAAATGTAGATGAGCATGATAGCGGTCAGAAAGACCGGAATGGACACGCCCAACGTTGAAGCGCCCATGACGAATTTGGCGAAGAGATTTTTGGGACGTATGGCGCAGAAGATGCCCAGAGGGATTGAAAGCACGGTGATCAGGACGGCACTGCAGAAAACGAGTTCCAGCGTGGCCGGGGCCTTGGAAAGGATTACTTCCATGGCCGGCTTTTTGTAGAAAAAGGATCGTCCGATGTCGCCTTGGGCCGCATTGACGATAAAACGACCAAACTGCACGAGGAAGGGGTCGTTGAGCCCCAGCTTGTCGCGCAGGGCGTCGCGCTCTTCGGCGGAAACCGAAATGCCCGTAAGCTCGCGCACCGGATCGCCGAAACTCTGTTTGATGGAGAATCCGATAAGGCCGATGATCAGCATGACCATGAATGCCTGCAGGATTCGTCGGATGATGAAAGCTAGCATGCCTTGTCGCCTTTGCCGGAAAGGGGGGCCCGAGGGCCCCCCTTCACGTTTAAAGTTTTTATGTCAGTCTGTTATCCCAGATTTTTGCCTATTCGATGACCAGGTCGCCGAAGTAGGGGTAGTCCTGGATGTTGACGATGGTCTCGGTGTTCATGCCCTTCTTGGAAGCCCAGGACAGGTTCTGCCAATGCAGGGGGACATAGGCGGCGTCTTCGTAGAGAATCCGCTCGACTTCCTGCAGCAGTTCGGCACGCTTGGCCATGTCGGTCTCGGTCTGGGAGGCAAGGATCAGCTCGTCGACCTTGGGGTTGCAATAGTTGCCGGAGTTATACTGCCCGTAGCCGGTTTCGGCGTTGCGGCACATCAGCAGGAACTCGGTGTAGTTGGCGGAATCCTCGGTGTCGGGATGCCAGCCGATCAGTTGGATGTCGGCAACCTGTGCGTCGAATTCATCCCAGTACTGAGCCTTGGGCATGGTCTTCAGGCTGACCTTGATGCCGATCTTGGAAACCATGGCCACAAAGGCCTCGGCGATCTTCTCGTCGTTCACATAACGGTTGTTGGGCGCGATCATGGTGCATTCAAAGCCGTCCGGGAAGGAGGATTCGGCCATGAGCTGCTTGGCTTTTTCCAGGTCGTAACGCGGGGTCAGCTCGGCCACGTATCCGGCAAAGCCTTCCGGGGCCTGCTGGGCGGCGGCGGTTGCGAAGCCCTTCATGATATTCTCGACGATGCCCTGGTTGTTGACCGCATAAACAATGGCCTGACGGACCTTGGGATCGGCAAAGGCGGGCTGGCGCTTCTGATTGAGCTGGATGGTGATGATGCGCGAGCCGGACATGGTCACGAGCTGCAGCTTCTCATCAGCCTTGATACGCTCCAGATCCTGCGGGGGAACCGGGTTGATGAAGTCCACGTCGCCGGAGAGAAGCGCAGCCACGCGGGTCGCGTCGTTGGCGATGGGGGTCAGGACGATCTGCTCGACATTGCCGGTGTTCTTGTCCCAGTAGTCGGAGAAACGGGTGAACACGGTCTTGACGCCCTGTTCACGCGATTCGACCTTGAAGGGGCCGGTGCCGGATTCGTTGACGTTGGCAAAGGAGTAATCGGTCTTGACGATGGCGTCCTTGGGCTGCCCCTGCTCATCGGTGCCGGAGTAGAAGGCGCTGTCCATGGGGAAGATGTACGTGGACATGGAAAGCACCAGGCCGTAAGGCTTGAAGGTGATGATGTCCACGGTGTAGTCGTCCACGGCCACGGCCTTTTCAAAGGGTTCGAACAGGCCCTTGAAGTCCTGGGAAACCTTCAGGCGGTCCAGGGTCCAGACCACGTCTTTGGCGGTCAATTCGTTGCCGGAGTGGAATTTGACGCCCTTGCGCAGGAAGAAGCGCATGGTATTGGCGTCGATCTGTTCCCATTTTTCCGCGAGACGGGGCTCGAAGGAACCGTCTCTGGCCCAGCGAACCAAGGGGTCGAAGACGATGTGCGAGTACTGCAGCATGCCGCCGGACAGCTGGACGTGCGGGTCCAGGGAAACGGGGTCGGCATCCAGAGCCAGACGCAACGTCACCTTCTCGGGAGCAGCCGGAGCAGCCTG
>JAZHDD010000048.1:0-175321 GCA_036541255.1 Desulfovibrionaceae bacterium | reverse complement strand
AGCGCCACGGCGCGCTTTCGGTCATGGAATACGAGAAGATGGGCTACCTGCCCGAAGCCCTGGTCAACTATCTGGCCCGCCTGGGCTGGAGCCGCGGCGACCAGGAAATCTTCAGCCGCGAGGAACTGCGCACGCTTTTCAGCGTGGACAACCTGGGCAGCTCGCCCTCGGTCTTCGACCTCAAGAAGCTGGAATGGCTCAACGCCCAGTACATCATGCAGGCCGACCCCAAGCGGCTGCGCGATCTGGTCATGGACGTGATCCGTTACGAGGTGGGCGAGGCAGAAGCCTCGGCCGTGGACCAGAACGTCCTGCTCAAGGCCATGCCCCTGCTCCAGCCCCGCGCCAAGAACCTCGTGGACCTGGCCGAGGCCAGCCGCTTCTTTCTGGTGGACGCCGCGTTCCTCCAGTACGATGAAAAGGCCGTGCAGAAATTCCTCACGCCCGAGACCATCTCCCTGCTCGCGGAGTACGCCGAGGAACTGCGCGAATTCGACGACTTCGACCATGAAGCCCTGGAAGACATGGCCAAGAGATTTATCGAGGCGCGCGGCCTGACCTTCAAGGACATTGCCCAGCCCATCCGCGTGGCCCTCACGGGCAAGACCGCCAGCCCCGGCCTGTTCGAGACCATGGCCGTCCTGGGCAAGGACCAGACCATGAAGCGGCTGGACAAGGTCCAGGACTTCGGGCTCTAGCCCCGGTACGATAAAAAAATAACCGCCCGGTTTCCCTCAGGAGGCCGGGCGGTTTGTCTTGCAATTCTTCGGAGGCTATTCTTCCAATACGTTCTCTGCCAACTCCGCGGCAACGCGCACGAATTCCCGGCAGACCGTATAGACGTTCCCTTCCCTGAATTTCTTTTGCCCCTCGGGCGTGGACAGGTCGCAGCCGCACAGGCTCGTGCAATCCATGGCTCCGAAGCGTTCCGTGAAGCCCCGCACCACTTCCTGCACCCGTCCATAATTCTCGTGCAATTCCTCAAGCGAACGGTCGCTGGCCTCGGGATTGCGGCGGCCCGTCAACATGTTCACGGCCAGCACCGCGCCCAGAAGCGCGCCGCAGGGACCGCCCGTGCGCGCCAAGCCCGAACAGAAGCCCGTGGCCGCGCCCGGCACCAGTTCCGACCGCAGCCCCTTGGCCTCGGCCACGGCCCGCAACACGGCCTCGCCGCAGAGCGGCCCGGAGCCAAACAGCTCTGCCGCGTAGTTCCCTATCCCGCCCATGCGTTCCTTTCCTCCGGTTTGGGACCACCGGCTTATCCGGTCTCCGCAGGAGCAAGATAGGACTCGGCAAAAGCGAACGCAAGCGCCCCGCTGCGATGGAAAACCAACCCAAAAAACAAAAACCCCGCCGAAGCGGGGTTTCAAGGGCAGGGAAACCAACGAGCCTATTCAGGCTTGGTGCTGACGGTGGGTTTGATCACCTTGCCGGAGCGGATGCAGCGGGTGCATGCCTTGATGGTGGTAACCTGACCGTTGGCGAGCTGTGCGCGAACCTTCTGCAGGTTCGGCATGAACCGACGACGGGTTTTGTTGTGCGCGTGGCTGACGTTGTTGCCGCTGGCGGGACCCTTGCCGCATATATCGCAAACCTGGGACATGTGAGACCTCCTCGCGTCCGAAATATTTTCCTGGCATCCGCATCCGAAGAAAAGCCAAAGGCCGCTCCAGACGCGAAGGACGCATTACTTATCTCCTCCCCAGCCAAAAGGCAAGCGCTTTTTCCTTGACATGGGAAAAATATTCCATATAGGTATGCGGCCTGTGAGGAAAGCATGACCGACTTACGGATCAATGTGAGCGACCTCCCGGCTGAAGGCCGGGAATTTTCGTTTGCAGACCAAGAATTTTGGACAACAAAGTTCAAAGAGCACGCCCTGGAATGCGCCGTGCACACTCCGCTCGAGGCGGAAGTGCAGGTGCAGTCCCTGGACAACGGCGCACTGGTGCGCGGAACGCTCAAAGGCCGCGTGCTGCTGCCCTGCGACCGCTGCCTGGACCCGTTCGAATTCGCCGTGGACGTGGACTTTGAGCTTCTGGAGTCCTTGCCAGGCGAAGACGATCCCGAGGGCTGTGAACGCATTGTCCTGGAAAATGATATTATTCTTCTGGACATGGGCGCCCTGCTCTGGGAAGAATTCGTTCTCGCCCTGCCGATCAAACCGTTGTGTTCGGAAGGGTGCCCGGGCATCTGCCCCGGCTGCGGCAGAAACCTCAAGGAAGGTTCCTGCGATTGCGTCCGGGATGAGGGCGACCCGAGGCTTGCGGTTTTCCGCAATCTTAAGCTAAAGTAGCAAGCTTGGCCCGCGAGGGCAATCTCGAGAATAAGGAGACGACAATGGCCGTACCCAAGAAAAGAACGTCCCACTCCCGCAAAGGCATGCGCCGCTCCCACCATGGCGTGGACGTGCCCAACGTGATCTACTGCGAGTGCGGTGAGCCCAGTCTGCCCCATCGCGTCTGCCCTTCCTGCGGCAGCTACCGGGGCCGCCAGGTTCTGAACCGGGATGATGCCTAACACCCCGCGCATCGTTGTCGACGCCATGGGGGGCGATTACGGCCCCCGCATCAACGTTCCGGCCGCCGTCACCGCGGCCGAACGTGGTGTCGACATCATCCTGGTGGGCGACGAGGAATCCATCCGCAAGGAACTGGAAAAAACCCGTGCGCCCGACCGCGACCGCGACCTTTCCATAGAGATCGTCCACGCCCCCGAGGTCGTGGGCATGGAGGAGAAGCCTTCCGACGCCCTGCGCAAAAAGAAGGATTCCTCCATCATGGTCTGCAGTCGCCTGGTCAAGGAAGGACGTGCCGACGGACTGGTTTCCGCGGGCAATTCCGGCGCCACGGTCGCCGCGGCCATGTTCACCATCGGCCGCATCAAGGGCGTGGAACGCCCGGCTCTGGCCGGCGTCATGCCCACGGAAAAAAATCCCGTGGTGCTCATCGATGTGGGCGCGAACGTGGATTCCAAGGCCTTTCATCTGGCGCAGTTCGGCCTCATGGCCGAGGTGCTGGCCAAGGACGTGCTCAAGGTCAAAAACCCGCGTGTCGGCCTGCTCTCCATCGGAGAAGAGGAAGGCAAGGGCAATACCGTGACCAAGGGCGCATTCGACCTCTTGCGCAAATCCCATCTGAACTTCATCGGCAACGTTGAAGGACGGGATATTTTTACGGGCGAGGTGGACGTCATTGTCTGCGACGGCTTTGTGGGCAACGTGGCGCTCAAGGTCTCCGAAGGCGTGGCCAAGAGCTTCGGCAAGATTCTCAAGGGCGAACTCAAGCGGGACTTCTTCTCCAAGCTCGGCACGCTGTTTTTGTTGCCGACCCTGACCCGCTTCGCGCGCACCCTGGACTATGCCGAATACGGCGGCGCGCCGCTCCTCGGCGTCAAGGGCTCCACCATCGTCTGCCACGGAGCCTCCAACGTGAAGGCCATCACCAGCGCCATTCTCATGGCTGCGCGCTATATCCGCAATCAGGCCAACGAGCACATTGTGGAACAGCTTGAAGCACACAGCGACCTGTCCCGCTTCGGCCGCCAGACGCGCAACAGCCGCAGCAACGGCTCCGACTGAACATCCTACACGGGGAGACCGTCCCCAACCGAGCACGCCCATGAAGCAGATAGTCATCAAGGGACTCGGATTCAGCGTCCCCGAAAGAATCCTCACCAATCAAGACCTGGAAAAAATAGTCGAGACCTCGGACGATTGGATCGTCTCCCGTAGCGGCATCCGCACCCGACATGTGGTCAGCGAAGGGGAAACCCTCACCGATCTGACCTACGGTTCCGCGATGCAGGCCCTGGACGACGCAGGGATGCAGGCCCAGGACATCACCCATATCCTGGTGGCCACATTCTCGCCCGAATCCTTCATTCCTTCCGCCGCCTGCGTGCTCCAGGACCGCCTGGGCCTGAAGGGCCTTGTGGCCATGGACCTTTCCGCGGCCTGCTCCGGATTCCTTTATGCTTTGGAAACGGGTCGCGCTCTGCTGGCCCTGCACCCCGATGCAAAGATTTTGATTTGCTCCGGCGATGTGACCACCAGCCGCGTGAACTGGGAAGACCGCTCCACCTGCGTGCTCTTTGGCGACGGCTGCGGCGCGGCCATTCTGGCCATGGACGACGGCGGCCCCAAAAAAGCGGTGCTCCAGGATGTGCTTCTGGCCTCGGACGGCTCCATCGGCGACCTGCTCACGGTGCGGGGCGGCGGTTCCGGAGCGACCTATAAGCTGGGCGAAGCCATACGCGAAGACTTCTTCGTCCAGATGAAGGGGCGCGAAGTCTTCCGCTATGCCGTGCGCGCCATGTGCGACATCAGCAAGGCACTGCTTGAGCGGCACGGCTTGTCCACCTCGGAAGTGGATGTGCTTTTGCCCCACCAGGCCAATCTGCGCATCATCGAAGCCGTGGGTAAAAAACTCGGCATCCCCGGCGAACGCGTCTTCATCAACGTCGAAAAATACGGCAACACTTCCGCGGCCAGCGTGCCCATCGCTCTGGCCGAAGCGGCGCAACAGGGCTTTATCCAGCCCGGACAGCGCATGCTGATCACGAGCTTCGGAGGCGGCTTCACCTGGGGCGCGGGTTTGCTGGCTTTTTGAGCCCATGAAAAATTTGCAGTCCGCACCGGATTGGTATATTCCAGCACCAATCCAACAACGGTTGCTATAAGGATTGAGAATATGAGCGATCTTCCCACTGTCGCCCTGGTTACCGGCGGCTCCCGCGGCATCGGCCGCTGTTGCGCCGAACGCCTTGCTTCCGATGGATTCGAAGTCTGGCTGACCTATGTCAGCAGGCCCGAGGAAGCGGAAAAAGTCGTGGCCGGAATCGAAGCCAAGGGCGGCAAGGCCCGCGCCTTCAAGCTCGACTCCTCGGACCGCGAGGCCGTGGCCGCCTTCTTTGCGGACGAAATCAAGGGCAAGGTGCATCTGGCCGTGCTGGTCAACAACGCCGGCATCACCCGCGACGCACTGATCATCCGCATGAAGCCCGAGGACTGGGACAAGGTCATCCAGATCAACCTCACCGGCGCGTTCACCTGCCTGCAGGAGTCGGCCAAGATCATGGCCAAACAGCGCGGAGGGTCGATCATCAACATTTCCTCGGTCGTGGGGCAGATGGGCAATGCGGGCCAGGCCAACTACGTTTCGGCCAAAGCCGGACTCATCGGCCTGACCAAGGGCGCAGCCCGCGAACTCTCCGGCAGGAACGTGCGCGTCAACGCCGTTGCCCCCGGCTTCATCCAGACCGACATGACCAACGATCTCCCGGAAAAAGCCGTGGAGACCATGAAGGCAATGATTCCGCTCGGCCGTCTCGGCAACCCCGAGGACATCGCGGCCGCGGTCAGCTTCCTGGCCGGCAAGGATGCCGGATACATCACAGGACAAGTACTGGCCGTCAACGGTGGAATGTACATCTAAACGGAAACATAAACCTGTGGAGGAAAATATGTCCGACGTCGCCAGCAAAGTTAAGGATATTATTGTAGACCAGCTCGGTGTGAACGCCGACGAAGTGATCGAGAACGCCTCCTTCGTCGAAGACCTGGGCGCCGATTCCCTGGACCTGACCGAACTGATCATGGCCATGGAAGAAGAGTTCGACATCGAAATCGATGATGAAGAGGCTCAGAAGATCGTCAAGGTCAAGGATGCCATCAATTACATCGAAAAGAACAACTAGCGAACCGTTTTCGCCGATCCTCAGCAATTCTGCGAGCGTCTTATACTCCTGCGAGTGTAGGACGCTCGGTTTTTCCCGGCACCTTATGGCCGGGCCGAGAGGGAGTATATGAACAGGGTAGTCGTTACGAGCCTTGCGGCCATCACCCCCCTGGGCAACGACCTGGACACCAGCTGGGAGAACCTGCTCGCCGGCAAATCCGGCATCGGGCCCATCACGAGCTTTGACGCTTCCGATTTCGAGACGCGTATCGCCGGGCATGTGAGGGATTTCGATCCCTCGCCCTACATTCCGCACAAAAACCTCAAGCGCATGGAAATTTTCACGCGCTATGCCGTGTGTTGTGCGCACATGTTGCTCGAATCCGCGAACTGGAGTGTCCCGGCCGAAACCGCAGAACGTACCGGAGTGATCATCGGTGCCGGTCTGGGCGGCCTGGAATCCATCGAGATCTATCACAAAAAGCTTCTGGACAAGGGCCCTTCCCGCATTTCGCCCTTTTTCATCCCGACCATGATCGCCAACATGGCGGCAGGCCAGGTATCCATCGAGACCGGCGCGCGCGGACCGAACATCTGCACCACCACGGCCTGCGCCTCGGGTACGCACGCCATTGCCGCAGCCTTTACCGACATCCTGCTCGGACGTCTGGACGCGGCCATCTGCGGCGGCAGCGAATCCACCATTACCGCCCTTGGCGTGGCCGGGTTCAACGCGCTCAAGGCGCTCTCCACCCGCAACGATGATCCGGAAAAGGCCTCGCGTCCCTTTGACGCCGAGCGCGACGGATTCATCATGGGCGAGGGCTGCGGCCTGCTGCTGCTCGAATCCCTGGAGCACGCCCAGGCACGCGGAGCCACCATCCTGGCAGAAATCGTGGGCAGCGGCGCTTCGGGCGACGCCTACCACATGACCGCGCCGCCCGAAGACGGCTCCGGCATGGCCCTGGCCATGCGTGCCGCCCTGCGCGAGGCGGGCGTGGCCCCGGAAGAAGTCGACTGCATCAACGCCCACGGCACCTCGACCACGCTCAACGACCTTTGCGAGACCCGTGCGCTCAAGACCGTGTTCGGAAAACATGCCTACAAGCTGAACATCACCGCCAACAAATCCCAGACCGGCCACCTGCTCGGTGCCGCTGGCGGCGTCGAGGCCGTGTTCAGCGTCAAGACCATCACTTCGGGCATCATTCCCGGCACGGCAAACCTGGAAAATCCGGACCCGGAATGCGACCTGGACTATTGCGCGGAAGGCCCGCGCCACAAGCAGGTCAAGTACGTGCTGTCCAACTCCTTCGGTTTCGGCGGCACCAACGGCTGTCTGCTGTTCAAGCGGTACGAGGGCTAAGCAGGCTTTTGCCCTGTCCTGGTCCGTGAACATTGTTTGAAGTCGTCCGGGAGATTTCTCCCGGACGTGAACCTCTTTCCACACGAGGGTACCCCCATGGAAGAAATCCTGATTCAGGACCCGGAAATCGCAGCGGCGATCGCCCGTGAAGTGGACCGGCAGGTGGGCAATCTCGAGCTCATCGCCTCGGAAAACTTCACCTCTGTCGCCGTACGTCAGGCCATGAGCTGTGTCATGACCCACAAGTACGCCGAGGGTTACCCCGGCAAACGGTATTACGGCGGCTGCGAATACGTGGACGAGGCCGAGACCCTTGCCCGCGACCGCGTCAAGGCGCTGTTCAACGCAGGCTACGCCAACGTGCAGCCCCATTCCGGCTCCCAGGCCAACATGGGCGTATACTTTGCCAATCTCAAGCCCGGCGACACCATCCTGGGCATGGACCTGTCCCACGGCGGCCACCTGACCCACGGCAGCCCCGTGAACTTCTCGGGCAAGCTCTACAACATCGTTTTCTACGGTGTGGACAAGGAAACCGAGACCATCGACTTCGAGCAGGTCGAACGGCTGGCCAAGGAGCACCGTCCCAAGATGATCGTGGCCGGAGCCTCGGCCTATCCGCGCATCATCGACTTCAAGCGCTTCCGCCAGATCGCGGACGAAGTCGGCGCGCTGTTCATGGTGGACATGGCCCACATCGCCGGCCTCATCGCCGCAGGCGAGCATCCCTCCTGCATCGAACACGCGCACTTCACCACTTCCACCACGCACAAGACCCTGCGCGGTCCGCGCGGCGGCCTGATCCTCTCTTCCGAGGACCAGGAAAAAGTCATCAACTCCAGCATCTTCCCCGGCATCCAGGGCGGGCCGCTGATGCACATCATCGCCTCCAAGGCCATTGCCTTTGGCGAGGCGCTTCAGCCGGGCTTCCAGGAATACCAGGCCCAGGTGGTCAAGAACGCCAAGACCCTGGCCAGTGCCCTGACCGAAGCCGGATTCCGGCTCGTTTCTGGCGGCACGGACAACCACCTCATGATGCTCGACCTGACCCCCCAGGGCATCACGGGCAAAGACGCCCAGGCCGCATTGGAAAAGGCACGCATCACCACGAACAAGAACACCATCCCCTTCGACACCCAGTCGCCCTTCGTGACTTCGGGCATCCGCCTGGGCACCCCGGCCCTGACCACGCGCGGCATGATCGAAGAGGACATGATCGTGGTGGCCGAGGCCATCACCGCGGCCCTGGAAAACTGGCAGGACGACGCCGTCCTGGCCGAAATCCGGGACGAGGTCGAGGAATTCGCCCGCGAATTCCCGCTCTTTGCCTGGTAGAACCGACACTTCCACGATGATCAGAGGCCCCTCCAAACAGAGGGGCCTTTTTTTACGGCAGGCAGTCCCTGCTGCTCCGACTTGTCAGGCGCGGGGCGAACCGCTATTGCAAGGAGACTATTTCACATTGCAAGGAGTTCCCATGTCCCGCATGCCCTGGCCCGATTATTTCATGAAGATCACGCACGTGGTGGCCGAGCGGTCCACCTGCCTGCGCCGCAAAGTGGGCGCCATTGCCGTGCGCGACCGCCGCATCCTGGCCACCGGCTACAACGGCGCACCCACGAACATGGCACACTGCGCCGAGGTGGGCTGCCTGCGCGAGCAGCTCAAGGTGCCTTCGGGCGAACGCCACGAGCTTTGCCGCGCTTTGCACGCCGAACAAAACGTCATCACCCAGTGCGCCGTGCACGGCATTTCCCTCAAGGACGCGGAAATCTATTGCACGACCCAGCCTTGCCTGATCTGCGCCAAGCTGCTGATCAACTGCCAGGTCAAGGCCATCTGGTATGCGGAATCCTACCCGGACCAGCTCACCGAACAGTTCCTGACCGAATCCGGCCTGGAGTTCGGCCAACTGCCCTTTAAAAACAATGGCTGACGCGCACGAGACATTCATGGCTCGCGCCGTGGCCCTGGCCTGGCAGGGCCGGGGCGACACCGCCCCCAACCCCTGCGTGGGCTCGGTGCTGGTGCGCGACGGCCAAATCGTGGCCGAAGGCTGGCACCACGCCTTTGGCGGACCGCACGCCGAGCGCGAATGCCTGGCAGACGCACGCTCCAAGGGCATGGACGTGTCCTGCTGCACCCTCTACGTGACCCTGGAGCCTTGCAACCACCACGGCAAGACCCCGCCCTGCACCGATGCCGTGCTGGAGGCGGGCATTTCCCGCGTGGTTGTCGGCGCAACCGACCCCAACCCCGTGGCCCAGGGCGGCATCGAAAAACTGCGCGCCTCGGGCGTGGAAGTGATCGTGGGCGTACTGAAAGCCGAATGCCGGGACCTGATCCGCGACTTCCGGCTCTGGCAGGAAAGCGACCGGGCCTACTGCATCCTGAAAATGGCCGCCACCCTGGATGGCCGCATCGCCTCCCGCACGGGCGATCCCGAAGCCGTATCCTGCCCGGAATCCTTCCAGGACGTGCACCGACTGCGCTCCCAGGTCGGTGCGGTCATGGTGGGCGGCAATACCTTTCTCCAGGACAATCCCAGCCTGACCTGCCGCCTGGACACGGATCTGGCAAAGGAAACCCGGCAGCCCTACGCCGTGGTACTGACCTCGCGTCTGCCCGGCACGGCCTGCGAATTGAACCTGATCCGCAACCGTCCTCACCAGACCGTGTTCTGGACGTCGGAAGAAAACGCCGAGACAGGCACGGCCCAAGCCCTGCGGGAGATCGGCGTGCGCGTCTGGGGCCTGCCCTGGTGCGGCAAGGGGCTGGACATCGCCACCGGGCTGACCCGCCTGCGCCAGGAGCTGGAAGTGTTTTACACTCTTTGCGAAGGCGGCGGCAGGTTGGCCACGGCCCTGCTCGAACAGCGCATGGCCGATGAATTCGTGCTCTATCTGGCACCGCGCGTGCTGGGGGACGAGCACGGGGTTCCGCTTTTTGCCGGACGCGACGCCCCGCGCATACGCCAGGCCCTGGACCTGCGCCTGGGCCGCAGCGAAACCTCGGGCCGCGATTTGAAGCTGACCTATTATCCGGACTGAACGTGCGCCGGACAATACCGCGCGGCAATCACGGCCCACACTACTGGCGGCCCAAACCGCCCTCTGCTATGACCGTGCCGTGAGCCATTTGCCCGAACCTCGCGGCGCAGCCGCCATATACGCCTTTACCCCCCAGGGACTGCTGCTGGCCCAACGTCTTTGTGCGGCCCTTGATGCGGACATCCACGTTCCGAAACTCTTGGCGACGGAAACCGGGGCACATGCCTTTTCCAGCCTGGGCGAGCTCCTGGCCGAGACGTTTTCGGCCTATCCGCGCCATATTTTCATAAGCGCGGCGGGCATTGCCGTGCGCGCCGTGGCCCCGCATTTGCGCGACAAGGACCGGGATCCGGCGGTCGTGGTCGTGGATCAGGCCGGACAATACGCGGTGAGTCTGCTCTCCGGCCACCTGGGCGGCGCCAATAATCTGGCCAGGCAAGTGGCGGCCCTGCTCGGCGGCCAGGCCGTGATCAGCACGGCCACGGACGTGGCAGGTCTGCCCGCCCTGGATGAATTGGCGAAACGGCTCGGCCTGCGCCTCAACGACCTTGAGCCCGCCAAGCACGTCAGCGCGGCCCTGCTGCGCGGCGAACGGCCGCAACTATTTGACCCCAAAGAGCTTTTGGCCGATAGTGCCGCCCACTTCGACAGGGTGCGCGATCCAGCGACATGGAATCCGGAGCGGCCCGGAGCCTGGGTCCATTGGACCGTGGCCCCGCAAGGCGCGCTCGGTCTGCACCCGCCCTGCCTGTTCGCGGGTCTGGGCTGCCGCAAAGGCGCACCCGCAACGGAACTGCTGGAACTGTTGCACTCCGGCCTTGAACAGGCCGGGCTGGCCCGGGAATCCCTGGCCGGGCTGGCCAGCATCGAGGCCAAACGCGACGAACCCGGCCTGCTGCGCATGGCGGCGGAGTTGCAACTGGACATTATTTTTTTCGCGCCGCAGGAACTGGGCCGCGTCAGCACGCCCTCGCCCTCGGCAATGGTACGCAAGCACATGGGAGTGGATTCGGTATGCGAAGCAGCGGCGATTCTGGCCAGCGGGAACGGCACCCTGATTCTGGGCAAGACCAAGTCGGCCAGGGC
This sequence comes from Desulfovibrionaceae bacterium, assembly GCA_036541255.1. Lineage (GTDB taxonomy): Bacteria > Desulfobacterota > Desulfovibrionia > Desulfovibrionales > Desulfovibrionaceae > Paucidesulfovibrio. Next base: position 164,141 of record JAZHDD010000048.1, on the reverse strand, counting down.
AACCCTGGCCGTGGCCGCGTCAGCGTGGTCGGACTCGGACCGGGCGGACCGCAACATCTGACCCCTGCGGCCCGGCAGGCCCTGGCCCAGGCGGACGTCGTGGCCGGCTACAAAGGCTATATGGAACTGGTGGAGCCGGAATTGCTCGCCGGCAAACAGCTCATTTCCACGGGCATGACCGGCGAGGTGGAACGCGCGGGCGCGGCCCTGGACGCGGCCCTTGCCGGTGCGCGAGTGGCTGTGGTTTCCAGCGGCGACCCCGGCATCTACGCCATGGCCGGGCTGATCCTGGAGATGCTGGAATCGCGCGGCCTCATGAACAAGGTGGATTTCGACGTCCTGCCCGGGGTCCCGGCGTTCTGCGCGGCGGCCGCCCTGCTCGGAGCTCCCCTGATGCACGACTTTGCCAGCGTGAGTCTCTCCGATCTGCTCACGCCCTGGCCGCTCATCGAAAAACGGCTTGAGGCAGCTGCATCGGCTGATTTTGTCATCGCCATCTACAATCCCCGCTCGCGCCGCCGCTCCGGCCACCTGGAAAAGGCACTGCAAATCATCTCCCGCCATCGCGGCCCGGAAACGCCCGTGGGCGTCGTCTCCCGGGCCATGCGGCCGGACCAGACCGTGTCCACGTTCCGCCTGGATGCTGTTGATGTGACCGCAGTGGACATGCAAACAATTATTATTATTGGCAATTCTTCCACGCGTAAAATTGCGGGCCGACTCCTGACGCCCCGTGGATACAACGCCAAATACGCATTGACATGAACCGTGCGGGAGTCGTGGCTGTGCGGGCTTATTGCAAAAGTTTCACAGAGAAGCCACGCAAATCTCCCCTGCGCTTGACACGGCGCGGCGGTTCAGAGTAACGCTGAAATCTGAAGAGTGTAACGGTTTCCATTGTTGAAAAGGAGGAGATAGGAGAATGAAACGTACCCTGTTGATTACGCTTTTGGTTGCTGCCCTGATGGGCGTTTTCGCTCTTTCCGTTGCTGTGGCCGCTGACGCGCCCAAGGGTGATGTCGAGATCAAGTTCCCCGGCGACAAGACCAAGTACGGCAAGCTGATGTTCTCCCACGAGAAGCATGCTGCCCAGAAGTGCGAGACCTGCCACCACAAGATGGCCGAGTCCAAGGACATGAAGTGTACGACCTGTCACAAGGACACCGCTTCTGCCAACAAGAAGAATCCTGATTCCTTTGACAGCGCTTTCCACAGCAAGAAGGCCGAGGCCTCCTGCGTGGGCTGCCATGCCAAGATGAAGAAGGGCCCCACCAAGTGTAACGACTGTCACACCAAGAAGTAAGGCCCTGCAGAGAGCATGGGGGGCTGCTCGCAGCCCCCTTTTTTTTCCACCTACACGCAAGAGGGATAGCGTATGACCCCGGCTCCTCCGGACAAAACCTCTCCCGACGACATCCTGGAACTCTCCGAGCTCGTGGACAAGAAGTCCGCTGACAAGGACGGCCTCGACGCCGACAATGTGGACATGACCTTTGAGCAGGAACTGGAAGAGCTTTTTTCCGAGGATCTCGCCGCGGACGACGATTCCCTCGCCCCGCCCTCCGCGCCCAACAAGGGGCGGAACGATCTTTCCCTTGACGATCTCGGCGATTTCGACGCCGCGGATTTGCTTGAGCCTGCCCCGGAATCCGGCGACGAGGAGCCCATCCTGCTGGATGCCCCGGAAGAGCCCGACACCGAAGACGACCCCATGATCCTGGAAGACATGGCCCTGGATGACGCCGCCCCGGAGGAAGCCGAGGCCGCTTCGGACGAGGACGACATTCTGCTGCTCGACGACATCAGCGCCGAACCGGAGCCGGAGGAGGACGAACCTCTGATCCTGGAAGACATGGCCCTGGACGAAGAGCCGCCTGCTCCCGCACCTGCGGAAGAACCTTCCGGGGAGCTGGACGACGGCATCGAGATGATCCTCGATGAAGTGGTCCAGGAGGACGGCGAAGCCGAGCAGCCCCAGGAAGAGACCCTGCCTGAAGGCGATGACCTGGACGCCCTGGATCTTTCCGATCTGGTTGAAGCCGATACGGAAGGGGAAGAGGAAGAGCTGCTCGATCTCGACGAGATGATTGCGGCCGGACAGGATGAAACCGTCCCGCGCGAAGATGCCGTTGCATCCGAAACGGAACAGCCCGAAGAGGCGGACGATGTTTTTGAGCTGAGCCTGGAAGACGCCGTCAACGACGCCGTGGAGGACACTCTCCAGGCGGCCCTGGCCGATGCCGAACAGGCCGGGGAAATTCCTGTTTCCGATCAGGACGATGACGTTCTGGATCTGGACGAGGAGCTCGTCATGGATGCGGACAGTGCCGATGACGAAGACCTCCCCTTTGAGCTCGACGAGACCGTGCTGTCCGACGAACAGGTTCCGGACCTGAACGCCTTTGCGGGCGACGCCGACGAGGAGCAGCCGGATCTGCTGGACGCAGCGGACGTGGCCATTGCCGCTGCAGCCCTGCAAAAAGACACGGCGGACGAAGACACGGACACGCTGCTCGACGGCATGGACATCGACATCGGGGATCTGGACGAAGACGCTCCCAAAGAAATCGACGACCTCGACCAGCTCTCCCCGCTGGAGGAAAGCCTTCTGGACGAGCTGGACAAGGACCTTGACGACGGCTTCATCGACGAGCTCGACTCCCCCCTGGATACGGATATGGCCGTGGTCATGGAGGAGGAAGAGGAGTTGGATTCCGAGCAAAATCTCCACGTGAACGTGGATACTCTGCTCACTGAAATCGAAGCCGAAGCCGGTTCGGAAGAGTCCCGCGATGCGGTCATTGCCCCTGACCTGGCCGCTCGGCTGGACATCCTGGAACAGCGGCTTTCGGACATCGAGGCCATGATCCGCAGCGAGGTTGCCCGGGCTCTGCCTGCCGAGGCGGCACGCATCATTCGCGAAGAAATTCAGGCCATCCAGGAAGAATTCGAGGAGTAGCCGAACCATTCCGAGTTTCCACGCCCGCGGCCCAGTCGCGGGCGTTTTTTTTCCTTGCGTGCGCACCTCTCGACGAACCAGGGGCGCGCATGCTACGAAGCCCCAAAATAAGGAAGGGGCCTTTCCGGTTCCTTTCTGTTTCCCCGCCCGGAGATCTTGATCATCCCGGTCAAGGCCATTTCCCACCGGGCGGGTTTTCCAACCCGAATCGGCGGAGGCCCAAAATGGAAAAAATCGACAAGAATGTCCTGCAGGTGGCCAAAGAAGTGGTCATCAAGTTCATTGAGGTGGGTCGTATCTCGCCTGGCAATTTCGGCGAAAATTTCGCGCTGATCTATGACGCGGTGCTCGACACCGTGAACAAGGCCGCTGGCGGCGACGGCACCGACGAGGAAGAGGAAGCGTCCTGAACATGAGCTTTCCCAGCAATGCCGACCAGACGGTCCGGGACGAGCACGGCAGCCATGGACGCAAGGTCGCGGCAATGTTCGGACGTATCGCCCCCTGGTACGACCTGCTCAACCACGTGCTCAGCCTGGGGCAGGATTATCTCTGGCGCTACCGGCTGGCCCGGTTGGTCCGGCCCGCACAGGGCGGGACCATCCTTGATCTCGCCGCAGGAACCATGGACGTTTCCACGGAATTGCTTCGGCAATACCCTGCAAGCCGCATCCTGGCCATGGACTTTGCCCTGCCCATGCTGGCCCAGGGCGCACGCAAAAAGCTTTCTGGCAAACGCGCCGGGCGCATCGTGCCCGTGCAGGCCGACGGCCGCGCCCTGCCCTTGCCCGACAACAGCATGGACGGCGCAACCATCGCCTTCGGCATCCGCAACATCAAGCCTCGCCAGGAGGCATGGTCCGAAGTGCTCCGGGTGCTCAAGCCGGGCGCACGCTTCTGCGTGCTGGAATTCGGCACGGGCAGCCGCCGCGTCTGGAAAGGGCTCTATAACTTTTATTTGGACAAGTTATTGCCCGGCATAGGCAAGATGGTTTCCGGGGACGACGGGGCGTATCGCTATCTGGCGGACACCATCAAGGCGTTCCCCGATGAGCGGGCCCTGGCCCGGGAGATGCTTGACGCCGGGTTCGAGAATGTGTTCCACATCCCGCTCTGTTCCGGGATCGTGTTCATTCATGTAGGCGAGAAAAAAGGGGCTGTATAAAGACTAGGACCGGCCCCAATACAGCAGGGCAAGGCCAAGCAGCATGGCCGCGAGGCCCATGCCGCGCAACAGGCGCGGTCCCTGTTGGGCCAAAAGCGCCAACATGGAGGGCATGCGTTCGGCGAAAAGGAAATACGCCGCGCCCTCCAGGACCATGGCCAGCCCCAAGGCGGCGAGTAGGAAATTCCAATCCATGTGCATCTGTAAAGACTAGCCGGGCACGGCCCGGATGTCCACCAGCAATAAAGCCAGCGGAGTGACAACAACATGGCAACCATGATCACTTTCGACGAACTCAAGAACAAGGTCGCACCTGTGGCCGTGGTCGGTCTCGGCTACGTGGGCCTGCCCCTGGCCGTGGCCTTGAGCAAGCATTTCGACGTCATCGGCTTTGATATTTCCCAGAACCGCATCAAGGAATTACGGCAGGGGCACGACCGCACCAACGAAGTCGCGCCCGACAAGCTCAAGGCCGCCAAGGTCCGCTATACCAGCAATCCCGAAGATCTCGGCCCGGCGCGCATGATCCTCGTTGCCGTGCCCACGCCCATCGACGCGCATCGCAGCCCGGACCTGCGCCCTGTCTGCGGTGCCAGTACCACCGTGGGCCAGCATCTCCAGCCCGGCACCGTGGTGGTCTACGAGTCCACGGTCTACCCCGGACTGACCGAGGAAATCTGCGTGCCCCTGCTGGAAAAGAACTCCGGTCTGAGCTGCGGCAAGCATTTCTGGATCGGCTACTCGCCCGAGCGCATCAATCCGGGCGACAAACTCCACACCCTGGAGACCATCCGCAAGGTCGTTGCCGGGCAGAACAAGGCGACCACGGAACTTCTGGCCGAGCTGTATTCGAGCGTGATCACGGCCGGAATCTTCCGCGCCGCCAGCATCAAGACAGCGGAAGCGGCCAAGGTCATCGAGAACACCCAGCGCGACCTGAACATCGCGCTGATGAACGAGCTGGCCATGATCTTCGACCGCATGGGCATCGATACCCTGGACGTGCTCGAAGCGGCCGGGACCAAATGGAACTTCCTGCCCTTCAAGCCGGGCCTGGTGGGCGGCCATTGCATCGGCGTGGACCCCTACTATTTGACCTTCAAGGCAGAATCCCTGGGCTTTCACCCCCAGGTCATCCTGGCCGGACGCAAGATCAACGACTCCGTAGGCAAATTCATTGTGGAAACCGCCATCAAATGGCTCATCAAGGCAGACCACAAGATCAAAGGCTCGCGCATCGGCGTGCTCGGCCTGACCTTCAAGGAGAACGTGCCGGACCTGCGCAACACCAAGGCCGTGGACGTGGTCAACGAATTCGAGGACTACGGCGTTGAGGTGCTGGTGCATGACGCCATGGCCGATCCTGCCGAAGCCAAAGAGGAATACGATATCCGGCTGCACGGCCTGGACGAATTCCGCGACCTGGACGCCCTGGTCCTCTGCGTGGCCCACGACGCCTACCGTGATCTGAAGCTTGCCGAGATCAAAAGCTGGTTCCGCGACCCCAAAACCGCACTGATCATCGACGTGAAGGGCTTTTTCAACCCTCGAGAGATGGAAGACGAAGGCTATCTATACTGGCGGCTGTAAATTCGAGGATGCCGGACATGCTACTTGTCGCCACGGCCACAGAACAGGAGATGCGCGCGGCGCTCTCCCTGCTCCGCCCTCCCCCGCCCCTCTCACAGGGGCGGGTGGAGAGCGTGCGGCTGGCCGGGCAGGAATGCGCCCTGCTGGTCACCGGCGTCGGCTTGGTCAATGCCGCGTTTTCCCTGGGCCGGGCCCTGTCCCTGCCCGGATTGAAGGGCGTGCTCAACCTCGGCATTGCCGGGAGTTTTTCATCGGTAAAATTTCCTTTGGGCAGCATTGTTGTTGCGCGGCAGGAAATCTGGCCCGAATACGGGCTTGGCCTGGAAAACGGCGTGGATGCCCAGGCCCTGGGTTTTCCCCTGGCCGTAGGCGAAACGGGCCCCATCTGGGATCGGCTCAACCTGGAGCCGGAAAAGGCTGCGGAAATCATGGGGCTGCGGCTCGGGAAGGACTGGCCCGGGGTGGACAGTCTGAGCGTGAGCACGGTTTCTGCCTGCCAGCCCCGTGCGCGGGAGCTTGGCGAAGGATATGCCGCGGGCATCGAAAACATGGAAGGCTTCGCCCTGGCCTACGGTTGCGCCTTGCAGGGGCTGCCCTTTCTGGAAGTGCGCAGCATCTCGAACATGGTCGGCTCGCGTGAGCCCGGCAAGTGGGATATCAAGACCGCCTTCACGGCGCTCGGACGTGTTCTGCCCGAACTGCTGGGCTGAAAGCGCTGGATTTCCAGGTCGCAGGAAGGTACTCTTCGCCACCGGCATTTCGCCTGAACTACAGCAATTGCGATGGGACATGAATCGACTTCTCGCCTATTTTGACCGCGAACTACCCGGCATCAATGCCTTTTTGGATGCCGAAACCGCGAAACTGAACGGACTCGTACGCGACGTTTCCCGCCATGTGCTGCTGGGACCTGGCAAACGCATCCGCCCCATACTGACCATCTGCACGGCCCGTACCCTGGGTTACGAGGGGAATACACTCCCCCTGGCCTGCGCCCTGGAAATGCTCCACTCGGCCACCCTGATCCACGACGACATCCTGGACGATGCCGAACTGCGCCGAGGCAAGACCGCGGCCCATCTGGCTTTCGGCACCACGGAATCCGTACTTGCGGGCGACGTGCTCCTGGCCCTTTCCAACAGGCTTGGCGCGGAATACGGCAAGCCGCGCGTGAGCCTGCTCCTGGCCGACGGCATCATGGCCACGGCTGACGGAGAAGTCCTGGAACTGGCCAGCCTTGCCCATCCCGTGGTGGACCGCCAATTGTACATGGACATCATCATCGGCAAGACAGCGCGGCTTATCGAAACGGCTTGCCGCTGCGGTGCCGCCGTGGCCACGGACGATTCAGCCATTGAAGACGCCGCGGGCGAATACGGCCTGAACCTGGGCATCGCCTTCCAACTCGTGGACGACGCCTTGGATTATGTTTCCCCGTCCGACACGACGGGCAAGCCCGAAGGCGGCGACTTGCGCGAAGGCAAGATCACGCTGCCGCTCATCTGCCTCCTGGAGGACATGGACCAGGAGCAGGCCGCAGCCCTGCTTTCCCGCATCCGGGAGGGAGAGCTGGACGAGGCCGGACTGCGCCGCATCCTGGATGCGGTTCGGGAACGCGACTACGCGGGAAAAACCCGCGAGGCCGCAGCCAAGTATATTGCGAAAGCCAAGGCCGCGCTTGCGGGACTGCCCGAGAGCGAAGAACGCCAGGTCTTGTCCCTGGCCGCGGATTTCGTGCTTTCCAGACAGAAATAATACAGACGAAGCGGGGAGATCATCATGCTGTTCCGGGTGGAAGTAGGACTCAAGGAACACGTCCGCGACGTGCAGGGCGAAAAGGTTGCCCACAAGATCCGCGAGGAACTGGGGCTGAGCGTGGCGCAGGTGCGCACGGTGCGCGTCTTCACTGTGGAAGGCCTGGACAAGGCCCAGGTCGAACGCCTGCTGGACGCGGGCGCGCTGCATGACCCGGTCCTGCATGAGGTTTCCCTTGCCCCCCTGGCCCGGGGATTCGAGTGGATTCTCGAAGTGGGCTTCCGGCCCGGCGTCACGGACAACGAAGGCCGCACCGCCCGCGAGACCGCTGCCCTGGTGCTCGGCCTCAAGGGACCGGCAGCCGACGCCCTTAAAATTTACACTTCCCAGCAGTACCTGCTCAACGGCGTGGACGGCGAAAACGCCGTGCAGAGCATCGCCCGCGACCTGCTCGCCAACGAATTGATCCAGCGCTACGAATACAAACCCGTGGCGCTCTGGAACGACTCGCCCGGGTTCGAGGCACGCGCCGCCCGCGTCACGGGCGAATCCAGTGACGAGGTGACCATCATCCCCCTTTCCGGCATGAGCGACGACGAACTCATGGCCTTCAGCCGGGCCAACACCCTGGCCCTGTCCCTGGAGGAACTGCACCGCATCCGCGCCTACTTCACCGATCCTGCCGTGGCAGCGGAACGCGCCCGCATGGGATTGCCCGCCGATCCCACGGACGCGGAACTGGAAGTCCTGGCCCAGACCTGGTCCGAGCACTGCAAACACAAGATTTTCACGGCCCGCATCACGTATGAGAATGCGGAAAAAGGCCGCAGCAGCGTGGTGGATTCGCTGTTCAAGACCTACATCCAGGGCAGCACCAAGGTGCTGCGCAAGGCCAAGGCCGAAAGCGGCCCGCACGGCGACTACTGTCTGTCCGTGTTCAAGGACAATGCCGGAGTCATCCGCTTTTCCGACGATCTTTCCGTGTGCGTGAAGATGGAAACGCACAACTCGCCATCCGCCCTGGACCCTTACGGCGGAGCCTTGACCGGCATCGTAGGCGTGAACCGCGATCCCATGGGCACGGGCCTGGGCGCGAACCTGCTCTGCAACACCGACGTGTTCTGCTTTGCCTCGCCGTTCTACGAGGGCGAGCTGCCGCCCCGGCTGCTGCATCCCCGCCGCGTGTTCGAAGGCGTGCGCGAAGGCGTGGAGCATGGCGGCAACAAGTCCGGCATCCCCACGGTGAACGGCTCCGTGGTCTTTGACCAACGCTACCTGGGCAAACCCCTGGTATATTGCGGCACCATCGGCACCCTGCCCGCCACGCTCCAGGGCCGTCCCAGCCACGAGAAAAAAGCCGAGCCCGGCGACATCATCGTCATGAGCGGGGGACGCATCGGCAAGGACGGCATCCACGGCGCGACCTTCTCCTCGGAGGAACTGCACGAAGGTTCCCCGGCCACCGCCGTGCAGATCGGCGACCCCATCACCCAGCGCCGCATGTACGATTTCCTGATGCGGGCCCGCGACCTGGGCCTGTACAACGCCATCACCGACAACGGCGCAGGCGGCCTGTCCTCCTCCGTGGGCGAAATGGCCCAGGACTGCGGCGGATTCGACATGGATCTCAGCCGCGCCCCGCTCAAATATGACGGACTGCGCCCCTGGGAAACGCTCATTTCCGAAGCCCAGGAACGCATGACCATGGCCGTGCCGCCGGAAAAATTGGACGAGTTCCTGGCCCTGTCCCGGGAGATGGGTGTGGAATCCACGCCGCTGGGCACCTACGACGACAAGGGCAAATACCTGGTCCGCTACGGCGACAAGATCGTGACCTGCCTGGACATGGACTTTCTGCATGACGGCGTGCCCCAGATGCAGCTCAATGCCCGCTGGGAGCGCCCGGCCACCAAGAGCGAGCCCGTGCCCGAACCCGAAGCCCACGGCGCGCTGCTGAAGCGCATGCTCGGCCGTTTGAACATCTGTTCCAAGGAATATCTCGTGCGCCAATACGACCACGAGGTGCAGGGCAAGAGCGCGATCAAGCCCATGGTGGGCGTGAAGCAGGACGGCCCGTCCGATGCGGGCGTGCTGCGCCCGATCCTGGGCTCGGACCGCGGCCTGGTGGTCTCCCACGGCATCTGCCCGCGTTACTCCGACCTGGACGCCTACTGGATGATGGCCAACGCCATTGACGAAGCCGTGCGCAATGCCGTGGCCGTCGGCGCGGACCTGCACTACATGGCGGGGGTGGACAACTTCTGCTGGTGCGATCCCGTGGAGAGCGAATCCACCCCGGACGGGCGCTACAAGCTGGCGCAGCTTGTCCGGGCCAACGAGGCCCTGGCCCACTTCTGCCAAGGTTTCGGCGTGCCCTGCGTGTCCGGCAAGGACTCCATGAAGAACGACTACAAGGGCGGCGGCGTCAAGATTTCCATCCCGCCCACCGTGCTCTACTCGGTCATCGGCGTCATCCCCGACGTGAACAAATGCCTGACTTCGGACTTCAAGCGCCCCGGCGACCTGGTCTACGTGCTCGGCCTGACCCGCGCCGAACTGGGCGCCAGCGAAATCAGCGAGGAACTTTCCTTCCAGCACGCCCGTGTGCCCCAGGTGGACCTGCTCTCGGCCCGCGAACGCTACCTGACGGTATTCGAGGCAGCCCAGGCAGGACTGCTCACCGCCTGCCACGACTGCTCGGACGGCGGCTTGGCCGTGGCCTTGGCAGAAATGGCCCTGGGCGGCAGGCTCGGCGCGCGGCTGGATCTGAGCAGCGCCCCCATGGAAAACGGCTTGGGAGACACGGCTCTGCTCTACTCGGAATCGGCCAGCCGGCTTGTCGTGACCATCCGCCCGGAAAGCAGGGAGGCCTTTGAATCCCTGTTCCGCGGCCAGGCCTTGGCCTGCCTCGGCGAAGTGGCCGAAGGCCTGTTCGTGGTTTCTCGCGAAGGTCGCGAGCTGGTTTCCGAGGAAGTGGAATCCCTGGCCCAGGCGTTCAAAAAAACGCTCGACTGGTAGCAAAAACGTAACCAATTCTTCTTCCACCCTTTACCGATGCGGTAAAAGGGCGTATGGTCGCGCATATTTTCCGATCACGCTCGCTTTCACCCTGAGCAGAGGGACATGACCTATGGACAAGCGTCTCCTTTCCCCTGTGCGGACCGTTCTTTCCCTGACTGTATTTCTAGGGCTCCTGCTCCTGCCGACAGTCAAAGGAGTGAGCCAGGGCGCGGCCTATGTCGGCTCCGAGTCCTGCGCGGACTGCCACAGCACCGAGTTCGACAACTATTCCAAATTCTCCAAGAAAGCACATTCCGGGAAATCCGTGAAAATCATGGCGGGTGATCTCACGCCTGCCGAACTCGAGGAATGCTACCACTGCCATACCACCGGGTACGGCAGTCCGGGAGGTTTCGTGAGCTTCGAAGCCACTCCGGAGATGGGCAATGCAGGTTGCGAGGTTTGCCACGGCCCAGGCGGGTCGCACGTCGATTCCGGAGGCGATCCGGACCTGATCAAGGGCAAACTCGATATCAAGGATTGCGAAGCCTGCCACAACCCCGAAAGGGTCGCCAGTTTCGACTTCAAGCCCATGCTGTACGGCGGCGCACACTAAGGAGCGACCATGGACATGCTCAAGCTCTTCCGACGGTCCCTTGGGGTCAAGGTCATGGCCCTCACCAGCGTCCTGACCCTTGCCGCGTTCGCGGGCCTGTTCGTCTACAATTCCTTCTGGGAATACGACATGATAGTGGACGATGTGCACCAGACCGCAGCCAAGACATCCAGCCTGCTGCAGCTCGGTATTGAGAAGCCCATGTCCCAGGGCGACAATGAAGGCACGGTGGCCCAGTTCAAGGCCCTGGGTTCGCGATACGAGGACATCACCGTTCATCTCGTGGACTACCGGGGCGAGATCACCTACTCCACCCGCGACGAGATGACCCGAAAAATGCTCTTCGGTTCGGAAACCAACGAAGATCTCAAGGAATTGGTCCAACACAGCCTGGACGCCCCGCTCAGCGAAGGCGAACTGCTCCAGATGGGCGAGGACCGCATGTTCGTCCAGGTCAGCAGCATTGAAAACGCCCCCGACTGCTACCATTGTCACGGCAAGAGCCGGGCCATTCTCGGCTCCATGATCGTGACGCAGAATGTGAATCATCAGTTCCACAACCTGCGCAACAACCAGATCAAGGCCGCGGGCATTTCCGCGGCAGGCGGTCTGGCCCTGCTGGCCGCATTGCTGCTGTTCATCAAATTCTCTGTCGTGAACAAGATTCGCGACATTGCGGACGCCACCAGCCAGGTCAGCTCCGGCAACCTGGACGCGCAGTTCAAGGTTACGGGCCTGGACGAACTCGGCAGACTCGGGGACGACCTCTCGGAAATGGTGCGGCAGATCAAGGACCAGCTCCAATACAACCGAAGCGTTCTTTCGGGCATAATCGTGCCCATGTTCGTGGCGGACAAGCAGGAAAAGCTCGAGTTCGTCAACGAACCGCTCAAGGCCATTCTCGGCAAAAAGGACGAGGAGGTGCTCGGGCACACGGTTTCGGAAGTTTTCCTGGATCGCGACGACGGCAGCAGCACGCAAAATGTCATCGAAACAGGCCAGGCCGACAGCGGCAACCTGCGCTACCATAGGCAAGACGGGGTGGAATTCCCCCTGCACTATGAGATTTCCCCTTTGCGCGACGCCCAGGACAATGTTGTGGGTGCCATCGGCGTGCTCATCGACCTGACCCAGGAAGAACGGGACCGCAAGGACATCGAACTGCAACAATCCTCGCTTCTGCAGGTCGCCAACGAAGTCACCGGCGTGGCCATCGCCCTGGAAAAGGCCTCGGACGAACTGCAGCACCAGATGGACAGCCTGACCAACGGCGTGGACTCCACAGCCGACCAGACCGGCCGCGTGGCCACGGCTATGGAGGAGATGAACACCACGGTGCTGGAAGTGGCCCGAAACGCCTCGGAAACCGCGGAAGCTTCTGAAAAGGCCAACAAGGTCGCGCAGGACGGCGGCGGCGTTGTCCAGCGCACCGTGGATGAGATCAACGGCGTGGCCCGCACCACCGAGGAAGCGGCAAAAACCCTGCAGGAACTGACGACCCGTGCCCAGAACATCGGGCAGGTCATGGCCGTGATCAACGACATTGCGGACCAGACCAACCTTCTGGCTCTCAATGCGGCCATTGAAGCGGCCCGCGCAGGCGAGGCAGGTCGAGGATTTGCCGTGGTGGCCGACGAAGTGCGCAAGCTGGCCGAAAAAACCATGCACGCCACCAAGGAAGTCGAGGATGCCGTTGCCCTGATCCAGGAATCCACGGCCGACGTGGTCAAGGAAATGGACACCACCCAGGGGCGCGTGGTGCGCACCTCGAAAATGGCCGAAGACGCCGGAGCCGTGCTCAGCGAAGTGGTCAGTCAATCCAACCTGATCACGGACATGGTCCGCAATATTGCCACGGCTGCCGAACAACAATCCTCCACCAGCGACGAAATCAACAACAACGTCAACGAGATCAGCAGCCTGTCCAAGGAAGTCTCGCGCGGCATTCAGGAGGCCAACAACCGCATCCGCGAAGTGGCCACCATGGCTACCCAGCTTGCCGAACTGGTCTCCGGCTTCCGGAAATAGCCCTTCCCCCATGGCATAAGTCATCTTTGGCGGGCCGCCTCAGTGGCCCGCCTTTTATTATACCCCCCGGCACACGATGCATCCGAAGAGATCATCAAACCGGCGACTCAACATCTTGACATGCCGCTCATCCCGTATTAGGAATTATTCTTAGAAAGAGGAGGCATCCAAGTGCAACAGCAAACCCAATTCCGCCTTTCCAAGCAACGCAAAGTTATTCTTGACGAACTCTGCAAGGTGAAAACCCATCCCACGGCAGACGAAGTGTATGATATGGTTCGAAAAGTCATGCCTCGCATCAGCCTGGGAACGGTATATCGCAACCTGGAATTTCTCTGCGCCCAGGGATTGGCCCGCAAAGTCGGCCCGGCAGGCGCACAAAAGAGATTCGACGGAAACCCAACCCAGCACGCCCATATCCGTTGCCGTGTCTGCCATTGTGTGCGCGACGTGCCCGTGCATCTTGATGCGCCCTTGCTGACCCAAGAGCAAACGCTTGGGTTCGAGATTGACGAATGCAACATAGAATTTGAGGGTGTCTGCCCAGACTGCCAGGGAAAAAGCTGCTGAATATCGAGAAAAGTAATTCCCCCATCCAACGCTCTCATGCTACATACGGCCAGGAAAAACCTTGGCCGAAAAGGAGAAGCCATGTCTCTGAAAGGAACCCGCACGGAACGCAATCTGCTCACCGCTTTTGCCGGCGAGTCTCAGGCCCGCAACCGCTACACCTACTTTGCCAGCGTTGCCAAGAAGGAAGGCTATGTCCAAATTTCCCACATTTTCGAGGAAACCGCTGGACATGAAAAAGAGCACGCCAAGCGTCTTTTCAAATTCCTGGAAGGCGGCGAAGTGGAGATCACAGCCTCGTTTCCGGCCGGAGTAATCGGTTCGACCCTGGACAACCTCAAGGAAGCTGCTGCCGGCGAGAACCACGAACACACCTCCATGTATCCGGAATTCGCAAAGATCGCGCGCGAAGAAGGCTTTACCCAGATCGCCGCGGTGTTTGAAAATATCGGCAAGGCCGAAGTTTATCACGAAGAGCGTTACCGGGCTCTCATTTCCAACATTGAAAACGGCAAGGTCTTCAAGAAAGACAAACCCATTGTCTGGCGCTGCCGCAATTGCGGCTACAACCACGAAGGCCCGAACGCGCCTGAGCGTTGCCCGGCCTGCGACCATCCCCAGGCGCACTTTGAAGTGAAGGCCACCAACTGGTAAACGAAGGAGATCGGCATGGGTATCAAACTCGGCGAAGTCTACAAGTGTAATGTTTGCGGCAACATGGTCATAGCCATTCACGAGGGCCAGGGGGACCTGGTCTGCTGTGGCGAAAACATGGTGCTCATGAAGGAAAATACTGTGGACGCGGCCAAGGAAAAACACGTCCCGGTCATTGAAAAGGACGGCGACAAGGTCGTGGTCAAGGTAGGCAGCGTTGCCCATCCCATGGAGGAAAAGCACTGGATCGAATGGATCGAACTCCAGGTGGGCAATGTGGTTCTGACCAAACTGCTCAAGCCCGGCGACAAGCCCGAAGCCGAGTTCTGCATTTGCGGTCTCAAGGGCGAACTCAAGGCCCGCGAATACTGCAACCTGCATGGACTCTGGGCAGCAAAAAAATAGCATGGCGTATTGGAGCCGCCGCTGGCGGCTCCTTTCCCCAACTGTACAGGAGCCACCCTATGCGTTATGTTTGTGATGTTTGCGGCTACGTTTATGATCCCGCAATCGGCGACGAGGACAGCGGCATCGCTCCCGGAACCAAATTCGAGGATCTTCCGGCCGACTGGACCTGCCCCATCTGCGGCGCGCCCAAAAGCAGCTTCAGCCCCGAGGGCTAACGCCCTCCATTGCTGGCCTGACCGACAACGCAGGAGCTGTCCCGGCCGGTACCGGGAACGGCTCCTTTTTTCATTCTGCACATTACTACCATCAATGAGGATCACCCATGAAACCAGTTGAAATCAAAAAAGACATCTTCTGGGTCGGTGTGGTGGACTGGAACAAACGTAATTTTCACGGCTATTCCAAATCCCCTCTCGGCACAACCTACAACAACTTCCTCATCCGCGACGAGAAGAACACGCTCATCGACACCGTGGAACACGAATTTCTCGGCGAGATGCTCTGCAATATCGCCAATGTCCTGGGCACGGACGGCAAACTCGACTACGTGGTGGTCAACCACCTGGAGCCCGACCACGCCGGCTGCCTCAAGGAAATCGTGGAGCGCTTCAAGCCTGAAAAAATCCTGACCTCCCCCATGGGGGAAAAGGCCATGAAGGCCCACTTCCACTATACGGACTGGCCCGTGCAGGTCGTGCCCACGGGCTCTTCGGTCTCCATCGGCAAACATACCCTGCAATTCATTGAAACGCGCATGCTGCATTGGCCCGATTCCATGCTGACCTACGTTCCCGAGGCCAAAATCGCCTTCAGCAATGACGCCTTCGGCCAGAACTGGGCCACCAGCGAACGTTTCGCCGACGAGGTGGACCGCGGCGTGCTGGGAAAATGCATGGCCGAGTACTATGCCAACATCGTGCTGCCCTACTCGCCCGTGGTCCAGAAGACCCTGACCACCCTGGCGGAAAAGGACCTGGATCTGGACATGCTCTGCCCGGACCACGGACTTTTGTTCCGCGACCAAGACGTGCCCTACGTGCTGGACAAATACATGGAATTCGCCCGCCAGGAGCCGCGCAACAAGGCCGTGCTCGTCTACGACACCATGTGGCAGTCCACCGAGCGCATGGCCAAGGCCATTGCCACCGGGCTCGTGGAGGAGGGCGTGAGCGTGCGGCTCATGAACGTGAAATACAACCACCACAGCGAAGTCATGACCGAGATTTTCGACGCCGCCGCCGTGCTCGTGGGCTCGCCCACGCACAACAACGGCATTCTGCCCGGCATGGCCGACATGCTGACGTACATGAAGGGCCTGCGGCCCCAGAACAAGATCGGGGCCAGCTTTGGTTCTTTCGGCTGGAGCGGCGAGTGCGTCAAGGTGCTCAACGAATGGCTGGAGTCCATGAACTTCGAGATTGTCGAGCCCGGCTCGGTCAAGGTCAAACACGTGCCCGACCATGCGGTTTACGCGGAGTGTCATGCGCTCGGCAAAGCCGTGGGCAAGGCTGTCCGGGCCAAGCTCGGCCGCTAGCCTCCTCCGTCAAGAAAACAAAAAGCCCGGCCATGAGCCGGGCTTTTCATTGGCAACGTAAAAAACGCCACAAGGCACGAGTGCTATTTCCAGGCACCCTTGCTGTATTGGAAGATTTCCGAAAAGGCCCGGGCCGTGCCGGAAACAGGGATAAACTCCCCGGCAAGGCTCTCTTCCCTGGTCTGGCCCACGCTTTCATACAGCGTGTCGTGATACCGCAGAATGCCGCAATAGTGGCCCGGCTGCGACGGAGATTCCCGCACAACGCTGCTGCGCTTCTCGATGCGATGGTAGCGGGCCCGGTACACGCCGCCGTCCTGAACCACGTGCATATTGCCGTAGCCGTTGGAATGGCTGCGGTTCAAGCGGGCGACCCAGGTATCGGAAAAACGTGAAAAATCGGAGGCCATCTTGATTTGCGCCTCTTCCTTCTTTTTTGCCGCCGCCTCTTCCGGGGTCAGGGCGGCTCCGTTGGCAGAGCCGTCGGACAAAGCCTCACCCTGACTTGCGTTCTGAGTCGAATTCTGGACCGCATCAGGGGTTTGCTCTTGAGCCAAAGCGATATGACCCATGCCCAGGCTGGCCGCCAAGACGCAGATCAGCGCGAGGTATTGCAGACGCATGACGATCCGTAAGGTTGGGGTTGGGACACAATCAAGGTCCGGGGGAGAATGGTTCGTCCCCCGGACCTCTCTTAGGAATTGCTATCAGTCTTTGTGGCGGTCCGCAAGCCTATTTGCTGCGGATCTCCACGCGACGATTCTGGTAACGGCCTTCGTCCGTGGTGTTGTCGAACTTGGTGGATTCACCCTTGCCCACGGGCTCCAGGCGGTTGCCTTCGATACCATTGCCGGTCAGCCAACCGGTCACGGAGTCGGCACGGCGCTTGGACAGGCCCAGGTTGTAGGCGTCGGTGCCGATGGAGTCGGTCCAGCCCTCGACAACGAAGGACAGGTTGGGCTTTTCCTGCAGCAGGATCAGAGCCTGCTCAAGGATGGGCACCATCTCTTCCTTGATGTTGGACTTGTCGAAGTCGAAGTTCAGGCGGAAGACGATGGTCTCGTCCATGGGCTGCGGATCGGCGGCCTCGGTGAAGAAGACGTCCTCGACGAACTTGTTCATGGCACCGGCGTCGGAGGCCAGGGTCTGGCCGTCGGCCGGGACCGAGCAGGAATTCAGGGCGCGAATCTCTTCGATGATCATCTTGCCCTTGTCGGAATCGGCATAGCTGATGACGTGGAAGCAGACCTTGCCGCCGTACTTGGCATACAGGGCCTGGGCCTGGGCCACGGGGTCGGCACCGATGTTGGAAGCGCCGTCAGTGACCATGATCACCGCGGTCTTGCCGCTCAGGCCGGACAACACGGAGTCCAGGTCGATGAGGCCGTTGCCCATGGCCGTGCGGCGCATGAAGATGTCGTAGTCGGTGTCGATGCCCTGAATGGGACCGTCAAGATTGGCGGTTTTGTAGGGCGCAGGCTGCGCCAGACCAGCAAAGGGGGCAAAGGTGTAAAGCCCGCCGGTATAGCCCAGCTCGGGGATGGCATTGTTCAGCGAAGTCATCATGCCCTTTGCCAGGACGATTTTCTTATCGCCGGAACCCATGTACTTCTGGGCCATGGACCCGGAATGGTCCACAAAGAGAATGAAATTGTCCACTTTGGGAATCTTTTTCATCGCATACGCCGCGGAGGAGAACGCAAGCATCGCAGCCAGGGCCGCGAGGCAGGCGAGAAGAGTGTACTTTTTCAGATTGGCCATAGCTTTGCTCCTTGATCTTAAGTTATGTAGATTACATTCAATCGAACTGGTACGGAATAACCTCACTTTGAGCTTTACCCCATCCTGAAGTTATAGGCAAGACGCATTCTGTAAAATATCCATAGCTTCCCAATGCCCAAGGTTGCCTCCCGGGCCGTAACCACGTAAGAAACCTGACTGAGACAAGCGGCACAGACCGCTCCTTGCCATGCAAAACCAGAAGCCGGAGGAATACCGGATGTATATCGTCACGGGCGGCGCAGGATTCATCGGCAGTGCCATGATCTGGAAGCTGAACCAAATGGGCATCGACGACATCCTGGTGGTGGATAATCTTTCCACCAGCGAGAAATGGCAGAACCTTGTGGGCCTGCGCTACGAGGATTATCTGCACCGGGATGAATTTTATAAATACCTCCTGGAGGGAGAGGACCCCTTCGAGACCCAGGGAGTGATCCACATGGGCGCCTGCTCCTCCACCACGGAGCTGAACGCCGATTTCCTGATGGAAAACAACTACCGGTACACGCAGATGCTCTGCCGTTTCTGCCTGCGCCATTCCGTCCGTTTCGTCAATGCCTCCTCGGCCGCGACCTATGGCGACGGCAGACACGGTTTTGACGACGACCATGAGGGCGTGGGACGCCTCCGTCCATTGAACATGTACGGCTACTCCAAGCAGCTCTTCGATCTCTGGGCGCTCAAGGGCGGCATTGCGGACCGGCTGGCCAGCCTCAAATTCTTCAATGTCTACGGCCCCAACGAATACCACAAGGGCGATATGAAGAGCGTGATCTGCAAGGCCCACAAACAGATTGCCGAGACCGGCAAGATGAAGCTCTTCAAGTCCTACCGCCCCGAATACCCGCACGGCGGCCAGCGCCGCGACTTCATCTACGTCAAGGATTGCGTGGACGTGATGTGGTGGCTGCTCGAGCATCCCGAGGTGGGCGGCATCTTCAATGTCGGCACGGGCCAGGCCCGGGCCTGGACCGACTTGGCCCACGCCGTGTTCGCGGCCATGGGCGTCAAGCCCGACATCGAATTCATCGAGATGCCCGAATCCATCCGTGAAAAATACCAGTATTTCACGCAGGCGGAGATGGGCAAGCTGCGCAGTGCCGGATACGACGCCCCCTTCACCTCCCTGGAGGACGGCGTTGCCGACTACGTAAAGAGTTATCTGGCCAGGGACGATATCTATCTGAAAAGCTAGAGGTCCGGCTTGAAGCATCGCCTGGTCCCCATATTCGTCAGCCTTCTTGCTCTGGTATGCCTTGTTGCCGGACAGCCCTGGATGCTGTTCGGAGAACGAGCGCCCCTGAGCCAGGAGCGGCGCTATGCCTCGGACCAGGATCTGACGCTGGACACCACCGCCCCCGCCTCCGAGGAAGAAGGCAAATGGACCTTCACGGCCGACCGCATCGCGGCCGAGCACGACAGCGACTACGTCGAGGCCGAGGGCAACGCCACCTTCACCAACGGAAAAAACACCTTGCGCGCGGATTTCGCCCGCTACTACCGCGACACGGGCTGGGTGCTCCTGCGCGGCAATGTCCGGGCCATGTGGGAAGGGGACTTCATGGAGGCCTCCGAGGCCGAATTCGATCTGAACAAGAAAGAGGGCTGGCTCAAGGACGGCAAAGTCTTCCTGGTCAAGCCCCACATGTATTTCGAGTCCTCCTACATCCGGAAGTACAGCGGCGCGAGCTACACCTTCAAGGAGGCCAAGGTCACGACCTGCAGCGGCGCCACTCCGGCCTGGTCCATCCATGCGGAAGAGGGAGACATCACTCTGGACGGCTATGCCAAGCTCTGGCACACGACCTTCCGCGTCCGGGACACGCCCATCGCCTATCTGCCCTACATGAAGCTCCCCACGGGCGGCGGCAAGCGCCAGAGCGGCTTTCTCATGCCAGAACTGAGCAACAGCTCCCGCTTCGGCATCACCGTGAACCTGCCCTACTACTGGGTCATCAACGACGAGGTGGACGCGACGTTCTACCAGAATTTCATGTCCAACCGCGGTTATATGCAGGGGCTGGAACTACGCCACGCCAACGATGCCCACACCAAGGGATATTGGCGTTTCGACTGGCTGCACGACGCCGTGGTCTACAAGGACATGGACGACGAGCCGGGCTATGTGGACGACGACGACCTGTTGCGCTCCAACCGCAGCCGCTGGTGGCTGCGCAGCAAGTTCAACGGCTATCTGGGCACACCTGCCTGGCGGACCATGGTGGACTTGGACCTTGTCTCGGACCACGATTACCTGCGCGAATTCAACCGTGGAGCCAACGGCTATCAGACCAGCCGCGACGAAATGCTCGACGAGTTCGGCCGCGACATCAACAAGCTGGATGACGAGACGCGCACCAGCAAAGCCATGCTGGCCCGCGATTACGACAGTTTCGGACTGGCCGCAAAACTCGAATACAACCAGAATCCCGCGTACATGAACGGCAACAACAAGGCTTCGCAAGACCCTTCCCTGCAACGCCTGCCCGAACTTGACGCCTTCCTGTTCAAGGACACCGTGGGCAGCACCCCGCTGGAGCTGGAAGCCCAGGCCAAATACGACTATTTCACCCGCGAAAAGGGCACCACGGGCCACCGCCTGGACCTGCGCCCCACCCTGAGCCTGCCGCTGCACACCACGGCGCTGACCGTCATCCCGCACATCGGCGCACGCGGCACGTTCTATAATGTGGACGACTGGGAAACCAACGGCAACACCACCCTGGCCAACGGGCAGGTCGAGGGCAACCACACCTCCGAAGACGACACGCCCATGAGCCTGACCGTGGAAGCCGGCGTTTCGCTCTTTTCCGAGCTCTACCGCACGTACAGCCTGGACAGCCCGCCCCTGGCGCTTTCAGAGGACAACCTGGACGAGGAGCGCTGGACCGATATCAAGCACAGCATCGTGCCCCGCGTGGACTACAACTACATTCCCCGCAAGACCGGCCAGTCCGACCTGCCGTATTTCGACGAGCGCGACCGCGTCTTCGGCGAAAATCGGGTCAGCTACTCCCTGACCAACGTGCTCGACCGCAAGCGGGAATACGTGACCCTGGGACCGGACGGGAGCACTCCCGTGGTGGAAAGCGACTACCTGGACTTTGCCCGCTTCCGCCTGGCCCAAAGTTACGACCGGCTGGAAGCGACGCGCATGGACGAGCTGAACAGCTATGAACGCCGGCCCTTCTCGGACGTGCTGGCCGAGATCGTGCTCCAGCCTCTGGCCGGACTGGAACTGAGCTCCAAGACCTGGTACTCGCCCTACATGGCCAGGGTCACGGAACATGAGCACATGATCCGCTACACCTACGAAGGCGTGGGCGACGTGTTCTTCGCCTACGATTTCCTGGACAAGGTGGACGAGTACAACCGGCGGCGGGAAAACACCATGCAGGTCCTGCATCTCGGCGGCAACTTCTACGTCATGCAGAACCTGGTCCTGGGCCTTGAATACCGCACCGACCTCAATTCCGGCACGGACCTGGAAAAGACGGTGCGGCTCATGTGGCAAGGCGAATGTTACGATCTGGGCCTTCAGTTCACCCGCAGCGAAGAGGACAGCCGCGTGGGCCTGCACTTCAACATCATGAAGTTTTAAGATGTCCGGTCCCCGCCCCATACGCATCCTGCCCCAGGCCCTGATGCACCAAATCGCTGCCGGCGAAGTGGTGGAACGTCCCTCCAGCGTGGTCAAGGAACTGGTGGAAAACAGCCTGGACGCCGGGGCCGGACGCATCGACATCCGCATTGAACGCGGCGGCACCGGTCTCATCGCCGTGCGCGACGACGGTTACGGTATTGCTTCGGAAGAATTGGAGCTGGCAGTGACCCGCCACGCCACCAGCAAGATTTCCACTCTGGACGATCTGGAAAAAATCCGCTCCTTCGGCTTCCGGGGCGAAGCCCTGCCCAGCATCGCCTCTGTCTCGCGCCTGAGCATGGCCTCCCGCGCCCTGGGTGCGGACAGCGCCTGGCAGGTCCGCGTGGATTGCGGGGAGGTGGCGGAATCCGCGCCTGCAGCCTTGGATCAAGGTACGCTCGTGGAGGTCCGCGACCTCTTCGGCAATGTCCCGGCCCGGCTCAAATTTCTCAAGACCGAAAGCACCGAGGCCCGGCGCTGCCAGGACGCCATCATGCGCACGGCCCTGGCCCGGCCCGATGTGCGCTTCACGCTTTCCCTGAATGGCCGCGAGGTGCTCAACCTCCCGGCAGGCCAAAGCCTGCGTGACCGGTTGGCCGCATTCTGGCCGCCGGCGGTCATGGAGCACATGCTGGACGTGGACGCGGAAATCGGCCCCATGCGCATCCACGGGCTGGCGGGCGGGCCGGGCACGGCCCAGGCCCGGGGCGATCGCATCCTGTTCTGGGTCGACGGCAGACCCGTACGGGACAAACTGCTGCTCTCGGCCCTGCGCCAGGCCTATGCGGGCCGCCTGCTTTCCAAGGAATTTCCCCAGGCCGCCCTGTTCCTGGAACTGCCCCCGGAAATGGTGGATGTGAACGTGCACCCGGCCAAACTCGAAGTCCGCTTCGCCGAGGAGTCCGCCGTGTTCACGGCCATGCGTTCCGCATTGCGCCGCACCCTGGACCGTTCCGGCGTGCTCGCGGATCAGGCCATGGACGCAGGCCGGACCGGGCAGGACCTGCCCCCCTCCTTCCCTTCGGCGCAGGCCAGCGGCAGGGCAAACGACTTTTTTCTGGTGCGCGAGCCTGTGGCGGGTAAATTCGCAGGCTACCGGGAGTTCCAACGCGGCCCGCGCGAAAATCAGCTCCCGCTCGGCCCGAGCCGACACATGCCCCCTGATCAGCCAGGCCGCGACACAATCGACAGCTTCCAAGGATATGATACGCCCACGCCTCCCGCGGCCGAACCCCGTACCGTGGGCGGACTGGCCTACCTGGGGCAGGTGGCCGACACGTATCTTGTGCTGCGCCAGGGACGCGACCTGCTTCTGGTGGACCAGCACGCGGCCCATGAGCGAGTTATCCTGGAAGCCATGCGCCGCGAGCGCACCAAAGGACATTCCCAACCCCTGGCCCTGGCCCTGGAACTGCCCCTGCACCAGAGCGAATCCGAGCGCCTGGACCAGCTCTGGGAAGCGTTGCGCCAGAGCGGTTTCCGGCTTGAACGTCAAGCCACCGGAGTGCTTCTGCGGGGCATCCCGCCGACGCTCGACAGCGCTCAGGCAAAGGAGTACCTTCGGGCCGCCCTGAACTCGCAGGCTGGCTCTCTGGAGGATCTCTGGACCATGCTTTCCTGCAAGTCGGCCATCAAGGCCGGTCAATCACTGGCGCTGGACGAGGCAATGGCATTATTGGACTCCTGGCTCCGCTGCCCGAACAGGGAATACTGCCCGCACGGCAGACCCGTGGTCCTGCGCTGGAACCCTGCCGACTTGGAAAAACTGTTCAAACGAAAGTGAATCCGCTCATGACCATCCAGCACAACAAACTTCTCGTCCGGGTCGACCTGGACGCCATCCGCGCTAATTATCGCCTGCTCAACGAACGAAGCGGCAACGCCTTTGCCGTGATCAAGGCCGACGCCTACGGCCATGGCTTGATTCCAGTGGCCCGGGCTCTGGAGGAAGAAGGCGCTGAAACCTTTGCCGTGGGCACGGTGGACGAAGCCGTGGCCCTTCGGGAATCCGGCTGTGCAAAACGCATCCTGGCCCTGCTCGGCCCTGTGGACTCCTGGGAATATACCGCGGTCTGCAAGCACGACATCGTACCCTTTATCGGCAACTGGGAACAATTGGCCCGGCTCTGCACGACAGCGGAGCAGGAGGGCGGCACCGCTGAAATCAGCCTCAAATTCGATACGGGCATGGCCCGCCTGGGCTTCCAACTCTCGGACGTGCCCTGGCTGCTCAAAGTCCTGTCCGCCGAACCCCGGATCAAACCGGTCATGGCCAGCTCGCATCTGGCCACAGCCGATGTGATCGGCCGGGAAGACTATGTCGAGGAACAGGGCGCGATCTTTCAGGCCATCCTGGAAGCTCTGGCCCAGGGTGGCCTGGAGCTGGAGGCCAACCTGGCCAACTCCGCGGGAATCCTGGCCCACAGCGCCGTGCATCACCAGGGGCAACGGGCCGGCATCGCCCTCTACGGAGCCAATCCCTTCCACGGCACGCCCAGGGAAGCTTTGGGCGCGGGCCTGCGCCCGGCCATGGAGGTCAGCACCAAGGTGCTGGAGGTCCATCCGCTGCGCAAGGGCCAAAGCGTGAGCTACGGCTGCACATACACTGCCGAGAGGGACATGGTCGTGGCCATCGTCGCTGTCGGCTATGCCGATGCTTATTCGCGCGGTCTGTCCGGCAAGGGCTTCATGTGCCTGCACGGAGTCCGCGTGCCCATTCTCGGCCGGGTCTGCATGCAGCTCACGGCCGTGGACGTCAGCGGCCTGGACTCGACCGGTCAGAGCGTCCAGGTCGGGGACGACATTTTTCTGCTGGGCGGCAAGGCCCCGGGCCACGTCTCCGCCGAAGAACTGAGCGAATGGTGGGGCACCATCACTTATGAGGTCTTCTGCCTGCTCGGGATGAACAAAAAGGAATTCGTCTGATTTCAACAACAACGTGCCACAAGGAGGACGCCATGGAATGGGTCGTCGCCGAAAGTTATCCGCTTCATGAAATGGAACACGAGGGACTTACCCCGGAAAACCTGCAGGGCCGCTGGGAAGAGATCGCCGACGACATGGCGTTGATTCCCGAACGCAACGTGCGGGTCATCAGCGAAAACGGCATCGTGCGGGTCGAGGTTTCCGAAGATCTCTACGCCTGCATGCGGGGCCTCTAGCCTCTTTGCCCGGGCTGCACGCGTCTTCGGGACGCAGAAAGGACGGACCATGTGCTCCGTCCTTTTTTTTCCCGTGAACGCAAAATCGGCCATCGTTATTGGATGGACTGTACAGCGTGCCCAGGATGGCCCACGGCCGTTCTCCCAGCGTACTCTTGTTTCGACAGAGCGACAAAGTCACCGCAATAGCGGGACTTTTTTTGTTGGCAAGGAAGAATGGGGTCATGTTACGTTTTGATGACAAACATGTTACAGCCTTTCGCGCGAGCAAAAAATCCCGTAAGGGCATGTTCGCAACGACCGAGGAGCGAAAATGCGAACCCGATCCGTCCTGACCCGCATGCTGATCTGGGCTTGGTGCATACTTGCAGCAGCATTGCTCGCTCTTTTCCTTGTCTCCGCCCAGGAAGCCCAGGAAGAGGTGGTTCGGGAAGCCACGCATCGCGCCGAGCGAGAACTGGACACGGTCAAATGGCTCCTGGTCAACCACGGTCCATTCGCGGCCCGGCAGGATTTCGACGCCTGGATCAAGGAACTGGGCAAGAGGCTGGAAATCCGCGTGACCTTTGTGGCCGAAGGCAAAGTCCTTGCGGATTCCATGGTCCCGCTTGACCGCCTCGACAGCCTCCAGGACCACTCCACCCGCCCGGAAATACAGCACGCCGACGTCAACGCCATCAGCACCAGCCGCCGCCACAGTGAAACCCTGGACAGGGAAATGCTTTACGCCGCCACCCAGCTGCCCCCGGTGAGCGGCCTGCCCCGCGGGGTGCTGCGGCTGGCCGTGCCCTTTTCCGATCTCCAGGAACGCCTTTCTTCCATGCTCACCCGGGCTCTCTGGACCATGGGACTGGCTCTGGCCGTAAGCGGCATATTGCTGCTCATGGGCATCCGCAACGTGGGCCGCTCCATCGGCGCCTTTACCGACATGGCCCGGGAAATGGGCAACGGCGACTTTTCGCACCGCATCCGCGAGATACCGGGACGCGAGTTCAAGCCGCTGGCCGAGGCGGTCAACGCCATGGCCCGGCGCATCGAACGCCATGTCGGCACCATCGAGGAACAAGGGGGCCGGTTGCGCGCCATGTTCCAGGGCATGAGCGAAGGCGTATTGGTGCTGGACGAACGAGGCCGCATCGAGTCCTTCAACCGTGCCCTGGAAGCCATGCATCCCCAGGTGGCCGAGGCCATGGACCGCACCCCGTTGGAGGCGGGCTTGCCCCTGGAGGTGCAGGACGCCTGCGACCGGAGACGCCACCGCAGCGACCCAGGCAGTGCTCCTGTCCCTTCAGCGGACCGCGGCGAACAGGTCCGCGTCTGTGTCGATGAATCCCAACACCTGGACGTGTCCGTGGTGCCCTTTACCGGCCACAATGGCGACCGCAAGCTGATCCTGGTTTTCCGCGACGTGACCGCCGAGGTGGCCCATGAACGCGCCCTGCGCGATTTCGTGGCCAACGCCTCGCATCAATTGCGCACCCCGCTCACAAGCATCAAGGGCTATGCAGAGACCCTGCTCGACGCCCCGCCCGAGAACCCCGAGGCCGCCACCAAATTCCTGCGCACCATCCAGCGCAACGCAGATCATATGGACGGCGTGCTGACCAGCATGCTCAAGCTGGCCCGTTCCGAGCAAGCTGCCCGGAGCGTGGACGGACCCGCCGTGGTGGATGCCCGGCAAGTACTCGACAGCGCGCTCATGGACCTGACACCGCGTGCGGCCGAGGCTGGCGTGCGCATCGCCGCGGATCTGCCTGAAGGGGCCTTGCTGGTCCGCGCCGAGGCGGAAGGCCTGTTGCATGTCTTTCACAATCTGCTTGCCAATGCCGTGGCTTACGGCAGCGACGGCGGCGAAATCCACATCCAGGCCGATCGCAGACACGGCGAAATCCGTTTTTCCCTGCGCGACAGGGGCCCCGGTATTCCCACCGGTCTGGAAGACAAGGTTTTCGAACGTTTTTTCCGAGGCGATCCCAACGCCATTGACGGTCGCGGAGGCGCCGGACTCGGTTTGGCCATCTGCAGACAGATCGTGGAAAACTACGGAGGGCGCATCTGGGTCGAGCGCCCCGCCGACGGCATCGGTGCCGTCTTCTCCTTCACCCTGGCCCAGGCTTGAGCCCAACATGACGAATCCAGGAGATTAAATTCTTTATTATGGATATTTACGATCTCTTTTTCTACATGTCCATTGGGGCCGGCTTTCTCATGGCCTTCAACCTGGGGGCCAATGACGTTGCCAACTCCATGGCTTCGGCTGTGGGCGCGCGGGCCATCACCGTGCGGCAGGCCATTTTCATCGCCGGCATTCTGAACTTTGTCGGCGCCGTCCTGCTGGGCTCCCACGTCACAGCCACGGTGAGCAAAGGCATCATCAACGCCTCGGAAATTTCCGATCCCAAGCTGATCATGGTGGGCATGTTCGCGGCCCTGCTGGCCGCCGGACTCTGGGTACTGGTCTCCACGCTGACATCCCTGCCCGTGTCCTCGACGCACTCCATTGTCGGGGCCATCATGGGCTTCGGCATAGTGGCGGGCGGGCCGGGCGTGGTGAACTGGCTCAAGATCGGCGGCATCGTCCTCTCCTGGATCATCTCCCCCTTCTTTGCCGCCGCCATCGCCTACTTCATCTTCACCCACATCCGCCGCACCATCCTTTACGAAAAACACTTCATTGACCAGGCACGAAAATGGGCACCCCGATGGGTAGCCTTGACCGTCTCCCTGGTCATCTTCTCCTTCCTCTACAAGACCCCCCTGGGGCAGAGCCTCGGCCTGCACTGGAGCATGTCCGTCCTCGTGGCCGTTGTCCTGTCTCTGCTGGTCTGGCTCGGCGGCAAATACGTGCTCCGCAATCTGGTGCTCGACCCCGAGGCCGGAGCCGAAGCCGTGGAAGGCGTATTTCGCAAGATGCAGGTGGGGACGTCCTGCTACGTGGCCCTTTCCCAGGGAGCCAACGACGTGGCCAACGCCATCGGCCCTGTGGCGGCCATCTATCTCATTGCCCGGGAACACGTCCTGCTGCCCACTGCCGAGGTGCCCATCGGCATCCTGGTCATGGGCGGCCTGGGCATTTCCGTGGGCATCGCCGTGCTCGGGCACAAGGTCATGAGCACCGTGGGCGAAAAAATCACCACACTGACCAACACCCGCGGCTTTGCCGTGGACTTTGGTGCGGCCAGCACCGTGCTTGTGGCCTCGAACATGGGCCTGCCCGTATCCACGACCCATGCCGCAGTGGGCGGCGTGGTCGGCGTGGGACTGGCCCGCGGCTTTTCCGCCGTGGACTTTCGCGTCCTTGGAAAGATCGTGGTCTATTGGGTGCTCACGGTACCCATTGCCGCCTTCACGAGCATTGTCCTCTTCGTGCTCTTGAAGTGGCTCTTCCTTTAGGCGATAACCTTTTCACGAAAGGAGTGAACAATATGTCCCTGCGCCTGCCTCTCTTCGGGCTCCTCTCCCGCAATTCCCCCATGGACGGGCTCGTGGAGCACTACGATAAGATCAGCGAATGCATCAGCATCATCAACAACTCGCTTGAATGCTACATCACCGGCGGTTCCTGCCGGGAGATGGAGGATCTGGCCGAGGCCATCCAGCATGTGGAACGGCAGGCCGACGACATCAAGCGCCGCATCCGCAACCACCTGCCCCGGCAGGTCTTCATGGCCGTGGAAAAGGTGCTGTTCCTGAACTACACCAACAAACAGGACAACATTCTCGACTCGGCCGAGGACGCGCTGGAGTGGCTGGCCATGCGCCACCTGGAGGTGCCTGTCACCTACCAGAAAGCGCTGGTGTCCATTGTGGACGGCGTGGACAGGGCCACCACCCTGCTCGGCCCTGCGCTGCGGGCCACCATCGATCTTGTCCACGGCACATCCATCGACCGCGAAGGCACCAAGGACACCTACCGCCAGGTGCGGACCGTGCGTTCCGAGGTACGGGCAATGGCCCGCGCATTGACCCGGGACATCTATAACTCCGACCTGGATTTCAAGGACATCTATCAGCTCATTCATTTTGTGGACTGCCTGAACGAGATGGCCCACAACTGCTCCAGCTGCACCGATGCCCTGCGGGCCATGATCGCCCGCTGACTTTTTCCGTTGAGAAACGACGCAAACGCCGCCGGAACACCCGGCGGCGTTTTTTTGTCCCATATGCAAACACCCTCTGTGGCCCGCGGGGAAAATCTCCCCCCCTTGTCTTTTTCACTTTTTTATATATCATATAACGAGTCGGCATCAGCCGCTTTGGTTTGCCGCTTTTGGTCCCTTCCGTTTCTGCCCAGCGCAGCATCGGACCGTTCTTTCGCAACAGGGGGTGAAGAAAATGAGAATAGCCCAGGTTGCGCCGCTCCATGAAAGTGTGCCGCCCCGTCTCTACGGCGGCACCGAACGAGTGGTGCATTACCTCACCGAGGAATTGGTGCGCCTGGGGCATGCGGTCACGCTGTTCGCCAGCGGCGACTCCAAAACCAGCGCGCGACTGGAGGCTTGCTGCGGCGAAGCGCTCCGGCTTGACCCGCGATGTCAGGACTCGGTTGTGCATCATGTCCTGATGCTGGAAAAACTCTTTCAACGCGCCCACGAATTCGACATCATCCACTTCCATGTGGACTACTTGCACTTTCCCCTGCTCCGAAGGTACGACGTCACCAGCCTGACCACCTTTCATTGGCGGCTCGACCTGCCCGATTTCAAACCCATTGCCGCCGAATTCACCGAGCTTCCGGTCTCCTCCATTTCCCTTTCCCAGCGCCGCCCCCTGCCCGGGCTAAACTGGGTGGGCAACGTCTACCACGGACTTTCACGGGACGCCCTGCCCTTCACCCCCGGACCGGGACGCTATCTGGCCTTCCTGGGCCGCGTCAGCCCGGAAAAGGGCTTGGACCAGGCCGTGGAAATCGCCTTGCGCACGGGACGCAAACTGCGCATCGCCGCCAAGATCAACGATTTCGAGCGCGACTATTTCGATGAGCAGATCAAGCCCCTGCTGCGTTCTCCCCAGGTGGAATTCCTGGGCGAAATCTGCGAAGAGGAAAAGGCAGACTTCTTGGGCAATGCCGAAGCCCTGCTCTTTCCCATCCAATGGCCCGAACCGTTCGGACTGGTCATGATCGAAGCCATGGCCTGCGGAACGCCCGTCATCGCCTATCCGCACGGTTCCGTCCCCGAGGTCTTGCGCCATGGCGTCACCGGCTACATCGTGGACAACACGGACGGGGCCGTGCAAGCGGTCAACTGCCTGGACCAGCTGGACCGGCGACGTTGCCGCGAAGAATTTGAAACGCGTTTCACGAGCACGCATATGGCCAAGTCCTACCTGCGTGTTTACCGCAAGCTGCTCCAACAGAAACAAAGCGTGAGGGAGACCGGTTGGAAGAGATCATCAAAGTCGCGGGAGAATATTATGTCCTCGCCACTTCCTCTCTAGCGGACGACCGCAGACGGATCATCAAATACGCCAACACCTTCGGCGTATTCGACCGCTACGGGGACGTGCAGCCCATCGGGCTTGCCGAACAGGGGCTGTACCACGACGGCACACGCTTTCTTTCCTGCCTGGAATTCCAGATCGAAGGCGAACGCCCGCTCCTGCTCAGCTCCAACGTGACGCGGGACAACCTGCTTGTGACCGTGGACCTGACCAACCCGGACATCTTTCTGGAAGACGGCAGCCTGATCCCCCGCGGCTCCATCCACGTCCTGCGTTCGAAATATCTCTATGAGGGACGCTGCTACGAGCGTTTTCGCGTCAGCAACTATGGCAGAGAAGAACTCTCCTTCCGCATGCGCCTGAAATTCGAGGCCGACTTCGCGGACATCTTCGAGGTCCGAGGCGAACGCAGGCAAAACAAGGGGGAACGACTACCGGCTGAAATGGAAGAGAATGCCATAACGCTGCCTTATCAGGGCCTTGATTCCATCACCCGCCGTACCCGGCTTGAATTTTCCCTGTCCCCGCAACGCATGGACGACACCCAGGCGGACTTCGTCTGCACAATTTCCGCCCAACAGGAAGCGGAATTCCACCTGACCGTTTCCTGCTGCGGCGCGGAACCTGCGACGCAGCAACTCGAATACGGCGCAGCCCTCGCCCGTGCCGCTCAGGCCACGGATGGCATCTTTGAGGAGGAGTGCATCATCCGCACCTCCAACGAGCAGTTCAACGAGCTGCTCAGCCGCTCGGTTTCGGACCTGGCCATGCTCCTGACCCGCGAGAACGGCAATCTCTATCCTTATGCGGGCATTCCCTGGTATTCGACCCCGTTCGGCCGCGACGGCATCATCACGGCCCTGGAAACCCTCTGGCTCAATCCCGAGGTGGCCCACGGCGTGCTCGATTTCCTGGCCGCGCGCCAAGCCACGGAGCACAACGACGGACAGGACGCCGAGCCCGGAAAAATCCTGCACGAGGTGCGCTTCGGGGAAATGGCCAACACGGGCGAACTGCCCTTCGGCAAGTATTACGGCAGCGCCGACGCCACCCCGCTCTTCGTGGTCCTGGCCGGACGCTATTTGCGCCGTAGCGGCGACCGCCAGTACATGCACCAGCTCTGGCCGCACGTGGAAAAAGCCCTGGAATGGATCGATTCGCACGGCGACCTGGACGGAGACGGGTTCATCGAATATCAGCGCCGCACCGATTTCGGCCTCACCAACCAGGGCTGGAAGGATTCGGCGGACAGCGTGTTCCACGCGGACGGCAAGCTGGCCGTGGGCCCCATCGCCCTGGTGGAAGTCCAGGCATACGCCTTCATGGCCAAAAGCGAAGCCGCGCGCATGGCCGAGGAATTGGGCATGCGCCAATTGGCCATGGAGCTGCACGTGCAGGCCCGGGAACTGCGCAAGCGGTTCGAGTCCACCTTCTGGGACGAAAAGCTCGGCGGCTATATTCTGGCCCTGGACGGCAAAAACCGCCCCTGCCGCGTGCTCTCTTCCAACATGGGCCATTGTCTGTTCGCGGGGATCGCCTCGCCGCGCCACGCCCAGACCGTGATCCGGCTGCTCATGGGGCCAAAATTCAACTCCGGTTGGGGCATCCGGACCATTGCCGAAGGCCAGCCGCGCTACAACCCCATGTCCTACCACAACGGCTCGGTCTGGCCCCACGACAACGCC
This sequence comes from Desulfovibrionaceae bacterium, assembly GCA_036541255.1. Lineage (GTDB taxonomy): Bacteria > Desulfobacterota > Desulfovibrionia > Desulfovibrionales > Desulfovibrionaceae > Paucidesulfovibrio. The sequence continues at coordinate 132,149 of JAZHDD010000048.1, read as the reverse complement.
ATCATCGCCCACGGCATGGCCCAGTACGGCTACAAGACCGAAGCCGCACGCATCCTGTCCATGATGTTCGACACCAGCCAGCATGTGGACCTGCACCGCCTGCCCGAACTGCTCTGCGGCTTTGAACGCCGCTCCGGCGACGGGCCCACGCTTTACCCCGTGGCCTGTTCACCCCAGGCCTGGGCCGCTGCCTCCACCATCCATCTGCTCCAGGCCTGCCTGGGACTGACCGTGAACGGCGCCACAAAGCGGGTCTACCTGAACAGCCCGGTCCTGCCCGCCTTTCTGGAAACAGTTCGCGTCCAGGGCCTCAAGGTCGGAGACGGCAAAATCGATCTGCTCTTCCAGCGCCATGAGCGCGACGTTTCCGTACGCATCGAGAACCGCACCGACGACGTGGGCCTGACGCTGACCAAGTAATTTCCCGGTCCAATCAGCCTCAAGCCCGCCAACGCTCCAACGCGGCGGCTGGTGGTGTCCACCTGCCATAGAAGAATCTCCATCCCATGGCTGTCACTGGCAATTGTGCGGTCAATGGAACCATCCCGCTCCCAGCCCCTCTCGCATTTTGTCTTGATAATGAAATTCAAATTCATTACCTTCGACCAGCTGAACGCCATGGATGAACATTCTTACACATTGCCGCAGGCAATGCCTGCGGCACGAGCACAAAGGACCCCCATGTTTCAAGAAGAATCCTCCTGCGCCAGCCAGGACAGTCTCAGCGTCGTGACCACGGCGTTGCATGAATTCGCTGAATCTCTGGGCGCGGCAGTGGACGCCCGCGACCATCACACCAGACTGCATTCCGAGGAAGTGGCGGAAATGTCGCGTTGCCTGGCCTTGCGCCTGGGCCTGTCTTCGGGAGATGCCGAAGTTATTCATGTGGCCGCCCACCTGCACGACGTGGGCAAAATCGGCATACCGGACGCCGTGCTGCACAAAAGCGGCCCCCTGGACGAGGCTGAATGGCAGATGCTGCGGCGGCATCCAGCCATCGGCGCGGCTATTGTACGGCCGGTGCGCGCCCTGCGCCAATGCGGCATCATGGGCATGATCCTGCACCATCATGAACGCTTTGACGGCCGGGGCTATCCGCACGGCCTCTCGGGCCGCTCCATCCCGCGCGGCGCACGGATCATTGCCGTTGCAGACAGTGTTTCAGCCATGCTCCAAAAGCGTCCCTACCGTTCCGCACTGAGCTTTGCGGAGGCCCGGGCCGAAATCATGCGCTGCTCAGGCACGCAATTCGACCCGGAAGTAGCCGAGGCCTTTGAAAAAAGCGCCCCGCTATTCCAGGCCCTGCTGCAGGAGCTCGTGGCCTGATAAAACAGCCGTCAACGCGAGGCGGCCCGCTGCTCCGGAAGGAAACAGCGGGCCGCCCGCGCTATGAGGGTAGAGGCGCAAGCCACCCCTTATGAAGACTTAGTGGTCGCAGGTGTTGGCACCTGTGGTCAGGCAACCATCCAGCCACTGCTTGAGCACGGTTTCCGGTTCTGCGGAAGGTGCGCCCACAATAACCTGAACGCCTTCGTCCTTGAGCAGGGACTGGGCTTTGGCCCCCATGCCGCCGGCCAGGACCAGATTCACCTTGAGCCCGGCCACCCATTTGGGCAGCAAGCCCGGCTCGTGGGGCGGCGGGGTTTCCATGGTCGTGGCCACGACGTTCTTTGCCTCGGTGTCCACGTCATACACGGCGAAATGCTGGCAATGGCCGAAATGCTGGCAGAGCTTGCCCTCGGCAACCGGGAGCGCCACGCGCAACATGCCGTTGCCCTTGGCCAGATCGGTCAGAGTGGGCTGCTGGGCAGCAGGCGCTTCCTGCAGACTGTCGGCCAGTTTGAGCAGCGGCTTGACCACCTTGTTGAAGGCCTTGGCCGCCGGGGAGTCATGCTCGACCTTGATGTAGGGGAAGCCTTCGTCCCCGGAGCGAGTCACTTCCGGTTCGATGGGGATGCGACCCAGGAAGGGCACGTTCATCTCGCGGGCCAGGGCTTCGCCGCCGCCACTGTTGAAAATGTTGTAGACTTTGCCGCAATCCGGGCAGGAGAATCCGGACATGTTTTCCACGATGCCCAGGACCTGGTTGCCCACCTGGTTGCAGAACGTCACGGAACGGCGCACGTCGTCGATGGCCACGCCCTGGGGAGTGGTCACGATCACGGCATAGGCGTCCGGTCCGATGGTCTGCAGTGCGGACAGGGGCTCATCTCCGGTGCCCGGAGGGCAGTCCACCACGAGGAAGTCCAGGTCGCCCCAGGCCACGTCGCGCACAAACTGCTTGATCAGGCCCATCTTGACCGGACCACGCCAAATGACTGCGTCGTTCTTGCTGGGCAGCATGAAACCCAGGGACATGACCCAGAGGTTCTTGCTCCATGAAATGGGCTCGATGATCTCGTGGCCGATGTGGGGCTGCTTGTCCTCAAGGCTCAGCAGGCGGGGAATGCTGGGGCCGTGCACGTCCACGTCCAGCAGGCCCACCTGCTTCCCGGCCAGGGACAGAGCCACGGCAATATTGGTGGCAACGGTGGATTTGCCCACGCCGCCCTTGCCGGAAAGAACCACGATCTTGTGCTTGATCCTGGAAAGGGTCTTGTTCAGTTTCTGGTCTTCCGGCGAACAACCGGAACAGCTCTCGCTGCCCTGACCGGAGGAGCAGCTTCCGCATGCGTCACTCATTTCTTCTCTCCCCTATGCTATGATCCGATGAACTGTTGGGGTCGTTCCCGAGCATGGGCCGACCCGGATTGAAATAATCACCGAGCCCGGCTTGTCAAATCAAGGCTACCAGTGTCCCTGCTTGTCGGGTCCCTGGGCTTTTTCCAGCCGTCCGGCCTCGTAGTCCTCAATGGCTTTGGCCACGGTGCCTTCGCCGCCAAGATAGATCTGGACATTGCCCCGCTCCAGAGCCAGATAGGCCTTGGGGCCCATGTGCCCGGTGATGACGACGCCCGCGCCGGTTCCGGCCACGTGCTGCGCGGCCTGAATGCCCGCGCCCTGGGGCAGACTCAGGTTCTGTTCGTTGCTGACGTATTCATGCGCCTTGGTCTGCGGGTCATAGAGCACAAATCCCGTAGCCCGGCCGAAGCGCGGGTCGAGCTTGCTCTCCAGGCCAGGCCCTTCACTGCTGATGGCGATCTTCATATTTCCTCCGTCGGTTTTCTTTTCCGGTGCGGCCATGCCGGCCAGGGCACCCCGGCAACGCGGGCCCGGCGGGGTGCATTCCCCGCGCTGCCCCATGCGGTTGCGGCAACCAGGCATGGACAGTGCATCCAATCGGTCGCCCTGATAGGCGTCAAGCACTTCCGACACTTCTCCGCGCAGCCAGGGCGCAAGAATCACGCCCGACGACTCCAGGGTGCGTCGCGCCCCTCCGCAGAGCGCGCCGCACACAAGAAGGTTTACCCCGCAGGCCATAATGGCGGATGTCCTGTCCGTTGGGTCCTTTGAGGGAAGGGAGACATGACCCGCGGGGTAAATATTTTTTTTATCGTCCACGCGAAAAAGCTTGAACTCCGTGGAGTTCTCAAAGACCGATGCAAGCCGGTCCTCGTAACATGCCAGACATAGAATCATAAGGTACACCGGAAGATCAGGTTTCACGTTGTCTGTAACGCACCTGACAAGAGAAGCATCGGGCGTGCCGGAATGCTTTTCAGTAACATTTCCAGCAGACTGGAGATGAGGAGAGAACGGGAAAGAGTAGATTCCGGGGCAGAATGCGTCTGCCCCAAGAAGAGGAGGGCGAATTATGCGCCCAAGCTTTTACAGCGGTCCAGCGTACGGCGCAGCGTATCCTTGGAAATGCCGAGCTCCCGGCAAGTGGCCATTTTCTTGCCCTTGTTGCGCGTCAAGGCGTGCAGCACAGCGCGGCATTTGATTTCTTCCAGAGTGCCGCCCGCGCCATAGACCGCCTCGTCCGAGGGCCGGTTCGGCTGGAGGTTCTCGGGCAGATGCTCCACCTGGATGAATCCTTCCTGGCAGAGGATGAACGCATATTCGAGAATATTTTCCAGCTCGCGCACATTGCCGGGGAAGTCGTGACGCAGGAAGAGCGCGAGCACGTCCTCGCTGATGCCCTGGACGTTGCGCCCTAAAAAGGCATTGCTGCGTTGGATGAAGTGATCGACGAGCAAGGGCAGGTCCTCGCGGCGTTCGCGCAGGGGCGGCAAACGCAGCGTAACCACGTTCAGGCGGTAAAACAGGTCCTGGCGGAACAGGCCCTGGGTCACGCGTTCCTCAAGGTTGCGGTTGGTAGCGGCAATGATACGCACATTGGTCTGCACACTGCGCACCCCGCCCAGGGGTTCGTAGCTCTTTTCCTGGAGCACGCGCAGCAGCTTGACCTGGAGGTTGCCGGGCAGGTCGCCGATCTCGTCCAGAAAAATCGAGCCCCCTGCGGCCAGCTCGAAACGGCCCGGCTTATCCTTTTTGGCGTCGGTAAAGGCCCCTGCCTTGTATCCGAACAGCTCGCTCTCCAGCAGATTGTCGGGCAGGGCCCCGCAGTTCACGGCCACGAACGGACCGTTGCGCCGCGCGCTGAGATGGTGGATGGCCCGGGCAAAGAGCTCCTTGCCCGTGCCGGACTCGCCCAGCAGCAGCACCGTGGATTCGCTCTTGGCAATCTGGGGCAGAATCTGGAAAATCTTGGCCAAGGCTTGGCTTTTCCCCACGATATCTTCGAAGGTATAGAGATTGCTCACCTTCTGGCGCATGAGATGGATGTCGGTCAGGTCGCGGAACGTCTCGACCCCGCCGATGAGCTTGCCCTCGCTGTTGCGCAGGGCCGAGGCGGAAATGGAAACCGGCACCTTTTCCCCGTCAGAGCGCAGGATGAACTTGGTCTTGTTCACCAGGGTGCCGCCCTCCTCGATGCACTGGCGCACGGCGCAGTTGCCGTCGCACAAGCCGCTGCGCAACACTTCCCAGCACTTGGCACCCACAGCGTCCTCCGGTTCGATGCCCGTGATGCGGGCGGCCGCGGCGTTGAAGTAGGTGATGTTCCAGTCGTGATCCACCGTGAACACGCCATCGGCAATGGAGTCGAGCACGGCTTCGCAGGGCAGGTCTTTGGGAAAGGGCATATGCACTCCGTCAGGCAGTTCGCGTTCGCCACGGACGGCTCCGGGGCGTGCCAGAGGTGATTTTCAGCGGCAATATCCTGCCACCATAGCGTTACATGGCGTGACAGTCCATGAGAATGGGACTCAAGAGCCGCATGGAAACATGTCCGGGAAACAGATAAGCCCCCCTCCCGGGTTTGCCAAGAGGAGGGCTGAAAATCGCCTTCAAAAGGCCGCAAGCCGCAGTAAAACTATCTCTTGGCTTCCCGCGCCTTGCGCAGCCAGTCGTACCATGCGTCCAGTCCCTCGCCCGTGCGGCAGGAAACCGGCAGCACAATGATATCCTTGTTCAGTTTGGAGGCATGCTGTTTGGCCTTTTCCATGTCGAAATCCACATAGGGCAGCAGATCGACCTTGTTCAGCAGCATGATCGAGGAGATGTGGAACATCAGGGGATATTTCTCGGGCTTGTCGTCGCCCTCGGTAACGGACAGCAGCGTGACCTTGTGGTCCTCGCCCACCTCGAACTCGGCCGGGCAGACCAGATTGCCCACGTTTTCCACAAAAAGGATGTCCACGCCGTCCAGATCCAGAGATTTGCAGGCCTCCTGCACCTGGGAGGAATCCAGGTGGCAGCCGCCCTCGGTGTTGATCTGCACGGCCTGGGCACCGGTGGCGGCAACGCGCCGGGCGTCGTTGTCGGTCTGCAGATCGCCCTCGATGACCGCCATCTTGAACTCGCCCTTGAGGTCCTTGAGGGTGCGCTCCAGCAGCGAGGTCTTGCCCGCGCCCGGCGAGCTCATCAGGTTCAGGACCAAAATATTCTTGGCGGCAAACATCTCGCGCAGGCCGCCAGCAATGCGGTCATTGGCCTCCAGCACGTTCCGGACAACGGGAATTTCCATATTTCCTCCTCGGGCAGCTGGCCCGGTTGATCTTCCAGGCAGACCGCTAGACGTTCGTCTCCGGCGCCTCGTCGTTCTCGACTTCGATGTTCTCGATGAGGAACTCCCGGCCCGAAAGCACCTCATGGCCCAATTCCGTGCCGCAATCCGGACAGGCCGCGAGCATGGCGCTCTCAGCCTCGAATTCCTTCTTGCATTTGAAGCAACGCAGCACCAGCGGGCTTTCGTTGACCACGATCTCGGTGCCCTCGAATTCCGTACCCGGGGTCAGGGCCTCCCAGGCAAAGAGGATGGAGTCCGTGACCACGCCCGCGAGCCGGCCATTGCGCAGGGTGACTTTGGTGACGCGGCCCAGATTCTGCCGGGACCGCTCGTCCGTTAAGATATTCATGATGCTTTCGATAAGTGACATTTCATGCATGGCAAACGGGCTTACCGCAAATCGGCAAGCGCGGCAAGGGAGTTACGCCGCGTCTCCGGATGATTGGTCTTCCGGGGCGGCCTGCCCGGTGGCCGCCGTGCTTCCGGCATGTTCTTTCCAGCCTTCCCAGACGTTGCAAAGCGCCGCATAGAGATCAAGCACGCTTCTCGACGCGCTTATCAGCAACGGTTTTCCGGCGGTTTCCACCCGCACCCGCACAAGCGTGATCCCCTGATTGCCATACCAGGAATAATCCCGCGACGGATGCCGCAGATCCAGCCGGATATCCCGGACATCGCTCCAGGCGACCCGCGTTGTTCCCAGCCAGCCGCGCACGGTGACCCCCTCCACGTCCCAGTCGATCTTTCTGCGGCTCCAAGCCGATCCGGGCCGTCGAATCCTGAAAAACCCGGACGCGTCCAATTGCAGGGCCGCAAAGGCCAGCATCTCATCGGATCGATCCGCGCGCCAGGGCAGCAGCACGCAGTAGCGCGGACCTTGTAGCAGGGTGCCGTCGCGCGCGCGGCTGTCGCGTACATCCACGACTTCATCCCAGCGCAGCGGCCGAAGCCCGTTCCCGTATTCCACGACCACGCCGGTTTCATCCAGGCTCACGGCCAGAAACATGCCGTTTCGGCTCCACCAGCGCGCCCAGGCGATCAGCAGCGCGCCGCAAGCCACGAGCAGCACTGCGGGCCAGGCATTTTCCCGGTCCACCAGAAAAAACACCCCGGCCAAGGGCAGCATGAGGCCTCCTGCGGCATACGCCAGCAACGGCAGGGCATAACTTGGGGTAGGATTTTCAAAACGCAAGGCCGTATTCGGACCAGACGGTTCGATAGTGTTTTTTCCGGTCATTCTCGCATTCCTCTTCGACTGGAGGCTCCGCAATTTGCACACCCCGCCGCAAGATACAGACCGAACCGGCTTCATGCAAGATTTCACGGCCTTTCCCTAAACCTCGGACGCGACGCGGCAACGCACAATTCGCCCGCAAGGACGCACTCTCATCCCTGCAACGCCCCTTGCCACTTGACTTCCTCCCCGGAACTCTGTTCTTAGATACTAGGTTTGTGAAACGCTTCACCACTCACGGGGCGTTTTCAGCCGTTGGCGGAATAGAGGTCCCAATCCCTGTGGGAATGCAATACGGAAACGGACAGGAACAGACTCAAGGAGAGAATCATGTACGTCGGACTGAAGATGCTCAAGAACTTCGTCACTGTCACCCCCAAGACCCTGGTCAAGGACGCTGAAAAGCTACTTGAGGAAAGCAAGCTATGGAAGCTGCTGGTGATGGATGGAGACAAGCTCATCGGCTACGTACGCAAAAGCGATATCGCCCGCGCCCTGCCCAGCCTGGTCACCTCGCTGGACAAGCACGAGTTGAATTATCTGCTCTCCAAGTTGACCATAGACAAGATCATGCGCACCAATATTGAAGTCATCGCGCCCGACGTGGAGATAGAGATGGCTGCCAAGCGCATGTCCGATGAAGACCTGGCCGGCCTAGCCGTGGTCAGCGATGCCGGCGAGCTACTAGGATACATCAACCGCAACGTCATGCTCGACGTGTTCGTCGAGGAGATGGGCATGCAGAAGGGCGGGTCCCGCATCACCTTTGCGGTGGAGGACCGTACCGGCGTTCTGCATGAGGTATCCGGCGTCATCAAGGACATGGGCAAAAGCATCATCTCGACTGCGACCTTCTTCCATAACGGAACAAGAATCGTGGTCTTACGCGTGGATTCCGACGACCCGAAGCCCATCGAGGCGGCCATTGCCGCCCGCGGCTACAGGATCGTGGGGCCGAAGGACTTTGAAAAAGAATGGCAACATCAGTAGAAAACAAACGACCGCAGCTTGAAATAAAAGACATCACCCTCACCTTCCGCGGCATTGCCGCGCTGGTCGACGTGAGTTTCGAGGTCGAACGGGGGAGCATCTGCTCCCTCATCGGCCCGAACGGAGCGGGCAAGACCAGCATGCTCAACTGCATCAGCGGACGCTACACCCCGGACAAAGGCCGCATCCAGCTCGACGGCCGACCGCTCATCGGTGTCCCGGCCCACGCCCGGACCAGCCTCGGCCTCTCCCGCACCTTCCAGAATATCGCCCTGTTCAAGGGGCTGTCCGTGCTCGACAACCTCATGGTCGGCCGACACAGCCGCATGGAGTACGGATTGCTCGCGGCCCTGTTCTATCACGAAGCCTGCTCCCGCCAGGAGGACGCCCACCGCAGGCGCGTGGAGGAGGTCATCGACTTCCTGGGCCTCTCGCCCTACCGCCACAAGACCGCTGGCAAGCTGCCCTACGGCGTGCAGAAGCGCGTCGAACTGGGCCGCGCCCTTTCCGCAGAACCCGAGCTCCTCCTGCTGGACGAGCCCATGGCGGGCATGAACCTGGAGGAAACCGAGGACATGGCCCGCTACATCCTGGACATCTGCGAGGAATGGGGCACCACGGTGCTGCTCGTGGAGCACGACATGGGCGTGGTCATGGATATTTCGGACCGGGTCGTGGTGCTCGACTTCGGCTCGGTGCTGGCCTCGGGCAGCCCGGAACAAATCCAGGCCGACCCCGGCGTCATCGCCGCCTACCTCGGAACCGAAGACGCCACGTTCGCGGGGAGGTAACATGAACGTATACGACACCACCCTCCCGGCATTGCTGCTCAAACAGGCAAGCGAGCGCCCCCTTCGCACGGCCATGCGCGAAAAGCAGTGGGGCGTCTGGCAGCCCTATACCTGGGTCGAATATGCCTCCGCAGCCGGAGAATTCGCCGCAGGGCTGCAACGCTTCGGCATGGGCAAGGACGACGTGGTCATCCTCATCGGCGACAACCGGCCCGAATGGCTCTGGGCCGAGCTGGCCATCCAGGCACTGGGCGGCATGGCCCTGGGGCTGTATCACGACTCCACCGCGGACGAAGTACGCCACGTGTTCCAGCTCACCCAGTCGCGTCTCGTGGTGGCCGAAGACCAGGAGCAGGTGGACAAGGTCCTGGAGCTGCGGCCCGACCTGCCCAGCCTGGAACGCATCGTCTACCACGACCCCAAGGGACTCGCGGCCTACGAAAAAGACGTTCCCGGCCTGCTTTCCTTTGACGCGGTACGCGCCACAGGGCGCGAAACCCGTCCAGACCCCCTGGCCTTTCTTTCCGAGCTGGCGTCAGGGCTGTCCCCGGACGACCCCTGTCTCATCGCCACCACCTCGGGCACCACGGGCAGGCCCAAACTGGCCATGCTCTCGCACAAAAACCTCCTGGCCATGGCCTCGAACCTGGGCGCGGTGGACCCCAAAAAAGCTTCGGACCAGTTCGTTTCCTTCCTGCCCCTGGCCTGGATGGGCGAACAGATGATGGCCGTGGCTTCCAGCCTGCTCTACGGTTTCTGCGTGAACTTCCCGGAAGAGCCGGACACGGTTCAGGCGGACATGCGCGAGATCGGCCCGAACCTGATCTTTTCGCCGCCCCGCGTTTGGGAAAACATGGCCGCGTCCGTGCAGGTCCGGATCATGGAAACCTCGCGGCTCAAACGATTCCTGTACAACCTCTTCCTGCCCCTGGGCATCCGCTACGCCGACGCCCAATTCCGGGGCGAAAAGCCCGGCCTGGCCTTGCGGACCGGCAAGCTGATGGCGGACGTTTTCCTGTTCCGCGCCCTGCGCGACCGGCTCGGTTTTTCCCGCGTACGCTCGGCCACCACGGGCGGCGCAGCCCTGGGCCCGGATACTTTCAAGTTCTTCCACGGCCTGGGCGTGCAGCTCAAGCAGATCTACGGCCAGACCGAGATCGCGGGCATCAGCTGCATCCACCTGGACGGCGAGGTGGACTTCCACTCCGTGGGGCGGCCCATTCCCGAAACCGAAATCCGGCTCAGCGAGGAGGGTGAAATCCTTTCCCGCAGCCCGGCCGTGTTCCTGGGCTACTACAAAAACGAAAAGGCCACCGCCGAGACCCTGAGCCCTGACGGCTGGCTGCTCTCGGGCGACGCGGGCATGTTCGACGAGCAGGGCCGCCTGCTGGTCATCGACCGGCTCAAGGACGTCATGCATCTGGCGGACGGCACGCGCTTTTCCCCGCAATTCCTGGAAAACAAGCTCAAATTCTCGCCCTACGTCAAGGAAGCCGTGGTGCTCGGCCGCGACCGGGAACACACCGCCGCCATCCTCTGCATCGACATGGACATCGTGGGCCGCTGGGCCGAATCCCGGATGATCACCTACACCACGTATCAGGACCTGGCCGCCAAGGAGGCGGTCTACGGACTGCTGCGCAGGGAAGTCGAGGACATCAACCAGACCCTGCCCGAGGCCATGCGCATCCGCCGCTTTGCCCTGCTCTTCAAGGAGCTGGACCCGGACGACGGCGAACTGACCCGCACGCGCAAGGTACGCCGGGGCGTGGTGGGCGAACGCTACGCCGCCCTGGTGGAAGCGCTGTATGGCAATGCCTGCGCCCTGCGCCTGGAAACGGAAATCCGCTACCAGGACGGACGCTCGCGCAACATGTGCGGGGAAATCCGCATCGAGGAAGCCGCCGGGAGGGCCGACTAATGGAACAATATCTTCAACTCGTGATCAACGGCCTGGTGGTCGGCTCCATCTATTCGCTGGTGGCCCTGGGTTTCGTCATCATCTACAAGGCCACCAAGGTGGTCAATTTCGCCCAGGGCGAGCTGGTCATGGTCGGCGCGTACATCTGCTTCGCGCTCACCGTGCAGTTCCAGATTCCTTTTTTCTGGTCCTTCCTGCTCACCCTCGGCTTCTCGGTCATACTGGGCCTGTGCATCGAGCGCCTGGCTCTGCGGCCGCTCATCGGCGAGTCCGGCATCAGCGTGATCATGGTCACCATCGGGCTCTCGTCCGTGCTGCGTTCCCTGGTGCAGCTCATCTGGGGGCACGACCTCCAGGTCTACCCGCAGGTGCTGCCCACGGAGCCCATCTTCATTGCCGGTCTGCCCGTGGCCCCGGTGTATATCGCGGCCCTGGTCCTCTCGGCCCTGCTCTTCGCGATCTTCACCCTGTTCTTCAAGTATTCGCGGCTCGGCATCGCCATGCGCGCCACGGCCCACGACCAGCAGGCAGCCCAGTCCATGGGCATCAGCGTGAAGAACATCTTCGCGCTCTCCTGGTGCATCGCAGCCGTGGTCTCCAGCATCGGCGGACTGATCCTCGGCAATATCAACGGCATTGACCCGCATCTCGGGCATTTGGGGCTGGCCGTATTCCCGGCGGTGATCGTGGGCGGTCTGGACAGCCTGCTCGGCGCAGCCGTGGGCGGTCTGCTCATCGGCGTCATCGAAAACGTCTGCGACGGTTTGGCCGTGGATCTCTTCGGCCTGGGCGGCTTCAAGGAAGTGGCCGCGTTCGTGGTGCTGGTGGTCATCCTCATGATCCGCCCCTATGGCCTGTTCGGAACCGAAGAAATCGAGAGGGTGTGACATGCAGGGCAAATGCGGACTCTACTTCACCTCCTACGCCCAGGAACGCACGCTCTTCCCCACGCTCACGCAGCGCGCTTGGCTGGCGGCCTTGCTCCTGTGCCTGTGTGTGCTGCCCCATCTGGTGAACACCTATTACGTGACCATCGTGAACACGGTGCTCATCTCGGTCATGGCCGCGGCCTCCCTGAACCTGCTCACGGGCGTGTGCGGCCAGATCAGCCTGGGCCATGCCGCGTTCATGGGCGTGGGCGCCTACGGCGCGGCCTTTGCCCTGACCCGGGGCGTGCCGTTCATTCCGGGCGTGCTCTTCGGAGGCTGCTGCGCGGCCCTGGTAGGCATGTTCTTCGGCATCCCCTCGCTGCGGCTCAAGGGCATCTATCTGGCCATCGCCACCCTGGCGGCCCAGCTCATCCTGCAATTCACCTTCCTGCACTGGGAGCCGGTCACGGGCGGCTCGTCCGGCATTCTGCTCCAGGCCCCGACCATCCTGGGCTACGAGTTCGACAGCCATGAAAAGCGCTACTACCTCTTCCTGGTCACGGCCGTGCTCATGCTGCTGCTGCTCTCAAACCTGATGCGCTCCCGCTTTGGCCGCGCTTTCGTGGCCATCCGCGACTTCCACCTTTCCGCGGAAATCGCTGGAGTGAGCCTGTTCCGGTTCAAGCTTTACGCCTTTGCGGTCAGCTCGTTCCTGGCGGGCGTGGCCGGAGCCATGCTCGTGCACCGGACCATGAAGGTTTCCATCGACAACTTCACCATCGACATGTCCATCTCCTATCTGGCCATGATCATCGTGGGCGGGCTCGGATCCATCACCGGTTCGGTGCTGGGCGCGGTATTCCTTTCGCTGCTGCCCGTTGGCCTGGGCATCGGCGCCGGCGCGCTCTCGGGCGTGTTCCCGGACATCACCAGCCAGATCGCGGCGCTCAAGGAAGGCGTGTTCGGCGTCGTGGTCATCCTATTCCTAATCTTCGAGCCCGAGGGACTGGCGCACCGCTGGCGTCTGGTCAAGGCCTACTGGAAACTCTACCCCTTCGCGCACTAGCGGCGGGGACGAGATACAACAACAAGGCAGACCGGCCGGCGGAGGACCCGCAGGCCGGGTCCGCCCGCGTCGGCCGATGCTGACGCAACCCCCAACCCGAGGAGGAGAACAATGAAATCCCTCACCAAATGGATGGCCCTGGCCATCACCATGATCGCGGCTGTGGCGCTGCTTGCCGGTTGCGGCGGCGGCGAGGAAAAACCCACGGCCGCCAAGGACGCGGCTGAAACCACGGCCGCAGCTCCGGTCCAGGCCGAGCCCATCAAGGTCGGCGCCATGATCGACCTTTCCGGACCGACCTCCGAGGTCGGCAACCCGTACGCCGAGGGCCTCAAGGCCTGCGCAACGTACATCAACGACAACGGCGGCATTGCAGGACGTCCCCTGGAGCTGCTGCTTGAGGACACCGGCTACAAGGCCGAACGCGGCCAGGACATTTACAACCGCTTCGTGTATCAGGAAAACGTCGTGGCCATCCAGGGATTCGGCACGGCGGTCACCCAGGACCTCAAGCAGGCCGTGGCCAACGACAAGAAACCCAACTTCTCGGCCTCCTATTCCGCGGACCTCACGGACCCGAAGCAGGCCCCCTACAACTTCTTCATCGCCGCTGACTATTCCACGCAATTGCGCGCGGCCCTGAAGTATTTTCGCGACAACTGGACCGGCGAGGGCGCGCCCAAGCTGGCCTTCATCTACCCGGACCACCCCTACGGCAAGACGCCCATCCCGGCGGGCAAGGAATACGCCACGGAACTGGGCTTTGAAATCGTGGGCGAGGAAAACGTTTCCCTCTCGGCCAAGGAAGCCGACGCCAACCCGGCCATTATCCGGCTGCGCGACACCAACCCGGACTATGTCTGGATCGGCGGCACCACCAAGTCCACGGCAGCCATCTGCAAGGCGGCCAAGTCCAACGGCTTTGCCCCGACCTTCTTCGTGGACATCTGGGGCGCTGACGAAGACCTGGTGCGCCTGGCAGGCGACGCTGCCGAAGGCGTGATTTCGCTCCAGGCTGCCGCGGTCTACGGCCAGGACGTGCCCGGCATGCCGGCCGTCATGAAATACAGCGACAACCAGCCCCAGATGACGCACTACGTGCGCGGCTTCGCCTCCATGCTGGTCATGGCCGAAGGCTTGAAGATCGCCGCGGCCCAGGGCGAGGTCAGCGGAGAAACGCTCAAGGCCGCCCTGGAGACCCTGAACGACTTCGATCCCATGGGCCTGACCCCCAAGATCAGCTACACCCCGGACGATCACCGGCCCAACATGGCCGTGTTCCTCTATCGCATCGAAGGCGGCAAGCTGGTCTTCGTGGCCGAGCAGATTCTGGAACGCCGCGCCGAATGGCTGGGCAAGTAGGACGGAGGAACGAGTGGACGTATTGCGGGTCGAAAACCTGGAAGTGGTCTACAACGACGTGGTGCTGGTGCTGAAGGGCCTGTCCCTGGCCTGTCCCGAAGGGGAGATCACGGCCCTGCTCGGGGCCAACGGCGCGGGCAAGTCCACCACGCTCAAGGCCGTTTCCGGCCTGCTGGAGACCGAGGACGGCCGCGTCACGGACGGCGCGGTCTATTATCAGGACCAGCCCATCCACGGCATGCGGCCCGAAAACATCGTGCGCAAGGGCGTGTTCCAGGTCATGGAAGGACGCCGCGTGTTCGAGGATCTCAGCGTGGAGGAGAACCTGCGTTGCGGCGCGTTCACGCGCCCGCGCGGCGAATTCGCCGAGAGCCTGGAAAAGGTCTACGGCTACTTCCCCCGGCTCAAGGAGCGGCGCAAGCAGCTTGCGGGCTACATGTCCGGCGGCGAGCAGCAAATGCTGGCCATTGGCCGGGCCGTTATGGCCAAGCCCAGCCTGCTTCTGCTGGATGAACCCTCCCTCGGGCTCGCGCCCCTGCTTGTGGAGGAGATCTTCGAGATCGTCAAACGCATCAACAAGCAGGAACGCGTGACCGTGCTGCTCGTGGAGCAAAACGCGCGCGCGGCCCTGTCCGTGGCCGGCCACGGCTACATTATGGAAAACGGGCGCATCGTGCTGGACGGCAAGGCAGGGGAACTGCTCGGCAACGCCGATGTCCAGGAATTCTATCTGGGCATGGGCGGCCAGGGCACCAAACGCGGCTACCGCAACGTGAAGCACTACCGGCGCAGAAAGCGCTGGCTGGGTTGAGAAAAGAACATACTCACGGACAACAACAGCGCGGGGCGGTCCTTTCTCAGGAAAGGACAGCCCCGCTCCTTTTGTAAAAGCATCCAACACAGAAAAAGAGCCAGCTGGGCCGAACCGTTCATATTGAGCATCAAACTGTATCTCGCTCTCGACGCTTCGAATCCTGAGAAACAAGAAGAAAGACGTTACGCCGCCTTTTCCGTCACAATGTGTAGGTACTCACGTTAAACTGAAAACCGATTGACCTGCCGAACAAAATAGTATTTATACAAAAAACTTTATCCACTCTCACACACCACAATGTTCTGGAGTTCAAATGAAAAAGGTAATTCTTACGCTCTTTGTCGCGGTCTTGTTGAGTGCCTGCGGAACACGACGGCATGACATCAATCTCACCAATGGCGAACACCAACTACCTACAACGGCAAAATACTGTGTCGCTCATACCGAGGACCAATCCGAATATGTCTTTGAAGAAGACCAAGAAAAAATCGATATTGCTGAAAGCATGACAGAAGCATTGGAAACAAGCCTCAAAGAAAAAGGGCTGCTTGAAGACGACTGCAGCAAGGCATACACGCTTCAACCCACCGTCTACCAATACTCTCCTGGGAGCGCCTTTAAGCGCTGGATATTCCCAGGATTTGGCTCCACGGAACTCAGCGTATCGAGTAAAATCTATACTGCTGAGGCACGAGAAGTTGGGACGGTTGAAACGGAGACATCTGTCGACGCTGGTGGAGGATTCACTGTTGGCGCATGGAAATACATTTTCAAGCAGGCTTCTGACGACCTCGTCAAAGAATTGCAAACGACCATGGGATTGATCCCAAAAGAACAATAAGACGCAATCAACCCGGATGGCTTAACTCTCCTTGAGCCATCCGGTCCCCTTTTTTCCGATCCTGCAATGAACTGATTTCTGATGAATGCAGCACATCAACACACTGTTTGCAAGAAGCTTTTCCCTGCCCTGACATTGCCGGTTCATCTGTACGCAGGAAAGGATTTGGCGTATGGTTTTCACGACCTTCACGCCATCTCTGGAGAACGCCATGTACTATCACGACCTGGAAACCGAATCCCGCAACAAGCGGAGCAAGCGCAAATGGCGTGCCCTTTCCACCCTCCTGGAAAAGGCATGGCTCTATTCCAACGAATTCCGCACGCGCATGAAGGAAGCGGGCCTCGGCGAAAAGGACATCCGCAGCCTGGAGGATTTTTCGCGCATCCCGGTGCTGCGCAAGAAGGAAATCATCCGGCTCCAGGCCGACAAGGGCCTGGACTGGCTGCTCACGAGGGAAATCGGCGAACTTCGCCGCATCTACCAGTCGCCCGGCCCCATCTTCGACCCCGAAGGCATGGATGAAGACTATTGGGGCTGGGCCGAAGGGTTCTACGCCGCAGGCTTCCGGCCCAAGGACGTGGTCCAAATGACTTTTTCCTACCACCTCACGCCCGCCGGGCTGATGCTGGAAGAGCCCCTGCACCGCATCGGCTGCGCCGTGATTCCCGCCGGACCGGGCAACACCCAGGCCCAGATCGAGCTGCTCACGCGGCTGCCTGTCACGGGCTTTGTGGGCATGGCCAGCTATCTCCAGGTCATCGGCAACAAGGCCCGGGCCAAAGGACTGGACCTGCAAAAAGACATGTCCCTGCGCGTGGCTTTCGTGGCCGCAGAAAAGCTCACGGATGAACTGCGCAATTCCGTGCAGGACATGTTCGGCATCACCGTGCGCCAGGGCTACGGCACGGCGGACGTGGGCTGCATTGCCTACGAATGCGAGCGCGCCGAAGGCATGCATCTTTCCTCGCGGGCGCATGTGGAGGTCTGCGATCCGGCCACGGGCATGCCCCTGCCGCACGGCGAACTGGGAGAAGTGGTGGTCACGCCGTTCACGGGCGAGTATCCCCTGATCCGTTTGGCCACGGGCGATCTTTCGCGGGTCATCGAAGAACCGTGCGCCTGCGGCCGAACAAGCCTGCGCCTTGCGGGCTGGCTGGGCCGCGCCGACGATACGGCCAAAGTCAAGGGCCAGTTCATCTACCCGGACCAGGCCGCTGAAGTCATGGCAGGATTTCCGCAAATCGAACGTTGGCAACTGGTGGTCACCAATCCCGGTGGCAAGGACGCGCTGACCTGCCGTTTCACGCTTCGCCAGGACGCCGGAGAGTTTGACCAGGGCAGATTTGTCCAGGCCTTCCAGGCCCGCTGCAAGCTGCGCCCCGCCCTGGCCCAGATGGAGGAATTGCCCGAAGGCGCCCCCCGGCTCGCGGATGAACGGGATTTTGGACACTGAACACCCTGCCCGGCAGCGGCAATGTGAAATCCCGGTGACGATTTGAGCCGCCTTGACACCTTCCCGATCAGGAGGTGTATGGTAGTCACGACCCTTACTCCCAATCAGACCTCATCAAGGAGCGTTGTATGGCCGTAAAGAAAATTCTCATGCTTGTCGGCGACTTTGTTGAAGATTACGAAGTCATGGTGCCTTTCCAGATGCTGCTCATGGTCGGCCACGAGGTCCACGCGGTCTGCCCGGACAAAAAAGCCGGGGAAACCGTGCGCACCGCCGTGCACGACTTTGAGGGCGACCAGACCTACTCGGAAAAACCGGGCCACAACTTCCTGCTCAATGCCGATTTCGCCAAGGTGGACTCCAAGAACTACGACGCTCTGGTTATTCCCGGCGGCCGCGCCCCCGAATACATCCGCCTGAACCCGCGCGTCCTCGAGATCGTGCAGGAGATGGCCAAGGCCGGAAAGCCCATCGCCGCCATCTGCCACGGCCAGCAGGTGCTTGTGACCGCAGGCGTGGTCAAGGGCAAAACCTGCACGGCCTATCCCGCGGTCAAACCCGACCTGGAAGGCGCGGGAGCCAAGTGGTGCGAGGTCAACGCCACCGCCTCCAACGCCTGCGTGGACGGCAATCTGGTCACGGCTCCGGCCTGGCCCGCCCATCCCGAATGGATGGCCAAATTCCTCAAGGTGCTGGGTACCACGATCACGCCCTAACCCGCTTCGGACAAGAACGCACAAAGGGCGTCCCCTTGCGGGAACGCCCTTTTTTCATCACGATTTTCGCGCCGACTAGTGGCCGCAACCGGAAGTGGAGCAGGAACCGCCGGAGCAGCCCCCTCCCCCGCCAACCGGATTCTGGGAGTCAACGGTAAAACCATAATAGGTCATGTCGATACGGATCGGGCCGGTCTGCTCGTAGAGCTGCTTTTCCACCACGAACGTAAATCCGCCGGCCTCGTACTTTTCATCGTTATCATGCGGCTCATCCAGAGCCAGCGAGAGCTTCGGCCCCGCTCAACCGCCGGAAGCAAGGTAAATCCGTACGGACTGGACTTCCTTGCCCTCGAAATAATTGTCCAACTGCTGTTTGGCAGTTGCGGTAAGTTCGACCATGTGGTCCTCCTTCGTTCTATTGAAAGAGACAGGTAAGGTGTGCCCACGGGTTTGTCAATTCCTCCCAAAACGGTCATGTTGACCCACCATACCGGATGCGCTAATTCTGACTTCCTGCGTCGCGGCGCAGATACTTGCCCATTTGCCTACAAGGACGTGCTCGAAATGAAGACCAAAGACCGCATCATGGAAGTTGCCCGCAAGATGATCTCCGAAATCGGCTACCACGGCACGACCACCGCGGCCCTGGCCAAGGAGGCGGGCATATCCGAAGGCACCATATATCGTCATTTCGAAAACAAGGAGGACATCCTCCTGCACATTCTTCAAGAACTGGACGACAAATACTCGGCCTTTCTGCAAAGCCTGCGCTCCATCAAGGACGGCGAACCCGGCACCATAGAGCGCATCGTCAAGGGGCATGTCCAGTTCACCTCCGACAACATCGCCGACCTGAAAATCGTACTCAGCTCCTATGCGCTGCTCTCGCCGTCCAAGCAGTCCATGACCTCGGTCATTGAACGCATGCACGACTTTTTCCGGGATTGCATGCACCGGTCCATCCAGCTCGGCGTCATCCACGAGGTCAATGTGGAATCCACGGCCAAGGTGCTGGTCGCCCTGTTGCTCGGCATCATCCAACTCAAACTCTATTGGCCCGAGATGAAGGCCATGGAAAACATCGACTCCGAAGCCGTGCTCTTCACCCGCCGGAGCCTGGTCAAGGAAAGCTAGAGGATACGACCATGAAGGAATGCGGCATGATCCTGTCGGACAAAGGCATGCGTCGGACCCTGAACAGGCTGGCCTCGGAAGTCTCCGAACGCAGGGGCGACAACGAGAATCTTGTTCTGCTCGGCATCCAGCGGCGCGGCGCAGACCTGGCCGAGCGCCTCAAGGCGCTCCTGGACGAATCCCTGGGCCGCCGCATACCGCTTGGCAAAATCGACATCAACCTCTACCGGGACGATTGGACCACACTGAACATCCAGCCCAGCATCAACTGCACGGAAATCCCCTTCGACATCGAAAACGCGAGCATCATACTCGTGGACGACGTGCTCTATTCCGGCCGCACCATCCGCGCCGCCCTGGAGGCCATCCTGGATTTCGGACGGCCCCGGCGCGTGGAGTTGCTCGTGCTCATCGACCGTAGCGGCCTGCGCGAACTTCCCATCCAGGCCGACTATGTGGGCAAGAAGGTCGCCACCAAAGGCGACGAGCATGTGGATGTGCGCGTTTTCGAGCGCGACAACGAGGACAAGGTCTGTCTGGTCAGTGCGTAGGTCTCCGGTCCTGCGGAGCTAGAGTGCCTAAAACAAAGAATGAAACCCGCTGCGTCACCCTGGTCGGCATTGCCGGAGCAGGCAAGTCCACTGTGGGACGCCTTTTGGCCGAAGCCCTGGGTTGGGCTCATGTGGATACGGACAAACTCATCGAAGCCTATTACGGTCTGCCGTTGCAGGATCTGCTGGACAAGGTCGGCCTGGAAAAGTTTCTGGAGCTGGAAGAACACCAGATCAGCCTGCTCGGCGTACAGCGCGCCGTAGTTTCCACGGGCGGCAGCGTCATCTATGGGCCCAAGGGCATGGCGCGGCTTCAGGAGATCGGCCCGGTTCTCTATCTGCATGTGGAACCGGAAACCTTCACTGCCCGAGTGGACGCCGCGCCGAACCGGGGACTGGCCATCGGCGACAAGACCAGGGAAGAGCTCTACGCCGAGCGGCTCCCGCTGTATCGCGCCGCAGCCCACGCCACCTTTCCAACAGACAAGCCCTCGCCGCAGCAGACCGTGCGCCAGATATTGGACTGGCTTGCAACCAAGCAGGACATCAGGCCGGAACAATGAAAAAACTCACCCCCAAGGCTTGCTACCGCAAGCTGGCCGCCCTCTATACCCGCATGGCCGACGCCTACGCGGACGCGGCCGGGCGCATCGGTCTGAGCTGCGCCGGTTGCGCCGACAACTGCTGCCACAGCTACTTTCAACACCACACCTATGTGGAGTGGGCGTATCTCTGGCAGGGCCTGGACACGCTGCCCCAACAGCGCCTGCAAGCCTACCGGGAACGCGCCCAGGACTATGTGGATGCGGTTCGCATCGCCCTGAATGCCGGGGAGCGCCCGCGCGCCATGTGCCCGCTCAACGACGACGGGCTGTGCGGCGTGTACGGACACCGGCTGATGATCTGCCGCATGCATGGCGTGCCCAATGCCCTGGTGCGGCCGGACGGACGACGCATCCAGTTCGCCGGATGCTTCCGGGCCCAGGAGCTGACCCAGGAAGCCGACGACGTGTTTGTGCTCGATCGCACCCCCCTGTACACGGATCTGGTGCGCCTGGAGATGGAATTTCTGGGATCGAAACTGCGCCAATTGCCACGCGTGGACCTGACCCTGGCCGAGATGATCCTGGCCGGACCTCCCACGCTCTCGCCCGAATCAGCGTAGCCGCAAGTAGGAGATGAGATCATCGATGCCCAGACTGCGGGCATCCACGTAGTTTGCGGCATATTGGGCAAAGGTCTTCATGCGCCCATACACCGGGTAGAGAGTGGCGTCATTGGCAAAGGCCAAGCCCCAGTGCGCGGCCACACGCGGATGGATCGGCATGCGGAATTCCGGGTGCAGCTCGCTCATGTACGGCTCGACACCGTCTTCGGGCAACGGCTCGCCCAGGTGGCGCAACACTTCCCGGCCCACATGGCAGAGCAGGGCATGGCCCGGATGGTTCACGGTATTGAACAGCATCTCCTCCCGAAAACGCTCCAGGATCAAATCCACATACTTGATGGGAGTCAGCGACTCCTTGATCCGCTCGTGCTTCAGGGCAGCGGCGGCAAGGCTTTCCATGTCGGGGCCGTTGACCACATTGGTATGCAAAAACACCTGCAGGGCCTGCGCACCGGAGAGCCCTTCCTGAAGCAGCCGCTCCAACACCCTGTCCCGGAAGGAAAAATCCTCTCCTCCTTCCCAAAACGGCCAATAGTGGCGGAAAAACATGCTGGGTATGGCCACACTCCGGGCATTTCCCGGCAATTTCGCCAGCAAGCGTCGGGAAACCAACTCGCCCCATTTGCTTTCGTCCAGCAGGGGCTGATAAATAAAGACCGCGCAACGTCCCAATTCTGCATCGGCAATGGGCTCATGCACATAGTTGGTATAGAGCCGAACCTCGTGGCGTTCCCCAAAGCCGGGTACCCGGCCGAGAAACTCGGCCAGGGGCTCGCCCTGGCAGTTGGCGTGGACGATGCATAATTCCTTGGACATACATTCCATGGTAACATGCGCCCGGCACATCCCTCAACACCCCTTGTGCGGAACGTCCCGGCAAGGTATCCTGCCCGCACTACTGATCCGTTTCGCAACGAGCACGTTATCCGCCGCCTCAGGAGGGGTTATGCCGCGCCTTACCTTTTTGGCCGTCCTTGTTTCGTGTTTTGTCCTGCTGTTTGCCGTTTCCGGCTGCATCACCGGCGGCCCGGACAAGACGGACACCGTCACAGACACCATGTCATTCAACGAATACATGCTGAACCAGAGCACCGTCATCTACAAGGAAAAATCCACAAGCAGCCCCAAGGTGGGAACCTTCCGCAAAGGTTCCAAGGTGCTGGTTTACGAGCGCACCGACGACGGTGTCTGGGCCTTGATCAAGGCGGCGCATTACGACGAAAAGGTGTACAAGGGCTGGATCAAGGCCTCGCACCTGAGCAAGCCGTAATCCCGGACAGGACTTTCACTGGCCTTGACGTTTGCATTCCGCGAAAGGGGCGTGTACACCTCCGGCATTCATTCTGGAGGTTGCATTCATGCTTGCTGTTCTTGCTTCCCTGCTCGGTGGAATCCATCCCGCCGAGGTGTCTCTGCGCGCCGAAGGCCAGGCCCGGCTGGACAATCTGACCAAACCCAAGGGCAGTCTCGGACGCCTTGAGGAGTTGGCCCTGCAAATGTACCTCGCGCGCGGCGACGATTCTCCCCAGGCCGACCCGGCCCGTATTTATACCGTTGCAGGCGACCATGGCGTGACCATTGAAGGCGTGAGCGCCTTTCCCATGGAGGTCACTCGCCAGATGGTCCTAAACTTCCTGCGGGGGGGCGCAGCCATCAACGTGCTGGCCCGCACCGTGGGCGCGGAGCTGTTCGTGGTCAATGCGGGCGTGGCCGGGGAGCTCTTCGAACCACACCCCAGCCTGATCCAGAACAAATTGGGCCCAGGCACGGACAACATCGCCAAGGGACCGGCCATGAGTGTGGAGACCTGTGCCAAGGCGCTGCTTTTTGGTGCGGCATTGGCCGACAAAGCCCATGCGGAAGGCATCCGCACCCTGCTCACCGGCGAGATGGGCATAGGCAACACCACACCTTCCACAGCCCTCTACTGCGCCTACCTCGGCCTTCAACCCGAAGAGCTGACCGGTCCGGGCGCGGGTCTGAACAACGCGGGCGTGCGCCACAAGATCAAGATTATCAAGAAGGCTCTCGAGGCCAATGCCGAGGCCGTGCGTAGCGGTGATCCCCTGGAAATGCTGGCCGCTCTGGGCGGGTTCGAGATCGCGACCCTGGCGGGCCTGATCCTGGGCGGAGCCAAAAACCGCCAGATGATACTCGTGGACGGCTTCATCTCCACTGCCGCCTATACTGCGGCCTGGAAAATCTGTCCGCATGTGGCCGACTACTGCGTTCTCAGCCACGCCTCGGCAGAACCCGGCTATGCCGCCGCGGTTTCGGCCATGGGATTGACCCCGCTGCTGCACCTGGGGCTTCGCCTTGGCGAAGGCACCGGAGCGGCCATGGCGCTCTTCCAGATGCGCTGCGCCGCGGATATCTTCAATCGCATGGCGACCTTTGGCGAAGCCGGAGTCAGTCCGGGACAATAAAAAAACCGCCCGGCTTCGCAACGGAGCCGGGCGGTTCATGCCTGCCATAGCGTGGAATTAGGCATCGCCAAGACTTCCTCCCACGGCCTGTACCAGATCACCGCTGGCGTTATACGTGGCCGTCGCTTCCACAGCCACGAGCTTGGCTGCCAGGCTCGGATCAGCCATGACCTGACGCTGCAACTTGGCCTTGCGAATATCCTTCATCATTTCCGCCTGACCGGACGTCTGGGCCCGGGCCACGGGTTCCTGTGGCGGACCGATACTGCTGAACGTCATCTTCTCCTCCTTGCTTGCCGGGTTGTTTCATGTCTCTGCCCACTTATCGGCCGATACGCGAAAAGCTTTAGCTTTCTATAGAAAACGCAGATACGGCAGCGCGTTACCTGCACTGGTTCCAATAATTCTCCACAAAAGGAAAGGGGCGGAACCTTAGTTCCGCCCCCCCGCAATAATACAAACCCGCTAAGGCTATTTCATGGACAAGATCTTCTTGGCGGTCTCGTCCATGATGTCGGTGATAAAGGGAATGCCGGTTTCGCGCTCAGTCTCGCGGTTGCCCGAAGCGATGTCATCGCGGGAGATTTCATTCAGGGAGAACTTGCGGGCTCCGGCCATGAGCTGCTGCAATCCGGCAGACAACTTGTCCACCAGGCACCAGATGCCGACCGCGCCCAGGGGCACGTCCTTCATCTCGGACTTGCCGACCTTCTGCTCCACGTCCGAGTAGCAGGCGAAAATCTCTTCAGGGGTCTTGCCATAGGCCGCCACGGTAGCCGGGAGCTTGTCCCAGTTGCCGTTGATGCCGGCGCGACGATCCGGATAAAGCACGCCTTCGATGTTGGAACCGAGGAAGCCGGGAATCATCATGGCACGGCCCATACAGATCAGCTTGGCATACGGAGCGCCCAGGGCAAGGGCCTTGAACAGGTTGCTGCCCTTGGCGAAACCGCCGGCAAAGGACATGTCCACCACGCGCTTGCCCTGAGCGGCCAGGATGCTGGCGTACTCGTAGGCTTTGGAGTGCAGCAGCAACGAAGGCACGCCCCAGCTCTCCATCATGTTCCAGGGGCTCATGCCCGTGCCGCCGCCGGAACCGTCCATGGTCAACAGATCCAGTTCTGCGTCCGTGGCAAAGCGAATGGCCATGGCCAGGGCTTCCATGCCGTAGGAACCGGTCTTCAACGAAATGCGCTTGAAGCCGAGGGAACGCAGGTAGGTGATGCTGTCCATGAAGTTGTCGCGCACCTGGGCATAGGTGGACAGGTCGGTGTAGCCGAGGCGGCTATGCCGGGCGAAGTGACGGATGATGCCGCGCTTGCTGGCTTCCTGCACTTCGGGCTTTTCGGGATCGGGGTCCACGAGGTAGCCGCGTTTCTTCAGGAACAAGGCGTAGTCCAAGCTGGTGACTTCGATCTCGCCGCCGATGTTCTTGGCGCCCTGGCCCCACTTCAGCTCGATGATGACCTTGTCGCCGAAACGCTCGGCCACATATTCGGCCACGCCGTTGCGGGTGTCCTCCACGTTCATCTGCACGATGATGGCACCGTACCCGTCGTAGTAGCGCAGGTACTTCTCGATGCGGCGCTCCAGCTCGGGAGCCTTGACGATGCGGCCATTCTTGATCTCGGACTCGCGGTCCACGCCGACCACGTTTTCACCGACCACGATGGGTGCGCCGACCAAGGCGCAACCCACGGCAAAGGAATCCCAGTACTTGGCGGCGATGAAGGTGGAGCCCAGCGCGCCGGTCATGAAGGGAACCTTGACCTTGGTCTTTTCCTTTGCACCAAAGGATGTTTCCAGGCTCACGTCGGTGAACAGACAGTCTCCGCCACTCTGCTTGGCAAGGCCGATGGAGCCGTAGCTCTGGCCCTGGATGCGCAGGGAATTGTAGGAAACGCCCACATGGGTGGTGTTGCCGCTTCCGGCGGTGACCATGCCGATGTCGCGCGGATAGAGAATCTCTCGACCGCGCAGGCTGGACAGCCAGGTTTCACATTTGCCCTGACAGTCGGCGCGGCAAAGCGTGCAGAGTCCGGATTCGATTGCATTTCCGCGATTCACGGAGCCGAGGACATCATTCGATTTGGGCCATTGAAACATGTTTTTTTCTCCCTTCTGCATCCAAGTGAGAGGCTGTACGAGCCGGTAGTCGATCTGCAGGATTTCCCGGCAGCCGCCCTGAAGAACTGCTCCCGAGTCAGAGTCGGATACGAATATTCGATAGACGCTCTGATTGCCAATCGTGCCAAACAAAAAAAACGTCCCGCCTGATTTTTGACTCAGAATCCTGGAAAAGGAACCTCAAGCGAGTCACGGGGGGATTTTTTGTGCTCCATCTTTCTACTTTTGTCAATTAGCCGGAGCAATGTGGAACACGACTTCCCGAATATGACGCAAAAAAGTGCAATTCGCACATTTTCACAGGCCATAAACAACGAATGTTCTCAATTTGAGTGCCGAACATCGATGTTTTGACCAAAAAAAAGACCGCCTCGTCAGCGGTCTTTCCAATTCCACCATTTTAATGAGTCCGGATCAGGTTCCGGGGTTTCCGCGAAATGGACAGCACAGCGAAACACGTACAGAACGCAGCGGTCCACATGGCGCCCCTCAAGAAGCATGAGGCGTTCGTACATCTCCTCTGCGTCCTGGTCGCAGAGCTGCTCCACCCGGGAATACCCGAGACGCAGCAGGTCATCGGCCATGCGTGGCCCAATACCGGGTATTCGCGTGAGATCCTTGAGCGCTGCCTGCCTGTTCATTTCCGATCTATTGTTCGCGCTGGTAGACGCGATCCAGAATCTCGCGGGCACCTTCGGACAAAACCATATTTGCCAATCGCGTACCCACGGCCCAGGCTTCCCCGGCAGCGCCTTCGGCCACCATGCGGATGGGATGGGAGCCGTCCACATCGGCCACGAACCCGGTCAGCCGCACGCGGTCGCCGAAGAGCTGCGCCCAGGCGGCTATGGGCACCTGGCAACCGCCATCCAGCCCGGTAAGAAAGCCGCGTTCGGCCTGCACCTCGACCCAGGAGGGCTCATGGTGCAGAAAAGACAACAGTTCGATCACTTCCGCCGCGTCCTTGCGATACTCGATCCCCAAAGCTCCCTGGGCAACCGCGGGCAAAAACGACGGAGGGCCGAGCACCTGCATCTTTGGCGTGGTCATTTCCAGGCGGCGCAAGCCCGCAGTGGCCAGAACAATGGCGTCATATTGGCCGTCGTGTAGCTTGTTCAGACGGGTGTCGAGATTGCCGCGCAGGGTTTCGATCTTCAGGTCCGGGCGCAAATTGAGCAACTGGGACTGGCGGCGCAGGCTGCTGGTGCCCACCACGGCCCCCTGGGGAAGCTCGTCCAGGCCGTCATATTTTACGGAACAGAGCATGTCCGTGTTTGAGGCCCGCTCGGGCACGATGCCCACGACCAGTCCTTCCGGCAATTCCGTGGGCACGTCCTTCATGGAGTGGACTGCAAGCTGGGCGCGGCCGTCCAGCAGCGCCTCCTCGATTTCCTTCACGAACAGCCCCTTGCCGCCGACCTTGGCCAAGGGCACGTCCAGAATCTTGTCGCCCTTGGTCTTGATCTTGAGCAGCTCGACCTCAAGGCCGGGATGCTCCTCCTGCAGACGCGCGGCAATGTGATCAGCCTGCCAGAGGGCCAGTCGGCTCCCCCTGGTGGCAATAACGATTTTTTTCATTCTTGGCTCTCTTGATGCTTTGGTCTGCAACGGCTAGCCGCAGGAAGAGCAGTTGCCCCCGGAGCAGCCAGCGCAACCGCTGCCCGAGCCTATGCCCCGATACTGGGGCGCAGGGGCCGCGTCTTCTCCGCCGGCGACAGGAGCCGCGCCCGCGGACTTGAAACTGCAACGGGACATGAGCTGTTCCGTGACCTCGGATTTGCAATTGGGACAGGTGGCGACATCGTCCGCGCCAAGCACGATTTCCTCGAACTCGTGACCGCACTTCCCGCATTTGAACTCATAGATGGGCATACAACCTCCTCAACGAATTGACACCCGGTGGTGTCCATCGAATACGGGCGTTTGTCAACCACGGCGGCCAGCTCAGAGGGGGCGGGCACGAGGCATTGCACTTCCAATACCGAAGTCTGCCGTTTCCGCCAATGATGGACAGCTGTGCCATGTCGCTATAATATCAATATGAAGAAAAACCCCCTACGGAGAACAGATGAACAGGGTACTGATCGTTGAAGACAGTTCTTTTTTCGCCAATATCGTCAGTCGCCGACTTACCGAAAACGGCGACTATCAGGTGGACCGGACCACATCCTTTGCCGAGGCGCGCGCCTACCTCAAGGAAAAAGGCGAAGGTCTTTTCGCGGCCTTGCTGGACCTGCATCTGCCCGACTCCTCGCGGGGCGAGGTAGTGGACCATTTCGTAGCCCATGGCGTCCCCTCCATCGTCTTCACCGGCGAATTCAGCGAAGCCGTGCGCGACATGATCATGTCCAAAAGCGTGGTCGATTACGTGCTCAAGGAAAACACCGAAAGCCTCGACTATCTGCTGGCCGCCCTGGAACGGCTGCAACGCAACCGCGACATCAAGGTGCTGGTGGTGGACGATTCCGCCTCCACCCGCAACATTGTTGCCAGCCTGCTGCGCACCCATCAATACCAGGTGCTTGAGGCCTCGAGCGGCGAAGCGGCCCTCATGGTCCTGGAGCGCAACAAGGACACGCGCCTGGTCCTCACCGACTACACCATGACCGGCATGGACGGCTTCGAGCTGGTCCGGGCCATCCGCGCCAACCACCCGCGCGACAGACTGGCCGTCATCGGCATGTCGGCCGAGAGCAGCCCCATGATGTCGGCCCGGTTCATCAAGTCCGGCGCCAACGACTTTCTGCGCAAGCCGTTCCTGGTGGAGGAATTCCACTGCCGCATCCAGCAGAACGTGGAGATTCTCCAACTCATCGACACAATCCGCGATCTGGCGGAAAAAGATCCGCTCACCGGTCTGCACAATCGGCGGCATTTTTTCGGCAAGGCCCGCTCCCTGTACACCGAAGCCATGGAGCGCGGTTCTCCCCTCACAGCAGCGATCCTGGACCTGGACCATTTCAAACGCGTCAACGACGAGTACGGCCACGACGCCGGCGACGAGGTACTCAAGGCCACGGCTCATATTCTCAGAAGACGGTTCGGCAAACAGGGCTTGGTGGCCCGCTACGGCGGAGAGGAATTCTGCCTGCTGCTGCCCGGCATGGACGGAAAACAAACGGCCAAGTCACTGGAGTTGTTCAGAAAGGAACTGGAGCAGGCCAGGATCACGACGGCGGAAGGCACTGTCAGTATAACGCTCAGCGCAGGCTTTTCCTCGAACACGGAAGCCTCTGTCGAGGCAATGCTCAAGCGGGCCGACGAACATCTTTACGAGGCAAAACGGACTGGACGCAATCGCATCGCAGGCAGCTGAGGTCAGCCGCGCACGGAGTTGATCAATTCGCCCAGACGCCGGGCCGCGCCAGCCAGATCTTCCACAGCCCGTGACGACTGCTCCATCTCGGCGGCTATCTCCTCGGCTATGCACGTAACCTCGTTCATGCGCCCGTTGATTTCCTCATGGCGCAGGGACTGTTCGCGCGAGGCACCGGCAATGCTGCCGATCTCCCTGGCCGTGGCTTCGGAAAGCCCGGTGATGTGTTCCAGGACCTGCCCGGTCTCCTTGACCAGGGTCTCGGCCTCGTCCACGGCCAGGGACGCCTCGCCGGTACGGCTCACATTCCGACGCGCCTCGCCCTGGATGGCGGCGATGTCCCGTTCCACCCGCGAGGTCGCCTGCATGGTCTTTTCCGCAAGCTTGCGCACCTCATCCGCGACAACCGCAAAACCGCGTCCGGCCTCGCCTGCCCTGGCCGCTTCAATGGCGGCGTTCAAAGCCAACAGATTGGTTTGGTCCGCGATATCGTTGATGACCTCGATAATGGCACCGATACCTTCCACCTGCCGCCCCAGGCTGGACATGTTCTCGCGCAGGGAATCGGACAGTTCGCGCACGCGCTCGATGGCGCGGGCCGACTCGGCCATGACCTGCATGCCCTGGCGCGAAGCCTGCACCGAATCATTGGTACGCCGGGAAGCGGCCTCGGCCATGGACGCGGCTTCGGCCAGGCTGCGCTGCATGCTGACCATGGCCTCGGAAGCGGAATTGACCCGGTCGAACTGTGTGGAAGCCCCGCGATTCACCGACGCCACCCTATCCGCAAGGTGCGCCGAACTCTCGGAGACCAGGCGGGCGGCCTCCTGGGCCTGGCTGGTCATCCGAATCAATGCTTGATTCTGGCGGCTGATGCGCTGTTCCTTTTCCAGCATGTCCGTCAGGTCCGAAACAAGCGCAACCACGCCGATATCCTTGCCGTCCAAGTCGTGCAGAGGCGCGGCATCCACGCGCACGCGCAGCAGTTCGCCCGAAAGATTCTCCCATTCCGCCTGCGGGGCGCTGCACGGCCTGCGTTCGTGCACGCAACGCTCCAGCATGTCCTTGTCCGCTCCCCGCAAACGCAGCAGATCGGAAAGCAGACCCGCCGAGGCTGCATCAGGCCCGCCGCGATACGCGGCCAAGTCGAGCAAGGCTTGATTGACGTGGGTCACGCGGTAGGCCTCATCCGCAACCACGCAAGGCGCGCTGATGCCCTTGAGGATGCCTTCGGAATAGCCCAGCCGTTTCTTGAGCTCCTTGTACATGGTCAACAGATTGTCCGAGAGCTCCCCCACCTCACCGCCGTACCGTCCCTCCAACCGGGCAGTGTAGTCCCCGCCCGCCACCCGACGCAGGAATCCGCAGATGTTGCCCAGCGGCTGCAGCAGTTGCCGACGCAGCATGTACCAGGAGATCAGCGCCAGCAGCAGCACCGTGCCCACTCCCAGGAAAAGCACGGCCACGCGCAGCCGAACCACCGGCGCAAACGCCTCGTGCGTGGTGATTTCCGCCACCAAAGCCCAGGTCACGCCGTCCATGGCAAAGGGCGTCACCGCGGCCAGCACCTCTTGTCCATTGTAATCCGCCGTGACCATGACGCCACGCTTGCCCGCCAAGGCCGAGCGCACCGCTTCGGTATCCAGCCTGCCCAAAACGGGATCGGCAAAGGAGGCGGCCACACTGTGATGCTGGCGGTCATTGCGCATATCCGAGCGCATCAGCAGGTCCGGCCCCACCAAAAAGCACTCCCCGCTTTCGCCCATGCCCGACTGCGTGTGCATGGCCGCGTTGATCTGCGGCAAGGGAACCTGCAGAATCGCCGCGCCCTGCACATCTCCCTCATGGCTGTGTACCGGCACCACGATGAAAGCCGCAGGAATGCCGCCCAAAAGAGCAATTGCCTCCACGTCGGCATAGGCTACCTCGCCCTGAACCGCCTTGGCAAAGGCGCGGCCAAGATTGCTGTCCTTGAGCGGTCCGGTCTTGAGATTCTGCCCCCGCAAGGCGCTCCCGGCATAGGAAAACAGCACCCAGCCGTAATCGTCCGCAAGCACGGCGTCCTCGAAACCAAGCACATCCACATATGGCGCAAAGGTCGGGCTGACATATTCGTGATCGCTGAGAAAATCCGAGTCCGTAAAATCATCGTACATGCGCAGCATACCCAGAGCGTGATACACCTCCTTGACCGTGCCGTAGATCGTGGCCTCCTTGAACCATTTCGTAGTCAGGTCCTGCATGGCCTTGTGCTTGCTGTCGCGAACGGAAAGGAGTTGGGCCTGGGCCTGCTCCCGCAAGCTGTTCGCCGCGGTGTTCACGCTATAGACGCCCATGATCAGCAGGGGCATGAGCCCCGCCATCATGCAGAGAACCATCATTTTGAGCTTCAGGGACATGGTGAGTTTCAAGAACATGGAGCGCATCTCCGCCGGATAGGGTTCGGCGGGCCGGGACCTGGCCAACGCCGTAAAGGCGACCCACTTTACGCAAAGGCGCCACAACCATGTTACAAGGCTGTGCCGAACAGGCGAATTTTACGTCAAGAGCCGTTACATTCGAAGCGCTTGCGTGACAGGGCACAACGCGGGAACCCCCTTGATGCGTTGGCTGCACAGAATAAAACAGCCCCCTGCCGAAGCAGGGGGCTGTCAAACAACCTATGTGCCGGGAGCTATTTCCCCTTGGCCAGCGGCCAAATCTCCTCGACCCGCTCCACGAGCTGAATCTTGATCTTGCGCCGCAGTTCGACAGGGATGTCTTCCAGATCTTTTTTGTTGCGCGCAGGCACCAGGGCGTTCTTCATGCCCTGGGCCACGGCGGCGAGGATTTTCTCCTTGATGCCGCCCACGGGCAGCACCCGTCCGCGCAGCGATATCTCGCCGGTCATGACCAGATCGGGCCGCACCGGCGTGTTGGTCAGGGCGGAAATCAGCGCCGTAACCAGGGTCACGCCCGCCGAAGGGCCGTCCTTGGGCGTGGCGCCGGCCGGAACGTGCACGTGGATGTCCCGCTCTTCGTTGAACTTGGGATCAATGCCGTACTCGTCCGCATGGGTCCGCGCAAAGGAAAGCGCGGCCTGGGCCGACTCCTTCATGACGTCGCCCAGCTTGCCCGTGAGGATCAGCTTGCCCTTGCCGGGCATGGTCGTGACCTCCACATGGAGAATCTCGCCCCCGACCGGTGTCCAGGCCAGACCCACGGCAACGCCGGGCGGCAAATCCGGTTCCTTTTCGTCTTCCAGAAAGCGCGGAACGCCCAGGAGCTTATCCAGATTGGCGGCAGTAGCCTTGTACGGCCCGGATTCTCCCTCGGCCTTTTTGCGGGCCATCTTGCGGCAGACCGAGCCGATTTCCCGTTCCAGGTTGCGCAGTCCGGCCTCCCGCGTGTACTCGCGGATGATCTTGGCGATGACCGCGTCCGTGATGTGGAATTCGTCCTTGTCCAGACCGTTGTCCAAGGCCTGGCGGGGCACGATGTACCGGCTGGCGATGGTCACCTTTTCATGTTCGGTGTAACCGGGGATGCGGATGACTTCCATGCGGTCCAGCAACGGCTGCGGAATGGTATCCAGCACGTTGGCCGTGCAGATGAACATGACCCGCGAAAGGTCATAGGGCACGTTCAGATAATGGTCCGTGAAGGAATTGTTCTGTTCGGGGTCCAGCACTTCGAGCAGGGCCGAGGAAGGATCGCCGCGGAAATCCGCGCCGAGCTTGTCGATCTCGTCGAGCATGACCACGGGGTTGCGCGTGCCGCAGAGCTTGAGCCCCTGGATGATGCGGCCAGGCATGGAGCCGATGTAGGTGCGGCGATGGCCTCGAATCTCGGCCTCGTCACGCATGCCGCCCAGGGACATGCGGTGGAATTTGCGGCCCAGGGCCCGCGCAATGGAACGGCCCAGCGAGGTCTTGCCCACGCCCGGAGGCCCCACAAAGCACAGGATCGGGCCTTTCATCTTCGGGTTCAGCTTGCGCACCGAAAGATATTCGAGGATACGCTCCTTGACCTTGGTCAGGTCATAGTGGTCCTCGTCCAGAATACGGGCCGCCTCCTTGATGTCCAACCGGTCGCGGGACATTTTCTTCCAGGGCAGCTCGATCATCCAGTCCAGATACGTGCGGATGACCGTGGCTTCCGAGGATTCGGCGTGCATGGTTTCCAGGCGCTTGAGCTGTTTGAAGGCTTCCTTGCGGACCTCCTTGGGCATGCCTGCCCGCTCGATGGCCTTGGCCAGCCCCTCCATTTCCTCGCCTTCGCCTTCCTGATCACCCAGCTCGCGCTTGATGGCCTTGAGCTGTTCGCGCAGGTAGAAGTCGCGTTGAGCCCGGTCCATGCCCTCTTTGGCCATGGTCTGGATCTTGTTCTGCATGTTCGCGACTTCGACTTCCTTGCCGAGCTGCTTGCTGGCCATGCGCAGCCGCTCCATGGGGTCGTGCGCTTCCAGAATCTGCTGGGCTTCGGCCACCCCGATGCGCAGGTTCGAGGCGATCAGGTCTGCAAGTCGGCCCGGCTCGTGCACATTATTGAGCACGGCCATGATATCCTGCGGCGAAATACCGCGCAGGCTGAGAATTTTTTCGCTGTGCTCGCGGGCGGTGCGCATCAGGGCCTCTTCCTCGGCGGACGGTTCAGGCGCCTTGCCCTCGTGCACCAGCTCCACCTCGGCCTCGTGAAAGGAGTCCTCGGAGGTGAAACGGGCGACCCGCGCCCGAGCCAAGCCCTGCACCAAAATCTTCAGACGGCCGTCCGGCATCTTGAGCATGCGCATGACCATGGCCACAGTGCCGGTGCGGTAGACATCCTCCGGACCTGGTTCCTCCACGGCCTCATCCTTCTGCGTCAAGATCAGGATATGGCGACCGGCGGAAAGAGCCGCGTCAACAGCCTTGATTGATTTTTCCCGGCCCACGAACAAGGGCAGGATCATGTAATTGAACACCACGATATCCCGCACAGGCAAAACTGGCATGACTCGTGGAATATTCTGTTCGTCCTGCCCGGACAGGCCGCCAGCTATATCCTGCACCGGAACGCCCAGCCCCTCGCCGAACGCACCGGACTGAAATTCATCCACAGGGCGCGCAGGTTGTGGTTTCCTGCGGGCCTCCTCGCGGACTCGGCGCAGCCGCTTGGGTTTGACCGGAGTCTTCTTTTTCTTCTTCAACGCTTGGTCCTTTATGAGTTGAAGCGCTTCACGCGCCATTTCCTACCGATAGATTCATCATCCCCGAACAGAAAGGGGGATGCCAGTATTTTCCTTTGATAATTCTCTCTCACCAATTGGCAAGAGGAGGGCCTCAATAACGGACCTCAAAAGAGCTGAAAACCTCTTCGCACTCTTCCAGGGTATCTTCCACGCGGATCACGCGGGAAAGCGGCGCCCCATCGGCCAGGGCCTCTGCAAAGCGAGCCAAAGCCGGTTCCGGCCCCTGGACCAGCACTTCCACCCGCCCATCCGGCAGATTGCGGACCCAACCGCGCAGTCCCAATTGGCGGGCCACATCCCTGGCCCAACCCCGAAAACAGACCCCCTGGACCAACCCATCCACGAATGCGCGGTAGCTCTTCACCCTTTCCTCCCCATTCTGGCGTGCTTCAAAGCAGGCCGTTCTCCTGAAAACTATAATGCTCCCTGTCCGTGACGACCAGATGATCCAGCACACGCACGCCCAGGTCATCCGCGGCGCGCTTGATGCGCAGGGTCAACTGCACGTCCGCTTCAGAGGGGCGCGGATCGCCGCCCGGATGGTTGTGGACCATGATCAGGCCGGAAGCCTGATGCCGCAGGGCCAGGGCCAGCACCTCCCTCGGGTAGACCGTGGTCTGGTCCACCGTTCCCTTGCTGACGCGCTCCCAGGCAATGATCCTGTTCTTGTTGTCCACCAGGGCCAGCCAAAATTCCTCGGCAGCTTGCGAGCCGAACCGGGCCTTGGCTCCTTCGGCAACCATCTGCGGTCCGGACAGCACCTCGCGTTGCCGCACGGACGGCTCGTTGAGCCGGGCCCACAATTCGCGTTGCATGGCCCAGGCCGAGGCCAATGCCGCACCAAATCCCTTGACTGTGAGCAGCTGCGCATCCGGGGCATAGAGCACGCCATGCAGGGAGCCGAACCGGGCCAGGAGCTCCTTGGCCAGAGGCTTGGTGTCGCGGCGGGGCAGGGTCTGGGCCAGCAGCAGCTCCAGCAGCTCGTAGTCGGCCAGCAGGCGCGGCTCGCGCAGCAACCTTTCCCGCAACCGCTGCCGATGTCCCAGATAATGCGGCGTGTCCATATCCTCCCCTTCTCCTGTCACGTCTCAAAAGTGGCGGACAATGTGCCATTGAGATACAGCCTGGGTCAATGGGTAAGCACTCCCCGCCAAAGACACTGATAATTCTTTCTCATCTCGGTGCAATCCCTCGGCGGATATGACATGGGTATTCCAATAACCAAACCGATGCCCCCCAAGGAGACGGTCATGCTGCCCCGAATCAACTCCATCCTCTATGCCACCGATCTTTCGGAAAACTCCCGGCACGCTCTCTGGTACGCCGCTTCGCTGGGCCGGCAATACAATGCCGCGGTCACGTTGCTGCACGTGGTGCCGGATATGGCCGGGCTGCTGGGATATCCCACGGGCCAGGGCATCAGCGTTCAAAACGACGATGCGGATTGGATCGCCTTCACGGCCACGGCAGGCCGCAAGGCCACGCATTCCGCGCTGGAAAACCTGCGCGCCATCGTACGCGACTGCGCAGAATACTTGGACTTCAACCCCCTGTCCGAAGAACGCATCCTGGTGGTGGAAGGACAGCCTGCCGAACGCATCCTGGCCCTGGTGCATGCCGGAAATTTCGATCTGCTCGTGCTCGGCACGCGGGGACAGGGCGGACCGCTGGACGTGATGATGGGCAGCGTGGCCCAACGCGTGGTCCGGCGCAGCCAAGTCCCGGTGCTCACAGTACGCCTGCCCGCGCCCAGAACGCATTGAATTGAACGTCAGGAACGATAAAGACGGGTCAAATCCGCCACCAGCATTTCCAGGGCCTGATCCGTACGGCGTTCGCCCGACTTCACGCCCAGTTCGGCCTCCAGACAGAGGTCGAACAGCCGGGCCACTCCGGCCGGGCCGAGCTTGCGAGCCAGGGCCGTCTTCTTCTTGACCACAAAGGGATGCACCTTGGCCTGGGATTCCTCGCCGGCCTGAATCAGTCCCAAGATGCGCGCTTCCCGTGCCAGGGAGCCCAGCAGGGGGAAGAGCATCTGCTCTTTGGGTTGCTTGAGGTGGTCCTGCATGACCCGTTTCCAGACCTGGACGGGATTGCTGCTCTGACTCAGGGCATCGGTAAAGGCGAAAAAATCCATTTCGTCCCGGCTGGCCACCAGATCCGCATGTCCGGGCACAACCGTACGCGCATCACCCGCTGCCAGCTCGATCTTGTCCAGCTCCAGGCTGGCTGCCCGCCCATCGGGCGGCAGGACCTGGGCCAGGGCCTGTTGCGCGCCGGGCGCGAGCTTGAGTCCTTTTTCCGCAGCCCAATCCCGCACGAACTCGCCCAGACCCCGCACATCCAGCCCCGGTTTTTCCCAAACCCAACCGCGCTTGGCCGCAGCGGTCCACATGGGACGACGCGCCAGCACCGCAGGCACCGGAGACTTGTCGCGCTTTTTCCATTCCCCTTCCAGGCAGAAGAAAGGCAGCACGCTGGATGGCTTGGCCATCAAGGCTTTGCCGATGCGGTCCCAATCGTCTGCCTTGAGCAGATGGGCGCGACGCACCACGAGCGCCTTGGGCGTGGCAAAAAGATTCTGTACGGTGAGATCCTGCCAGAAATGCTCGGGCAGCGGAGGTTCGTCGTCGCCCCAATAGACCTTGCGTTCCCAGTCCTTGGCGCCCTTGAGCTCGGCCGCGATCTTCCGGGAGAGCAGCTGTCCGTCCGGGCAGACCAGGAAGAGCACGTCCGGCGTGGGCATAATGCTAATACCCCTGGCTGAGACGGTCCACGAGCCGGCGCACGGCCAGCTCGGTTACGGCCTTGTCGGCCTCCACCGGGGAGGAGCCGAAATAGCTTTCTCCCACGCTGATCATTCCGGAATGCCAGATGATTTGTCCTGTGGTCCGGGACACGAGCGTCATGTACAGCTTGATGCTGGCCTGGGAACGCAGGGTCTCTTCTTTTTCGTCGCTGACCTTGGTGCTGCGGCTGTAGTGTTCCACAACGACCTTGACCAGGGCGTCGGCCTCGTTGCGTTCGGTCCAATTGGTCCAGCCGCGACGGTGCAGCTCGTCGCGCAGCACCGAGCGCAGTCTCGGCCCGAGCCAAGCCTCCAGGGTCGGGTTGACGACCTCGTCCATGTAAAGGTTGTGCGCCTGCTCGGCCACGGCCTTGTTCACGGGCCCGCGCGAGGCAAATCCGTAGCCGCAGGCCGCAAGGCCGAAACAGAGCAGCAGGACCAGAAAGAGATTGCGAGCCATGCGCACTCCTAGCGGACCACGATGTTCACGAGCTTGCCGGGCACGTAGATGATCTTGACCACCTGCTTGCCCTCCATCTGCTTGGCCACGTTGGGCACAGCCAGACAGGCCGCCTTGACCTGCTCTTCGTCCGCCTCGCTGGGCACGCTGACCTTGCCGCGCACCTTGCCGTTGATCTGGGCCACCACCAGCACCTCGTCCTGGGCCAGGGCGGCTTCATCGTAGATGGGCCAGGCCTGGGCCAATACCGGGGTCTGGTGTCCCAACGCCTCCCAGATTTCTTCGCAGATATGCGGAGCCATGGGCGAGAGCAGGGTCACTGCCGTGGCCAGGGTCGAGGAAAGCTGCCGGCGTCCGGCCTCGCTTTCCCGCAGCTGCTCCTTGAGCGCGTACATTTCGTTGACCAGCTCCATGACCGCGGCAATAGCCGTGTTGAACTGGAAACTGTTTTCGATGTCGCGGCTCACGCGGCGCACGGTGTCGTGCTCCTTGCGGCGCAACTGCTTGCAGGCGTCGTCCTGCTCCCCTTCGGGCTCCTGGCAGGGCAGCACCTTGAACAGCTGATCTTCCAACTCCTCGGCCAGCCGCCAGAGACGGCCCAGGAAACGGAAGGAGCCCTCAATGCCCCGGTCCGACCACTCCAGTTCCTTTTCCGGCGGAGCCGCGAACAGGATGAACAACCGCGTGGCGTCCGAGCCGTAGCGGGCGATCATCTCATTGGGATCGACCACATTGCCCTTGGATTTGGACATCTTGGCGCCGTTGAGCACCACCATGCCCTGGGTCAGCAGGTGGTCAAAGGGTTCGTCCGCAGCAACAAACCCTTCGTCGCGCAAAATCTTGGTGAAGAAGCGCGCATAGAGCAGGTGCAGAATGGCGTGCTCGATACCGCCGATGTACTGATCCACGGGCAGCCAGTAGTTCACGGCTTCGGTGTTGAAAGGCGCGCTGTCGATGCGCGCGTCCGTGTAGCGCAGGAAATACCAGGATGACTCGAAGAACGTGTCCAGGGTGTCGGTCTCGCGCCGGGCCGGAGCACCGCAACGCGGACAGGGCACATTGACCCATTCCTCCAGGAAGGGCAGCGGGGACTTGCCGTCCTCGCGCAGGGCAGCGTCTTCGGGAAGGCGCACGGGCAGCTCGTTTTCGGGAACGGGCACGATCCCGCAGCCTGCGCAGTGGATCACGGGGATGGGTGCGCCCCAATACCGCTGGCGGGAAATGTTCCAGTCGCGCAGACGGAAATTCACCGTCATCTTGCCCAGGCCCTGCACTTCCAGGTGCTCCACGATGCGTTTCTTGGCCTCTTCATTGGGCAGGCCGTCGAACTGGCCCGAATTCACGAGCACGCCGGCGCCGGTGTAGGCCTCGGTGAGCTGTTCGGGTTGCAGGTCGCTGTCCTCGGGCCGGATGACCACCTGCAACGGCAGGTCGTACTTGCGGGCGAACTCGAAGTCGCGCTGGTCGTGGGCGGGCACAGCCATGACCGCTCCTGTGCCGTAGCCCATGAGCACGAAATTGGCCACATAGATGGGCATGTCCATGCCCGTGACCGGGTTCACGCAATACGCGCCCGTGAACACACCCTCTTTTTCCGTGTCCTCGGCCGCGCGGTGGAACTTGTCCATGTTCACGCACTTGTTCACGAACGCGCGGACCTCCTCGGCCCGGTCCGTGCCCTCGATGAGCTGCTCCACCAGGGGATGTTCGGCCGCAAGGCTCATGAAGGTGGCCCCGTGCAGGGTGTCGGGCCGGGTGGTGAACACGTCCACGCTGCCCTCGCGGCCCTTGACCTTGAAGGTCAGCTCCGCGCCGTAGCTCTTGCCGATCCAGTTGGACTGCATGGTCAGGACCGGATCCGGCCACTTCTCCTTCATGCGGTCGAGCCATTCCAGCAGCTCATCCGCATAATCGGTGATGCGCAGGAACCACTGTTCGAGTTCCTTCTGGACCACGTCGCCGTCGCAGCGCCAGCACTTGCCGTCCTCGACCTGCTCGTTGGCCAGCACGGTCTGGCAGGTGCCGCACCAGTTCTGCATGGCGTTCTTGCGATACAGCAAGCCCTTTTCCAGGAACTTCTGGAAAAAGAGTTGCTCCCAGCGGTAATATTCGGGCCGGCAGGTGGCCAGTTCGCGCCGCCAGTCATAGGAATAGCCGAGCCGCTTGAGCTGCTCGCGCATTTCCGCGATGTTGGCGTAGGTCCATTTGGCCGGATGGGTCTTGTGCTTGATGGCTGCGTTTTCCGCAGGCATGCCAAAGGCGTCCCAGCCCATGGGATGCAGCACGTTGAAGCCGCTCATGCGCTTGTATCGGGCCACCACGTCGCCGATGGAATAGTTGCGGACGTGCCCCATGTGGATCTTCCCCGACGGATAGGGGAACATCTCCAGGACATAATATTTGGGGCGGGACGGATCAACCTCGACTTCGAAGCAACCGTTCTCGCTCCATTTCCGCTGCCACTTCTGCTCCACGGCTTCCGGTTCGTACTTGCCTAAGGCCATGCGTGGTTCCTTTGCGCTAGAATTTCTTGTCCACACCCAGGACGCCGGAATCCACGGCGCGGGCCGCGGCGTCAAGAATGCCGTTGATGAAGTTGCGGGAATTTTCGTCGCCGAATTGCTTGGACAGCTCAATGCCTTCATTGATGGCAACCTTGAGCGGCAACTCGGTGTAGAGCATCTCGAACAGGGCGAGCCGCAGAATGGTCAGCTCGACCTTGGCGATGCGCGAAAGCTTCCAGTGCTTGGAATGGTCGGTGATGATGCCGTCCAGCTCCTTGCTGCGACAATAGACCCCCTGCACAAGCAGATGGGCGAACTCGCGCACGGTCTCGTTTTCCAGCTCCAGCACGGCTGGATTCTTCTCAAAATCGCGCTCCAGGGCCGCCACGTCGTGCGACGGCGCAAAGCTCTGGCCGAAAAGCACCTGAAAGGCCAGCAAGCGTCCGGTACGCCGGTTGCTGAGACGGGCCTTCTTGGGTTTGCCCTGGCTGTTCGAGCCGGTATTGCAGTCATTCACCATGCGTTACAGCTGCTCCATGACGCGGACGGTTTCGAGCACGGCGGAAGCCGCTTCCACGCCCTTGTTGCCGCCCTTGGAACCGGCACGTTCGATGGCCTGCTCCAGGGTGTCGCAGGTGAGCACGCCGAAGCCTACGGGCACGCCCGTTTCCAGACTGACCTGAGCCAGCCCCTTGATGCATTCGTTGGCCACGAAGTCGAAATGCGGGGTGCCGCCGCGGATCACCGCGCCCAGGCAGACAACGCCGTCGAACTGGCCTTTCTGGATCAGCTTGCGGGTCACGACCGGCATCTCGAACGCGCCGGGCACACGCACCATGGTCAGGTCCTCGCGGTCCATGCCATGGCGCACGAGGTAGTCCACGGCTCCGGAGATGAGACGGTCAACGATGAAGTCGTTGAAACGGCTTGCCACCAAGGCGATTTTCAGGCCCTTGGCTTCCAGCTTTCCTTCAATGGTTTTCAGGTGAGGCATGGATTCCTCCAAAAAAAAGTTAACTGTTGGTGTTCTCGTCAAGGTGCAGCATGTGTCCCATCTTTTCCTTCTTGGTGCGCAGATAGCCCATGTTGAAGGCGCAGGCTCCGGATTCGATGGGCACCCGCTCGAGGACTTCCAGGCCGTACCCTTCCAGGCCGACCATTTTCTTGGGGTTGTTGGTCATCAGGCGCATCTTGGTCACGCCGAGGCAGACCAGGATCTGGGCGCCGGTGCCGTATTCCCGCAGATCGGGCGCAAACCCGAGGCGCTGGTTGGCCTCCACCGTGTCCAGTCCTTCATCCTGCAGATGGTAGGCCCGGATCTTGTTGCCCAGGCCGATGCCCCGGCCTTCCTGGCGCATATAGAGCACCACGCCCTTGCCCTCGCGCTCGATCATGCACATGGCGTCGGCCAGCTGATTGCCGCAATCGCAGCGCAAGGAGCCGAACACGTCGCCCGTGAGGCATTCGGAGTGCACGCGTACGAGCACGGGTTCGCCCGGCTCGATCTGTCCCTTGATCAGGGCGATATGGGTCTTGTTGTCCGCCTGGGAATGGAACGCTGCCGTGCGGAAATGGCCGTAGCGGGTGGGCAGATCCGCTTCCGCGACCTTGGTCACGGTCTGACCGCCGAAGCGCATGCGGTAGGCGATGATGTCCTTGACCGCGCAAATTTTCAGGTCGTGCTTGGCCGCGAATATCTCCAGGTCCGGCATGCGGGCCATGGAGCCGTCGTCCTTCATGATCTCGCAGATCACGCCCGCGGGACGCAGGCCCGCCAGGGTGGAAAGGTCCACGCTGCCCTCGGTCTGGCCGGCGCGCACCAGGGTGCCGCCTTCGCTGGCGCGCAGCGGGAAGATGTGACCGGGCGTCACGATGTCTTCGGCCCGCACTCCGTCCGAAACGGCGGTGAGAATGGTGTGGGCGCGGTCGAACGCGCTGATGCCCGTGGTCACGCCCTTGGCGGCCTCGATGGAAAGAGTGAAATTGGTCCCGAACTGGGACTTGTTGGACTGGGTCATGAGCGGCAGTTCAAGACGATCCACCATCTCGCCGGACATGGACAGACAGATCAGGCCGCGGCCTTCCTTGGCCATGAAATTGATGATGCCGGGCGTGACCATTTCCGCGGCGCAGACCAGATCGCCCTCGTTCTCGCGATCCTCGTCGTCCACCATGATGATCATGCGTCCGGCGCGGACTTCCTCAATAGCTTCCTCTATTGTACAAAGCGGCATTTTCTTTCCTCGCAAACGATTTGCCCGGTAGCACGCGCCACAACGACGCCCCCGCCACCGGGAACCCTCTTCCATACCCTAAAGCGCTTACACTGTTAAGCAGGAATTCGGATTGTTATTTTATACATAAAATCAGTATATTATAAACAAACAACGCCATTTCTCATTGCGGCCCCTACTTTGCATACCTCTCCCTCAGACATTCCACACGGAGGAAACAACATCTCATGAAC
The DNA here is from genome assembly GCA_036541255.1 of Desulfovibrionaceae bacterium. Classification (GTDB taxonomy): domain Bacteria; phylum Desulfobacterota; class Desulfovibrionia; order Desulfovibrionales; family Desulfovibrionaceae; genus Paucidesulfovibrio. Next base: position 89,926 of record JAZHDD010000048.1, on the reverse strand, counting down.
CTCTCAAGCAATGCATGTACGGCAACGTCCGCGACAATTCTGGCCCTGTCCGGCACGTTTGTCTTGTCCGTTCGTCATGGAGCGTTCGGATACACAATAATGTCAAACAACGCCGAGGCAAGCCCGTTTATCGGAGGCGTTCTGCTGTTTGCCGGCCTTGCCCTCGGAGCGTGGGCATTGCGGGCCATCCGCGAGGAGCGCAAGGGGGCCGAAGCGTTGCAGCTCTGGGTCGAGCAGGTCCTGGCGGCAGCGCACGCTCCTCAGACGGATTTTGACAAGATCGCGGCACGGATTCCACAAATTCGTGAGCTTGACGCGTACCTTCGGCAGCTTGCACAGGCCGAACAGGAAATCAAGAGCATACTGGAGCAGGAAAGGCAACGTACGGAACGCGCTCACAGCACGACAGCAACCGTCCGGGAGCAAGCGGAGAACCAGCGGGAGCAAGGGCTGCGTGCCACTTCCGACAGTCTGTCCAAAGTCATAGACGGCATCGAACAAGGCACGGAGCAGATCCAAATAGCCACGGGACGCGCAGGTGCCGGAGCGAAATCCCAAAACGAACGGCTGACATCGGCCGCATCGGCGACGGAAGAGATGAGCGCCACGGTACGGGAAGTGGCCGGTAGCGCCGACGAAGCGGCGGACCATGCGCACAAGGCCCGCGACCGGGCCCAGGAAGGCGCGGCCGTAGTGGACCGCACGGTCGAAGCCATCCAGGATGTGGCCCGACACGCCGAGGATCTCAACGCTGTCGTGTCGGAACTGGGAAACCAGGCCCATTCCATTGCCGGAGTCATGGAACTCATCTCCGACATCGCCGACCAGACCAATCTCCTGGCCTTGAACGCCGCCATTGAAGCTGCCCGCGCCGGGGAAGCGGGCCGGGGCTTTGCCGTTGTCGCGGACGAAGTGCGCAAGCTTGCGGAAAAGACCATGAACGCCACCAGGGAAGTGCATGTGGTTATCCAGGCCATCCAGGACGGCGTGCATCGTTCCTGCCACGGCATGTCCGAAGCCTCGCTGCTGGTTGGGCAAGCCGTGAACATGGCCCGTGAATCGCGGCAAAGCCTGGAAAATATCGTGGACCTCTCCGAGGCCAGTGCCAACAGGATTCAATCCATTGCCGTTGCCGCGGTGCAGCAGTCAAAAGCCAGCGTTGAAATCAACAGGATCATTCTGGAGGTGAGCCGCATCGCCACCAGCACGAGCCTGGAAATGTCCGGCACGGATCAGGCCGTGGCGACTCTTGCGGACCAAGTCCGTCGGCTGGCGTCGCTGAACCACGTCTTTGAATTGGTGGGCAGCGGAACGCCGCGCAAGGTGGTGCAGGACCTGGCCTCATCACCGGAGATGCATTCCCTTGACCGTGAACGCCAAGAAACGCTCTTGCGCCGCACCATTGCCCGGCACCCTTTTCTTGAACTGCTGTATGCCACGGACGCGGTCGGCATCCAGACCGTGCCCAACATAGCGCGTCCCGAGCACGCCTCGCCGTCGGACATGTCTGCCTTGGGGCGCAACTGGTCTGCGCGGCCCTGGTTCCAAGGGGCCGTGCAAAGCGGTTCCTTCTGCATATCGGAAATCTATGTCTCGGAGACCTCAGGGGAGCAATGCATCACCATTTCCATCCCCATGCGCGCCACCAACGGCCGCGTCGTGGGCATAGTGGCAGCGGACGTGCGCATCGAGTCCTGACCAGATTCAGTCATCCCTTGCGGCCAGCGCGTCCGCCACGGCCTGAAACAGCCGCGCCTTGGAAACGGGTTTGGGCAGATACCCCGTGACGCCGTTCTTGCGGGATCGCTCTTCATCTTCGGCCCCGATGTTGGCTGTCAGGGCAATGATCGGAACCGCTGGCCAGCCCCGTTCCTCTTCCATCTCGCGGATGGCCCGGGTGGCTTCGCGCCCGTCAAGCACAGGCATCTCCATGTCCATAAGCACGAGGTCATACGTTTGTTCGGCATAGGCCGCCAAAGCCTTGCCTCCGTCCGAAACCGCGTCCACGGTCACGGGATCGTTGCGAAGAAAATGCTGCACAAGAATGCGGTTGGTATCGGAGTCATCCGCCAGCAATATCCTGCAGGAGGGCAACGCCGGCACCCTTTTCGACGAATCCACGTCCGCGCAGGACTCCCCGCCCAACACTGCGTATACGGCCTGGCGGAATTCCCCTATGGACACAGGCTTGGTCACAAAGGCTCGCGCCCCAAGCGAACCGGCCTCGCGACGGCGCACAGCCGTGCATTCCCTGCCCCGCAGGATAATCGCCGAGCCCACATCCTTTCCCCGCAGAGCACGCAATACTTCCAAGCCTGTCAGACCGGCAAGGCTGCTGGAAAGGATCACCAACCGGAAGGGAACAGCGTTGGAAGCCGCCTCCTCCAGAAGGGCCAACGCCGCGTGGCCGTCCGCGACCTCCTGTACGGCGGCCCCCCAGCCGACAAGACGTTCGGCCAAGGCCCGGCGCAAGGCAGCGTTGCTCTCGGCCACAAGCGCCCGCGCACCCGACAGGTCTGGCTGGGCAGGCGCATGCGAAACCGCAGCAAACTCCAAGGGCAGCCGCACATGAAAAATAGTGCCTCCGCCAGGAGCGTCTTCCGACCAGATGTCGCCGCCCATGAACAACACCAGCTCCCTGCAGATAGCCAAACCGAGGCCGGTGCCGCCGAACTTGCGCGTGGTGGAGGAATCGGCCTGCACAAAACTTTCGAAAACCGCCTCCCGCATCTCCGGGGCAATGCCTATGCCGGTGTCGCGTACGGAAAAAAGGATGCATCCGGGCCTGTCTTGATCCGCGACAAGCGTAATGGACAATTCCACTTCGCCCTGATCCGTGAATTTCACGGCATTGCCCAGCAGGTTCATGAACACCTGGCGCAGCCTCGTGGGATCGCCCATAAGCCGGGCCGGTACATCCGGCGCCACGCGGCAGATCATCTCCAGCTTCTTTTCCTGGACCGGAGCCGTGTAGGCCTTGCAAACGCTGTCCGCCAAATCCTCCACGTCGAACGGCACACTCTCCAGCTCCATGAGTCCGGCTTCGGCCTTGGACAAATCAAGAATATCATTGATGAGCTTGAGCAGATTTTCGCCCGAGTTGGTCAGGATTTCCACGTAACGGAGCTGGTCCGGGCTCAATTTTGTTTCGCGCAGGAGTTCGGCCATGCCCAACACCGCATTCATGGGAGTGCGTATCTCGTGACTCATATTGGCCAGGAAGGCGCTCTTGAACGCCGTGGACTCCTCAGCCACTTCCTTGGCCTGGCGCAATTCCACAACTGTCTCTTCAAGAGCCAGATTCTTGCGGTCCAGCTCTTCGGTTCGCTCAACCACCTTGCCCTCAAGGGTACGGTTGTATTCTTCCAATTGCGTCTTGGCCCTCATCAGGCTGTCGTGCAGGCGTTCGGATCGCTGGCGCGCGGCAAGGAGCTTGGAAATCATTTCATTGAAGGCCTCGGCCAGCACGCGCAGTTCATTGCGGCCCGGTGTGTCGACATGCGCATGCAAATGCTCCAGATTGTCCATGCTCGCGCTCGCCGCGACCCGGGTCAGCGCGGCCAGAGGGTGCTTCAAGTAACGACGGCTGAACCAGACAAAGATCAGCCAAAGCGCCAGCGCCTTGACCAACGCATTGATGCCGATGAACAGCATGCTGGAGTGAAGCTTTCCCAGCACGACGCTGGTGGAGGATCGCAGAGTGAGCATGGCGATGGCGAAGCGGTCCCGCTCCTCGGCATAGATGATGGGCAATTGCACGGTCAGTCCCTGAACCTGTGCCTCATCGGGATAGGAACCGCGCTCGGTGAACCTGTCTGTTCTCGGCTTAGGGGGAACGCCCGCGACAAAATCGCCCTGGAACTCGGTTTGAACCAACACGCCCTCGACCGCGGGATCAAGAACCAATCCCTGCAGCATGATCCTGATCTGTTCCTGGTCCACATTGTAGATGGCTGTGGCCAATCCCGGCCCGAAGGTGCGTTCCATCGACTCCAGACGCCGCAGCACCTCCTCCTTGGAGTTGAGATACTCCGCATACATATGCACACCTGTCAGGATCACGGACGTCAGCAGATAGACCGCGAAGACCATGACCATCAGCCGGGTGGAGATGGAGTCCCGGAAGGGAACGTTTTCTAGGAATTTCATTGGACCGGGTCAGCCTCCCCGGCATTGCGGAAGGAATAGTGAGGCAACTCGTGGCCCCATTTGGCGAAGATGCGCTGAAGTTCGCCGCGCCTGTAAAGCTCTTCCATACCCTGGTCGTAGAGCTCCATGATTCGCCTGCCGTGGGCGTTCGCTGCGAACAACGGCCAATAGGAACGCCGCCCCACGTTCTCGATGCGAAATTTGTCCATCTGCACCTGCAGGTCAGTGTGCGCCAGGGAATCCTGAATGAAACTTTCATCGTCTACATAAAAATCCGCCCGTCCCAGCACAACCATGCCCAGGGCGGCCACCCCGGTCTTCAATCCGCGCATTCTGATGGGCACGCTGAAATTCTTCTCGTTGTAATACCCAATGCGGCACACCACCACGCGATCACGCATGTCTTCGACCCCTTTCCAATCTGGGAAACGGTCCTTGCGGAAAAACGCATGGAATTCATTCTCGAACATGGGATGGCGGGCCTGAACCAGGGGGGGGACGGCGACATCATGGCAGGTCATAAGATCGGCCCGCCCTTCGCGGACCAGATCATAGGCCCGTTCGGACGGAGCATAGGTTCGCAGGACCTGTATGCCGTAGAGGCCGAAAACCTCGTTGAGCAACTCGTGATACAGGCCGGTGCCGTCCTTGTTGGTGAACCCCTGCCAGGATGGCCCTGCGGCAATGACCGTGTTGATCTCTTCGGCCTGGAGGGGCGCGAAAGCAAACAGCACGGCCAAAACAACGAACAATACCCTCATTCATCCCCCCCCCCTGCCGAATTGGGAGTTCCTCCCGTCATGGACGGGTGCAACCCCCTGTCTACCATGCCATGCATCCGGCATGCTCGCAAGGGAAGACCCGGCACCACGTGCGTCAAAACTTGCACCTGTGCCAAGTATAGGAGAAAAGAGGGATTAAAAACCGTGCTTACGCAGGAAATCCAGACTCAGGCCCTGGGGAGCGTTGTCCTCACCGGGCACCCCCTCGGAGGTCGCGCCGGTGTAGGCGGCCAGCATGCGCTGCACATAACGGCCAATGATGTCCGTCTCCATGTTGGCTTCATAGCCCGAAGCCCAGGAAGCAATGGTGGTTTCGGTCTGAGTGGCGGGAATGATGTTCACGCTCAGCCAATCCTGGCCGCAGCGGTTCACGGTCAGGCTGATGCCGTCCAGGGCCACGGAGCCCTTGTCCACCACCAACGGTCCCAGAGAGGAAGGAAAGGAAAGGCGGTATTCGCGGGACTGGCCCGCGGGCTGAACGGATTCGACGCGCGCCAGACAGTCCACATGGCCGCTGACCATATGCCCGCCCAGACGGTCGCCCAATGCCAAGGCTCGCTCCAGGTTCACGGAACGGCCCGGCTTGAGTTTGCCGAGATTGGTCACGCCCATGGTCTCGCGGCTGGCATAGGCCGTGAACCAGCTTGGACCGAAAGTTTCCACGGTCAGGCACACCCCGTTCACGGCAATGGACTCACCCTTGACGATGTCCGGCAAGTCGAAACGCGCATGGATGCGCAGCCGGGTCTCCCCTCCCCGCGCCTCAGCGGCTTCAATGGTTCCAACGCCCTGTACCAATCCGGTGAACATGCGCACTCCAGTGGAAAACCCTCGCGGTCCGGAGGAAAGCGCCCTACAGGCGACCGGACCGCGAAGGCACTCCCATCATCAAAGGGTTGCCCGGCGGGCAGCCTCCAAGGTCTTTTCGTAATCCCCGTCCGTATGCGCGAACGAGGTGAAGCTGCACTCGAACCCGCTCGGGGCCAGATTCACCCCGGATTCACGCATGCAGGCATAATAATTGGCGTAGGCGGCGCTGTCCGCCTTGGACGCGCTCTCGAAATCCGTGACCGGGCCAGCGGTCAGGAAAAGCGTGAAAATGGAGGCGATCTGGTTCAGGGTCACAGCCGCGCCCTTGGCCTCCAAAATACCTTTGAGCTCCGTGGCGAAAGCCAGGGTCCGGACCTCCAGCGCGGCATAGTCCTGCTTGGCCAGCTCGCGCAGAGTGGCCAGTCCTGCGGCCATGGCCACGGGATTTCCGGACAGGGTGCCGGCCTGATAGATATTGCCGGAAGGCGCGACGCGTTCCATTATCTCACGCTTGCCGCCATAGCAGCCCACAGGGAAGCCGCCGCCGATGATCTTGCCCAGACAGGTCAGGTCCGGGGTGATGTTGAAACGTTTTTGCGCGCCGCCCAGGCTGAGGCGGAAGCCGGTGATGACCTCGTCAAAAACCAACAGCGCGCCGAACTCATCGCACAGTGCTCGCAGCCCTTCCAGATATCCGGGAGCCGCAGGCACGCAGCCCATGTTGCCGGCCATGGGCTCCACAAAAATGGCCGCCACCTGTTCGGGGTTCTGCTCGAAAAGGCGGCGTATCGAGTTCAGGTCGTTGTAGGGCGCGAGCAGGGTCGCGGCCACAAAGGACTCGGGCACGCCCGGCGTACCGGGAATGGACAGCGTGGCAACCCCCGACCCGGCCGAGGCCAAAAAGGCGTCGCTGTGACCATGATAGCCGCCGTGAAATTTGATGACCTTGTCCCGGCCGGTGTAGCCGCGGGCAAGACGCAGGGCGCTCATGGTGGCTTCAGTACCGGAGTTGACCATACGTACCATGTCCACGCTGGGCAGGATATCGCAGAGCAGTTCGCCGAGCAGGACCTCGTCCTCACAGGGAGCGCCAAAGCTGGCCCCGCGTTCCACGGCCTTGATGGCGGCCTCTTCCACGGCCGGATGGGCATGTCCCAGGAGCATGGGCCCCCAGCTCATGACATAATCCACCATTTCAAGGCCTTCGGCGGTCCAGAGATGCGCCCCTTTGGCGCGGGCGATGAACAGGGGGTCGCAGCCCACGCTGCGGCAAGCGCGCACGGGACTGTTGACGCCGCCGGGCAGGACCTTGACGGCGCGTTCAAAAAGGCTTTTGGAATCAGGCATTCTTCGGCTTCTCCCATTTGAAATAGCGCATGGAGCTTTTTTTCAATTCCCGGATGCTGTTGAGGATCGCATAGTCCTTGATCCCGGTGATGCGCGACAAATCTGCGGCAACTTCCTGGCAATCGCCCGGATTCCTGCCGTGAACCATGGTATAGAAGTCATACGGCCACTCGGGATACGTGATGCGGCGGTAGCAATGGCTGATCTCGGGCCGGGAGGAGAATATCGCGCCCAAATCGTCCGGGTCGCGGTCACCCGCGATCCAGGCCACCATGGCGTTATGGCCGTATCCGGCCTTCTGATGCCGCAGCGTCGCGCCGAAACGGCGAATCACCCGTTGTTTCTTGAGCCCCTGGAGCAGGCTCAACACCTCGGCTTCCTCAACGCCCACGGCGTCCGCGATTTCCTTGAAGGGCGCGTCGCTGTGGCCGAGGTTATCCCCGGCCAGGGCCAAAATCCGGTATTCGTTCTCGGTAAATTTCGGTCTGGGCATGCCGTGTCCTTACCCGCAACACGGCCGCGATGCAACAGGCGGATTCACCGGACTTGCGCCCGTGCGGCCGGAAAGGTATCCTTTGTCGATGAGCAACCAAAAATCTTCCTTCCGACGCGTGACCGTGCTCGGAGCGGGGGCCTGGGGCACCACCCTGGCCGACATGCTGGCCCGCAACAATGTGGGCACCTGCCTTTGGGTCCGTGAAGCCGACCTGGCCGAACGCATGCGCACCTCGCGCGTCAACGATATTTTTCTGCCCGACCTGAAACTCTGCCCCGCGCTTGAAATCGAAAGCGATCCGGCAACAGCCCTGAACGGGGCCGACGTGTATCTCGTGGTCGTGCCCAGCCAGTTCATCCGGCCGACCCTGCACGGTTTCCGCGACCTCTTCCCGCAACACCCGGTCATTGTCTGCGCCAGCAAGGGCATTGAGCTGGACTCGCTCGCGCCCATGTCCCGCGTGGTGGCCGAGACCCTTGAAAACAAGGCTCCCCGCTACGCCTCGCTTTCCGGTCCGTCCTTTGCGGCCGAGGTCAGCCGGGACATGCCCACGTCCGTTTCTTTGGGCTGCGCCGACCTGGATCTGGCCCGGGAGCTGCGCGAACTCTTTTCCACGCCCTTTTTCCGGGTCTATTCCACACCGGATTTTCGCGGGGTGGAACTGGGCGGCGCGGTCAAGAACGTCATCGCCCTGGCCGCGGGCATGTCCGACGGCCTGGGGTTCGGCCATGATGCCCGAGCCGCCCTGATCACGCGCGGGCTGGCCGAGATGAGCCGCCTGGGCGAGGCCATGGGCGCGCAGGAGCGCACCTTCATGGGCCTTTCCGGCATGGGCGACCTGGTCCTGACCTGTACCGGCGACCTTTCCCGCAACCGGCAGGTCGGCCTGAAAATCGGCCAGGGCCGCAAGCTGGACGACATCATCGGCGAGATGAAGGCCGTTGCCGAGGGAGTCAAGACAGCACAATCGCTGCACAACCTAGCCCGCAAGCTGGAAGTGGAACTGCCCATCACCGAGCAGGTCTACCGTATCCTCTATGAAAACGTTGACCCGCGAAAAGCCGTGGGCGAACTCATGAGCCGTTCGCTCAAGGACGAATAATCCTCGGGTCTCTCGTTCCGGAGCATTCCATGACAGGTATTTCGTTCGGCTCCTCCGCAAGAGCCAAGCTCTTTATGCGCCGGGCATTCGTGCGGCTGACGCGAATCAGCTTCGTGTTCGCATTGCTGATCTGCCTGGACCAACAGGGGATTTACGCCCGTGCCGACTCGGGGCCTCCTGCTCCGGAGCAGGGACAACAGGAGCTGGTCCTGGGCGTAGTGGGCATGGAATATCCGCCATTCTTCATGCAACAGGGAGGCCAGATCGGCGGCATCTGCGTGGAACGCACCCGGCGCGCCCTGGAACGGCTGAACATGCGGGCAGAACTCGTTCCCCTGCCCTGGAACCGTGTCCTGGACATGGCCCGCAACGGGGAGATCGACGGCATTGCCGGCGTGATACGCAACTCCAAACGTGAAGCCTTTCTCGACTATGTCCCGGTGCCCCTGGCCTGGCAGGTGGACAGGTTCTTCATCCGCAAGAATACCAAAACATCCTACGACGGCAGTCTGTCCAGTGTTGCCGGACTTCCGCTGTCCGTAGTGGGGGGCTACTCCTACGGCGAGGATTTCGACACCTTCCCGCTCCTGGCCAGACGCCCTTCCCTTGACGACCGGCGCATGACCCGTATGGTTCTGGAAGGCCGCTACCCGCTGGGCATCGGCCCAATCAGCGTGGTCCGCCACCACGCCCGTAAACTGGGTCTTGAGGACCAGCTTACGTTTCTTGACCCGCCTGTCGGCACCAATGCACTTTTTCTGGCCTTTTCCCGCGCCAGGAACCATGATGGCCTGATCCCGATGCTTGCCCAGATCCTTGCCGAGGACATGGGACACCATCCGCAACGAAAGGGTACCGGGCGCTGACCAGCGTTGACCTGCCCCCGGCTCCTTCCCCTTGACGGGCTGGGATGGTAGGCAGGGGGTATGAACAACCCGTCCGGAGGCAGCATGAACACCGTTCTCGTCACCGGCGCCACAGGCTATGTCGGCGGCAGGCTGGCCCCGCTCCTGCTGGAACGCGGCCATGCCGTCCGGGCCATGGCGCGCTCCCTGAACAAAATTCAGGCGCGCTCCTGGAGCAGACACGAACACTGCGCATTGGTCCAGGCGGACATGTTCGACCAGGATTCGCTCCGGTCCGCCCTGACGGGCTGCGATACGGCCTTTTATCTCGTGCACTCCATGTCCGGCCATGGCAAACACTCTGACTTCGCGGCCAAAGACCGCGAGGCCGCCACCAACTTTCTCCACGCGGCCGAGGCAGCGGGCGTAACCCGCATCATCTATCTCGGCGGGCTGGGGGAAGACGGCCCGGGCCTCAGCGAGCACCTGCGCTCCCGCGCCGAGGTCGGCCGCATTCTCCAGTCCGGCGCGGTGCAAACCACCTGGCTCCGGGCCGCCGTGATTCTGGGCTCGGGCAGCGCATCCTTTGAAATCGTGCGCCACCTCGTGGACCGCTTGCCGGTCATGATCACGCCCCGCTGGGTGGACACACTCTGCCAGCCAATCGCCATCTCGGATGTGCTCGGCTACCTTGTCGGCTGCCTGGAAACCCCGGCCACGGCAGGATTGGTCCTGGACATCGGCGGCCCGGACCGGCTCACGTACCGCGAGTTGTTCCGGCTCTACGCCGAGGAGGCCGGGCTGCGGCCCCGGCTGATCCTGCCCGTGCCCGTGCTCACCCCGGCCCTTTCCGCCCACTGGATCAATCTGATCACGCCCGTGCCCCGCGCTTTGGCAGCGCCGCTCATCGAAGGGCTGCGCAACGAGGTGGTCTGCACGGACGAGCGTATTCTCGAACTGGTTCCGCTGGTACGCACCCCCATCCGCAAGGCCCTGCGCGAGGCCCTGCACCGCGTGCAGCAAGCCGACGTGGCAACCTGCTGTTTCGACGCAGGCACTGCCTGCGCGCCGGAATGGGCCGCCTGCCACGACGCCCCGTATGCGGGCGCAACCGTGCTGGAATCGGGCCACAGCGTCACCCTGGACTGCACGCCAAGCCAGGCCTGGAAACCCGTAACCCACATTGGGGGCGACACAGGCTGGTATTATGGCGATACCCTTTGGAAGGTACGCGGCTTTCTGGACAAGCTGGTCGGCGGCCCGGGATTGCGGCGCGGTCGAAGACATCCTGAAGAACTGCGTCCGGGCGACGCTCTGGACTTCTGGCGGGTGGTCGATGTGGACAAGGAGCAACGCCTGCTGCTTGTGGCCGAGATGCGGCTGCCGGGCGAAGCCCTGCTGGAATTCACGCTGCGCCCGGAAAAAACAGGGACCCGTCTGTTCATGCGCGCCCGCTTTCTGCCGCGCGGGCTGGGTGGCCTGGTCTACTGGTGGCTGATGTACCCCTTCCACATGCTGCTCTTCAAAAACATGCTGCGCGGCGTGGCCCGTGCGGCACAAGCGCCGATTCTTTCCGGCCCCGCGCCGGTGCCGCCCGAGGGACGATCATGAGCGAACTGCGCCAAGGCTTCACCACGGGCTCGGCGGCAGCGGCAGCGGCCAAGGCCGCACTGCTCCTGCTTTTGGGAGAAAAAATCACCTCCGCAATGGATATTCCCCTGCCCGAAGAGGGACGCCTCGTGGTGCCGCTGGCGCGTCAGGAGCGGGAAGGAGAGGCCGTGCGGGTCACGGTCGTCAAGGATGCGGGCGACGATCCGGACGTGACCCACGGCGCGGAAATCCAGGCGCTGGTTTCCTTTCTCCCCGGACAAGAGGCGCTTTGCGTGGACCTGGACGGCGGGCGCGGGGTCGGACGCTCCACTCTGCCCGGTTTGGCCGTGCAGGTAGGCCGGGCCGCCATCAATCCCGGCCCGCAAATGCAGATTGAAAAGGCCGTGCGCGAGGCAGCCGGGGATCGTTGCGGCACGGTGCGCGTGCTCGTGGAGGTGCCCGACGGAACAAGGCTCGCGGAAAAAACCATGAATCCGCGCCTGGGCATTGTGGGGGGCATCTCCATCCTTGGCTCGCACGGCATTGTGCGGCCCTACAGCCATGAAGCCTGGACCGCGTCCGTGGATCAGGCCCTGGAGGTGGCCCGCGCCGCAGGCCTGGATCAGACCGTGTTCACCACGGGCCGCAAGAGCGAACGGCTCTATCTGGAGCTCTATCCGGACACCCCTGCCCAGGCCCTGGTCCAGGCGGCGGATCTCTTTGCCCATGCCTGCGCTTCCGCTACGCAACGGGGCTTTCGCCACATCGGCTGGAGCCTGTTTTTCGGCAAGTTGGTCAAGCAGGCCCAAAGTTTTGCCAACACCCACGCAGGTGCGGCGCGCATCGATTTCGCGCTGCTGGCCCGTTGGTGCGCCGAGTGTGGCGCAGGCTCGGACATTGTCCGCCAAGCCACACAGGCCAACACGGCCCGCGAGGTCCTGGGGTTGCTGAAGCCGGGCCCGGTCCGCCAGGACCTGCTGCGGCTGCTCGCGGCCCGCGCCTCGGCCAATGTCGCAGCCTTTGCACCCGGCGCGCAGACCACCTACGCCGTGTTCGACTTTGACGGAACGCTGTTGTTCTGCAGCGATACCATGGCCTGATTTTCCAATAACGCCTCAATCGTGCCCTGAAAAAGCTCTTTCGAAACCTCTGCGGTTCGAAAACAGGCTCCCGCCCCTTCCAACTCGCGACGGTTCACGTTACAAGGCCCCAATGCTCGGGCACAATCCCATACACGTCATCGGCATGCGGCCCGGTTCCCTGGAACTGGGACCGCGCGAATGGTCCATTCTCGAACGCAGCCAGGTCATTGCCGGAGGCAAGCGCCTGCTGGCCGCCTGCGCTCTGGCCTCCACGCCGGAGCGGCCCATCCGGCCCGAAAAGCAGATCCCCATCACCGGTTCCCTGGATGCCGTGATCCGGCTCATTGACCGGCACAAGGACAAACGCGTGGCCGTGCTGGCCGACGGCGATCCGCTCTTTTTCGGTTTTGGCCGCAAGCTCGTGGATGATCTCGGCGCGGACAGGGTGATCATCCACCCCAACGTGACCACCCTGCAGGTGGCTGCGGCCCGGCTGCGCATCCCCTGGAACAGCATCGAGACGGTTTCCCTGCACGGGCGCGACGACTTCACGCCTTTTTACGCCGCCATTTCCCGCGCGGACCGCGTGGCCGTCTACACCGGCCCGGACAATGGTCCGGCAGCCCTGGCCGAAGCCCTGCTCAACCGAGGCGCGGACGGTTTCACCATGACCGTGCTCGAAGACCTGGACACGCCCCAGGAGCGCATACGCAGGCTCACGCCGGAGCAAACCTGGGACGCGGAATTCTCGCCCCTGAACCTCGTGATCATCGAGCGCAGCCATCCGCCGGAAATCCCCCTGCACCTGGGCGTTCCGGATCAGCTGTACATGCATGAGAAAGGCTTGATCACCAAGCAGGCGGTGCGTGCCGCAGGCCTGGGCATGCTCGGCGTGGCCCAGGGGCACACGGTCTGGGATCTCGGCTCGGGCTGTGGTTCCGTGGCCATTGAAGCCTCGCATCTGGCCGCGCACGGACTGGTCTATGCCGTGGAGAAAAACCGCCGCCGCGCCGGCATGATCCGGGAGAACGTGCGCCGTTTCGGAGCCTGGCTCGTGGAGGTGGTCCGCGGCGAAGCGCCGGAGTGTCTGGAAAAACTGCCCGATCCGGACCGCATCTTCATCGGCGGCGGACTCGGCCCGGAATCCGGTGACGGCCAACAGCTTCTGGACGTGGCCTGCCGCAGGCTCAAACGCGGCGGACGCATTGTCATCCATTGCATTCTTCTGGAATCGCTGCTGCGCGCCAAGGCGCGTTTCGAAGAACAGAAATGGCCCTTTGGCGCAACGCAGATCATGGCCTCCACCACGGACCCCCTGGCCGGAGACCTGCGCTTCAAGGCCCACAACCCGGTCTTCATCCTCTGGGCGGAAAAGCCTTAGGGAGTCCCCATGAGCAAGGTCTATTTCGTCGGAGCAGGACCGGGAGACCCGGATTTGATCACTGTCAAGGGCCGCAATCTGGTGATGCGCGCCGATCTCGTTCTCTATGCAGGCTCGCTGGTGCCACGCGCCCTGGTGGAAATGGCCCGGCCCGACGCCCATGTGGCCGATTCCTCGCCCCTGGACCTGCACTCCACCCATGCCCTGCTTTGCCAATGCGTCCGGGGCGGGGGCACTGCCGTGCGCCTGCATACCGGCGACCCCTCGATCTATGGCGCGGTGCGCGAACAGATCGAGCTGCTGGATCAGGACGGCATCGCCTGGGAGATCGTTCCGGGCGTGACCGCGGCCTTTGCCGCCGCAGCCGAGGCAGGCTGTTCCTTTACCGTTCCCGGGCATACCCAGACCCTGATCGTGACCCGCCTGAGTGGACGCACGCCCGTGCCCGAGTCCGAATCCCTGCGATCCCTGGCCCGGCACAACACGGCCATGGCCATCTATCTTTCCGCATCAGATACCCGCACCCTGCAAAACGAACTGCTCTGCGGCGGCATGGCTCCGGATACGCCCTGCGTCATGGGGCATCGGGTAGGCTGGCCCGGCAGCGAGCTGGCGCGCTGCCCCCTATCCGAACTGGCCGAAACCGCCCGGGAAAAAGGCTTCTACCGCCAGACCGTGTTCCTTGTGCTGCCCGGCGAGAACATGGAGGGAGCCCGGTCCAAGCTCTACGACGCCACTTTCGGCCACATGTGCCGGGAGGCAAAGGAGGACTAGGTGCTGGAACTCAAGATTTCCACCACGGAACGGGAACAGATGCTCGACATGGGCGGGGCATTGCGCACGCTGGTACGCGAGCAGGGCTGGCAGGACGGCGCGCTGCTCGTGTATTGCCCGCACACCACCGGCGCGGTCACGGTCAACGAGGGGGCCGACCCGGACGTGGTGCGCGACATCCTCGTGAACCTGCGCAAGCTCATTCCGCACCGGGGCGACTACCGCCATACCGAGGGCAACTCGGACGCGCACATCAAGACCAGCACGTTTGGTCCGGACCAAATGCTCATCGTCTCGGGCGGGGAGATCATGCTCGGCACCTGGCAGCGGGTTTTCTTCTGCGAGTTCGACGGGCCGAGAAGCCGCACGCTCTGGGTGCAGTTTTTGCCGGCATAGGAGACGGACAATGGACCCAAAAAAAACCGCGCCGACCGCCGCTTCCTACCGCTTCTACAGCAACACGGCCTGCGAATATTTCCCCTGCCACAAGACCGCCCATCCGGAACGGTTCAACTGCCTGTTCTGCTTTTGTCCGCTCTATTTCATGGACGACTGCGGGGGGAAATACGTGCTCATGGAAAACGGGCAAAAGGACTGCAAGGGCTGCCAGCTGCCCCATTCGCCAGGCGGGTACGACCATGTGCTCGCCAAGCTGCGGCGCTGCTTCCGGCAGCCCTGCCGCCTCGTGTTCCGGCAGGTCAGCGGGAAATAGCCCGGATTCGGAAAGGCTCAGGCCTTTTCCACTATGACCACGTCCTGGAAGTTGGGTGCCTTGCGGCCACTCCATGCGCCCGGATAAATCCGGCGCACGCGCAACCCGCTTGCGGCGAGCACGTTCAGGGCGAACGCGTCCTCATAGCCCACGGCTTCTTCCGGATCTTCGGGATTGTCCAGATGGCACGCGCCGAACTTGTGCCGCATGGTGATGCCGGTCCGGTTTTCCGCGAGCAGGGCCCGCGTCTCCGCATTGAGCAGAAAATAGGTCAGATAGGCCCGGCCGCCCTGCTCCAGCACGCGCCCTATCTGGCGGACGTAATTGACCACGTCCTCGGGCAGCATGTGCGTAAAGACCGAATTGAGCAGCACGAAATCAAAGGCCCTATCCTCGAAGGGAAAGACGAATTCGCTGGCCCGCACCTTGCTGAACGGGCTGTACAAGGCATTGAACACGTCCACGGTCTGGAAGCGGAAGTTCGAATGGCGCGGTGTGACATTTTCCCGGCACCAATCCACGCCGAAGGGATAGATATCAAAACCTTCGTAGCGGCCCAGGTCCGAAAGATATCTCGTGAGCGGAATGGCGGCCCTGCCGCAGCCGCAGCCCACGTCCAGGACGCGTTCGCTGGGCAGCAGCCCGCCCCACTCGATCATGCGGTTCAAAAGATTGCGCCCGATGCGCTGAAAATCGCCTCCGCCGAAACAGAGGGTCAGGTCCTCGGGGGGAAGCGGAACGCCTTTGGCGGACGTGTCGATGCCGGTCGTATTCATTGCTGCTCCGGGAAGGTTTTTCCGTCCCTTCCCGAAGCAGGATTCATGCCGAGGGACTAAAAGACCACCGCCTCGAACCAGAACAGGCCGGTTCCGGCCATGCGCCAGGAATCCTCGGACAGCCCGGCCTTGAGGCAGGTCTGGCGCAGGAATTTCTCGCGGTCCCAGCCCCACTGCACCGGCACCTGGGGCAGCAGCAGCCCTGAACGGCCAGCACGCTGCACGATGAGCCCATGGCGGCCCACCACGATTTCGTTGGCGTCGCGGCAGGGCTCCACCGGGCTGAGCACGGAAATCTCGTGTTCGATCTGGCCGAATTCCTCGGCGGTCAGCGGCGGAAAACGCGGGTCGGAAAAGGCCGCGGAGCGGGCCATGTCCCAGATGGTGCGGTACAGTTCGCCCGAGCCCTGCACATTGCCTATGCAGCCGCGCAAGCGGCCGTCCAGGGTCAGGGTCACGAACGCGCCGTAGGCCTCGCGCAGCTTTTCCGTGGGCGGTGCGGGCGGTTCCGCATCCTCACCCTTCAGTTTCGTACCGATGGAAACCCGCACCAGGTCCCGGAGGTAACGCTTTTCCTCGTCGGAAAGCATGAATACGAACTTGCGGGCCATTGTCACTCCTCGGGTTTGATCTGGTCGGCGCGGGGCACCGCGAGCATGAGCAGGCCGCCCAGAACGTACATCATGATGATCGTGCTCATGCCCCAGCGCTGGCTGCCCGTGGCCAGCGTGACCCAGCCCACCAGGAGCGGCCCGGCGAACGAGGTCAGCTTGCCCGACAGGGCAAAGAGGCCGAACATCTGGGCGCGCAGTTCGCCCGGTGCGACGCGCGCCAGCCAGGAGCGGCTTGAAGCCTGCACCGGCCCAACGAAGATGCCAAGAAACAGACCGAAAATCCAGAACAAGAGTTTGCTTTGCACCAGAAGAATGGCCACCCCGGGAAGCACCAGCCCGGCCAGGGACCAGAGAATGGTGGCCCGCGCGCCCACGCGGTCGTCCATCCAGGCAAACAGGCCCGCGCCCAGCCCGGCCGTGACGTTCAGGCCGATGCCGAAAAGGATGACCTCTTTGGTGCTCATGCCGAACGTCCCGGCGGCATAAATGCCGCCAAAGGCGAACATGGTGGTCAGACCGTCGTTGTAGATCATGCGTGCCAGCAAAAAGCGCAGAATGTGCCTGTGCCCGCGCAGGTTGCGCAGCGAATCACGCACCTGGGCAAGGCCCGAACGCAGGCACTCGCGCCAGGGACGGCCCGAACGCGGCGCATCCGGGGTCCAGAAGAACAGCGGCAGCGCAAAGAGCAGATACCAGAGCGCGGCCAGCGGCCCGATGGACCGGACATGCTCGGCAGCACCGCGCGGCAGCGCGAACCACGCACCCTCGTTGATGAATCCGTACAGAGCCAGGAGCAGGCAAAGCAGGCCGCCCACATACCCCAGGCCCCAGCCCCAGCCGGACCAGCGGCCCATGCGCGTCGGCGGCACCAGATCGGGCAGCATGGCGTTGTAGAAAATCATGGAGGCTTCCGCGCCGATGGTGCCCAGGCAGACCAGCACCAGGGCGGCAAAGGCCCAGTCAGGTTCGGGGCGCACGTACCAGAGCAGGGCCGTGGCAACGACGCACAGCAGGGTAAAGGCCGCTATCCAGGGCTTGCGCCGACCGGACTGGTCGGCCACGGCGCCCAGCAAGGGGCCGCCCAGACCGACGGCGAGCCCGGCAAAACCGAGCATGTTGCCCCACATGGCCGTTCCCAAGGCCGGGCTTTCGGCCACGGCGCTGGTAAAATACGCGGCAAAGACAAACGTCTGGATGGGAGTGAAGAATCCGTTGTTGGCCCAGTCATACAGGGCCCAGGACCAGAGTTTCCGCTGCAAGACGCCTCCGGGATGCCGATGTTTCCCGGTGCGTAGCGCAATTCCGCGGGCGCGGCAACGGCGCGGGTGCAACGATTGAAAGTCTGTCAGGCCACAAGCTCGCCGCGCACCAGGCCAAAAGCGATGCTCCACATCACCAGCCAGATCACGGCGTCGAGCACGCGCCAGGACGCGGGCTTGGCAAACAGCGGCGCGAGGCGCGCCCCGCCCAGGCTGAGCAGGGTGAACCAGACCACCGAGGCCGCCACCGCGCCCAGGCCGAAAAGCCAGCGCGCCTGCCCCTCGAAAGTACCGCTCACCGATCCGAGCAGAACCACGGTATCCAGCCAGGCATGCGGATTCAGCACGGTCACGCCCGTAGTCACAAGCAGGGCCTTGCCCAAGGTCAAAACCGTGCCGTTGTCGGCCTTGAGGCTGCCGCCGCGCAGGGCCGAGCGCAACGCGCCCAGTCCGTACACGAACACAAAGGCCGCCCCGCCCCAGGCCGCGAACGATGCCAGCGTCGGATGGGAGGCCACCAGCGTGCCCGCGCCCAGCACGCCCAGAGATATGAGCAAGGCGTCAAAAAAAATGCACAACCCGGCAACAGGCAGGTGATGTTCGCGTTTCACGGCCTGAGTCAGCAAAAACGCGTTCTGCGCGCCAATGGCCACGATAAGCCCGGCGCTCATGCCGAATCCCTGGAGCAGGGGCAAAGTCTGCATTCTCGTCTTCCTCGCTTGCGATCTGATTCATCGGCGGCAACCACAGCCGCCGGGGCACAGAACCTAAGCCCGCCTGTCCTTGTTGTAAAATTAATATTTAACAGATTACATTAATTTTGCTAATATGAACTATGCTCGATTACAAATTGCTGGAAGCCCTGGCCCTGGTGGTACGCGAAGGCGGCTTCGAACGCGCGGCCCAGGCCCTGCACCTGACCCAGTCCGCCGTGTCCCAGCGGGTGCGCCTACTGGAAACGCAACTCGGCAGGCCGCTCCTGGTACGCGCCACCCCGCCCTATGCCACGGAATCCGGACGCGAACTGCTGCGCCATTACAACCAGGCCCGGCTGCTGGAAGACGAACTGGCGGAGCGGCTCGCCCCGCGCGAGGAAAGCGGCTTTCAGCGCCTGCCCCTGGCCGTGAACGCGGACAGTCTGGCCATCTGGTTTTTGGAGGCCCTGGCCCCGCTCCTGGCCGAGCAGCGCATTCTCCTGGACCTGACCGTGGACGACCAGGAACGCACCCATGAACAATTGGAGCGGGGCGAAGTGGCGGGCTGCCTGTCCACCCTGCCCGAACCGGTCCGCGGCACGCGCTGCGTGCGGCTGGGCGTGATGCCGTATTTCTGCTGCGCCGCGCCCGCGTTTGCCCGGTGCTGGTTCACGCACGGGCTCACCCCCGAGACCGCGCGCCGCGCCCCGGCCGTGCTCTTCAACCGCAAAGACGCGGCCCATGACGATTTCCTGGGCCTGCTCTTCGGGCCGCAGGCCATCAGGCTCACGCCCGGCCCGCGCCACTATGTGCCCTCATCGGAAAAATTCGTGGATATGGCCGTGCTCGGTCTGGCCTACGGCCTGATTCCGGCGCATCAGGCCCGTCCCCACCTGGACTCGGGCGCACTGGTGCGGCTCGCGCCCCAAAAGGCGCTCGACGTGGTGCTTTACTGGCACAGCTGGGATCTGGAAAGCGATCTGATGAGCGCTGTGCAGCGCAGACTCCTGCAACAGGCCGAGCGGTCCCTGGAAAAGTAGCCGCCTTATTCCTCGACGGGCGGCGTCAAGCCAGCGAAGAAACGGCTTGCGGCTAGAAGCCCTTTTCCAGGGGCGGGCTGACCAGGGCGTTTTGCGGGGCGTCGGCCAGGGGCCTGTCCGCCTGGGCCAGCAGCACGAAACGGTCCTGCACGGTCAAACGCTTTTCCGCCAGCCACTGCACGGCCTGGGCATAGATGCGGTGTTCGCAGCGCAGGATGCGCTCACCAAGATCGCCAGGGTCCTCGCCCGGATACGCGGGCACGGCGGCCTGGATAATCACCGGGCCGTTGTCCATTTTCTCATTCACGAAATGCACGGTGCAGCCCGCGATGCGCACGCCGTAGAGAGCTGCGTCCCGCTGGCCGTGCGTACCCGGAAAGCTGGGCAGCAAGGCCGGATGGATGTTCACGACCCGGCCAGGGAAGGCACTCAGGAAGCCGGGAGTCAGCAGGCGCATGAACCCGGCCAGGATCACGTATTCAGCCCCGGAATCCCGCACAGCCTGGGCCATTTCCGCATCAAAGGCCTCGCGGGAATCAAAGTCGCGGTGGTCCAGAATCAGATTGGGGATGTTGTGGTTGCGTGCCCGCACAATACCGTAGGCGTCGGGATTGTTGGAGACCACCAGCCGGATGTCCGCATCCAG
Source organism: Desulfovibrionaceae bacterium (assembly GCA_036541255.1). GTDB lineage: Bacteria > Desulfobacterota > Desulfovibrionia > Desulfovibrionales > Desulfovibrionaceae > Paucidesulfovibrio. The sequence continues at coordinate 69,826 of JAZHDD010000048.1, read as the reverse complement.
CGTGCCAGACTCGATCCTGTCTATCAGGGATTGCAGATTGGAACCGCTCCCGGAAACCAGGACCGCTATGGGAAGGGCCATGCTCGCTCCTTTGCTGTTGTGCGTGCTCCGCCCCTCTTACTCGTCCAGCCCCAATGCGGCAAGACTCAGTTCCAACAGTTTCGCGCGCCGGACAAACGTCTGCGTCCCATCCGGCACCTCGCAGTTCAGTGCGAAGAAGTAACGCCGCCCGTTCTTTTCCACGCAGCCCGTGAACAGGCCCACGCCCACTCCATCCGGAGCGTCACCCATGCCTGTCTTGCCCCAGAAAAGCCGATCCGTGCCATGCTCTCTGAGAATCATGCCGCGCACCTGTTCCATGTGCGCCACATCAAACGGTAGTTCGTTGCGGAAAAAGCGGCGCAGGAACTCCACCTGCTCGTCAGCGGAAATTTTCAGGCTGGAAGAGAGCCAGAACACTTCCAGGCCGCCGGAGATATCCCGATTGCCATAGCCCATGGCGTCCAGCCAGGTCTGCTCCCTTTCCGGGCCGATACGCCGGGCCAGCTCCTGGAAATACCAGACAACCGAATGCTTGATGGCCGAGGTCAGACAATGCCGCTCCTTCCAGACTTCGGGCCAGCCTTCCCCGGCAGGGTCACGCTGCGGGTCCCAGTCCAGCGCCAGCCCCTCGCGCGGCACAACGCCTGTTGTCAGCGCCACGAGCGCATGCGGGATTTTGAAGGTCGAACACGGCGTAATACGCTGGGCGCACCGCTCCGGGTTGATCCTTGTCCATGTGTTCTCGGTCTCGTCGTACAGCGAAAAACAGGCATCCCGACCAAATAATGTTTCCAATTCGGTGCGGGCCGAATCGGAGAGTTCCAGGGCCTGGGCAGGAACCGCCAGCAGCAAGAGCAGGCAAACGACAACGGAGGAGACCCGCAGATGGATATGGAACTGGTGCATATCGGATTTACTTCCCGCGTTTAAAAGTCAGATAGCCGGGATCAGAGGCGTATTCCGGCCCGAACCGGCGCAAATCTTCCTTGAATGTTTCCGAGGGAACGGCATTATCGCCCGGAGGCGTGCCGTAACGTGGGTCCAAAAGCTGCAATTCGTCGCCCTTGATGGCGAAGACAGCGCAGACATGGGGCATGTTTTCGCTCTGGTCCGAAGTCGAAAGCACATGCAACACCGGGAAGTACGCGACGTAAATATCCGCCGCCGTGGGCACACGCGACACGTCCGCAGTCCCCATGTACTTGTCGTTGCCGTAGCGCAGGCGGACAACGACCGAATCGGGCCGCCCCTCGGCGGACATCAATTCCAGCTCGCAATCCTCGCTGGCGTCGCCGCAACGCCACTCGCCCAGAGCCTCAGCAGGCAGGCCCTGCTCCTCGAACGTCACGGGACCGTCGGTCTCCGCAAGGCAGCCTGCACAGAACAGCAGGACCACGCAAAGCAACAGCGCCTTTCTCATTCCCCCCCTCCTGGCTTGCGGCCCAGGACCATGCTCGTTTTCGGGCCGGTATCAATGTCTTGCAGCGCGACAAAACCGGCGTGCGTGAACCAGTCGCGCGCCTCGGCACGGGTGTATACGTCACCCCGGGCCGTATTGACCAGCATGTTCAATGCGAAAACAGCGCCGAACGCAGGCCGGGTGCGGCTGTCGTCCATGAGGAAATCCACCACGGCGCACCAGCCGCCCGGCGCAAGCGCTGCAAAGGCCCGCTCTAGTAACCGGGCGTTTTCTTCCGGCCCGAGCATGTGCACGATGGCCGACAGCAGGACCAGATCATAGCCCGCGCCCCAGTCGTCCGAATTGAAATTACCCGCCTTGGTGGTGATGCGATCGGACAGGCCCGCTTCGGCCACGTAGCGCGCCGTGATGGGCACGACCTTGGGCAGTTCCAGCACAACCACCTCAAGGCCTGGCTCGGCCCGGCACATGCCCATGGCGTACACGCCGGAGCCGCCGCCCACGTCCAGGACGCGCTTCAAGCCCGCAAGGGGCAGCCGGGCAGCCAGTCCGTCCGCGTCCACCCCGCCCCGGTTGTGCATGGCCGCGATGAAATCCTCGCGCCGGGAATCGTCGTCGAAGTCGGGGGTGAGCACGCTCATGCCCGTGCGCACGGCCTGGGTCAGGGTGTTCCAGTTGGCGTAGAGATTGGAGCGGTGGCCCAGGGCGATGTAGTCGGGGCTTTCGCGGGAAAGCAGGGCATGGGCCGCGTCCGTGGCTGTGAAGGCGTTGCCCTGCTTGGTGGCGAGCCCCAGGGCCGTGAGCGCGTTCAAAAGCCGGTCCAGGGCGCGTTCGTCCGCCTTGATAAGCGGGGATAATTCCGCCGCGCTGCGGGTTGCGCGGCCCAGGTGCGTGAACAGGTCCAGGTCCGCGGCGGTGAGCAGGATGCGGCTCTGCTGGAAGGCAGAGGACAGGGCGCGGATGTCGTCGGGGCTGGCGGTTTTGTTTGGCATGGGCGCTCCTTTGGGTCGGAGAAATAATATTTGATAGATAGCAGCTTGGCTCAGAAGATCAAGCCTGGCAGGGAAATGAACAAGCCCCGGCAACGCGTACGCTGCCGGGGCCATGATGCGATCGTGTCCGCTCCGGGTTATTCGGCCTTCAGCAGCGCCTTGACCAGCGCGGGAATGGTGTAGTCCTCGGGCTGGAGATCGGGCGCGAAGCCGTGCCCTTCGAGCGTCTTGGCCGTGATGGGGCCGATGCAGGCCAGCTTGGCCTTGTCCGGATGCGCGGCCTTGTACTCTTTCAGAGTCTGGGCCGGAACCAGCTCGAAGAAATTGTCCACGGTGCTGGAGCTGGTGAAGGTCACGTAATCCAGCTTGCCCTTGTCCATGGCCGCCAGCACCTCGGAGGCATCCTCCTGGGCCAGCCGCGTCTCGTACACGGGCAGCACCTGGACCTTGGCCCCGGCGGCAGCCAATTGCTCGGGCAACACCTCGCGGGCCACGCGGGCGCGGGGGATGAGCACCTTCTTGCCTGCCACGCCGCGCTCCAACAGCCCTTCCACCACATGCTCGGCCACGTATTTCTCGGGGATGAAGTCCGGCTTGATGCCGCGCTCGCGCAGGGCGTCGGCCGTGGCCGGGCCGATGGCCGCCACCTGGATGCCGCCGAACACGCGTGAATCCAGGCCCACTTCGTCCAGCTGCTTCCAGAAATATTTCACGCCGTTCACCGAGGTGAAGACCACCCAGTCCTGCATGGGCAGACGCATGACCGCGTTTTCCACGTCCTCGTAATCGTCCAGGGGTTGAATCTCGATGGTCGGGAATTCGTAGACATGCGCGCCCAGATCCACGAGGTCTCGCACCAGCCCGCTGGCCTGCTCCCGCGCCCGCGTGACCACGATGCCCTTGCCCAGCAGGGGGCGCTTCTCGAACCAGGACAGCTTGTCGTGCAGGCCGCACACGCCGCCCACCACGATGATGGACGGGGCCGCGAACCCACGGCGTTCGGCCTCGGCAGCCACGTCCGCGAGCGTGGACACGAAGCTCTGCTGCTCGGAGCGGGTGCCCCAGCGCACAAGTGCCACGGGCGTCTTGGGGTCGCGTCCGCCCTGGATGAGCTTTTCCGAGATCATGGGCAGGTTCTTCACGCCCATGTAGAAGACCAGAGTGCTGGTGCTCTGGGCGTAGACATCCCAGTTGTGGCCGGTGGCCTCCTTGGTGGGGTCCTCGTGGCCGGTGATGAAGCAGACGCTGGTGGTATGGTCGCGATGCGTCACAGGGATGCCCGCATAGGCCGGGGCAGCCACGCCCGCGGTCACGCCGGGCACGATCTCAAAGGCCACGCCCGCCTCGACCAGTTCTTCGGCTTCCTCGCCGCCGCGCCCGAACACGAACGGGTCCCCGCCCTTGAGCCGGGCCACGCTCTTGCCGCTCCGGGCCAGCTCCACGATGAGCTCATTGATCTTGTCCTGGGGCAAAGTGTGGTCGCCGCCCTTCTTGCCCACGTAGATGATCTCCGCGTCCTTGCGGGCGTACTTGAGAAATTCCTTGTTGGCGAGGTAGTCGTAGACCACCACGTCGCAGGTTTCGATCAGTTCCTTGGCCCGCACGGTGAGCAGGCCGGGATCGCCGGGGCCGGCGCCGATGAGATAGACGGTGCTCATTGTGTATGTCTCCGGGGCCTTGCCGCAACAATGCCCAGTTATATGACGGCATCACAACCGACGCTTGACAGGTCGGCGGGCCAGACGGTTTCGCTCTCCGCTACGCCAGCACGCTCTGAATCCGCGCGCGCAGGGCCGTGAGTTTGTCGCGCTCTTCCTGCATGACGGCCAGCTTTTCCTTTTCCTTTTCCACGACCTCTTCTGGCGCGTTGCTCACAAAGCCCTTGTTGGCCAGCTTCTTTTCCACGCCGGAAAGGTCCTTTTCCAGCTTGGCCAGCTTCTTGTCCAGCCGCGCCAGTTCGGACTCGAAGTCCACCTTGCCTTCCAGGGGCAGGAATATCTCGTTGCCGCGCACCACGGCCGAGCCCGAGGCTTTCGGCCCTTTCTGATCCGGACCGACCAGCACGTTCTCGATGCGGGCCAGGAAGCGGATCAGCTCCACGTTCTCTTCGATGACGGCCCGGTCCTCTTCGGACACGGTGCGCACGAGCAGGTCCAGCTTGACCTGCGGCTCGATGTGCAGCTCTGTACGAATGTTGCGGGCGGCGGACACGATGCCCTGGAACAGTTCCATGTCGGCCACGGCCTTTTGGTCCCGACACTGGGGCCGCGCCTGGGGATAGGCCACGGTGGCGATATCTTCGGCCGGGGTCGAGGGCAGCACGGACCAGATTTCCTGGGTCACGAAGGGCATGACCGGATGCAGCAGGACCATGGTTTCGCCCAGCACGGTGGCGAGCACCTTTTGCGTGGCGGCCTTGGCCTGCTCGTCCTCGCCGTAGAGCGCGGGCTTGACCATTTCCAGATACCAGTCGCAGAACTCGTTCCAGATGAAGCGGTAGAGAATCTGGGCGTATTCGTTGAAGCGGTAGCCCTCGATGGCAGCCCGGACCTCGTCCTTGACCTCTTCCAGCCGGTTGAGAATCCACTTGTTGGCCAGCCCCTGGGCCTCGGCAGGATCGACCGCGGGCAGTTCCCCCGGCAAATTCATGAGCGCGAAGCGCGTCGCGTTCCAAATCTTGTTCACGAAATGGCGGTAGCCTTCGATACGCGCTTCGGAGAGCTTGATGTCCCGGCCCATGGCCGCGAAGGCGCAGAGGGTGAAACGCGTGGCGTCCGTACCGTACTTGTCCACCATTTCCATGGGGTCGATGACGTTGCCCGTGGACTTGGACATCTTCTTGCCCTGCTCGTCGCGCACCAGGGCATGGATGTACACGTCATGGAACGGCACGTCGTCCATGAACTGCAAGCCCATCATCATCATCCGGGCGACCCAGAAGAAGAGGATGTCGAAGCCGGTCACGAGCACGGCCGTGGGGTAGTATTTCTTCAGCTCCGGGGTCTTGTCGGGCCAGCCCATGGTGGAGAAGGGCCAGAGCGCCGAGGAGAACCAAGTGTCGAGCACGTCCGGGTCCTGTTCCAGATGGGAGGAGCCGCACTTGGGACAGGTGACGGGATCGACATCGGGCACGATCAGCTCGCCGCAGTCCGCGCAGGTCCAGGCCGGGATGCGGTGGCCCCACCATATCTGGCGGGAGATGCACCAGTCGCGGATATTGTCCAGCCATTCGTAATAGGTCTTGGTCCAGTGCTCCGGATAGATTTTCGTCTTGGCGGGCACGGCGGCGCGGGCCTTTTCAGCCAGGGGCTTCATGGACACGAACCACTGGGTGGAAACGTGCGGCTCGATCACGGACTTGCAGCGGTAGCAGACGCCAACGCTGTGGTCGTGGTCCGCCACTTCCACAACGCGGCCCTCGGCTTCCAGGTCGGCCATGACGGCCTTGCGCGCGTCTTCCTTGAACATGCCGCGATATTTTTCGGGCGCGTTTTCGTTGACGTAGCCGTCCTCGTCCAGGATGGCGATGACGTCCAGACCGTGCTTGCGTCCCAGTTCCCAGTCGTTCATGTCGTGGGCCGGAGTGACCTTGAGGCAGCCCGTGCCGAACTCGATGTCCACGTAGCTGTCGCCGATGACAGGCAGTTCGCGGCCCACCAGGGGCAGGATCACGGTCTTGCCGATAAGGTGCCTGAAACGGTCGTCCTCGGGGTTCACGGCAATGGCCGTGTCCGCGAGCATGGTCTCGGGCCGGGTGGTGGCGATGACGATGTCGCCGGAGCCGTCGGCCAGGGAATAGCGGATATGGTGGAGTTTGCCGGGCTTTGGCTCGTGCTCGACCTCGTCATCGGCCAGGGCCGTGTGACAGCGGTTGCACCAGTTGATGATATAGTTGCCCTTGTAGATCAGCCCCTGTTTGAACAACTCCACAAAGACCTTGCGCACGGCCTTGGCGCGCTGGTCGTCAAAGGTAAAACATTCGCGGGTCCAGTCCACGGAGGAGCCCATGCGCCGGATCTGGTTCTGGATGGTGCCGCCCTTGTCCTCGCGCCAGGCCCAGACGCGCTCCAGGAATTTCTCGCGGCCCAGGTCGTCGCGGGTCAGGCCTTCCTTTTTCAGCTCGCGCTCGACCACGTTCTGGGTGGCGATGCCCGCGTGGTCCGTGCCGGGCACCCAGAGCACGTTGCGGCCCTGCTGGCGATAAAACCGGGCAAGCACGTCCTGGATGGTCTGGTTCAGGGCGTGGCCCATGTGCAGCACGCCGGTAACGTTGGGCGGAGGAATGACGATGGAATACGGCTCGCCCTCAGCCTCGGGGTCCGGGGTGAAGGTCCTGTTTTCTTCCCAATGCGCGCTCCATCTCGCTTCCACATCCCGAGGCTCGTAGCCTTTGGCCAATTCCGGCTTGCCCATTCTCTCTCCTTGAAAATATACTTCGGATCAAACCGCGTCCTGATAACGCAGCCCTTTCCCTGCAATGTTCTGTTTCATCCGCCCGGGACAGCAGGCCTTTTTGCCAGAACATCGGTTTTTCCGACAATCCATGGCAGCGGTCCGACTTGCCAGTGGGCGGCGCGCTTGATAGCGTCGCACAAACCTAGCCTGGGGCGTCAATATGTCAAGCATCTACATATACTGGGACGAATCGCACTTCTGGGGGCTCATGGCCCGCCGGGCCCTGGCGGCCTGGGGCCTGCCTCATCGGCTCGTGCGAGGGACTGAGATAGCCCAGGGATTGCTCGCTGACAACCCCCCCGGCCTGTTGCTGGTTCCGGGCGGCTGGGCCCGGGGCAAGGCCGAACGGCTTGGAGACGCGGGTATCGAGGCGGTGCGGGCCTTTGTACGGGACGGCGGCTCCTATCTCGGTTTCTGCGGCGGGGCCGGGCTGGCCCTGAGCGGCGGCGGACTTTCGCTCTGCCCCTGGCGCAGGCGCGCCTTTACGGACCGCATGCAGCACTTCATGTCCGGCCACGTCCATGTGGATTTCGGGAACGACCATATTCTGATCCCCAAAGATATGAGCAACAGCGCCCTGCTCCCGGTCTGGTGGCCGGGCCGTTTCGAGCCCGCGGACAACGACGTGGAAATACTGGCCACCTACAACAAGCCCGGACCGGACTTCTGGATGGCGGACCTGGCCCTGAAAAGCCTGCCCAAAGGCACGGCCTCGGACTGGGAAAACCTCTACGGCGTGCGCATCCGGCCCGACTTCGAAGGCTTGCCCGCCGTTATCTCGGGACGCTTCGGGCAGGGCCGCTATGTGCTCAGCTACGCCCACCTGGAGACTCCGGCCTCGCCCCAAGCCAACCGCTGGCTGACCCACATTCTCGCGGGCCTGACCGGCCTTCCCGAACCGGAATTCTTCCTGCCCGCCTGGGACCCGGCAGCCCTGCCCGTGCTCTGGCCAGATCTGGCATTGAACCACGCCCGTGAGCTCTTGCTCGACCTGGTGCGCACCGGCAAGGAACAGATGCTGCTCTTCTGGCGCACGCCCTGGCTTCTGGGCTGGCGGCGCGGCCTGCCCGGCGCGGCCCTGAACAGCCTTCTGAACATGGTCTGCGAAGCCCTGGCCTCGCCCCCGACACAGGCAGCGCTGGAATACTGGGAGCCGCGCGCACGCGAATTCTCCACGGCCATGGCGCTGTTCCACCAGGGCGTGACCGGTTATCTCCTAGCAGAACGCCTGTCCATGACAGTGTACTCCTCTTCTCCGGACGCTGTTCCTGGTCTGCGGGAGCAGCGCGAATCCCTGTTCGGGACGCCCCCGGCTGGCGGCGGCCTGCATGCAAATCTGCTCGCGCGCCTCGAAGAGTTGCTGTGGCGACTCTAATCTTGCCGCAGCGCCCAGATTTCCCGCACCCAGGTGCGAACAACATCAAAAACAAGCACGCAAAAAGGCAATATTGCCTATTTCTTTTCAATATCGTACTTGTCGCGAGAGGGCTTGGACTTTTCACTTAGGCGCGACGGGAAAACCGCATGACCGACAACCCTCAGGGGGAAAACGATCACGGGCGCAAAGGCCCAGACGGAACCGTCCGTTTCTACCTGTCACCCGACGGCATGAAATTGGGCGTGAATCGTTACCTGCCGCCCCTGCCGGGCGGACGCCCCCTGACCGCCAAATCCATCCGTAGCCAGCTCCAGGAAGCGGGCGTGACCCTGGACCCGGTGGAAGGCGCCATAGACAAAATTCTGGAACGCCTCAGCAGCGGGCAGGACTACCGCAAAATCGTGCTTGTGCGCGGGCTGGAACCAGTGGACGCCTCCCATGGCCGCATCGAGCCCCTCGGCGATCTGCGCATGCCTGTTTTTTCCGGGCAGGTCATCGCCCGCAAAATCCCACCCACCCATGCCCAGCCCGGACGCAGCATCGACGGCCGGGAAATACCTCCTACCAAGACCATTGAAGGCCGACTCCAGGACGTCATCCCCAAGGCCGGGGACAACGTGGCCTACGATTCCACGGAGCAGACCTTCACGGCCACGGCTTACGGCATGGCCGCAATCCGCGAAGGCACGGTCTCGGTCAAGCCCGGCCTGTACATCGACGAAGACGAAATCCATGTTCTCGGCCTGGTCTATCACCGCGACCATCTGGGCAATGAAATCACGCCGGAGATGTTTCTGCCCGAGCTGGAAAAGCTCGGCGTGCTTGTAGGCCCCGCAGAAGAACATCTTGCCCAGGCCTTTGAAACCACTCGCCAGGACAGGCAGATCGCCAAGGACGTGATCGTTGCCATGGGCAAGGAACCGGAACCGGGACGCGACGGCTGGCTGGAGATTCTCGTGGAGCGGCAGGTGGACGACCAGCGCGAGGACGCGGCCGGACGCATCGACTACCGCCACCGGGCCAGCCTGCCCATGGTCGAGCCCGGCCAGACCGTGGCCTGCGTCCACCCTCCTGAACCGGGCCAGGGCGGCATCGACCTCTTCAAGAAGACCATTCCGGCCAAGAACGGCCGTACGCTATCCGTGTCGGCGGGCAAGGGCGTCAAGCGGTTGGGCAAGGACTCCTTCGAGGCCACGGACAAGGGCCTGCTCATGTACGAACGGGGCGTGCTCTCTGTCAGCCAGGTGCTCATGGTCAAGAAGGACGTGGATCTTTCCACCGGACACATCACCGCGGAATTCGGCTCGGTGCAGGTCCGGGGCAACGTGATCAGCGGCATGAAGGTATCCGCGCCGGACCATGTGCTCGTGGAGAGCACCGTGGAGAGCGCCGAGGTCGTCAGCGGCGGCGACGTGGAGGTGCGCGGCGGCATCCTCATGCCCGACGGGGGCAAGGTGCGCGCCAAGGGCAACGTCATGGCCCAGTTCGCCACCAACGCCGACATCGAGGCCGAGGGGGACGTGATCATCGGGAATTACGCCACCAACTGCCGGATCAACGTCAAAGGCACGCTCACGGCCATCCAGGGCAAGGGCGTAGTCCAGGGCGGCGTCATATCCACCCACACCGGCATCGAGGTCAACGAGCTGGGTTCGGAACTGGGCGTTGCCACGGACGTGATCATCAGCCACCGACAACGCGACCACGCGCCCATGATCGACGCCCGGGGCAAAATCAAGCGGGAACTGGAGCGCATCTGCGAAAGCATCGGCGACGGCGATGCCCGCTCCATCCTGGAAGCCACAGCCCCGGCCAAACGCGAAGCCATGGCCGAGGTGCTCAAGTACCGCATCCGACTGGAACGCAAATTCAAAAAAATCAACGAATTCATGAAAAAGGACGTGGAGTTGCGCCAAAAGGCGCTCAGCCACTGCCGCATCAAGGTCCGCCGCCGCATCCATCCGGGCGTGAACATCAAGATCGGCGGCCGCGTCCTGCGCATCGACCGGGCCGTGGACCGCAGCCAGATTTACCTGGACCTGGACGCACGGGCCATCGTCATCCGGAACATCTGAAAAAACGAAACCCCTGCCGAGGCAGGGGCCGTAAAAATGTAACACCGTCTCCGGCTAGTAACGGGGCGGACGGGCTTCGCGCTCCCTGGCCTCATTGACCTTGAGCGCGCGTCCCTGCACTTCCTTGCCGTCCAGAGCCTCGATGGCTTCAAGCGCCGGATTATCGTCCATACGAACGAATCCGAAACCGCGAAACCGTCCGGTCTCACGATCCATGACGAATTTCACTTCGTGCACTTCGCCGTAAGCGGCGAACAGATCGCGCACATCGTCCTCCGTGGCGCGGAACGAAATGTTCCCCACGTAAATGGACTTCATCTCTGCCTCCTGCATCAGTTCACAATTGAAACATCGCTTGCTTCAGCGGACAGGCCACTGCGGCACGGCCCACGACAAGCCTTGCAAAACCCACTGTTTTCGCCAGTATCCCATACCTTGTATTCACGCAAGAGGATTATTCACCTTGTCACGACCCATTCTCATCCGGAACGGTCCACCAATCCCTTGCCCAGGGGCAGGGAAAAATCCGGAGCCTGTTCATCGAGAATATCCAACAGCCTGCTTTTCTTCTCCAATTCCACTTCCGTCCGCGGAGTGAGATCCGGCAGATAGGGGTCGGGCAGGGCCGAAACATCGGCCAGAGCCTGGGTCGCAGGCTGGGCAAGCATTTCACGTCCCAGGGCTTCCCAACGCGGCAAAAGCCCTAATTCCGCATCCAGCAGCAGGGCACGCGTGTTGTCGGGGGCCGATCCAACGGCCCGAAAAAACACGTCGTGCTCGAACCAGAGCAGGCCCTCGCCGCCCATCTCCCGCAACCCCGTCTCCTTGAGGTCCGTGGCCAGATCGGCCAGCGGGGCCCGCCATTTCTCGGCCAGTCCCGGCTCAAAATATCCGGCATTGGGCGTCAGCCAGGAACGCAGGTCGTTGTAGGCCTGGGTGATGTCGTTCAGACCGTCGGTCAGTTCCTGTAACGTTTCGACCACAGAGAGGGTCAGGCTCTCTCCAAATGTCGCTTCCAGGCTCACGAGCACACGCCCCTGGTCTTCGGCGAACATGCCGGGCGCTCGGGTGCGCTCCCTGCCGTCCACTGCGAGACGGGCATCCCCGCCGGGCCGGGCGGTCCGGTTCAGCCCGAGCACGGCCAGGGCCGCAGCGCTGTCCTCGTCCTCGCCGGAAAGCTTCAGCCGCTCTCCCACCTTGGGCCGTGTGGCCACGATTTCCAGGCCGACGCCCTGCATTTCCAGATCGCCCCACTGCTCTTCGGTCAGGAACTCGGAACGCCTGGAACGATCGGTTTCGCGCACGCTGAAATCGGACTGCGCCGAATCAGCGGAATTGGCGAACCTTCTCAGGACCATGCTCCAGGTGTCGTCCTGCTCCACCGTGACCGAAAAAGTACCGGTACGCGGACCGAACGTGTAACCGAACGTGTACTCACCCGCGCTCAGGCTCGCGGCGGCATTGGGATCAAAAGAGCTGGAAGCAAAGGTCGAGGGCGAATACGTGGACAGGCCCGTGAGTTCGCGGCGTGCTATCGCTGCCGGGCCGACAGGCACGGCGGTCTCGCGCAAGTTCAGCGAAGCCAACAGATGCCCGGAGGTGTCGCGCAGACCCACATCCTGTTCCGCAAGGGACGCGTTCACGCCCAGGGCAAGGGACAGGCCCGTGGCCACCTGGCCGTATTGGTGATGCTCGGGAGCGTACTGCTCCACAAGTTCGGCCTGCACGGGCAACTCGCTCTGGTTCACGGCATCGGCCACGGCCTGAAGCAGGTCCTGGTTGGTCCAATCCGCTTCCACGTCCAGGCTCAGACTATCGGTGTCGCTTCCGTGCCGCAGCTCAAAAACGTATTCGCCCGCGTCCAGAGACACGGCCTGCTGCTTTTCCAATCCGCGAGAAAAGTATTTGTGGTAGGGGGAAGGGTTGTCCGCAAGCAGCCCAAAGGCCTTGCCCGCCAGATCGGGATTGCGAGCCACGGTCCGGTCCTGTGCCGCGTCAGGCCAGGAAAAGGCGACAACCGCATTGGTGAGCCGTTCCACACGGGCCGCAAGTCCGTCGGCCAAGGCATCCCCGCCCCGGCGCAAGGTCAGGGTCGTGCGCGAACGCTGGTATTCCTCGCCGCGTTCCCGGGCACTTTTGATGCCGGGCAGCGAGCCCTGTTCGCGATCTCCAGCACTGGTTGCCGGCTCGATCCCAAAGCCGAAGCCGTCAATCAGGCTGCTCGGACCCCATTTGATGCTCGTCACGTGCCGATCCTCCCGAAGGGGACGGCGGATACTCGACCCGCTCCAGACAGAGGCCCCGCGCCGGAGCGGTTTGCGGCGCCAAGGTTCTGTCCCCTTCGTCCAAGAGTGATCGGACGAAATCGGGTCGGACTTTACCTTGGCCCACGGCCACCAGGCAGCCCACTATGTTGCGCACCATCTGCTTGAGGAAACCCGTGGCCGTGACGCGCCAGACGCATTCCAGCGGCGAATGGCCCGGCCCGCGCTCCAATGTCAGGATTTCCCGCACCGTGCCCTGCGTGTCGCCACCGGCATTGCGGAACGCGGCAAAATCGTGCTCGCCCAAAAAATAAAGCGCGGCCTCATCCATGGCGGCGAGGTCCAACGGGCCGCAATCCCAGACGAACTCGCGGCGCTGGGGATGAACGTAGCGCCGTTCGAGCCAGAGCGTGTAGGCATAAGTTTTGCGCAGGACATCAAAGCGGGCGTGAAAATCGTCGGCCACCTCCTCGGCCTCCACCACGCAAACCGTGCGCGGAAGCCGGGAATTCAGGGCGCGTTGCCAGGGAAAGCCGCGCCGCGTTTCCGGCGCATCAAAATGGGCCACCTGCCCCACGGCATGAACGCCGCTGTCCGTGCGGCCCGAGCCGTGAACGCGGACGCCCGCCCCTTCCGCACCGAGCAGAGGGGCGAGCGCACGTTCCACGGTTTCCTGAACGCTGAGTCCGTTTTCCTGGTATTGCCAGCCCACGAACCCTGCGCCGTGATAGGCCAGTGTCAGTTTGACGCGGGGCATCAGGGATCGAACGGGGCCCGAAGGTTGGTCAGGGCTTCGGAAAGTTGCGCGGCCTTGCGCGTCTCGATGAAGCTGAGCACTTCACCGGCCTGACGTCCCTGCAATCCCGCCAGAATCTTGACGGCAAGGTCCAGATCCATGGTTTCCAGGACCGCAGCGGCCTGTTTGGCCTTCATGTTGGCGTAGGCCTTGATCAGCTTCTGCAGCCGCTCATCCTCGACATCCTTGACTTCCTTGAGCAGCGCGTCCAGCTGGCCCTTGAGCTTTTCCAGGCGGCCGATCTCCTCCCGGAGATTGGCTTCCAGCTCGCGCAGGGAACGTTCCTTGGCCGTCAGTTCCTCTTCGCGCTGTTTGAGCACCTTCCAGTCCACAGGGTCCACGCCCTCGGGGGCAGGCGCTTCAGCCGCGGCGTCAGCAGCCTTGTCCTGGGCATTGTCCGCGGCCTTGTCCTGGGCCAGGGCATCCGTGGCGGCGAGCGCCTCGGAAGGGGCCGCGCTCTGAGCCACGACCTGTACGGCCTGCACCGCAGGCGAAAGAGCGGCTTCTGTTGCGCTGTCCGCCGTCCCGTTCAGCCCGGTCAGGCCGCCCAGTCCAAGCGCGCCCAGAAGGCTCAGCTTGAACAGGGCCAGCAAGGCGAGCCCCCAGAGGATTCTAGAGATCTTCACGCCGGAAACGAAGCGCTGCCATTTCGTCGTTTTCTTTCTCTTCCCTGAGCTGTTCTTCATCATGGTGCTTGACGGCCTGTTGTTCTTTGAGTTTATCGAGCAGCTTGCGGTTTTTTGACTTCCTGACCGCATCCTGGCGGCATCTTTGCAAATTGAGGGCCAACTTCCCGAGGTGGCTTTTGGCGTCCAGCAAATCCCGCTCCAGGGCCTGCTTGTACTGCCGCCGCAGCCACATCTGGTTGATGTCCGCCTTTTGGCTCGATTCTTCGGCCTGAAGCTGCTCCAGACGCTCAAGCAGCCCGTTCACGACCTGCTGCTGCGCATCATGGGCGGCCTGGGCCTGGGCCAGAGCCTGTTTGGCCCGGTCTTCCAGCTGTCCCCGGTAATCCAGGACGCGCTGCAACCGGAACTGAAACGGTTTGCCCATCAGCTCCGCCGTATCAGGAAGCGGCCTTCACGGCCAACGGCGCGCACGACAGGCCGCACCAGCCCAGCCCTTCGGCCTTGCCGCCCTCACCCCAGCGCCACATCATGCACATGGCCCCCTGGCAAAATTTCATCTTGTCGTCGCTGGTCTTGAGCAGCGGACAGTATTTGAACTTGGCTTCTTTTTCTTCAAGCAACATGGTCGCCTCCCCTGCTTTTTGCGGCCGGCCGGGCCGTTCCGCTGGTCATGCTATGCGCCGGTGTCCTGTTTTGCAAGGCCTGCCGAGCCTAACCGCGTTTGAATTCCAACAGGTCGCCGCGCTTGATCGCGCCGGGACCGAACTTTTCCCGCACCTTGTCCACGGCCTTGAGCAGCTCGTCCGGACGCGGGTCCGGCCCATCATCCAACAGAGAGAGCAGCTCCTGGCGGGCCTCGAACCCGGAAACGCCCACGCCTATGAGCCGCAGGGCAACGCGCGGGTTCAGCTCCTCCAGGAGCTGCACCGCCGTGCGGAAGATCACGTCCGTGTCGCTGGTGCGCCGTTCCAGGCTGCGGCTACGCGTAACCTGCCGGAAGTCAGCGTACTTGGCCTTCAGGGTCACGGTGCGGCCGCGCAGGCCATGCCTGCGCAAGTCCGATCCGACCCGCTCGGACTGGGCAAGGAGCCAGCGCCGCAGCACGTCCCGGTCCAATGTGTCTTTTTCAAAGGTGTTCTCTGCGCTGCTGGATTTGGGCGGCGCGAACGGCACCACGCCGCGCGGATCAATGCCCCGGCAGCGGTCATGCAACTCCGGCCCCCACTTGCCCAGCTTGTCCCGCCAAAACTCACGCGAATGGCGCAACACATCCCCGGCCGTGCGCACGCCCCAGCGCTTGAGCGTCTCCACGCCGCGAGCACCCACGCCCGGGATGCGGCCCACAGGCAATTCGGCCAGGAATGCAGCCACCTCTCCGGGCCTGAGAACGAACACGCCGTCCGGCTTGTTGCGGTCCGAGGCGATCTTGGCCAGAAAACGCACCGGAGCAGCACCCACCGAGCAGGTCAGCCCGCCCGTGACCTCGCGAACCCGCGTGCGGATGGACTCGGCCAGTTGTTCCACCGGCCCGAAAAGACGCTCCAGGCCTGTGGCGTCGAGATAGGCCTCGTCCACCGACGCCTGCTCCACCAGGGGGGAGAATTCCTGCAACGCGCCCATGACCAGGCGGGAAACTTCCTTGAAGCGCGCCATGCGCACGGGCAGATAGATGCCGTGGGGGCAAAGCCTTTTCGCCGTGACCGCGGGCATGGCCGAACGCACGCCGTATTTGCGTATTTCATAGGACGCGGCAGAGATCACCCCCCGCTCGCTGGAGCCGCCCACGGCCACGGGCTTGCCCCGCAGTTCCGGATTGTCCAGCTGCTCCACCGAGGCGTAAAACGCATCCATGTCGATATGCAGAATCCAGGTTGATCCGGTCATGCCTCCCCCTGCGTCGAAACGCCCGACACCGGGAGAGTATAGACTTTTCCGCGACTGCGGACTACCCTGCACGCGGACGCTGCAAAACGCGGCCAGCTCCCTACCACCAAGTTGAGGAACGCCCATGATCTGCCCCAAATGCAAGGCACAGATGCCGGATGAGGCCCCATACTGCGTCCAGTGCGGCCATGAATTGCCTGAAGTGGAAATCGCGCGGGAAGGTGAGACAGCCGCATCGCGCGGCAAACGGCAGGAACAGCTTGGTGCAGGCCAGGAACCCGGACGAGAGTTCACCTTTACGAACCAGGGCGCCAAGCCGAAAAAAACCGTGTCCAGCCAGGTCCCGCTGATCCTTGTTCCCGGAGCCGAAGCCTATACCTGGATTCCCAAGGGCGGCTACGCTCTGCCTCTGCAACGCCTGGGCGCGTTCATCCTGGATGTGCTCATCGTGTGCGCAGGCGTGTTTTTCCTGACGTATCTGCTCTCCCTGTTTACGTCAGCCAACATCGAGGACCAGTCCAGCCTGGCCAACACGGTGTTTTTCCTGCTCAACTGGCTGTATTTCGCGGGAATGGAGAGTTCGCCCATCCAAGCCACGCCCGGCAAGCTGGTTCTGGGCATCAAGGTCACGGACTATCTCGGCCTTCGCCCCACGTTCCTTCGGGCCACGGCACGGCATTTCTGCAAGATATTGTCGTTTATCACGCTGCTGGCCGGATACGCCATGATCCTGTTCACCCGACGCAGGCAAGGGCTGCACGACATCCTATCGGGCAGTCTTGTGGTCGGCCGCGAAGAAGGCGAAAGCACCCAGGGCTGAACCGGATTCGAGCCCAGCCCTTCACGCACTCTCAACCCGCAGCACTAGAGCGAAAGGCAGGTTCCTTCCGGCGTCTGGTTCATGGCCAGGAAGGTGTCGTAACTTTCTTTGGCCCGACGCTGGGCGCAGCCTTCGGCATTACCATGGCAATACTTGCGGATGGCCTTGCGGACATGTTCGCGGGGGCTGTTCCTGTTACTCCGGTAGAAAGGGCATTCCGTATGAAGCGGACACATGGCGACCTCCCTTTTGTGTCGCCATAACATGCGAATACAATTGGACAATGGGGGATTACCCCAACTGGTGGGGGTATTCAGCGGGAGTCGCCCCCATCCTACCGGGGGATTTCAAGAACGGCCAATGGCGCAGGCGCGTATCAGGTGTTCGGCCAAGGCAGGATTGGACCCCAGATGCAGGTGGATGTAGGAACCAAGCACGTTGCCCAAGGCAAACCCCGAAACGTCCACAGCCTGCCCTGTCCTGCCGGACACGGCGTAGACAGCCTGCCCGCCGGGCGCTCCCTCCAGCTCGGAATAATGGAACTCGTGACCGCGCGCCACGCTGCCCGCCGGCCCCAGCAACGTGGGAACCAGAGTGCGCACCTCGCGATAGCCTAAGGCCGCAAAACGCTCGCGCATGCGCGCCCGGCCCGGATACACGCCACACATGTCCCAATCGCGTCCCTGCTGGTCGCGCAGATCCGAAAGCAGATAGAGAAAACCCCCGCATTCCGCATAGACCGGCCGCCCGGACGCGCAAAAGGCGCGCACCGAGGCCCGCATGGTCTCATTGGCCGCCAGCCGCTGCGCATGCAGCTCGGGGTAGCCGCCGGGCAGATACAGCCCGTCCAGGTCCGGCGGCAACCCGCCATCCTCCAGAGGGGAAAAGAAATGAAGCTTCGCACCGGCCGCTTCCAGCAGACGCAGATTCTCGACATAACAAAAAGAAAAGGCCGCATCCCGGGCCACGCCCAGACGCACGACAGTCTTTGCGCCGGGACGGTCCTGGGGCATTGCCGAATCATGCCCGGACAAACTCCGCAATAATTTGTCCAGACTCAAGCCCTGCTCCACCCATTGCCCCAGACGGGCGTAGCACGCTGCCCCGGCCCCGGATTCCTCGGGGGAAACCAGACCCAGATGGCGCGACGGCAGTTCCAGGTCCGCATCACGCCGCAGGCAGCCCAGCAACGGCACCTCGGGAACGGCCTCCAGGGCTTCGCGCAGCAATTGCTCGTGCGCGGGGCTGCCCACGCGGTTGAGCACCAGTCCGGCAAAACAAATATCCGGATCGAAGCGCACGAACCCTGCAGCCAGGGCCGCAATGGACCGGGCCATGGAACGCGCGTCCAGCACCAGCACAACGGGCAGGCCCAGCCATTTGGCGAGTTGCGCCGTGGACCCGGAATCGTCGCGGCCCGACGCGCCGTCAAAAAGCCCCATGACGCCCTCGACCAGGGCCACGTCGCCGCCCGAGGCGTACCGCGCAAAAATCTCCCGCACGCCGCGGCGCGAAAGCATCCAGCCGTCCAGGTTGTGGGAGATGCGGCCCAAGGCCGCGGCATGGTGTCCGGGATCGATAAAGTCCGGCCCTGCCTTGAAGGGACGCACGTCCAGACCGCGCCCGGCCAGGGCGGCCATCAGCCCGAGGCTCACCGAAGTCTTGCCGCAGCCGGAAGAGGTTCCGGCCACCAGAAAGCCGCGCAGACCTGACATGGCGAGCCTAGGCCAAGCCCCGCTTTTTCAGGCTGGCCAAAAAGCCCTTGGCCTCGGCATGGCCCGGCTGCATTTCCAGACACTTGACCAGCTCCCTGGCCGCCTCGGGATGATTGCCCTTTTCATAATAGGCACGCGCCAGATTGTAATGCAGGTTTTCATCATCCGCGGCCAGTTCCAGGGCACGGACATAGTAACCCACGGCCTCGTCAAAAAGCCCGCTCTTGCGCAGACTGATGCCGAACTCGTTGAACAGGTGCTTGTGCTCGTCCTCAAAGGCCGCATCAATCTGCACCACGCGCTCAAAGACCTCGCGCGCCTTGTCCTCGTCGCCGCGCTCCATGTAGACGAGGCCGATGCCGAAGTTGGCGCGCACGTTGCGCTCGTCGATCTTCAGCGCCTTGGTATATTCGAACTCGGCGGTAAACGTCTCTCCCCGCTTGCGGAACTTGTCGCCCCGCGCCACCAGCTTCTGGACCTCGCGCATGCGCGGCAGGACTTCCTTTTGCCAGATGCCCGGCTCGGGAAGATAGTCCGCGAGCAGTTGTTCCCGGCTGATGACCTCCTTGTTGCCCACGGCGGCAAAATTGTCGTCCAGCGGCTGGATGGTCACCTGTTCGGTGTCAAGCTCGGTCACAAGATAATTGAAAACCTTTTTCACGCGCTTGGCCGTGGTTCCCGCACCGATTTTCATGGTCTTCTGCAGGGAAAAGACGCCGCAAAGGTCGCCACTGTTCTGCGGTTCAGTTCCGGTCATGTTCATCCTCCGTTTGCCCGGCCCTAACACGGGCCTCTTCCAGCACCCGATGCATGGTCGCACCCTCGGCCAACATCTCTGTGGCGGCCCTTGCCGAGACCGGTCTCGAAAAAAGATATCCCTGCGCGTAACGGCAGCCGGACGCTTCCAGGATCTCCAGTTGCTCCAACGTTTCCACCCCTTCGGCAACGACCTTGAGCCCCAGGGACAAGCCCAGAGAGATCACGGTCTTGACGATGGCCCGGCTGTCCCGGTCCGTTTCAAGACCCTGCACGAAGCTGCGGTCGATCTTGACCGTGTCGATGGGAAACCGCTGCAAATAGGAAAGGGAAGAGTATCCCGTGCCGAAATCGTCGATGCACAGCCCCACGCCCACGGCCTTGAGCTTGCCGAGAACCTCCTCGGCCTGGGCCGGATTGTCCATCAGCGTATGCTCGGTGATCTCCAGATTGACGCAACGCGGATCCAGTCCATGCCGCTTGAACACATCCTCGATGCGCCCGGCCAGCAACGGCTGTTTGAGGTGCTTCCCGGAAAAATTCAAGGATATGGTCATGGGCTCCGGCCCGGCGAAATAGAGACCTGGAAATTGTTCCCTCCACTGAAGGATGCGTTCGCAGGTGGATTCCAGCATGAGGTGGTCAATGGCATAGACGAGTCCGGTGTCCTCGGCCAGGGGAATGAAATTGTCCGGCGCAATGGTGCCGTGCAGGGGGTGGTTCCAGCGCACCAGGGTCTCGAATCCGGCCACGCGCAGGGTCTTGAGCGAGACGATGGGCTGGAACACGGCATGGAATTCATTGTGGTCCACGGCCTTGCGCAGGTCGGTTTCCAGTTCCATGAGGTGCAGGGCCTGTTCATGCATGCGTTGGTTGAAGACCTTGAACCGGGACTTGCCCAGCTCCTTGGCGCGGTACATGGCCGTGTCCGCGTCGCGCAGCAGGGCCTCGGGCCGTTCGTAGTCGTGCGTATGCAGCACGATGCCGATGCTGGCCGAGGTGAACACCTCGTTGCCGTCCAGGTCAAAGGGCATGGACATCTCGTCCAGAATGCGCCGGGCGATCTTGATGGCCTGCCGCGGGGCAGTGATCTCTTCCAGCAGGATGGCGAACTCGTCGCCGCCGAAACGGGCCACGGTGTCCATGGTCCGGGCGCAATTCACCAGGACCTTGGCCACGGCCCGCAACAGGCTGTCCCCGATGTCGTGGCCCAGGGAATCGTTGATGATCTTGAAACGGTCCAGGTCCAGATAGAGCACGGCGAACAAGTAGCCGGGCCTGCGCCGCGAACGCTCCAGGGCCATTTGCAGGTGGTCCAGAAAGAGCAGCCTGTTGGGCAGGTTGGTGAGCGGGTCGTGGAAGGCCTGGTGCATGAGCTGGTCTTCGGCCTCCTTGCGCAGGGTGATGTCCTCCACCGAGCCTTCGTAATAGAGCGTCTCCTCCCTGGAATCGGCCACCCGGCGGGCATTTTCGGAAATCCAGATGATCCGTCCGTCGGCCCGGCGCACCCGGGATTCGAAATTCTTGACCTCGTTCTGCTCCTCCAGCATCTGGTTCAATTCGTAGCGCCTGCTCTCGTTGAAGTAGAAGCTTTCCGGCGTGGAATTCACCGCGGACATGAATTCCGCCGCGGTGCTGAATCCGTAGATACGGGCCAGCGAAGGATTGGCGCTGATGTAATGGCCGTCGCGCCCGACCTGATAGATGCCCTCCACCGCGTTTTCGAAAATGGCGCGGTATTTCTGCTCGGTCTTGCGCAGGGCTTCGCCCACGACCTTGCGTTCGGCCACCTCTATCTTGAGCTGGATATTGGCGCGCGAGAGTTCACGCGTTCGCGCGGAGACTTTCTCCTCCAACTCGTTCTTGGCCTGCTGGAGTTCGCTGGTGGCCTGCCGCACGCGCCGCTCCAGGTTCTCCACCAGATCACGGATGTCCACGGCCATGGAGGTCATGGCCGTGGCCAGCTCCCCCACCTCGTCCTTGGATTCGATGCGCAGGCTCTGGCTGAAATCGTGGCGGGCCACCCGCTTGGCATAGTCGCGCAAGGCCATGAGCGGCCGCGAAATGTTGTTCATGAAGGCCCAGGCCACGGCCACGCTGGTGACGAACAAAATCAGGGTGATGATCTGCTGTTTGACAATGGCCGAACGGATGAACGACTTGATCAGCCCCATGTCCATGCCGATGTGCACGTAGCCGATCAGTCCCGCCAGGATGGGCATGGTCACGTGCAGGGATTCCTGCTTCTCCATACGCAGGGTGCGGATATCGTATTCGTTGCCCTCGAATTGCCTTTCCCGCACTCTTTCAACCACTTCCAGAATCTGAGGCGGAATCACGGGCGTGAAGGTATGGGCGATGACGCGACCATTTTCATCCGTAACCAAAACATACGCCACGCCTTCGATCTCCAGGTACTGGTCGATGCGCGACTGCACTGCTGCGGCGTCCCGTTCCAGAATGCTGTTCAAATCGGAACCGGCAACGCTTCTCGCCAGGGCCAGGGCCTTGGATTCGTATTCCATGGTGAGCTGACTGTGGATCTGCCAACCCGAGAGCAGGGAGGTCGCCGTGGCAATAATGCCGAAGATGACCACCATGAACCCCAGGGTCTTGGCGAACAGGCCGGGCTTTCTCATTTTTTCCACCTGGACCAATCGTCCACAGGCACAAAACGATCACCCAGAACCGTCACATAATAGACCCTGTCCAGCCCCTGACGGCAGTCAGTCCCGAAACGCAACGGCTGGCCCAGCCCGAAATCCCATCCGTCCAGGGCGGCCATGGCCTCGGGAATCCTTGCGGGATCGGGATTGTCGTCCATCCGGCGAATCATTTCCACAAGCAGCATGCCGTTGAGAAAACCTTCGAAACTGACAAAGCTGTACTGATGCGGCACATAGGGTTCCCGCAACAGTTCGTGCGGCGGCATGGCCGCATGTTCGTCCATGAGGGCGCGGTATTTTTGCACCACGGGCAGACGCTGGTCCTCATAGCTGGGCACAACCTGGGCGCAGATCAGGTCGCGGGTGTACCGTCCCTTCTGGTTCTGGCGGTCCTCCACGGCCTGCAGCAGTTTGAGCATATTGTCCGAATCCGAAAAGGACACTGTGGCCACAGGCACGTGCAGTCCATGATCCCGCGCATCACGAATGAAAGCTGCTGTCGCCGCGTACGAACCCACCGTGATCACCGCATCGGGCTCGGACGTCTTGAGTATTTCCACCTCGGGGCCGAAGTCCGTGGAAAACCGAGCGCCGCGTTGGTAGGCAGCATCCCCGGACAGGGAGAGACCATGTTCGTCCAAGGCGCGGCAAACCCCGTCCCAGCCGTTCCGGCCATAGGCGTCGGCCTGATAGAATACGGCGATGCGTTTTCGGCCAAGGCTCAAAAAATGCTCGACCAGACCACGCGTCTCCTCAAAATACGAAGCGCGCAGGTTATAGACGAATTCGCCATAGGGCGGTTCACGCAGCGGCTGCGCCCCGGTCAGGGGAAACAGCAGATAGACGTGCTCGCGTTGAAAACGTTTGAGCAACGGCAAGATACGTGTGGCCGTGGGAGTTCCTACGTAGGAAAAAAGCGCAAAGACCTTGTCCTGCTGCACCAGCTGGATGGTATTGCGCATGGTCGGAATGGGGTTGTAGCCGTCGTCGTAGGCCTTGACCCGCAAAAGGCGGCCGTTCACCCCTCCCTCGGCGTTCACCGCGTTCAGGAAGGCGCTCAATCCCCGATAGTATTCGATGCCCAGTCCGCGTGAGGCTCCGCTGAATGGCGCGGACATCCCGAAAACCAGTTCCGGACTCTCGGCCAGTGCAAAGACCGGCCCGAAAAGGAGCAAGGCGGCAAGGGCCGCAACCAGGAGGGACTGCTGTAACCTCATATTATTTTTATATAGACATTTCACCCGAAGAAAATCAATGCCTGCCGTCCACGTCTGTACTTTTTCGCTCTTTTGATGCTACGTATCCACCTCAGAAAAGGAGCCGAACCCCATGCGCCTCATCCTTTGCCTGCTTTTGGTCGCCGGGACACTCCCGGCCCTGTTTTCCCCGCCGGATGCCCGGGCTGCCTCCCTTGCGGATCTGAGCGTGACCCGGCTGACCCTGTCCCGGCCCGGCCAGGAACCCGGCAAGCCCCTGTTTCTTGATTTCCAGATCGCCAACACGGGCAGCCGTAGCGCCAAGAATTTCTACGTGCGCTTCTACCTCAGCCAGGACGACCGGTTCGACCCCGCGGATCGCAAACTCAGCGACGCCTTTGTGCTCGAGCTCAAACCCGGCGAGATTTTCAGTTCGCGGGTGGCGCTTCGCC
This sequence comes from Desulfovibrionaceae bacterium, assembly GCA_036541255.1. GTDB lineage: Bacteria > Desulfobacterota > Desulfovibrionia > Desulfovibrionales > Desulfovibrionaceae > Paucidesulfovibrio. Next base: position 46,286 of record JAZHDD010000048.1, on the reverse strand, counting down.
TGCCTGCCGATGCGCCCCAAGGGCCCGCCCATCTTCTCGCCGTGGTGGATGAGGACAAGGCCGTAAAAGAGCTGAGCAAGGCCGACAATACCGCCTCGGCCTCCCTCTTTGTAGGTGGCGGGGCTCCAGGTGCTCAGCCCCTGCCCGCATATCAACCGGCTCCGGCTCCGGCGTATCAACCTGCTCCGGCCCCGGCGCCCGCACCGCAGCCGTCAGCCCCGGCTCCGGCACCCAAGGGCAGCGGCGGCGCAGACATCGTGCTGGTCAGCGCCTCGGCCCCGCAGCAGGTACTCCGGCCCGGACAGCAATTCCTGGTCAATTTCGAAGTGCGCAACCAGGGCAGCGAGCCCTCCGGCCCGTTCCACGTGGCCTTCTGTTTTCTGGACCAGGGCGGCCAAGCCTCGCCCGCCAACTGCCGGGACATGGTGCAGGTCCAGAGCCTTGCTCCGGGCCAGTCCAAGGCCGAGGTGGGCGAAGTATGGCTGCCCGCCTATCTGCCGCCCGGACAGCACGCCCTGGGCGTGATCGCGGACTACAACGACACCATCCGCGAATCCGACGAGGGCAACAACGCCCGCAGCCTGAGCGTACAGAGCGGCTCCTGACCGCCGGGAAAAAGCCGGGAAAAATTGGTAAAAGGAAGAATGACGGACTGGCCCGAACGGGTCAGTCCTCTTTGGTTTCCGCCGCGTCCGAATCCTGCGGCACAAGCCCGGCCCGGGACGCGGCCCAGCGAACCTGTCTGCAAATGCCCATGAGCATGTTGAACTCGCTGCGCTTCAGGTCCATGCGCCCCAAAAACCGGCGCAAACCCATCATCTTGTAATCCGCGTCCGCCTCACGCAAAAAATCCACGTCCAGCAATGCCTGCCGCATTTCCGCATGCAAGGTTTCGCGCTCGCCCACGGTGCAGCCTCGTTCCGTTGGCTGGCCCGCAGGCTCGAAAGGTCGCTCCAGGGCCTCCTTGAAGCATTCATACAACAAGATAACCACGGCCTGGGCCAAATTCAGCGATGTGCCCTGAAAGTTGACCGGGATGGTCACCAGGGCCGTGCACAGACTGGTCTCGGCATTGGTCAGCCCCTTGTCCTCGGGCCCGAAGACCAGGGCTGTCCTCGCCCCCTGGCGCAGGCGTTCCCCAACGACCCCGGCCACGGTGGACGGCGACATGATGCCCTTGCGCCAGCCCCCGGTGCGCGCGGTCGCGCCGTAGGCGGCCTGACACCCTTCCAGGGCTTCGGCCAGGGTGCCCACCACCCGGGCCTGCTCCAGAATGTCCTTGGCGTGCGCCGTGGCCAGGGGCAGGGCCTTGTCCATCTCGAAACGGATCGGGTCCACGAGCACCAGGTCCGAAGCACCCATGTTCAGGCAGGCCCGGGCCACGGAACCAATATTTTCCGGATACTTGGGCCGAAAAAGCACGACCCGGACATTCTCCAACATATGCAGCGCCTCCGGCCTGGGCAATAGGCCGAAGCAGCCGGTCCTGTAAAGCCCGGGGACAGGTCGGGCAGACGGTTTCCCCCGGCCGCGATTTGCGCTAGCATCGGCAATCAATGCGCCGCGACCCGGCCCGGAGAACTGCATGAAACTGCGCGTCATCCTCCTGCTGCTGAGCATTCTCGTGCTGGCGTCCACCTCGGTGGGCGGCTGGCTCTATTACGCCTCCCTCAAGGAGGCCACTCTGCACGAGGCCATGATCGAGGCCGACTCCCGGGCGCGCATGATCACGGATCAGCTCTCCTCCTACCTCTCGGCCAACCTCCAGCCGGTGCAGGCCCTGGCCGGGTTGCCCGAATTGCGCGAAGCCCTGGACAAAGGCTCTGCCCGCTCCCTGGCCGACGTGAACGAACTGCTGGACACCTTCAAGAATGTCCTGGCTGTAAATGTCTGCTATCTTATGGATACGCAGGGGCTGACCATCGCCTCCAGCAACCGCTACGAGCCAGACTCCTTTGTCGGCGTGAACTTCTCCTACCGCCCCTATTTCCTTGAGGCCATGAACGGCTTCTCCGCCACCTACATGGCCCTGGGCGCCACCTCGGGCGTGCGCGGCGCGTATTACAGCCATCCGGTCTATGCCCGCGACTCGGGCCGCATCCTGGGCGTGGCCGTGATCAAATCGCCCATCGGCGTCATTGAGGACGAATTTCTGCAGGCCTATCCCGGCACGGTGTTGCTGGTATCGCCCGAAGGGATCATCTTCGGCTCCAGCCGCAAGGACTGGCTCTTCCAGAGCCTGGAGGCGCAGACTCCGGAACAGAATGCCGCCCTGCGCGCCTCGCGTCAGTTCGGCGACGGGCCCTGGAAGTGGTCCGGGCTGACCCTGGACCAGCGACTCGGGCGGGCCACGGACCCGGAGGGGCGGGAATTCCTGGCTTCGAGCATGGAACTGCCACGCTTCCGGGGCTGGAAAGTGCTCTACCTGCGCGACATCGGGGCCATCCCCACAGGCGTGCCAACGGCCTCGTTCCGGGCTTCGGGCACCGTGGTCCTGGTCCTCTGCCTGCTCGTGGGCCTGACCGTCTTCGGCCTCTACCTCCTGGCCAGCAAGGACATCGCCCTACGCAAAAAGGCCGAGGCCGAACTGCTGGAAAGCAAGGAGCGCTACCGCTCCCTGTACCACAAAACCCCGGCCATGCTGCACTCCATCGACGCGGAGGGGCGACTGCTCTCGGTGTCGGATTACTGGATCAAGATCATGGGCTATTCCCGAGAGGAAGCCGTGGGCAAGCGGATCATCGACTTCCACACCAACAAATCGCGCCGCTTCGCCGAAGAAGAGGCCATTCCGGAATTCTTCCGCACCGGCGAGATCACGGACGTGCCCTATCAGTTCGCCACCAGAGACGGCCGCAGTCTGGACGTGCTGCTTTCGGCCACGGCCGAACGCGACGCCGACGGCAAGGTGCAGCGCTCCCTGGCCGTTTCCGTGGACATCACCGAACGCAAGCGGGCCGAAGAAGAACTGGTGCGCGCCAAGGAACTGCTGGCGCGCTATTCCGAGGACCTGGAACGCCAGGTGGCCGAACGCACGCGGGAAATCACCTCCATCCTGCGCCATACTCCCTCCATGGTCTCCATCAAGGACGCGCATGGCCGCTTCGTGCTTGTGAACCCGCACTTCGAGAAACTCTTCGGCGTGAGCAACGAGGAGATCATCGGGCACACAGCGGAAGACGCACTCGGCCGCGAAACAGCGCGCGGTTTGAGCGAAGGCGAAGACGAGGCCCTGCGCACGCGGCGTCCCGTGCAGGTGGAGGAACGCTTTCCTGCCGGGGGCACGGTCCGCGTCTATCTTTCGGTCAAATTCCCGGTCCTGGGCGACAACGGCGAGGTGGAACGCATCTGCGGCATCGGCATCGACATCACCGAGCTCAAGGATGCCCAAAACAAGCTGCGCCGCGTTTCCGGATCGGTGCTGGCCAGCCAGGAGCGCGAACGCGCCGCCATTGCCCGGCGACTGCACGACGAGCTCGGGCAGGTGCTCACGGTGCTGCGCATGGACGCGGTCTGGATGCGGGACAGGTTGCGCGGAAAAGACGAAGCCGACCCGGCCCTGGCGGAGCGGTCCGAAGCCATGTGCCAGCTCGTGGACTCCACCATTTCCGATGTGCGCCACATCGCCACGCGCCTGCGGCCCGCCGTGCTTGACGATCTGGGCCTGCTCGACGCCCTGGAATGGTACGCCTCGGACTTCGAGGCCCGCACAGGCATTGCCTGCCGGGTCAGCCATTCCGGCCTGCGCGACCTGCCCGAAACCCTGGCCACGGCCATCTACCGCGTCACCCAGGAAGCCCTGACCAACGTGGCCCGCCATGCCGATGCGTCCGAGGCCGTGGTGGAGCTGGAGCACACAGGCAACAAACTGGTACTGCGCGTCCGCGACGACGGCTGCGGCTTTGATCCGGCCCAAGCCGCAACCCGGAACACCCTGGGGCTGGCCGGCATGCAGGAACGCGCAGGGCTGGCCGGCGGCGTGCTTGAAATCCGCTCCGCAACCGGGCGCGGCACGGAAATCAGCTTGCGCCTGCCCCTGGATGGACCCGGCAACAACAACACAGACTCCGACGCGACCGGGGCAGGGAGAGGACAGTCATGATCCGGGTACTCTTGGCCGACGACCATTCCATGGTCCGCGGCGGACTGCGGCGCATCATCGAGGATTCCGGCGACATGGCCGTGGCCTGCGAGGCCTCGGACGGTCCCGAAGCCATTGCCAAGGCCCGCGAGGTCCGACCCGACGTGGCCGTGGTGGACATTTCCATGCCCGGAATGGACGGTCTGGAAGTCATTGCCAAACTTCAGGATATCCAGCCGGAAATGCCCATCCTGGTGCTGACCATGCACGAGGAGGAACAGTATGTGGTACGCTCGCTCTCGGCAGGCGCACGCGGCTACCTGACCAAACGTTCCGCCCCGGAAGAACTGGTGGGTGCCATCCGCAAGGTCATGGGCGGGGGGCGCTTTCTCAGCCCCGAAGTCGCGGAACTGCTGGCCTCGCGAATGGCCCGCGGCGGAGAGCGAGGCTCGCGCCTGGAATCCCTGTCCCAACGGGAAATCCAGGTCCTGCGCGCCCTGGCCCTGGGCAAGACCAATCGCGAGATTGCGGAAAACTACAATCTCAGCGTGAAAACCGTGGACACCTACCGCTTCCGGCTGCTCAAAAAACTGGAATTGCGCAACAATGCCGAGCTTTCCCGCTTCGCCATTCAGCACGGCCTGGTGGAGGTCTGATCCCGGCGTCGAAAAACCAACACCGTATCCCCTTTCCCGAACCGGACTCCCCTTGACGTTTTCCTTCAGCAGGCAGGAGCCATGAGCTGCGGCCTGTCTTTTTTTCCTGGCACGTCTCTTGCTTTTTCTTCGGAGCCGCTCTTGCGGAAACACCACTAGCGCTGTTTATTCAAGGAGCCGATCCATGCAGACCAACCATGCAGCAGAAGCCGCCGTCACCAATCTTCCAGTCATGGACCGCCCCTGGCTCGCCCCAAGCTGGCCCTGCAAAGTCTGCAACGCCGAAGCCCCGCTGGCCTTCACCAGAGTGGGCACGCGAAATCCGCTGCTGGAAAAAAAATTCCGGCCCGACGATTATGAGCGGCCCTATTACCTCTGCAAGAACTGTGGCATGCTCTTTCATACCGGCTTCGACCTGCTCACCGAGGAGCAGCAGGCCCAGACCGTATTGCCCGGCGTATTGAACAAGGGCGCGGACGTGATCAACAGGGCCATTCGCGAACTCTACATGACCGTGAACCTGATGCAGATGTTCGGGCTGCACAACAAGAGCAAGCTGCTGGTGTTCGGTTGCGGCGCAGGCCTGAGCTTCAACATGATGCTGCAGAACAACATGAACGCTTACGCCACGGACCTGACGCTCCAATTCAAGGAGGCGGCGCAGGCCTTTGACGACGAGCTGTTCCGCAAAAGCCTGCTGCCGGACATGCTGCACCGCTTCCGCAAGCTGGAAGACATCCGGCCCGGCTCCCTGGGACTGATCACCCTGACCGAGGTCTTCGAACACCTGCTCGATCCGGTGGACATGATGCAACGCCTGACCTCCCTGGTCCGGCCCGGCGGCATCGTCATCGGCACCACGGGCTGGGTGGACCGGGTCCGCGAACCGCTCAAGGATTGGTGGTACATCCAGTGCCTCTCCCACTCGACCTTCCTTTCCTCGGAGTCATTCCGGCGCATCTGCGCGGCCTGCGGCTGCACCGGGGTCATGCTGCCCGGTTCGCCCGGCATTACCGGTCCGGGCAAGATCAGCGACACGCAGACCGTATTCGTGCTCCAAAAACCGCTCTAGGCCGGTTCGGCAGCAACACGTTTCTGCACAGTATCTTATCCGAAAAAAAACCGGACAGCTGTCCGATCATTGTCCGGCCATTCCCGGATCCCTCTCCGCCGATGACGGTTCGTACCGTCTTTCTTTTCGTGTAAGTAAATTTCTTACACAAAAATCAGTATCTCTCTCGTTCCCTCCGCCCCTTCCCCTTGCTATAGAGACGAGGTAGGCTGGAGCTCCCCTCATACAGGACGGAGCCTGGAGCCCCGTGACGCGACGTTGTGCCACGGCGAGGCCGCAGCCTGATGCAAAACGTCTTTTCCGGGGGCGTTATCAAAAACCCCGGAGCGAGGAAGGAGGATTCGGCATGAAACGGTTTCTGAACCTGGTGTTCGTCCTGGCCCTGGTGCTCGGACTGGCAGCTCTGACCGGCTGCGGCGGCGAAGAGAAAAAGGCTGAGCCCAAGGCGGAACAGGCCGTGGAGCAGACTGCGGAGCAGGCTGCACCGGCCAAGAAGGACAAACAATTCCTGGCCTTTGGCGGCGGCCCCACCGGTGGCACATTCAACTTCTTCGCCAACAAAATGGCGAGCATCATCGCCCACACCTACGATTACCTGGACATGTCCCCCAAGGGCTCCGGCGGTTCCGCGGAAAATCTGCGCACCCTGGACAAGGCTTCCGTGGACTTCGGCATCGTCTATTCCGGCGACGCCTATCTTGGTCGGGCCGGCCTGCTGGTCAACGACACCACCAAGTATGAAAACGTCCGGGGCATCTCCTTCCTGTACGGCGCGCCCGCCCAGCTCGTGGTGCGCAAGGATTCCGGCATCAACTCCGCATACGACCTCGAGGGCAAGATCGTGGCCGTGGGCAACCCCGGCTCGGGCGCGGCCCTTTCCGCCGAGCGCTTCTTCAAGCACATCGGCGTCTGGGAAAAGATGGAAGCCCGCAACCTGGGTTATTCCCAGGCCGCAGCCGACTTCTCCGACAACAAGATCGACGCCTTCTGGGTCCTTGTTGGCTACCCCAACTCTTCCATCATCGAAGCGGCCACCCGCACCCCGGTGATCCTGCTCGACCTCAACGCCGACGCCGAGAAGTCCGGCTTCTACGACGCGTTCCCCTTCTACAGCCCGGTGGAAATCCCCGCCGGCACCTATGAAGGCCAGGAAGCGGTCGTGAAGACCTTCCAGGATTCGGCCCTCTGGTGCGCCAGCGCCAAGGTCGACGACGACGTGGTCTACGATTCCCTGACCGCGGTGTATGCCGAGCAGGGCCTCAAGGACATGGTCACCGCGCACAAGGCAGCCAAGAACATGAGCATCGAGAACGGCATCGCGGGCGTTTCCGTGCCGCTGCATCCCGGCGCCATCAAGTTCTGGACGGAAAAGGGCCTGACCATCCCGGACAATCTGAAGTAACGATTACCGAGGAAGGCGCGGCGCGCCGCGCCTTCCTTCTTTTCGGCAGAGCGCCCGCCCGGCCCGGCATTCGGGAGCGGCGGCTTCATTGCGCCATCACAGTATCGTTCTCCCCATCGCGGAGGGATGATGTCCGATATCAGAAAAGAAGATCAGGGGCTCAGCGCCGAAAAAAAGGCGCAGCTCAAGAAAATAATGGAAAAGGATTCCAAGGCCGCCCGCAAGCTCGGCGGCAATTGGGGTCTGTTCATCAGCCTGCTCGGCGTCATAATGGTCGCGTTCTATTATTTCAACGCCGGGGTGCGCTCCACTCCAACCAACTATTATCGCGGCATCTACGTCCTCTTGACCTACGTAATGGTCTTCCTGAGCTATCCCATGATGGCCCGCTCCAGCCGCGAGCGGCCCACCCTCCTGGATATTATTCTGGCACTCGTGGCCACGGGCTGCGTGGGCTATTGGATCGTGGAGTTCCCGAACCTCAGCTACCGCATGGGCGCGGAAACCGAGCTGGATCTGGCCGTGAGCATCGTGGGCCTGCTGATCTCCCTTGAGGTCTGCCGCCGCGTGCTCGGCTGGTCCATGACCCTGGCCGGGGTGCTCTTCCTGGTCTATGGCTATCTCGGCCCCTATTTCCCCGGCCCCCTGGCCCACCGGGGCTTGTCCATCCACGACATCGGCATCACCCTGTTCATCTCCCTGGACGGCGTATTCGGCATCATGGCCAACGTGCTCGTGACCTACGTGATCCTGTTCATTTTCTTCGGCTCCTTCATGCAGAAGTCTGGAGTGGGCAAATTCTTCATCGACTGGCCTTTGGCCCTGGCAGGCAAGACCACGGGCGGCCCGGCCAAGGTCGCGGTCGTGGCTTCGGCCTTTTTCGGCTCGGTCTCCGGCTCGGCCATCGCCAACACCGTATCCACGGGCGCGTTCACCATTCCGCTCATGAAACGGGCCGGATTTCGGCCCCATGTGGCTGGAGCCATTGAACCGGCAGCCTCCATCGGCGGCATGTTCATGCCCCCGATCATGGGCGCGGGCGGCTTTCTCATGGCCGAGCTGACCAACACGCCCTACGTCGAGATCATGAAGATGGCCGTGTTCCCGGCCATTCTCTACTTCCTCTCGGTGCTGACCATGATCCACTTCGAAGCAAAAAAGATGAACATCAAGGGCCTGGAGGATGCCGAAATTCCCCGCGCCTGGGACATCTTCAAAAAGCACTGGTACAAATCCCTGCCCCTGGTGATCATCGTGGCCATGATGCTCGTGGGCTATTCGCCCGCTGCATCGGCCTTCTGGGCCACGGTCTGCTGCGTGGTCATCTCCTGGTTCGACCCCGAACACCGCATGGGCCTCAAGGAAATCTGGGAAGCCACGGTCACCGGCGCACGCAACACGCTGGTCATCGGCGCCACAGTGGGCGTCATCGGCATCATCGTGGGCACCATCGCCAAGACCGGCATCGGCCTGCGTTTCTCGGACATCATCATCTCCATGGCCACCAGCATGCCCGGCATGCTCCAGCTGCCCGTGGCCATCCTGCTCATCGGCCTGGCCTCGCTGGTGCTGGGCATGGGCGTGCCCGTGACCGCGTCCTACCTGATCACGGCCGTGCTCGCGGTGCCCGCTCTGAACGAACTGTTCATCATCGCGGGCATCTACCCAGAGGCAGCACCCGGCCAGATCGCCTACGGGCTCATCGCCGCGCACATGATCGTCTACTGGTTCAGCCAGGACTCGAACATCACGCCGCCGGTCTGCGTGGCCGCCTACGCAGGAGCGGCCATCGCAGGCTCCGATCCCTGGAAGACAGGCTGGACCTCGTTCAAATTCGCCAAGCTGCTCTACGTGGTGCCCTTCCTCTTCGCCTATGAACCGGCAATCCTCTTGAACGGCACCCCCCTGGACATCATCATGGCTTTCGGCAGCGCAACAATCGGCACCATCGCCTTTTCCTCGCTGACCATGGGCTACATGATACGGCGGACAACCTGGTACGAATGGCTGCTCTTCGCGGCCGGGACGTTCATGTGCTACCACCCGAACCGCCTCACCGACCTGCTGGGCATCGGCGTGTGCATCGGCGTCTACGCCATCCAAAAGGTCAAAAACGTCAGAGAGGCCAAACTGGCCATGGCATAGCAACGGAAAAGGGCCTGGACGCACCAGGCCCTTTTCCCTGTACGGGGTGTTCCCCCTTGACGAAAACCGGGTTCCGACACTACGCAGAAACCCAAACGCACCGCATCCTCAAATCATTCAACGGAGGCCCAAAATAATGGCGCTGTACACCAAGGAAGAAGCTCTCAAATACCATGCCGGCAAACGCAAGGGCAAACTGGAAGTCATGTCCATCAAGCCCTGCTCCACCCAGAAACACCTTTCCATGGCCTATACCCCGGGCGTTGCCGACGCCTGCCGCGCCATCCACGCCGACCCCGAAAGCGTGTACGAGTACACCAACAAGGGCAACCTCGTGGCCGTGGTCAGCAACGGCACGGCCGTGCTCGGCCTGGGCAACATCGGCCCGGCCGCGGGCAAGCCCGTCATGGAAGGCAAGGGCGTGCTCTTCAAGATTTTCGCGGACGTGGACGTATACGACCTGAACATCGACGCCAAGGACCCCGAAGACATCATCCGCTTCTGCAAGATGCTGGAGCCCACCTTCGGCGGTATCAACCTTGAGGACATCAAGGCTCCCGAGTGCTTTGAGATCGAACAGCGCCTCATCCGAGAGATGAACATCCCTGTCTTCCACGACGACCAGCACGGCACGGCCATCATTTCCGGCGCGGGCCTGCTCAACGCCCTGGAAATCTCGGGCAAGAAAATCGAGGACATCAAGCTGGTGGTCTCGGGTGCGGGCGCGGGCGCAGTGGCCTGCACCAAGTTCTACGAATCCATGGGCGTGCAGCGCAAAAACATCTTCATGTTCGACTCCAAGGGCCTGCTGCACAAGGGCCGCACCGGGCTGAACCCGGAAAAGGTCTATTTCTCCCAGGAAAAGGACCACGGTTCCCTGGCCGAAGTCATCAAGGGCGCGGACGCGTTCCTGGGCCTCTCGGTCAAGGACATCCTCAATGCGGACATGGTCAAGTCCATGGCCCCGAGCCCGATCATCTTCGCCTGCGCCAATCCGGACCCGGAAATCACCTATGAGGTGGCCAAGGCCGCCCGCCCCGACGCCATCATGGGCACGGGCCGCTCGGATTATCCGAACCAGATCAACAACGTGCTCGGCTTCCCCTTCATCTTCCGCGGCGCACTGGACTGCCGCGCCACGGTCATCAACGAAGAAATGAAAATCGCCGCAGCCAGAGCCCTGGCCGCCCTGGCCAAGGAACCGGTTCCGGCCGAAATCTGCCGTGCCTACGGCGTGGACAAGCTGGAATTCGGCATCGACTACATCATCCCCAAGGCCCTCGACCCCCGCGTGCTCACCTGGGAGGCTCCGGCCGTGGCCAAGGCCGCCATGGATTGCGGCGTGGCCAAAAATCCCCTGGACCTCGAGGAATACAAAAAGCGCCTGCGCGCCCAGATGGACGCGTCCACGGCACGCACCCAGGCCGTGGTGAAATCCTTCGGCTACGATTTCTAGCCGACTCCGTCCTTCCAAGGCCCCGGTCCGCCGGGGCCTTTTTTTTTGCTCCACTCGTTGTCAAAAAGCAAAAACACCCGTATCTATACACCTTATCGACAACCACCGAGAGGAGCATCCATGCCGGCCTATCCGCCCGATCAATTGCGCAGTGCGCTTTTCCTTGATTTCGACAACATTTTTTCTTCGTTGCAGGAGATGGACCCGGAATATGCGCATGTGTTTGCGCGCTACCCCAGCCAATGGCTGAACTGGCTCATCCGGCACGCCACCGGCCCGGCCAAGAGCCAAGACCATCCGCGAAGGATTTTATACCGCAAATGCTATCTCAATCCCCAGGCATTTCATGAATACCGCCCCTTTTTCATCAAGGCGGCCTTTGATGTCATCGACTGTCCGCCCCTGACCCAGCGGGGCAAGACCAGCACGGACATCCACATCGTCATGGACATCATCGAAGCCCTGAACTTCCCCATCCATTTCGACGAATTCCTGATCCTGTCCGGCGACGCGGACTTCACGCCCGTGCTCATCAAGCTGCGCGAACACGACCGCATCACCACGGTGCTCTCCACGGGCTTCACTTCGCTGGCCTATATTTCGGCCAGCACGCATCTCATCGACAGGGAACGGTTCATTCTCAGCGGGCTGGGATTCGGCAAATCCGAAGAAGAGCCGGTCACCCCGGCGGCTCTCGACGTGGACAAGCTCTATATCGAAGCCGCGCGTGTCGTGCGGGACATGGTGGCCGAATATCCCTTCCCCGTGGCCTTTGCGCCGCTGGCCCAGGAAGTTCAGACCACCCTCGCCGACGACTTTTCCCCCACGACGGACTGGTACGGTCACGACAAATTCTCCACCCTGCTGGCCAAGCTCGACCTGGATCCGCTGGAAATCTCCTGGACCTTCCCCGGTTATGTCTACGACCCGGGCCGACACGACTTCAACAGCACGGAATCTTTCGACGCCATGGGCACGACGCATCCGGACCTTGCCCCGTTGGCGCGCAAGGTCCATGAACTGACCGACACACCCTATCTGTTGCCCGAACATTACAAGGGCCTGTTCGAAGCCATTGCCCAGGAAGTGACGGAAAACGATTTCAGTTTGACCCGCACGTCCCGCAACGTACGCGACAGGTGCCGCGCCCAGGGACTGCCCATCTCCCGCGCCCAGGTCAACTTCGTGCTCATCGGCATCGGCCATACGGGCTACCGCTACGGCGAACAGACACCTGAAAGCCCCCTGGGGCTGGCCAAGGCCTTTGCCCAGAACGTCAATTACCTCTGCCGCACGGCCCAATTCCTCCTTGATCCCGACGAAACCAAGCTTTTCCTGCGCTGGCTGGTGGCGAAGCAGCCTGTTGCTCCGCCTAACGGGGGCGCGCCCAAACCGATCGCTCCCGCTTCCGAATAAAAAACACGCCCCCGGCACGTTCTGCCGGGGGCGTTTGTTTCTCTTTCAATACGACAGGCAAGGGAGTCGGCACTCCCCGGGCCTTCCTAGACTCTTTTCCCAAGCAGCCGCACAGTCACGAAAACCGCGGCAATGCCCAGGGGCAGCACCAGCAGCACGGGCATGCCCAAGGCGGCAGGGATGTAGCCGAAGCACACGGAGATGAGCGCCACGGCAACGGCATAGGCCAGCTGGGTCTTGGTGTGGTCGATGTGATCACAGGCAGAGCCCATGGACGAGAGGATGGTCGTGTCCGAAATGGGCGAGCAGTGGTCGCCGAAAATCGCGCCCGTGAGCACCGCGCCCACGTTGAGCACCACGTAGCCATGGCTGGGGTCCACGGCAAAGGCCAAGGGAATGGCCAGGGGCATGAGAATGCCCATGGTGCCGTAGGAGGTGCCCGTGGCAAAGGAGATCAACGAGCCCAGCACGAAGATGATGCTCGGCAGCAGCCAGCTCGGAATGGCCTCCGACAGCACAGCCACCAGGTAGGAGGCGGTGCCCAGTTCCTTGATCACGCCGGAAAGGGACCAGGCCAGCAGCAGGATCACGGCGGTGATGTTCAGGGACTTCACGCCCTGCACCCAGATTCCCAGGGCCTTTTCCACGGTGAAAATGCGCTTGGTCACCCCCATGGTCATGGCCACGATGCCCGCGATAAGCGCAGCCTGGAAGAGCACCACCGAGGCATCGGAAGCGCCGAACGCTTCGCGGATGGCCGTGAAGCTCATGGGTGAATCCTTCAGCAGTGCGATCAGATCGGCGTCCTCGCCGCCCATGATGCCGTTGTAGCCGTTGAAGTAGAATCCAAGGAAGGCGGCGAGAATGAGCGTACCGATGGGGATGATGGCATTCCAGATGCTCAGGCGAACGTCCGGTTCGGGTTCCAGGCCCGTGGCCTCGTCCGCGATCATGGGCTTGGCGTTGTCGTCCAGCAGCTTGCCCGTGGTGCGGGCTCGGCGTTCCGCCGTATGCATGGGGCCGAATTCGCGCAGCAGGAAGATGGTGGCCAGGATGAAGACCAGGATGAAAATGTTGTAGAAACGGTAGGGAATGGTTTCCACGAACACGCCGTAGGCGTTGGTCTCAATGCCGATGCTCACGAAGCCGTCGCGGATCAGGCCGATCTCGTAGGCCACCCAGGTGGAGATCAGGGCGATGCCCGCGATGGGCGCGGCAGTGGCGTCGATGATGAAGGCCAGCTTTTCGCGGGAAACACGCATGCGGTCCGTGACCGGGCGCATGATCGGACCAACAGTGAGCGAGTTGGCATAATCGTCGAAGAAGATGAGCAGGCCCAGCACCCAGGTCACGAACTGGGAGCTGCGCGGAGTTTTGGCCTTGCGGGCCAGGGCCTCGGCAATGGCTTTTGCGCCGCCCATGCGCGAGACCAGGGCGATGAGTCCGCCAATGGCCAAGCACTGCAACACGATGCCCGCGTTCCAGGGATCCGCCAGGGAGGAAAGGATTTCGCCCGTCAGGCGCAAAAAGCCGTGTACAAAGCCGTTGTAGATTTCAAAGCCCTTGGCTTCGAGCATGAACGTGCCGGAAAACACGCCGATGAACAGGGAAAGAATCACGTTCTTGGTGATAAAGGCCAGGGAAATGGCTACCAGGGGCGGGACAAGGGTCCAGAAGCCGTATATTTCGGCATTGCCGGGCCCCAAAGACGAATCCCCGGCAAAGGCCGGGGCGCATTGGAGCAGAAACAGGACGAGCGGGAGCAGCAGCCGCGGGAAAAGAGAATGCATTGAAAACCCCTCCAAAAAAGTGAATAAAATCAATATATTAAAAATACTGAACAGAAATAAGGCAAAATGGCGTAAAACGCAACCCCGCGCCCACAAGATATTAAAACCAGTCGGTTTTATGTTCTCAATCCCCACCTTTCCCCTGACTTTTGCTGAATATGCTGCACTTCGTCTTTTCTCGCCGGTCCGTTCGTCGCAAAGAAAGACCGCCTCCAGGGCGGTCTTTCTTTGCCATCGCAAACATGGCGCACAGCCCGAAGCCGCGTCTAGTCCGCTATCTCCACGCCGATGGGGCAGTGGTCCGAGCCGAAAATCTCCGGGTCGATCCAGGCCTTTTGGACCAGGGGACGGAGTTCCTCGGAAACGAAGAAATAGTCGATGCGCCACCCGGCATTGTTGGCGCGGGCATTGAACCGGTACGACCACCAGGAATAGTTGCCCGGCCCCTCGTCGAACATGCGGAACGTGTCCACATACCCGGCGGCAAGAAACCGGTCGATCCAGGCGCGCTCCATGGGCAGAAAACCGGAACGCTCCGCATTGGCTTTGGGATTCTTGAGGTCGATTTCCTTGTGCGCGGTATTGAAGTCGCCGCCCACCACCACGGGCTTGGTGCGTCGCAATTGCTGGGCATAGTCCAAAAACGCGTCGTAGAAATCCATTTTGAAGGCCAGGCGTTCATCGCTCATCTGGCCGTTGGGAAAATAGATATTCAGCAGGTGGAAGCGTTCGAACTCAAAGCGCTGTACGCGCCCCTCGCCCTGGAAGCGTTCTCCCGGCAGGCTGATGTCGTGGACCAGGGGCGGCTTGCGTAAAAACGTTGCGGTGCCGGAATAGCCCTTCTTGACGCGGGACCAGTTCCAGTAGCTGTGCCAGCCCGCAGGTTCGCGGTATTCCGGTTCGATCTGATCCGGGTGCGCCTTGGTTTCCTGAAGCATGACCGCGTCCGCGCCGCAGGTCTCCAGCCAGTCGGGAAAACCCTTCTTGAGCACGGCCCGAAAACCGTTCACGTTCCACGAGAGTATGCGCATGAATCCTCCGCCGGGCTCTTGTTGACTTGGAAAAACCGAAGCTATCAGCTACAACAGCGCATCTCAAGCCCGAGGAACCGCTGTGCTCCGTAAACACAAGACGCTTGCCGCCAACCTGGGACTGGTGCTGGCCAGCCTGCTTTTCGCCGCTCTCCTGTTGGAGTTCGGCGTGTTCCGGCTCCTGCTCCGGGCTTCGGACCTGCCGCGCACCTCCGAGCAAAACGGCGTGGTACGCCGCGTGCCCGGGGACACGGGCCTTTACCGTGTACGCGACGAGATCGCCGCCCGCTTTCGCATCAATGCCCAGGGCTGGAATTCCGGGCATGACGCCTATGCCCACGAAAAAACGCCGGGCATGACCCGCGTAGCCGTCATCGGCGATTCCTATGTGGAAGCTTTGCAGGTGGACCATGACCGCAGCTTCTGCGAATTGCTGGAGCAGCGGCTCGGCAGCGGCGTCGAGGTCTACCGTTTCGGCATCGGCGGCGCGCCCCTGTCACAATACCTTTATATGTTACGCAACGAAGTCCTGGCCTATGCGCCGGATGTGGTCGTGCTCAACCTTGTGCACAACGACTTTGCCGAATCGTATGGCTTCAAGCCCGGAGCCTACACCAGCGCCTTTTTCAAGCTGGACGCGCGGGACGGCGTCGTGCGCGGGGAAATCCCTCCGGCTCCCTGGGCTCCTTCCTGGTACGAGCCGCTCAGGGAGTCCGCCACCTGGCGCTATCTGTCCGTGCGCCGGGGATTTTCCTTTTCGCTGCTGCGCAAGGCCGTGCTCGGCGACGAAGAACAACAAAACGGCTATCAGGCCAATGTCTCGCTCCAGGAGATCGGCGCACGCGAACTGGACCCGAATCTTGTCGCGGTCGCACGCGCCCTGCTGGCCTCGTTCCGGGATCTGAGCCTGAAGCACGGCTTCCAGCCCGTGCTGGTCATGGACGGGGTGCGGGTGATCATCGAGGCGGAATCGACCCATGTCCTGGATTACGACACGGGGGCCCTGCGCCTGAACAAGCTGGTCCGCAGCCTCGGCGCGGAAATGGACCTGCCCTTCCTGGACCTGCATCCGGTCTTTTTCGGAGAGTATGTCCGGCATCCCAGGCCCTTTTCCCATGCCCACGACGCGCACTGGAACGCTGACGCCCATGCCGTGGTGGCCGAGGCCCTGGCGGAATTCCTGCTCCAGCAGAGGCTGCTTCCTTAGGCAAACAAAGAAAACGGCCCCGAAGGGCCGTTTTTCTCGTGACGGACAGGCGTATTGCCTAGTCTTCCAGGCTGGAACACTTGATGAAGCCGATCACGGCCATGGTCATGATCAGACCGGTGAAAAACCAGAAAAAGTCCATACCTTCCTCCTTCTCTGCTGCAAAACAGGCCTTTTCGCCCCTCTATCAGATTCCGATGCCGAAGGGAATAGTTCTGGACAGGCAGCAGGGCTTGGCGTACGCCCGCGGCATGTTCCATTGCGATGTCCTTATTCTGGGCGCAGGAGCAGCCGGCCTGTGCTGCGGCCTGCTCGCGGCGCAACGCGGACGCCATGTCGATATCCTGGACCACGGCCCGGTGGCCGCGCGCAAGCTGCGCATTTCCGGCGGCGGCCGATGCAATTTCACCCACCTGGACGCAGGCCCCGCAGACTATCTTTCCGAAAATCCGCACTTCGCGACCTCGGCCCTGACCCGGTTCACGCCCTGGGACGCCGTGGCCCTGTTTGCGGAATTGGGGTTGGGCTACGAGGAAAAAAATCCCGGCCAGCTGTTTTGCGCCCAGGGAGCGCCCGCCCTGGCCAAGGCGCTGGAAACAGCCTGCACCCGAGCCGGTGCGCGCCTGCACCTGCGCACGGAGATACGCTCGGTCCAACATGACGGACAACTCTTTCAGGTGGATACGAACGCGGGCTCCTGGAGCGCGGCAAGCCTGGTTCTGGCCCTGGGCGGCCCGTCCTGGCCCTCGGCCGGAGCCACGGACCTGGGCTTGCGCCTGGCCAAGGATTTCGGGCTGAAAATCATACCGCCCCGACCAGCCCTGGTACCCTTGCTCCTGTCCGGCAAGGACAAGGCGCGCTGCTGCTCCCTGGCCGGCGTCAGCCTGCCCGCGCAGCTACGCTCGGGCCGGACCGAGGTGCGGGACGACCTGCTTTTCACGCACCGCGGCCTGAGCGGTCCGGCCGTGCTGCAACTCAGCCTGCATTGGGAACGGGGAACACCCGTGGAGATCGACCTCCTGCCCGGACTGGACCTGGGCGAACTGTTGCGGCAGGGACGCAACCGCAAGACGCTGCTGCGCAACCATCTGGCCACGCTGCTTCCGGCCCGCGTAGCCGCCGAATTCGTGCCGGAAGAACTGGCGCAACGCCCGCTCTGCGAACTTTCCAACACCGACATGGACTGCGCCGCCCAAAACCTGCAGAGCTGGACCGTGATCCCTCCGCGCAGCGAAGGCATGGACAAGGCCGAAGTGACGGCCGGAGGCGTGGATACCCGTCGGATATCCTCCAAAACCATGCAGGCCGAACACCTGCCCGGACTGTTCGTCATCGGCGAGAGCCTGGACGTGACCGGCCGCCTCGGCGGTTACAACCTGCACTGGGCCTGGGCTTCCGCGCATGCCGCAGCCCAATTCGTCTAGTCCTTCTCCTTTCGTCTATACTTGCCCACCGTTGCGCATTTCCCGTATAGGGGGACAAGGTGCGCCCCATGGGTGCGCAAAGGAGGCCTGCATGTTCAGAAAAAGCGTGTTTCTTCTTTTGGCCCTGGTCCTCTGTTCGGGACCGGTCCTGGCCGAGGACCTGCAACTGTCCTTTGCCGATCCGGCCTGGGACGGCAAGGCCGTGCCGCAGGGCCAATGGTGCAAATCCTTTGGCGGTGTCGGTTCCACGCCGAGCATCCGCGTTGAGGGCATACCGCCTCAGGCGGATGCCCTGATCTTCAAGTACGGCGACAAGACCTTCACCAAGATGAGCAACGGCGGCCACGGTATACTCGGTTTTCGCATCCCGCCCGGCACCACGGCTGTGACCGTGCCCTCGGCTTCGGGCCAGACGTTTGACCTGCCCGAGGGCTTCTATTCCATCCGTGCCCACAGGGGCACCCAGTGGGGCCACGGAGCCGGAGCCTATCTGCCGCCCTGTTCCGGCGGCAAGGGCAACTACTACGACGTCAAGGTCCTGGCCGTGAAGCTCACATCCGAAGACGGCAAGGATTGGGACGAACTGGCCGACGGCAAGCTCAAGCTCGGACGCTACTGATCCCCTGCACGACGCACACGAAAACGCGGACCAGAAAGATTTCCTGGTCCGCGTTTTTTTATGTCAAATCCGAGGAGAGGCTAGTACTCCATATCGTCCTCGCCCACAGGCGCAGACGCAAAGGTCTTATAAGCCCAGGCCTGATAGGCGATGACCAGGGGCACAAAAACCAGGGCCACGCCCAGCATGATGGACAGAGTCAGCTCGGACGAAGCCGAGTTGTGGATGGTGATGCTGAACTGCGGATTCGGGCTGGCCGGCATCAGGGACGGGAACAGGCCTGTCACGGCAAAAAGCGTGGTGCCGATAATGAACGCAAAGGAGGCGAACCACGCCTTCCACCACTTTTCCGCAGCCATGAAAACCTTCATGGCCAACAGCCCGGCCACGGGCAGGGCCAATACCAGAAACAGCGCGGGGTAGCGCAGGTAGTTATTGAAGAGCTTGGTGCCGAACCAGCTCCAGGCCAGGAAAACCAGAACCAGCACGAGCAGCGCGGGCCACAGGGTGTTGGCGGTCTTGATCGCGCGGGCCTGAAGCGCGCCCTCGGTACGGATGGCCAGCCAGAGCGCGCCGTGGGTCATGAAGATGACCAGGAAGAGCACGCCTCCGGCAAGGCCGTAGGGGTTGAGCAGTTCCAGGGTGCCGCCCGGATTCACGTAGTCCGCGTTGAAGGGCAGTCCCTGGAAGATATTGGCAAAGGCCACGCCCAGCAGGATGGACGGCAGGACGCTGCCCAGGAATTGGCAGGTATCCCAAACCTTTTTCCAGCCGGGGCTGTCGATCTTGCTGCGGAACTCAAAGGACACGCCGCGTAGGATCAACGCGAAGAGCAGCAGCAAAAGCGGCGTATACAGCCAGCTGAACATGACAGCATAGGCAAAGGGGAAGGCCGCAAAGGTCACGCCGCCCGCCGAAATCAGCCAAACCTCGTTGCCGTCCCAGAACGGGCCGACAGAGTTGAGCATGATCCGTTTTTCCTCTTCGGTCTTGGCCAGGAACGGCAGGAGCGTCCCCACGCCGAGATCGAAACCGTCCAGGGCAAAATACATGGCCCACAGGACGCCCCACAAAATGAACCAGGTGCTCGCCAGATACAGATGCGTGCTTTCAAGCATTGCTTATCTCCTTGTGTTCGCCGTGCGAGGTTAGGCCTGGGCCGGTCCCTTCTTGGCGGCGCGAGCCATCAGGAAAATGCCTGCGGCGCCGAGAAGCATGTAGATCAGGACCATTGCCGCCAGAGAGGTGCCCACCTGTCCGGGCTGCACCGGCGAGACCGCGTCCGAAGTGCGCATCAGGCCATACACGATCCAGGGCTGGCGTCCCACCTCGGCCACGACCCAACCCGCCTGGATGGCGATGTAGGGCAGCGGAATCATGAATGGCAACGCCCGGAGCAGCAGCTTCTGGTCGTCGATGGCGTTGCGCTTGAGCCAGGCCAGACCCGCCACAAGAATCATCAGCGTGCCGATGCCGACCATGATGCGGAAACTCAGGAAAGTGATGACCACGGGCGGCCGCTCGTCCTCAGGAAAGTCGTTGAGTCCCTTGACCACGGCGTCGGGATCGTTGAAGGCCAGGAAGGAAAGCAGCGAGGGAATGGGCAGCGCCTCCAGGGCGTTCTCCTTTTCGCCGGGAATCTGCAAAAGATACATGGGCGCGTTGGCCTGGGTCTCGAAATGGGCTTCCATGGCCGCCAGCTTGGCGGGCTGGATTTCAGCCACATGGTTGCCGTGCAAGTGCCCCTGTCCGGCCACAACCAGCGAGGAGATCAGGGCAAACCCGGCGGCGATGCGGAAGGAGCGGCGGAACAGATCCCGCTCGTTCTTGCGCGCCAGGTGCCAGGCGCTGACGCCCAAGACAAAGAACGCACCCAAGGCGATGGACGCGGCAATGGTGTGCACGAACTCGTTCCAGGCAAAGGGATTGAAGAGCACCGCCCAGAAATCGACCAGTTCGGCCTTGGGTCCGGCAGGTCCTTCCACTATCTTGTAGCCCAGCGGGTTCTGCATGAAGCCGTTGGCGATGAGAATCCAGACCGCGGACAGGTTGCCGCCGCCGGCCACCAGCCAAGCCGCGACACAGTGCATCTTCGGGGAAAGCTTTTTCCAGCCGAAGGCCCAGACCGCCACAAAGGTCGATTCCAGGAAGAAGGCCGCCGTGGCCTCGATGGCCAGGAGCGAGCCGAAGATGTCGCCCACGTAGGTAGAGTAGCGCGACCAGTTGGTACCGAACTGGAATTCGAGCGTGATGCCCGTGACCACGCCCACGGCGAAGTTGATCAGAAAAATGTGGCCCCAGAACTTGGCCATGCGTTTGTACACCTCGTTCCCGGAGCGGACATACATGGTTTCCATGACCGCGATGAGAATCGAGATGCCGAGCGTCAGCGGCACAAAAATGAAGTGGAACATGGTGGCAGCGGCAAACTGCAACCTGGACAACATAATAACGTCCATATCCTAAACCCCCTTTGTTATTGCCTTGTCTTGTCTTGATTTTCCGGACGATATCAAACGACAAGAAAAAATCAATAAGAATTATCATTCCTATTTCTATCCAAAAGCATAGCGCATATCGGCTATTCCCGGCAAGAAAAAGCCTTGGGATACGATTGTTCTGTAAAAAAAGTACGCGGGCCGTTCCCGCCGAAGAGAGACAGGCAGCCCGCGCAGAGAAACGGCCCGGCAGCGGTTATTTGTTGACCAGGCTCCGGGGCTGTCCCGTGGCTTCGAGCACTGCGCGCCAGTAATTGGAATGCGTGTTGATGCTCTTTTTGCTGCGGGTGATGAGCGAGAAGGGAATGTGCACAAATCGGCCGTTCCACTTGCTGACCACCATACCGGTACGGCCGCTCATGGCCGCATGCACGGAATGGGAACCGAGAAAGCCGCAATAGATGCCGTCCGCGGCATTGGCCGGGACCGAACGGATGATATAGCTGGGATCGATGTATTTGAGGGTGATCTCCATGCCCTCTTTCTTGAAGAACGTCTTGATCTCTGAGCTGAGCAGCGTGCCGATGTCTCCCAGGCGCTGGTTGCCCGACGCGTCCGTGCCGAGCACCTCGTTGAAGAGATTCTGCCCCGCGCCTTCTGCCAGGACAATGACCGCGTGCTGGCGGCTGACGAGCCGCTTTTTCAAGGCCGCGAGAAAACCCTTGTCGCCGTGCAGGTCGAACGGCTCCTCAGGCACAAGCACGAAATTCACGTCGCGCAGGGCCAGGCAGGCCTCGGCCGCGATGAATCCGGCATTGCGGCCCATGAGTTTGACCACGCCGATGCCGTTGGGCGCGCCCAGCGCCTCGGTATGCGCGCAGCGGATGGCCTCCGTGGCCTTGGCCACGGCAGTGTCAAAGCCAAAGGTCTTGGCCACGAAGCTGATGTCGTTGTCAATGGTCTTGGGCACACCGACCACGGCGATGCGGGCCTTGCGCCGGGTGACCTCCTCCACGACCTTGGACGCGGCATGCATGGTGCCGTCTCCGCCGATCATGAACAAGATGCCGATGTTCATGCGCTCCAGGGCGTCCACGATCTCTTCGGGCTCCTGCGGCCCGCGCGAGGAGCCGAGCATGGTGCCGCCGAATTCGTGGATGTCCCGCACGCTCTCCGGAGTCAGCTCCTCGAAATTGTGCCCATGTTCCGGGATAAATCCGGCCAACCCGTATTTCACGCCGAACACGGCGGGGACGTTGTAGAAATGAAAGGCTTCCAGCACGATGGAGCGGATCACGTTGTTCAGGCCGGGGCAAAGCCCGCCGCAGGTCACCACTGCGCACTTGGTCTTGCCCGGGTCAAAAAACAACTTTTTTCTCGGCCCGGCGTGCTCGAAGGTCACGGGCTCCGGCCCCTTTTCCCCAGGAGCGCAATAGCGGGCGTCCCGATAGACTTCCACAAAAATGGAATCGCCGTCAGATATATAGCGGTCCAATTCCAGAGGCGAGACGAATTTGGCGGGTCCCAAGGTCTGAATGGCGGTATCACCGGGCCGCAACGGCTCAAACTTCATGGTCTTGGTGCGCACGGAGACTCCTTTCCAGGTTGCAAAAAAAAAGGTATGCACGGGTGGCAACGACATTTTGTACCCCGGAGCCGGTCCCAAGACAAGCTCCGTATTCCGCGAGAACGACATGGGCAAACGCAACTGGAAACCCTGGGTCCATCTCGGCGACACCGAAGAAACCCTGGAGAGGCTCCGCTCCGAGGAGGCTGCGGGTTGCGATCCGTCCAGAGGCTATGTCTGGTCCCCGGCCGCGGACGTCTTTGAATGCGCGGACGGTTATATTTTCCGCGTTGAGCTGGCCGGTGTGGGTCTCGACCATGTGCGGGTCGAAGTCCACGAAGGCATCCTGCACGTTTCCGGGGAGCGGCCCTTTCCGCAAAGCCAGGGGGAATATTATGCCCTGGAACTCTCCTACGGTCCTTTTTCGCGCACCTTTGCCCTGCCTTCGGACGCGGACCCGGAACGCATTTCCGCCAAGCTCAAGAACGGCCTGCTGAATGTGGGCGTCGGCCGCAAAGAGCCGGACGCGCGCAGCATTCTGGTGGATTAACACCCCCCAGACGCTCTTGACTCCGGGCGATCCGGCGCTATCTTTCACTGGCTTTCCCCCACCCCTTTGCACGAGGTCGGCAGATGACGAGCCAAATCAAAACCCTTGTTCTCCTTGCGGCGCTTTCCGCGATCATCCTTTTCCTGGGCGCGGCCATGGGCGGCCGGGCCGGGCTGATGTTCGCGCTGTTGCTCGCCCTGGGCATGAACTTCTTCAGCTACTGGTACTCGGACAAAATTGTCCTGCGCATGTACCGGGCCAAGGAACTTTCCGAAAACGACGCTCCGGAACTGCACGCCCTGGTCGAGGATCTGGCCCGCAACGCAGGCATTCCCAAGCCCCGCGTGGCCCTGATCCCGCAGGAATCGCCCAACGCCTTTGCCACGGGACGCAATCCCGAGAACGCTGTCGTGGCCGTGACCAGCGGCATCCTGCGCATCCTCAAGACCGACGAATTGCGCGGCGTACTGGCCCATGAAATAGGCCACGTGGCCAACCGGGACATCCTGATCCAATCCGTGGCCGCGGTGCTGGCAACAGCCATCATGTTCGTGGCCAACATGCTGCGTTTCGCCGCGTTCTTCGGCGGCACGGGCAGCGACAACAACCGGGGCGGCAATCCCCTGGCCGCTCTGCTGCTCTCCATTCTCGCACCCATTGCGGCCATGCTCATTCAGATGGCCATTTCCCGTTCGCGCGAATACCTGGCCGACGAGGCCGGGGCGCGCATCTCCGGCCAGCCCCTGTCCCTGGCCTCGGCCCTGGCCAAGCTGCACGACACCTCGCAACGCGTGCCGCTCCAGGGCAACCCGGCCACGGAAAACATGTTCATCATCAATCCTCTTTCCGGTGGCGGCATTGCCGGGCTGTTCAGCACCCACCCGCCCGTGGAGGAACGCATCGCCCGCTTGCGGGCCATGGCCCAGGGAGGCCGCAATGCCCGTTAGTCCGCGCTGGTCCGCAACCGCCGTTGCTTTGGCCCTGCTGATCCTTTTTGCCGGCCCGGCCCAGGCTCTGCACGACGAGCCCGGCTCGGAAAGCCTGCGCCGCACGCCCGTGGTGCGCGCCGTGGAAGCCTCGGCCCCGGCCGTCGTGAACATCACGGCCACCAAGCCCGAACGGGGCAATCTGCGCTTCGGGCGGCGGCCCAATCCGGGCGGCCAGAACGGCAGCATGGGCTCGGGAGTGATCATCGACGGGGACAAGGCCCTGGTGCTGACCAATGCCCACGTCATTGCCGGGGCCTCGGCCATCCAGGTACGCCTGCTGGACGGGCGGGAATTCCAGGCCGAACTGCTAGGCTCGGACCCGGATTTCGACTTGGCCGTGCTCAAGCTCCAGAACGCCCGCAACCTGCCGGAAATAGAGATGGGCGATTCCTCGGACATCCTCATCGGCGAACCCGTCATCGCCATCGGCAACCCCTTTGGCTACGCCCACACCGTGACCACGGGCGTGATCTCGGCCCTGGGCCGTTCCCTGAAGAGCAAGGCCGGCACCTTCACTGATTTCATCCAGACCGACGCCCCCATCAACCCGGGCAACTCGGGCGGTCCCCTGCTGAACATCCTGGGCCAGCTCATCGGCATCAACACCGCCATACTGGCCCAGGGCGAAGGCATAGGCTTCGCCATTCCCATCAACAAGGCCCGGCGCGCCGTGGACGAGCTGCTCGTCACCGGCTACGTGGCCCCGATCTGGCTCGGCATGTTCGGCGCGGACCTGGACCCCCAGGCCGCCAACGCCCTCGGCCTGGATTCCCTCGACGGCCTGCTGGTCACGGAAGTGTACCGGGACACCCCGGCGGACAAGGCGGGCATCCGGCCCGGCGACGTCGTCCTGAACCTCAACGGCAATCCCGTTGTGGACCGGCGCAGTTACCTCGACCTGCTGCGCAACCACACCCAAAGCGAATCCCTGCGCCTGCGCATCATGCGCCAGGGCGGCGAATATTCCGTGGCCATGCGGCCCCAGGCTCTGAATCTGGAACGGGCCATGGCCCTGGCCGAAAGGCTCTGGGGCTTCCAGGCAGATCCTGCCGCCCTGGCACGGGGCGGCGCGCGTGTGGCCCTGGTCCTGCCGGACAGCCCCGCTGCCCAACTCGGCCTCCAGACCGGCGACGTGCTGCACCGCATCGGTAACGTGACCATCCGCGAGCCCAAGGACGTGGCCACGGCCTTTCTGTATTACCGCCTCCAACAGACCCTGCTGCTCCGCGTGCAACGCGGCAGCGGGCTTTACTACGTCAAAATGAGCATGCGACCATGAGCAAAGAGCCCCAGACAGCCACACCAGGATCGGACCAGCGCCGCTATTGGAATCGCGTGGCTCCGGAAAAGAACTTCACCACGCCCCTGCCCCTGGACCTGCTCCTGCCCCGCTTGCAACCGGAAGCCCGCATCCTGGACTACGGCTGCGGCTATGGACGGGCCCTGCGCACGCTGCACGACGCGGGCTTTGCCAACACCGTGGGGCTGGATTCGTCCACCGCCATGATCGAACGGGGCCGCGCCCAGTGGCCGGACCTGAACCTGCAATCCTGTCCGGGCCGGGCCATCCCCTTTGCGGACCATGCGTTCGATGCGGTGCTGCTCCTGGCCGTGCTCACCTGCCTGCCCCGTGATGCAGACCTGGAAGCGCTGCTGCACGAAGTTCGACGCGTGCTGCGGCCCGGCGGCCTGCTGCTGGTCAACGATTTTTTGCTGGGCGCGGACGAGCGCAACCAGGCCCGCTATGCGCGCTTTGTTGCCCAGGGTTTGCCCCTTGGGGTGTTCAACCTGCCCGAAGGGGCCACCATGCGGCATTTCGCACCCGAACGGCTCCGGGAACTGCTTGCGGATTTTTCCGAATTGGCATGGCGGGAACAAACATTCACCACCATGAACGGCAACAGCGCGCGCGGCGTGACCGTGCTGGCGCAAAACGCCTGAAGCAACGGATGCAATCCGTAAAAAAAGGGAACCCGGAAAGGTTCCCTTTTTTTACGGCCAGCGGCAATACGAAACGAACAATCAGAGGCGTTCGCGCACGGCCTCAAGCAGCAGGGCCGCCACCTGGGCCTTGTCCAATTGCGACGTATCCACGATCCGGGCGTCGGGCGCAGGCTTCAGGGGCGCGACAGCACGGTTGCGGTCCTGCTCGTCGCGCACGCGGATGCTTTCGGTCAGTTCGGCCAGATCCGGGCTCTTGCCCTGCTCGCGCAGCTGATCGAAACGCCGTTTGGCCCGCACGTTCACATCCGCATCCAGGAAAAACTTCACCCGGGCCTCGGGAAACACCACGCTGCCCATGTCCCGGCCCTCGGCTACCAGGGGCGAGGCCTTGCCCACGTCCTGCTGCGCCCTTTTCAGAAAATCGCGGACCACGGGCAATTTGGCCAGATTCGAACCCCACAGCCCCACTGTCTCGGTGCGAATCTCCTGGCCAACGGCCACGCCGTTGAGGCTCAGGCTCGACGCCGCGCCTGAACCGTGCAGCCGGAACTCCAGGCTGGACAGGGCCTTGGCCAGCCGCGCCTCGTCCCACTCCCATGATCCCTGGCCCAATTTCCAGGCCACGCTGCGGAACATGGCGCCGGTATCCAGGTAAGGGATCTTCAGGGCCTCGGCCAACTCCTGAGCCATGCTCGACTTGCCCACGCCGGCCGGACCGTCCAGGGTCACGAGCAGGTGGCCGCTCACAGCAATTCCTCCAGGGCCCGCACAAAAGCTTGATTTTCCTGCTCCGTACCCATGTTCACGCGGATGTGGTCCGGCAGGCCGAAGCTCTTCAAGGGCCGCACGATGATGCCCCGCTGCAGCAGGCCTTCGAACACTTCCTCGGCGGGCGCGGGCGGACGGAACATCAGGAAGTTGGCCTGGGACGGGGTGACCTCGCAGCCCAGGGCGGTCAGGCGCTCGGCCAGATAGGCCCGGCCCTCGAGCACCACGCGCAGGGTCTCGGCCTGGAACACCTCGTCGGCCAGGGCGGCCAGTCCGGCTTCCTCGGCCAGGAGGTTGACCGTGAACGGAATGCGCGCGCGGCGCATGTAGGAAGCCAGCCAGGACGGCATCACGCCGTAGCCCAGGCGCATCCCGGCCAAACCGTAGGCCTTGGAAAAAGTGCGCAGCAACACCACGTTGCCCAGTTCGCCCAAGCGCCCGGCCAACTCGTACTCCTCTTCGGGCCGGGCGAATTCGGCATAGGCGCCGTCCACCACAAGGAGCGCGCCCTCGGGCAGAGCGCGGGACAGGGCGGCCAGCTCGTTGGCCGTGGCGGCAAGTCCCGTGGGATTGTCCGGGCTGGTCACGATGACCAGGGCCGTGTCCTTGTCCGCAGCCTCGGCCAGAGCCTTCAGGGGCAAGCGCAGGCCCTGGGCACGCGGCAATTCGCGATAGCCCAGGCCGCACAGGGCCGCGCACATGCGGTACATGCTGAAGCTGTGCTCGTAGCAGAGCACGTTGTCCTGGCCCGGCTCAGCCACGACCCGGAAGAGCATGTCGATGATCTCGTCCGACCCGTTGCCCACCACGACCATGTCCTCGGCAACGCCCAGCCGTTCGGCCAGGGCCGCGGTCAGGCGCGGCGTATGATTCTGCGGGTAACGGAAGACTTCGGCGGCATGGCGGCCCAGCGCCTTGAGCACCAGGGGCGAAGCGCCCAGAGGGTTTTCGTTGCTGGCCAGCTTGATGACGCTGCTGACGCCGTATTTCTCCCGGATGTCCTCCAGGGTCAGACCGGGCTTGTACGGCTTGAAGTCTTTGATGCGCTCACGCACTCGTTCTCTGCTCATGATTCCTCTCGACGGCTTGGCAATGAAAAAAACGGCCCAAGGGGGCCGTTTTTTGTATAGCCTTTCCAGGCCAGCGTAAAGTCTGTAGGCTCGGCCCGCTTCGGCCATGCCTGATGCGGACGCGCCAATTCCGCGAGTCGAACGTGACATACCGATCCCGGCGCGGCGGTACGCTGCCAGCCCGTCCGCCGAGTCCATGCCTCCCGCTATGCGGGACGGATGGTGACGACCGGGCACTTGGCGGACTTGACCACCTTTTCGGCCACGGAGCCGAACAGAATGCGGTCAATGCCCTTGCGGCCATGGGTGCCCATGACGATCATATCCACGCCTTCCTCTTCGGCCAGGGTCAGCATTTCCTCGGCCGCATAGCCCGTGGAGACCTTGCCCGTGGTCTTGATGCCCTCGAAATGCTTGGTCAGGAAATCTTCCATGGTGGACTCGGCCCCACTCACGATCTCGCCCACAAACTCGTCGATGGAGCTGGCCGGGACCTTGAAGCCGACGTACTGGCTCAGGCTCGGAGCCACGTACATGCACACGATTTCAGCGTTCAAAGCCGTGGCCAATGTCTGGGCATAATCGGCCACGCTGGCGCTATGCTCGGAAAAATCCACAGCGCAGAGAATCTTCTTGATTTCAGCCATTAGGTCCTCCTTGGTGCAACCGCTTTCAATACTTGAGTTATGGATTAGCACAGACAGGGAACGTCGGCCATGATTTTCCTCTCGAGGAGGAGGATTTGCAGGGTTTGCCGCCTTGGCGTATCATTGGGGGACAACGGCGGGGAGCCGGACTGCCCGTCCGGAAAAAACTTCCGTGCACGGACTTTCTCAGACATAGTTATTACGGCATGTTACGACATCAACCCCGTTGGCAAACTCCTTGCAACATCCCGGCAAACCCCAGGATGAGGAGAAAACGATGAAGATCCATCCTGAACAGATCGAGGGCGTACGCCAAGGGCAACAGGCTCAGGCGGACAAGGCCAGGCAGGTGGACAAGGGCTTCGGCGACCTGCTCAGCAGGGAAGTGGCCAAGAGCGGCAAGACTCAGCAGTCCTCCGGGGCAATGCCTGTGGCTCCACTCGGGCTGAACCCGCTGCTGAACGTCACCGCAGTCCAGCAGGTCCAGAGCGTTGATTCTACCCAGGCTGCGGCCCAGGTGGAGCAGGTGCTCGGCCAGGTCGAAGCCTACGCCGCCAAGCTCGGCAGCGTGGCTCCGGACGGCGCAGGCCTGCGCGAGGCCCATGCTGCCCTGCAGGATATGCGGGACAACGTGGACGGGCTCAAGTCGCTGGCTGCTGCGCAGCCGGGCCTGCAAGGCATTGTCAACGAGCTGGAAGTTCTGGCCAGAACCGAAGAGTTCAAGTTCAACCGGGGGGACTACCTGGTCTAGGCGGCCCCCCCGCCCTCGAGCCGACAAAAAAGGCCGCGTCCCAAAGGATGCGGCCTTTTTTGCAGTAGTCTTCCAATCCTTGTCAGAAATATTCCGCCAACCGTTCATAGGTCGGCCCCTGCGGCTCAAGCACGGATTGGAACAGCACGAACCGGTCCAGCGTGATTTCCGGCCATTGCCAGGCTGCGATTTGCTCCTGCACTCCGAGCCAATCCACACGCCCCTGCTGCCGGACGCGACCCAAGGTCAGATGGGCGTGAAACGGCCGCCGTTCCGGGGCAAAGCCCAGCGGCTGGAGCGCGGGCTGCACGGCATGGGCCAGACCGGCGCAATCGTCCGCGCCTTGCTCCACTCCGGACCAGACCACGCGAGGTTGCCTGGCGTCCGGGAAAAACCCGCCGCCTGCGACCTGCAACGTGAAACGCGAAAAAGAAACCCCGGCCAAGGCCGCACGCACCTCCATAGCCTTGACCTCGGACACC
The DNA here is from genome assembly GCA_036541255.1 of Desulfovibrionaceae bacterium. Classification (GTDB taxonomy): domain Bacteria; phylum Desulfobacterota; class Desulfovibrionia; order Desulfovibrionales; family Desulfovibrionaceae; genus Paucidesulfovibrio. Next base: position 16,781 of record JAZHDD010000048.1, on the reverse strand, counting down.
TCGCCCAGAAACTGGAGCGTAAGATGGCCGTTGCCTTGACGCGTCCAGGAAACGCGCACGCCAGAGGCCGACAACGCGGGCCCGCGCTCCAGGGAGCGAATCAATTCCCGCATGACCTCCTGACAGGAGGAAGGCAGGGGCAGGCCCACGAAGCAACGCGGCATGGGGATGTCCAGGGAAGGGGGTTAGCGCAGAAAGCCCTTGAGGCCGTCCAGGGCCGCCATCACGGCCTGTTCGCGCACGGATTGTCTGTCGCCTTCAAAATGGAAGATTTCAGCACGCAAATCGCCCATGCAGTTGGCCCAGGCCATCCAGACCGTGCCCACGGGCTTGTCTTCGGTTCCGCCGTCAGGCCCGGCAATGCCGGAAACAGCCACGGAAACATGCGCGCCGATGGTGGTCAGCACGGCCGGAGCCATGATCGAAACCACTTCCTCGCTGACCGCGCCCACGCGGGTCAGCAGGTCGCCAGCCACTCCGAGCAGGGTCATCTTCACATTGTTGGAATATGCCACGACGGAACCGGCATACCAGTCCGAGCTTCCGGGCGCCTCGGTGCAGGCCGCCGCAATCAGCCCGCCCGTGCAGGATTCCGCAGTTGCCAGCCGCCATTGTTTTTCACGCAGGATTGCGCCCAGTTCCGCTGCCGTGTCCATAACCAAATCGGTTTGCATACGTACCTCGCCTATGCAGCACCATACCAACCCTGAAGCAGTGTTGCAATTGCCGAGACCACGACCTACAAAATAAGCGCATGCAGTATGAACCATCCTTTTTTGCCGCGGCCTGGAGGCGGCATCAGAATCTCTGGAACTGGTCGGCCCAGGCTCTGGGCCTCGGTCTGCTCTGCCTTGCGCTCTGGCTGCGGAGCCAGACTCTGGCCTGGATAGGCCTCATTCTGATCGGTTCGGGCCTGCTCGATTTCCGGCTGGCTCCGCCCACGCACCCGGCCTGGCTCCTGCGCCTGATCCGTGCGGAAGTGGTCTGGGTCAACAAACCCTGGGACCGTCGCAAGCGCCTGGAGGCATTTGTGGCCGGCCTGGCTTCTGTCGTGGCCCTGGGTATTTTTTGGACCGGCAGCCTTGCCGGGCTGGGGCTGGCCGCGGGAGTCTGCGCCCTGCTCTGGGCCCGGGCCGGGAACAAGAACGCCGGACTGGACCCCTGAACGCTTCCGGCCTTCTGAAGACCTTTGCTTCCCGGAACAAAATCCGGTAGGTGCTCCGGGGAACGAAACATATTTTTTGTGAGGAGAAGACCATGCTGGATCTGAAGTTCGTGAGAAGCCATCTCGACGCCGTGCAGGAAGCGCTGAACAAACGCAATTCCAAGCTGGACGTGGGCGAATTCTCCGCCCTGGACGAGAAGCGCCGATCCCTGACCCAGGAGGTCGAAACGCTCAAGGCCGAACGCAATCAGGTCTCCGCCACCATCGCCCAGATCAAACGCGCCAAGCAGGACGCTTCCGAACTCATTGCGCGCACCGCGGGCATGGGCGAGCAGATCAAGGCCCTGGATGTCCAGCTGGCCGAGGTCGAGGAATTGGAAAACACTTGGTTGTTGGGCTGCCCGAACCTGCTCCACGAGTCCACCCCCCTGGGCAAAGGCGAGGAGGACAATCCGGAAATCCGCCGCTGGGGTACGCCCCGCAACTTTGATTTCCCGGTCAAGGAGCATTGGGAGCTGGGCGCGGACCTGGGCCTGCTCGATTTCGAGCGCGCAGCCAAGCTGGCGGGCTCCCGCTTTGCCCTGTCCTTCGCGGCCCTGGCCCGTATGGAACGCGCCCTGGCCATGTACATGCTCGACGTGCACGTCAGCGAACACAACCTCATCGAGACCGTGCCCCCGTACATGGTCAACCGGGCCACAATGCAGGGCACGGGCCAGCTGCCCAAGTTCGCCGAAGACCTCTTCCACCTGCCGGACAAGGATTTCTTCCTCATCCCCACAGCCGAGGTGCCCCTGACCAACATCTATGCGGGCGAGGTCATGAACGAGGCGGACCTGCCCAAGGGCTTCTGCGCCTACACGCCCTGCTTCCGTTCCGAGGCGGGTTCTTATGGCAAGGACACCAAAGGCCTGATCCGGCTGCACCAGTTCCACAAGGTGGAAATGGTCTATTTCGCGCATCCGGACAATTCCTACGAGGTGCTGGAACAGATGACCGCCCAGGCCGAAAAGATTTTGCAGCGCCTGGACCTGCCCTACCGGGTCATTGCGCTCTGCACCGGCGACATCGGCTTTTCCGCGACCAAGACCTACGATCTGGAAGTCTGGCTGCCCGGCCAGGACAAATACCGCGAGATTTCCTCCTGTTCAAACTGCGAGGATTTCCAGGCCCGGCGCGCCAACATCAAATTCCAGGCCGAAGGCTCCAAGAAAAAGCCCTTCGTGCACACCCTGAACGGTTCGGGCCTGGCCGTGGGCCGCACCCTGGTGGCCGTGATGGAAAACTACCAGCAAAAGGACGGCTCCCTGGTCGTGCCCGAGGTGCTGCGCCCCTATATGGGCGGCCTTGAAATCATCGAACCGAAATAACTGCCGAAAAGGACATCAGAGGCGGCCTGCGGGCCGCCTTTTTCTTTGCCCCGCCCAGAAAAAGCTTCCGGCTGGCCCTTGTCCACACCAAAGCCGGGCCTTGACCAGACAGTCGCGCCAGAATACGACTCACGCCATGGCACTTCTCAGCGCAACCAACCTGACCATGTCCTTTGGCGGCCCCCTGCTGCTGGACCACATTTCCTTTCAGATAGAGGAAGGGCAGCGAGTCTGCATCATGGGCCGCAACGGCGAGGGCAAATCCACCCTGCTGCGGCTGCTTTCGGGCGACCTTGTTCCGGACGACGGCCAAGTGGTGCGCTCCTCGGGCGTGAGCGTGGCCCGGCTGTCCCAAAAAGTGCCCGAGGTGCTCACGGGCACGGTCTACGAAGTCGTGACCCAGGGCCTGGGAAAACTGGGCGCCATTCTGGCCGAATACCACCATGCCGGGACCGAGGCGGCCTCGGGCGCGCCCCAGGCAGTGGCCCGGCTGGCCGAAATTGAAGCGCGCCTGGAGCAGCATGGCGGATGGGAAGCCCTGCCCGTGATCGACTCGGCCATCTCCCGCCTGAGTCTGGACCCGGAAGCACGCTTCGAGGCACTTTCCGGCGGCCTCAAGCGCCGGGCCCTGCTGGCCCGCGCCCTGGCGGGCGAACCCGACGTGCTGCTGCTGGACGAACCCACCAACCATCTGGACATCGACTCCATTGCCTGGCTTGAGGAATTCCTGCTGCGGCACGTCAAGACCCTGGTCTTCATCACCCACGACCGCATGTTTCTGCGCCGCATCGCCACGCGCATCATCGAACTGGACCGCGGCCACCTTGCGGACTGGTCCTGCGACTACGAAACCTTTCTGGACCGCAAGGACGCCCAGCTCGCCGTGGAGGAAAAGAATCGGGCCGAATTCGATAAAAAGCTGGCCCGCGAGGAAGTCTGGATACGCCAGGGCATCAAGGCCCGGCGCACGCGCAACGAAGGCCGGGTGCGCGAACTGAAGAAGCTGCGCGAGGAGCGCGGCAAGCGCCGCGAACGGCTCGGCAGCGCCAAAATCGTGGTCCAGGAGGCGGAACGCTCCGGCAAGATGGTCATCCACGCCGAGGACGTTTCCTATGCCTGGCCCGAGAGCGAAAGAAACGGGGACTCATCCGGTGCGGTCTTCCGGGACCTGAACCTGACCGTGATGCGCGGTGACAGGATCGGGCTCATAGGGCCCAACGGCGCGGGCAAGACCACGCTGCTCCAGGTTCTGCTGGGTAAACTCGCACCGGACACGGGCCGGGTGCGCCTGGGTACGAACCTGGAAATCGCCTATTTCGACCAGCACCGGGAACAGCTCGACCCGGCACGCAGCGTGCGCGACAGCATCGCGGACGGCAACGACATGATCACCGTAAACGGCGCAACCCGGCACGTCATGGGCTACCTCAAGGACTTCCTTTTTGCGCCGGATCGGGCCAACGCCCCGGTGAGCGTGCTCTCGGGCGGCGAACGCAACCGCCTGCTTCTGGCCCGGCTCTTTACCCGGCCCTCCAACCTGCTGATCATGGACGAACCTACCAACGACCTGGACGCCGAGACCCTGGACCTGCTCGAAGAGCGGCTCCTGGAATATCCCGGCACCGTGATCCTGGTCAGCCACGACCGCGCCTTTTTGAACAACGTGGTCACAGGCACCGTTTCCCTGGAAGGCGACGGGCTGGTGCGCGAGTACGTGGGCGGGTACGACGATTGGCTGCGCCAGCGGCCCGCGCCTACCGATTCCAAGCCCAAACAGGGGCGCAGCGCTACGGAACAGAAACCCAAGCCGCAGGCTCAGGCAAGCGACAAGCCGCGCAAGTTGACCTTCAAGGAACAGCGCGAGCTGGACGAATTGCTCCGGGAGCAGGTCGAGCTGCCCAGCCGTATCGAAACCATGGAACGGGAAATCGAGAAGGCCGGAGCGCGGCTGTCCGACCCGGAGTTCTATAAGCGTCCGCCGGAAGAGATGCGCGCGGCCCAGGAAGGGCTGGCCAAGTTGGAAACGTCCCTGGAAGAAGCCTTTGCGCGCTGGGAAGAAGTGGAGGCGCGGCTGGAGGAGTTGAACAGCCTGGGCGGTTGACACATTTCAAACAGCGCAAAAAAGCCCGGCATTCCTTTCTGGATGCCGGGCTTTTTTATTTTCCGCCGATTCGGTCTCAGACCAGCGCGGTCAGATCGTAGGCGTGGGCCTCCTGGATTTCGGCGAGGACCATGCGTCCCGGAACAAGAGGCGCGTCCGGATCGGAACTGACATAGACCAGCCCGTCCACTTCCGGCGCCTGAAACCAGGCCCGGCCCGTGTACAGGCCCGGCCATTCCTCGTGCGGGGCCTCCACAAGCACATCCAGGGTCCGGCCCGCGAAGCCTGCCAGATATTCCGCGCTGATTTCCGCCTGGATTTCCATGAGCGCGGCGCGGCGCTCCTCCTTGACCGCCTCTTCCACGGGATCGGGCAACAGGGCCGCAGGCGTGCCTTCCTCGGCCTGATAGGCGAACACGCCCAGATTCTGGAAGCGCGTCTCACGCACAAAATCGCAGAGCGTCCGGAAATACGCGTCGGTCTCCCCCGGATAGCCCACAATGATGCTGGTGCGCAGCACCGCGTCCGGAAAATAGCCGCGCACCCGGTCCAGAACCTTGCGCGGGTCGCGCGCGAACGGACGGCCCATGGAGCGCAGCACGTCGGGATGGGCGTGCTGCAAGGGAATGTCGAAATAGGGCAGCAGGGGCGGCCCGGCCTGGGCCAGGAACGAAAGCAGCTCCTCGGTCAGACCCGCGGGATACAGATACATCAGCCGCAGCCACTCCAGGCCCGGCAGGGGCAGGAGCCGCTCCAGCAGGCCGCGCAGGCTCCGGCCGTCGTCCTGGTCGCTGCCGTAGGCGGTCACGTCCTGGCCCACCACCACCAGCTCGGGCACGCCCTGGCCCAGCAAGACTGCCGCTTCAGCGGCCAGTTCGTCCATACCGAAGCTGACGTGCGGTCCACGGATGTCCGGGATGGTACAGAAGGCGCAGCGGTGGGAGCAGCCTTCGCCGATCTTGAGGTAGGCGAAGGCAGGACCCGTGGACAAACGGCGCGGCAGGGCCGGATCAGCCTCGCGGCCCAGAGCCGCTCGCACCAGTCCGGGCCAGCGCGCCAGCTCGCGGGTGTTCAGCCAGATATCCACCTCGGGCATTTCCTGGCGCAAAGCCTCGCCATAACGGCTGACCAGGCAGCCCGCCACGGCCAGCACCGGCCGGGGGTCCAGTTCGCGCAGGGCTTCCACGGCGTCCAGCACGGCGTCCACGGATTCCTCCACAGCCGGGGCGATGAAGCCGCAGGTGTTGATAAGCACGAGATCGGCCTGTTCGGGCGTATCCACGGCCTGCGTGGCCGACCCAAGACTGCCCAGCAGGCGTTCCGTGTCCACGAGGTTCTTGGGGCAGCCCAGGCTGAGAGTATGCACGCGAAGAGGATGTTTGTTCATGGGGCAGCCCTACCCCAAAGCGGACCGGCTGAAAAGCCTCCCCCCGTTATCATTCGTCGGGGCTTGCGCTCCTCCCGGCATGACGTATACTGAGCAAATATTTCCCGAGCGTGGAGGCCCCATGGATCACAATATGACTTCCCCGGAACCACCCTACCTCATCGGAGTGGTCGGCGATCAAGCCTCGCTGGCATCCTTCCTGGCCATGCTGCGATCGGGCATGAGTCAGGCCTCGCTCGCGCGCGTCAATCTCGTGGCCGCGGCCCTGCCCCGCGACGAGCCGTCCCAGACGCCCCCGGAGCTGGGCATTCCGGTCTATCCCACCTTCCGCGAAATGCTCTACATGCATCCGGAAATCAATCTGCTCGTGGAAACCAGCGGCCTGCCCAAACTGCTCAAGACCCTGCGCCGCGACCTGCCTTCCCACGTCATCCTTGTGGAACGCGCCGCAGCCAGCTTTTTCCTGCACCTGCTTTCCACGGAACAAATGTGGGCGGCCTGCCAGATCGACCTGCTCACCACCCAAAACATGCTCCGGGCCATCATCGACCAGCTCAACGAGGACCTGCTCTTTCTGGATTACGAAGGCATGGTGCTCAATGCCAACCGCTCGGCCTGCCAGCGCACCGGATTGGAAAAGCGCGAATTGGTGGGCCGCCATTGGCGCGAGGCCTTCGAGAACATGGAAATCCACTGCCGGGGCGGCAAGCTGACCTGCCCCGATCCCTTTGAGCGGACCCTGGAAACCAAAGAGGCGGCCGAGGCCCTGGGCACCAGCGTGGACCCCTTCGGACGCATGCACTACTACCGCGTTTACAGCTATCCCATCTTCGAGCAGAACCAACTGAACCGCGTGGTGATCATGCGCAGGGACATCACCAGCCGCACCGAAATGGAGAACCGCTTGCAGCAGTCCGAAAAGCTGGCCTCCATCGGCGAACTCTCCACCTACATCGCCCATGAGATACGCAACCCGCTCTTCGCCATTTCCGGGTTCGCCAACTCGCTGCTGCGCAGCGAAGCCCTGGACGAGTCCTCGCGCGAAAAGCTGGCCATCATCCTGGAAGAATCGCGCAGGCTGGACGAGATACTCAAGAGCCTGCTCAATTTCACACGGCCCACGGAGCAGCGCCAGGGCCTCTGCGACGTGAACCGCATCGCCTCGGAAGCCTTGGAAGTGCTGGGCATCGGTGCCCGCGCCCAGAACGTGAACATACTCTTCGAGCCCTATGAAAACCTGCCCAAGGCCATGGCCGACCCGGACCCCATCAAGCAGTGCATCATCAACCTGATCAAGAACTCTCTGGAAGCCATGCCCAACGGCGGCACCCTGACTCTGCGCACCACCCTGCGCCAGGACCGTATCGTGGTCAGCGTGGAAGATACGGGCACGGGCATTCCCTCCGAGATACTCAGCCGGGTCTTCAACCCCTTCTTCAGCACCAAGGGCAAAGGCGCGGGACTTGGGCTGGCCATGATCCGCAAGATCATGGACGACATCGGCGGCGACGTGGAACTGACCAGCCGCGAAAATGTGGGCACCATCGCCACTCTGCTTTTGCCGCCCCTGCTCGCGGTTGCGCAAAGCGAGGTGAGCGGGTAAACCGGGGCACCGTGCCTGTCTGCCCATCCCGCACCGCAACCGAGGAGGCCGCTTGAAAGCCGTTGTCCTGGCGACCCGCAACCAAGGCAAGATCCGCGAATTCTCCGCTCTGCTCCAGAACCTCGGCGTCGAGGTCAAGGGACTGGACCAATTCCCCGAGATCGAAGACATCCCCGAAACCGGCGAGACCTTCCTGGAAAACGCCCGCATCAAAGCCCAGGCCGTGGCCAAACTCACGGGCCTGCCCGCCGTGGCCGATGATTCCGGGCTGGCCGTAGACGCCCTGAATGGCGCACCCGGCGTGTATTCGGCCCGCTATGCGGGCGAGCACGGTGACAGCGATGCCAACAATGCCAAGCTGTTGCACGAACTGCAAAACGTGCCTGATGAACAGCGTACGGCCCGCTTCATCTGCTGCATGTATGCGGCCTCGCCCTCGGGGCAGGCCATCCATGCCCAGGCCTCCTGGGAAGGCCGTATCGCCCACGGCTACGCAGGCAAGAGCGGCTTCGGCTACGACCCTATCTTTTTCGATCCGGAACTGGGCATCACCGCCGCGGAAATGGCCCCGGAACAGAAGAACGCCCGTTCGCACCGGGGCAAGGCCCTGGCCCTGCTACTGCGGCAGTGGCCCGCTTTTCTGAAAGATATCGCGGACTGAACTCGATTGCGGGCAAAGGTCGTTTCAGGTCCGACTTTTGCAATGTCTTCTCGGGGCAGGTGTGCCTGCCCTGTTCCGCGGCCCGGAAAACGCTGTCCCACAACAGGCAGGACCGTTCTCCTACCTGCGCCGAGATCCGGCAGAAATGCCAAGCTTGGCGCGGCTTGCAAGGCCGGATGCGGAACCGTCGTCGGCATATTCTCTTTCCTGAAACAGGGAAGGTCGAAACCGGCGACCATGCGGGAAAGACCGTTATTTTGACGCCCAATTGAGAGAGAACGTCATTTATCTGGTTCGCCACCAGCTCGCCCGGACAACCCTCCCGGCCAGCAGCGGCGATTGCAGGAGGCACCTGATGCAGCCCGATCCGAGCACACCCAGTTCCTACGCACCCAAGACCTACGCCGTAATCCTGGCCGCAGGCAGCGGCGAGCGCATGGGCTTTTCCACGCCCAAACAATTCCTCAAGCTGGCGGGACGCACCGTCATCGAGCACACTCTGGCCGTATTTCAGGGGCATCCCGGCATCCATGAAATCTTCATCGTGGTCTCGGCCAAGGACCGCCTCTATCTGGAAGAGTTGCTGCTCAAGAACCCCGTGCCCAAGGTCACCAAGATCCTCAACGGCGGGTCCACGCGCAAGGACAGCTCCTGGGCGGGCATCAACGCCGTGCCCGAAAAGGACGCCTACGTGCTCATGCACGACGCGGTGCGGCCCTTTGTGAGCCGCCGCATCATCAGCGAGACCATCACGGCCCTGGGCCGCCACCCCGCCGTGGACGTGGCCGTGCCCGCCGTGGACACCATCGTGGCCGTGGACAAGGAAGAATTCATCCGCGACATCCCGGACCGCGCGGCCCTGCGCCGGGGCCAGACGCCCCAAGGCTTCCGGCTGGACGTGATCCGCAAGGCGCACGAGCTGTCCATGTCCGACCCGGACTGCAAGGTCACGGACGACTGCAAACTGATCCTGCGCTACGAGCTGGGCGATATCTTTGTGGTGCGTGGCGAGGAAAAGAACATCAAGGTCACCTATCCCGAGGACCTGTTCCTTGCGGACAAGATATTCCAGGTCAATTCCTCGGCCCTGGAAAACGGCCCGCCTCTGAAACGCATCGCTGGCAAGGTGGTCGTGGTCTTCGGCGCCAGCAAGGGCATCGGCAAGGCCGTCATGGAGATGGGCCGCGAATACGATGGCCGCATGCACGGTTTTTCCGCATCCACGGGCTGCGACGTGTCCGACGCGGCAGCCGTGGAGCGCGCCCTGGCATCGGTCCTGGAGGCCGAAGGGCACATCGACGCCGTGGTCAACACGGCCGGGGTGCTGCGCTCGGGCCGCCTTGTGGACCGCGACCCCGCGGACATCGAGCGGGAGATCGCCGTGAACTACCTGGGCTCCATCAATGTGGTGCGCGCGGCCCTGCCCCACCTGGAAGCCACGCGCGGGGCCCTGGCCCTGTTCACTTCCAGCTCGTTCACGCGCGGACGCGGCCTGTACACGGTCTATTCGTCGTCCAAGGCCGCCATCGTTAACCTGGTGCAGGGCGTGGCCGAGGAAGCCGCGCCCCAGGGCGTGCGCATCAATGCCATCAACCCGGAACGCACGGCCACGCCCATGCGCTTCGAGAACTTCGGCCACGAGCCGCCCGAATCCCTGCTCACGGCCCAGGAAGTGGCCGAAGCCACCATCAAGACACTTTTTGCGGGCTTTTCCGGCACAGTGGTGGACGTGCGCAGAAAATCCAAGGCCCTGGGCGGTTGAGGCGGAAACCGGCCATGCCCATCGACGCCCAATCCCTGGAGCTGCTGCGCCGCGTGCGCGAACTCACGCCCAAACAGCCCGCCACCGTGGCCTTTATCGGGCGCGGCAGCGGCCAGTTCGGCGGCAACGCCAAATACTTCTTCCTGCACTGCCGCAAACACGCGCCCGAGCTGGACTGCTTCTTCGTGACCACCAATCCGGGCGTGGCCAAGGAACTCAAGATCGCGGGCCTGCCCTGCGAACTGTACCCCGAAGGCGGGTCCGTGACGCGGCTGGCTTCTGCCGCCACCGTGGTCGTGGATGATTTCCACTTCAAGGATTCGCTCCTGGAGCCGGTCATGGAGGGCGCGCGCATCGTGCAGCTCTGGCACGGGGTGGGCTTCAAGAAGATCGGATTCCTGGAGGCCGAGTCCGGCGTGGACCTCAGCCCGGAACGGCGTGACTATCTGCGGCGCATGTATTCCGGGTACGACGCCGTGCTTTCCACCTCGCCCTTCTACACGGAACACCTCTTTGCCACGTCCTTTGGCGCGCGGGAAATCGTGGAGGCGGGCTACCCGCGCAACGACGTATTTTTCCGCATGCCCACGCGCGAGGACCTGGTCTGTTCCGACCCGGAGCTTTACCGGGCCTGCAAAAAGCTCGGCAAGGAAAAGGTCCTGGGGTTGTTCGTGCCCACGTTCCGCGACGACGGCCAGGATTTCGTGAGCCAGGGCGCCCTGGACCTGCGGCTTCTGGACCGGGAGCTGGGCGAGGCGGGCGCGGCCCTGATGATCAAGATGCACAGCTTCAGTAATCTCTACCAGGGGCTGGGCCTGACCAACATCCTGCACTGCCCGAACCATCTGGACGTGTACCCGCTCATGCCCTTGTTCCGTTTCATGATCACGGACTACTCCTCCATCTTCACCGACCATCTGCTTCTGGACCGGCCCCAGTTATTTTTTCCCTACGATTGGGACGACTACACCCGGCGCAACCGCGAACTCCAATTCGACTACGACTGGATCACGCCCGGCCCCAAATGCCGCGATCAGCAATCCCTGATGCAGGCCGTGCGCGCCATATGCGCCGGAGAGGACAGCCATGCGGAAAAACGCCGCGAAATCGCCAAACTGGCGTTTGCCGAACACGACGGCAAGGCCTCTGAACGCCTCCTGAATTGGCTCAGGCAAACCATTTCCTCCCAGGGAGCAGCAAATACCGGCACTTGATTTGTCCGGCCACTGCCCCTATGAATCGGGAGCGCCACAGCGCCACCCAAGCAGTGCAACCGGAGAAACACCATGTGCGGAATCATCGGATATTGCGGCCATCGTCCGGCCGTTCCCGTTCTTGTCGAAGGATTGAGAAGACTTGAATACCGGGGCTACGACTCCGCCGGAGTCGGCTTCCTGGATACGGATGGGCTCAAGGTCATCAAGGCCAAGGGCAAGCTCTGCGAGTTGGACAAGAAGCTCGCCAAGGAAAACGTTTTCAACGCCACCTCGGGCATCGGGCACACCCGCTGGGCCACGCACGGCGAGCCCAACGAGCCCAACGCCCATCCCCATGTGGACAATGCGGGCCGACTGGCCCTGATCCACAACGGCATCATCGAGAACTACCAGGAAATCAAGCAAGAGCTGCTGGCCCAGGGCTACACCTTCCGTTCCGAAACCGATTCGGAAGTGCTCCTGAACCTCATTTCCCGCTGCCTGGACGAGGAAGGCGACGTGCTCAAGGCCTTGTCCAAGGCCCTGAACCGCGTGGAAGGCGCGTACGCCATTGCGCTCTTCGATTCCCAGAATCCCGGCGTGATCCACGCGGCGCGCGTTTCCAGCCCGCTGGTCCTGGGCGTGGGCACGGGCGAGAACTTCGTGGCCTCGGACATCCCGGCCTTCCTGCCCTACACCCGCGACGTGGTCTTCCTGGAAGACGGCGAGCTGGTGCGCATCGACTCCTCGTCCTGGCAGGTGCTGCGGGTCAAGGACCTCTCCCCTGTGGACAAGAAGGTGGACACCATCACCTGGGATGTGCAGGCGGCCCAGAAGGGCGGCCACAAGCATTTCATGATCAAGGAGATCTTCGAGCAGCCCAAGGTCATCCGCGACTGCCTCTGCGGCCGTCTGGGCACGGAGTTGGACGAGGTCCGGCTCAGCGAACTGGACTGCCTCGATGGCATCCCCAAACGCATCCATATCGTGGCCTGCGGCACCTCGTTCCATGCCGGGCTCTGGGGCATGTACCTGCTGGAACAGTGGGCACGCATCCCGGTCCAGGTGGAGATCGCCTCGGAATTCCGCTACCGGGACCCGATCCTGGATCCGGACACCCTGGTCATTGCCATTTCCCAATCCGGCGAGACCGCCGACACCCTGGCCGGCATCAAGATGGCCCGCGCCCAGGGGCTCAAAGTGCTGGGCCTGTGCAACGTGGTGGGATCATCCGTGGCCCGCGAGTCCGACTATGTGCTTTACACCCAGGCCGGACCGGAAATCAGCGTGGCCTCGACCAAGGCCATGTGCTCCCAGCTCACGGCCCTGCTTCTGCTGACCCTGCACTGGGGCAAAAAGAGCGGCAAACTCAATGCCAAAACCTACCGCGACACCCTGCACGGCCTGCGCAACCTGCCCGACCTGCTGGAATCCACCCTGCCCGCCCTGCGCGACAAGGCCACGGACCTGGCCCGGCAGTATTCGGACGTGCACAGCTTCCTGTATCTCGGACGCGGACTTTACTACCCACTGGCCCTGGAAGGTGCGCTCAAGCTCAAGGAAATCTCCTACATCCACGCCGAGGGTTATGCGGCGGGCGAAATGAAGCACGGCCCCATCGCGCTCATCGACCCCAAATTCCCGACCTTCGCCATTGCCCTGGACGACGACCTCTTTCCCAAGGTCAAATCCAACCTCGTGGAGGTCCAGGCCCGCAGCGGCGAGATCATCGCCCTGACCAATGTGGGCCTCGATCTGGACGTAAGTTGCCGCTGGGACGTGCCCCGCGCCCATGGCCCCCTGGCCACGTTCCTGGCCCTGCCCGCGCTTCAGCTCTTCGCCTACGAAGTGGCGGACTACCTGGGCAAGGACGTAGACCAGCCGCGCAACCTGGCCAAGAGCGTGACAGTGGAATAACAGGCCGACAGACGCTCACAAGAGCCCCACAACAAAGCCGCTCCAGGAAGCCCGTCATTGGGCGACATGGAGCGGCTTTTTCCTGCCCGACAAAAAACGTAGCCACTCTTCACACAAACAGCCTCTCACCCGAGGGTCAGCTGTGCCCAAGCCGTTCCAGGAGCGCCAAAAGGTCCTCCATGGACACTGGCTTGGCCAAATATCCATTCATGCCCTCGGCCATGAACCGCTCACGGTCCCCCTCCATGGCATAGGCCGTCAGGGCCACGATGGGGATTCCTGTTTTGTCCGCGAACTCCGGATCGGACCTGATTCTCCTTGTCGCTTCCAAACCGTCCATGACCGGCATTTGAATATCCATGAAAATCACGTCAAAATTCTTTTTCCGCAGCAGGTCCAAGGCAGCCTGGCCATTGCCGACGCCCTCCACCTCAAAGCCGCGCTTTTCCAGGAAACGACGAATGGTGATCAGATTCACCCGATCATCCTCGGCCACAAGCACCCGGTGAAACGGAGTGACGTCAACTGTTTCGTTGGTTGCTGTGCTTTCCACCGCGGCTGGGGCCTCCGTGACCACAAAGGGAATCTGCAAATCAAAAGTGGTGCCCTGCCCCTTGACGCTTTGCACCTGGATTTCCCCGCCCATCAAATCCACAAGATTCTTGACGATGGACAGGCCCAGGCCCGCGCCCTGGTATTGCCGGGTATAGCGCATGTCTTCCTGGGCAAAGGGTTCGTACAAACGCCGCAGCATTTCCTTGGACATGCCCAGACCCGTATCCGACACCTGAAAATGAATCCGGCACGTCTTGCCCCCGGGCTGCAATGCCGCCCGGACGCGCACAGATATCGACCCCTTCTCCGTATACTTCAGGGAGTTACCCACAAGGTTGCTGAGCACCTGCTGCAACCGGGGCGCATCCCCCAAAAACCACGTTGGCCCGCCGGGCTCGATCTGCACTTCGAGCCGCAGGCTTTTTTGGCGCGCGGAAGGCCCGAAAAGCACTGCGAGTGTTCGCATTTCCTCGGCCAACTCAAACGGTTCAAGAAGCAGCTGCATCTTCATGGATTCGATCCGCGAAATGTCCAGGACATCACCAAGCAGCCGGGTCAGACGTTCACAAGACTGAATCGCTTCGTTCGCGTATTCCTGCTGCTCGCTATTCAGGCTTGTTTCGCGTATCAATTGCAACATGCCCATCATGCCGTTGAGCGGCGTACGTATCTCATGACTCATGTTCGCCAGGAATCGGCTTTTGGCCTGATTGGCGGCCTCGGCCTCGTCGCGGGCGCGCACCAGTTCCTCTTCCATGCGTTTGCGGATCGTGACGTCGCGTACGATTCCGAACACCAGGGTTTCACCGTCCTCCACAAAGGCCACACCCTTGATCTCCACAGGAAAGATCACACCATCTTTGCGGCGCAGGCGTGTCTCCAGCATGAGGTGTTCCTGCTCCAGGCGAGATATCCAGAAGCGCCGCATTTCCGGCCGATAATCCGGCCCGATATCGGCTATGTTCATGCCGAGAAGTTCGACAGAAGAGTAGCCAAGACTGTCGCAAGCGGCCTGGTTCACGTCCAAAATCCTCCCCCAGGTATCGGAAAGGAAAAAGGCATCGCCGGCGTTCTCCACCAACCTGCGATAGCGTTTCTCGCTTTTTTCCAGCGCGGACTCCGCTTCGGCCCGGCCGGCAAGTTCATGCCGCAATTCGGCCGTGCGTAACGCCACGGTCCGGCGCAAAGTCCAGCCCCAAAAAATAACCAGGACGAGCAATGCCATGACCGCTGCGACTCCGCCAAAAATCAGCAGGCCCCAACGTTCGAGAAAACCTGGCGGCGCATAGCGGCCAAACCATTTGTCGTATATTTCCCTGTAGGCTCCCGTGCGCCGGGCTATGGCCAAACCTTCGTTGAGCTGGGCAAGCAGGGCGTCCCGACCTTCCGGCACGGCAAAACAATAATCCCGAGGTTCTATGGGTGGTCCCACCGTCACGATGTTTGTCAGGCCATACCGCTCCACATTGTAGAGACCCTGCAACGTAGCCAGCAAGGCAACCGCCTTGGGATTCATTTCCAGAATACGCAAAGCGTCACCCTGGGTAGGCACTGCCAGGACACTTTCGGGTGGGAACAGGGTCAAAGCGTAATCATGCATGATATCGCCACGTTGCACGATTATTGTTTTCCCGTGAAGGTCGGCGAGATTTGTGATCCCGGTTCCGGCAATCGTAAAAATGGAATGGTAGACCCGTAAATGCGGCGCAGAAAAATCCATCAACTTGTCCCGATCCAGAGAATAATACATCCCTGTCAGACCGTCGATTTCGTCTGCTTCCGCCTGCGCCCGGACCTCGCTCCAAGGCCCAAGCCGAATGTCCACGTTCAGTCCCATGATCTTGGCGACGGCTCGGAGTATTTCCACGTTGAAGCCCGTGGGTTTGCCGTTTTCCAAGAATTCATACGGAGGATAGTCCTCGTCCCCGCGAAAAAGCAGCACCTCGGCATCTCCGGCCCTGGCCGTCAAAGGCCAATACGCCGCCAAAAACACCAGCGCCACAGCGGCTAGAACAGTCAGCAGACTGCTGGCCGACTGGCTTCGACGGGAATACTCTTTTTCATTTCTCCGCATGGAACAATCCCTGAGCTGAAAGCCTGTCTCCCCTGCCGACACGGAGATGCAACTTTCAAAGGTGAATCGACATCTCCATATTTCTACCTGTCACTATTTTTTTTGTCCACTTCCCTTGCTCATCCAAGACATCTTGTAAGCCCTACGCCCAAAAAAAGGCCCCCGCCAAAGCGGGGGCCCAATGATCATCTCTAGGGGGAAACCAATACTACCATTCGCTGTCGGCGAAGGGATTGGAACCGAAACCGAAGTCGGCCTCGGGCTCGCCACCGGTCGAGGGGGCATCTCCGCCGCCGGACGCGCCTTCAGCGGCAGGAGCAGCGCCACCGGCAGCACCGGCCACGACCACGCCCTGCTCCTTGACCTTGTTGACCTCTTCCATGAGCGCATTGAGCTTCTTGACCATGTCGTCGATCTTGCTGGAAGCCAGGGCGATCTTGGATTCGCCGGCCTTGTTGGCGTCATCGGCGACTTTGACCTTGGCAGCCAGGGAGCTGGCCTTGGCGTCCAGGTCGGACTTCTCGGCGGTCAGCTTGGCAACTTCGGCCTTGAGGGCCTCGTTCTCGGCCTGAAGCTGGGCCAATTTGTTCAGCGCAGCCTGAGCCTGGGACAGCTCGGTTCCAGCCAGGGGCAGCAGTTTGACCTTGGCACCCAGGGCGCTCAGATCGCCCGTGCTGTATTTGGTCAGACCGGGCTCGACTTCGTAGATGTGGCCCTTGGACAAACCGGCGGCCACAGGGGCCAAATCCGCGGTCACGTCGGACTGGGTCACGAAGGAGAGAAACTCCAGCAAGCTGGCATCAACCTGATCGGCACCCTTCAGAGCGGTGACAAAGGTGCTTACGGGGAACACCTTTTCCTGCACTTCCTGGACCTCGGGGGTTTCCTTGACGTCGGACATTGTATGCCTCCTAAAAAAGGTAGAAACGTTGTTACCTTGTTTATTCCTGCCCAGGCGGCGCTAGACGCGCGGACCCATGGGAATCCTGC
>JAZHDD010000047.1:0-55433 GCA_036541255.1 Desulfovibrionaceae bacterium | reverse complement strand
GGTATTGAGATGCCGGAGAGCATTTTTGCACACGGCTGGTGGCTGACGGGCCTGCCCGGCGCGGCCATGGCCGTGAAGGGGCTGGAGCTGGCCGCGTATGACCCTCGCGGGGCCTATGGCATGGCTCTGGCCTACGCCGTGAGCACGCGGGGCGGTTGCCATTTGCGGGCCTATCCCGTGAGCCATGAGATTTTGCGCAAGCCTGTGGCCACGGATCGCTTTTCTTTTTCGGGCAAGGCCCGGATGATCAAGATTGCCGAGGACCAGAACGCGGCCGTGGATTCGCTCACGGCCTGCAAATTCTTGTTTTTCGCGGCCACGCTGGAGGAATACGCCAAGGCCCTGAGTGCGGCCACGGGCGAGGCTGCCAGCTCGGAAAGCCTGATGCGCATCGGCGAGCGTATCGTGTATGATGAGCGGATCATGAACGCCCTGAACGGCTTTGGCGCGGCCGAGGACGACCTGCCCGTGCGGTTCTTCACGGAACCGGGCACGGGCGGCGAGGGCATCGAGGTGCCGCCCCTGGACAGGGCCACCTTCCTTGAGGCGCGGGCGCGCTACTACCGCATCCGGGGTCTGGACGCAAACGGTCTGCCCACCAGGGAAAAGGCCGGGGAACTGGGGCTGACATGGAACGGCTCGTAGAAAAATACGCGGGCAAGCTCGTGCGGGCCGGGCTGGCCCAGGCACCGCTTGTGGCCGGGCTGGACGACGAAATCGTCTGGAACAGCCTGGACGAGGCAAGTGCTTCCTTGCGCCGTGAACTGGAACAGGTTTTCGCCGGGTTGAACATCAATTCCCTGGTCTTTGCCCGGCCCGCCGAACCCTATGCCGGGATCATGGACTGGCTGGCCGGGGAGGCCCTGGAAGAAAACGCGGATGACGCCCGCATCATGCCCGAGGACTGTGAAACGCGGACTTTTTTGCACGACCTGCCCGTGTGCCGGGAATGCAACGCCGCGACCCTGGCCGAGGCGCTGGGTAGGCGCAAATGCTGCATCGTGCCCGGCCTGGGCGTGGCGGCCCATGGCACGGTGAGCCCGGAGCAGGGATTTGTGACCTTCAGCTCGACCTGTTTTTCCTGTTTCGTGCTCTTTTTTTCCCGCTATCTGCGCGATGTTCGCGCCGGGCAGGTGAGCGCGTCGCAACACGCCGCGTTCGAGCGCGCCGTGGCGCACCTGGACCCGCCGCGCACGGACCTGCCCGAGCTGATGCGCGGGCCGTTCACCGAACGCGGGCCGGCCCTGGCGGCCATGGCCGAGGCGGGCCGGGCCACCGTGGAATACGGGCTGGTGGATTCCTATTTCGGCAATGTCTCCTTGATGCTGCCCGACAAGGTGCTGCTCATTTCCCAGACCGGCAGTTCTCTGGACGAGTTGGAAGGCTACATCGACCCCTGCCCCCTGGACGGATCGTCCACGGCCTGCCTGACTGCGTCCAGCGAGCTTACGGCCCATTTGCGTAGTTACGAGCTGGCCGGAGCCCGCAGGGAGGTACGCGCCATCCTGCACGGTCATCCCCGGTTCAGCGTGATCCTGTCCATGGACTGTCCGGACAAAGATTGTGCGGTGCGGCGGGCCGGGCAATGCCATGCGCGCTGTCCCAAAACGCGGTCGTTTCACAGCCGGGCCATGGGCGAGATCGTCATTGTGCCGGGCGAGGTGGGCACCGGGCCCACGGGATTGTGCAACACGCTGCCGCCCGCCCTTGCAGGGCGCAGGGCCGCGCTGGTCTATGGGCACGGCCTGTTCGCCCTGGGGCGCATTGATTTTCGCGACGCCTTCGTCGCCATGCTGGAGGTGGAAAACGACTGCCGCGACGCGTATTTCGCGGCGGTGCAACAGGCGCAAGCCGGGACAGTCGGGGAGGGAGCATGAACATCGCCGTATTGATGCATGTGCCATTCGAGGATGAAGGGGCCATTGCGCACTGGGCAGCCGAGGGCGGCCACCGCATCGAGCGCTTTCGGCTTTTCGAGGGCCGCCCCCTGCCTGGTCCCGAGGAATTCGACATGTTCGTGGCCATGGGGGGGCCCATGGGCGCGGAGGACGATCAGGAGCATCCCTATCTGCCTGCGGAACGCGAACTTTTGGCCCAAATAGCCCGGTCCGGCAGGCCCGTGCTCGGCATCTGTCTGGGCGCGCAATTGCTGTCCCTGGCCCTGGGAGGGCAGGTGACCCGCAACAAGCAGCCGGAAATAGGATTTTTCGGCGTGGAAATGACCGACGAGGGTCTGGCCCACGAAGTGTTTCACGGCTTTCCGCGTTCGTTCGAGGCCTTGCATTGGCATGGCGACACCTTTTCCATCCCGGATGGTGCCGTGCATGCGGCCTCGTCCATTGCTTGCGCCTATCAGGCCTTTGTCCACGGCGAGCGCGCCGTTGGCCTGCAATTTCACCTTGAGGCCGCTCCGGCCACATTGGACCGGCTTTTGGCCCATTGCGCGGATGAGCTGGTGGACGCCCCGTTCGTGCAAGACCGCGAAACCCTGCTTGCCAACGAGCGCCATTTCAACGACATGAACCGCCTGCTGTACGGGCTGTTGGACCGCCTTGCGCGGTAACGGAGCAACATGAACGAAGTCCATATTCAATGTATTGCCGCGGAACTTTCCCTGCCCAGGGGCGGCGTTTCCGCCGTGGCCGAGCTGCTTGACGGCGGCGCGACCATTCCCTTTATCGCCCGCTATCGCAAGGAGGCCACCGGCTCCCTGGACGAGGTGGCCGTAGGCAAAGTGCGCGACCGTCTGGAGCAGCTCGCGGAACTGGACAAGCGGCGGGCTGCCATTCTCAAGTCGTTGGAAGAGCGGGAATTGCTTACGGACGAATTGCGTCGGGACGTGGAAAAGGCCCCGGACCTGACCACGTTGGAGGATGTCTATCTGCCGCATCGGCCCAAGCGGCGCACCCGTGCGGCCATGGCCCGGGAGAAGGGTTTGGAGCCCTTGGCGACGCGGCTGTTCCGGCAGGAGGAAATGGACCCGGTTGCCGAAGCAGGGCGGTACATCGATGGGGAAAAGGGTGTGGAGGGCGCGGAAGCAGCCTTGGCCGGTGCGCGGGACATCATTGCGGAATGGCTGGCCGAGGACGTCCGTGTGCGCACGGCCTTGCGGTCGCTTTTTGTACGGCGAGGCGTACTGGGCGCGCGGCTGGCCCGGGGCGTCAAGGCGGACGATCCGGCGGCGGCGCGGTTCCGGGACTATTTCGAATATGACGAGCCTTTGGGCAAGGTGCCGTCCCATCGCGCCCTGGCTGCGTTCCGGGGCGAAACCGAAGGTGTGCTCACGCTCGGCTTGCGCCCGCAGGAAGAGGATGGCCTGGACGTGCTGCGGCGCGGTGTGATCAAACGGCGCAACCGGGCCGCCGAACAGGTCGGATTGGCCCTGGAGGACGGCTACCGCCGGTTGCTGGCCCCTTCCCTGGAAAACGAATTGCGCCGGGAGCTCAAGGAGCGGGCGGACCGCGAGGCCATTGCCGTGTTCGCTGCCAACCTGCGCGAATTGCTGTTGGCTGCACCGCTCGGGCCGCAACGCGTGCTCGCGCTCGACCCGGGCTTTCGTACCGGAGCTAAGGTGGCGGTGCTGGACGAACAGGGCGGCCTGTTGGAACACACGACCATCTACCCTACGCGGGGCAAGAACGATGCTGAGCGGGCCGGGACGGAGCTGAGGAGCCTGGCGCAGCGGCATGGCATTCAGGCCGTTGCCATCGGCAATGGCACGGCCTCGCGGGAAACCGAGACGTTCGTGCGCGATTTGGATTTGAAGGATGCGCAGGGACAACCCGTAACCGTGGTTGTGGTCAGCGAGTCGGGCGCGTCCGTGTATTCGGCTTCCGACGTGGCGCGGCGGGAATTTCCGGATTTGGACCTGACCGTGCGCGGCGCAGTGTCCATTGGCAGAAGGCTCATGGACCCGCTTTCCGAGCTGGTCAAGATCGATCCCAAGTCCATTGGCGTGGGTCAGTACCAGCATGACGTGGATCAACCCGCCCTGAAGCGTTCCCTGGACGAGGTCGTGCAAAGTTGCGTGGGCGCGGTGGGCGTGGAAGTGAACACGGCTAGCCCGGAACTGCTCCAGGCCGTGCCCGGTATCGGGCCGACCCTGGCCGTAAATATCGTGGCGCACCGGGACGCTTCCGGGCCATTTGCGGACCGCAAGACCCTGCGCAAGGTCAAGGGACTCGGACCCAAGGCCTTTGAGCAGTGCGCGGGCTTTTTGCGTGTGCGCGGCAAGAATCCTCTGGATGCCAGCGCCGTGCACCCGGAAAGCTACGGCGTGGTCGAGGGCATGGCGAAAACATTGGGCTGCCCAGTCTTTGAATTAATGAACAATGATGAACAACGAAGAAAAATAGAAGCAAGGCTGAAGGAGTTTGTAACAGAGAAGGTTGGTCTGCCCACCCTGCGGGACATCCTCCAGGAGTTGGAAAAACCCGGCCGGGACCCGCGTCAGAGCTTCGAGGTTTTCAGTTTTGCTGATGTGCATGAACTTTCGGATCTGGAGCCGGGCATGCGCCTGCCCGGCATCGTGACCAACGTCACGGCCTTTGGCGCGTTTGTGGATGTGGGCGTACATCAGGACGGGCTCGTGCATGTGAGCCAGCTCGCGGACCGTTTCGTGCGCGATCCTGCCGAGGTGGTCCGGGCCGGGCAACAAGTAGAGGTGCGCGTGCTGGAAGTCGATATGGGCCGCAAGCGCATTGCCCTGAGCATGAAGGGGCTGGGCTGAAGCGGGCCGCGCATGGGGCGGAACATCAAGAGCTGATCCGTCCACGAGACTGGAACAGAGCAAAGGACGGTCCGATTGTCGGACCGTCCTTTTTGTGTTCAAGATGCGATGAGGGCTGTCTCGGTATTGCCCGCTAATACATTTTGCGGCGGGAAAAGCTGGCTCCGAGAACGTTGAAGGTGTTTTCCACAATGAACAGGGCGTGTTCGTCGTGGGTGAAGACGATCTCTTCCAGGCGTTTGAGCTGGATATTGTTGATGACGGTCATGAGCACATCCCGTTTGTCGCCCGTATAGGCTCCCCTGCCGCGCAGCAGGGTCGCGCCGATGCGCAACTTGTCAAGGATGGTCTGGGCCAGTTCTTCGGGCTCATTGGCGATGACCATCACGATCTTGCGTTGCGAGAACATGGCCAACACGTAGTCCACGCTCACCGAAGAAATGAAGACCAGGATCAACGAGGCAATGACCAGATCCGGGACCATGCGTGTGAACATCAACCCGAAAAGCAGGGCATTGAAGATCAGGTAGGTCTTGCCCACGCCGAGATTGTATTTACGGTTCAAGATCACGGCCAGGATGTCCAGACCACCCGCCGACCCCAGGGATCGCAGGGTCACGCCGCCGCCCACGCCGCAGATCACACCGCCCGCTACCGCCGCATAGAGTTGATTCTGGATGCCGAAGTTCATTTCCACGAGGTCGAAGGCCAGGGTCGTGACCACTGTCGCGTAGATAGAATACCAGAAGAACCGGCGGCTGACATAAATCCAGCCCAGCACGAACAACGGCAGGTTGAGCAGGATGTACCACGTTCCCGTGGTCAGCATGCCCAAGGAATAGGACGCGAGCAGGGCCAATCCGAACAGGCCGCCCGTGATGAATTCGTGGTGTACGACGATGGCCTTGGCACCCACGGCAAAGATGACGCTGCCCAGTGTGAGCAGAAGCAGGTTCCACCAGATCGAATAGGTATGTTCTTTGTTGATCATGACGCCTCATGCCCTAATGCCTTCGTGGCTGTACCGCAAGATCGAAATGGCTGGTTTTCTGGTTTTTTGCGGAAGATTTGGATTGCTATGCAGCGTTCTGTTTACTGTATGAGATATTTTGATTGATAATGTACACGTTTGGGCTTTTTGTTCAAAGAAAAAGGCCGCCCAACAAGGACGACCTGATTCTAACACGATGGATTCTGGCAGCTGCAGGCTTATTTCAGCCAGCCAGCCACCTGGTCGGGATTCTCGTTGATGAATTTGACGGCGTTGTCGTAGGGATCGCCGCCGTCCTGGTTCCAGGCCATGACCATTTGGAGCTGGCCCGCGTCCTTCCAGGCGAAGTTGTCCAGGAATTTGTAAACGTCGGGCATGTCCTTGTCCAGGCCGGTGCGCACGATGGTGTTGATGGTTTCCTCGCCGCCAAGCACGCCCTTGGGATCGTCAAGGTACTTGAGTTGCCACTTGCCGAACATCCAATGCGGGGACCAGGCCGTGACAGCCACCCACTGCTTGTTCTTGATGGCATCCTGGAGCGCGGCGGTCATGGTGGCACCGGAACCTTCCATGAGTTCGTAATCCAACGCATACTCCTCGACGGCTTTTTCCGAGAGCTTCATCAGGCCCGCGCCCGGATCAATGCCGATAATGCGCCCATTGAACTTGTCCTTGGCGCTGTTGAGGTCGGCGATGGAGTTGATGGTCACGTAATCGGGTACGGCCCAACCCAGGCGCGCTCCGCCCGTGATCGGACCGAGGTCCACGACCTTGCCTTCGACTTTTTTGAGATAGTCCGCGTGGGTCACGGGCAGCCAGGCCGTCACGAAACCATCCACGTCCCCGCTGGCCGTAGCCTGCCACATGGCGGCGGCCGCTACGGGCAGGATCTCCACCTCGTAGCCCATTTTCTGTTCAAGCACGGCCTTGACCACGTTGGTGCTGGCCACGGCGCAATCCCATTCCACATAAGCGATGCGTACCTTGCCTTTGCCCGCCAAAGCGGGAACGGCCAAGGCCGCAATCAGGGCCAAAGCGGTAAAGAGAGTAATAATCCGTTTCATTACAGTGTCCTCCTGTTATTTGTGTTTGTTGCGGGAGCCGACTTTCTGCAGCACCCTGTCCAGAATCATGGCCACGATGACGATGCCGATGCCCGCCTCGAAACCGTTACCCATCTCCAGGCGTTGAATGGCTTTCCAGACTTCTCCGCCCAGGCCTTTGGCTCCGATCATGGCTGCGATGACCACCATGGACAGGGCCAGCATGACGGTCTGATTCACGCCGGCCATGATGGTGGGCGTGGCCAGTGGCAGTTCCAGTTTGACCAGGCGCTGCCAGCGGCTGGAGCCGAAGGCCTCGGCGCATTCCACCAGTTCGCGGGGCACCTGTTTGATGCCCAGGCTGGTCAGGCGGATGGCCGGTGGCACGGCAAAGATCACGGTGGAAAAGATGGCCGCCACCTTGCCCAGGCCGAAAAAGGGGATGGCCGGGATGAGGTAGACAAAGGCGGGCATGGTCTGCATCACGTCCAGGGTGGGCGTGACCACGCGGTCCACAGGTTTGTACATGGCCGCGAGGATGCCCATGGGCACGCCGATGAGAATGGCCACCAATGTGGAGATGATCACCAGGGCGATGGTGCTCGTGGTCGCGGTCCAAAGGCCCATGTTCCAGACCAGGCCCAAACCGAGCAGGGTCAGCAGGGTCACGCCGCGTTTGCGGGTCAGCAGCCAGGTCAGACCGGCGGCGACAAGAATGAAGAGCCATGCTGGGGGAAACTGCAGGGCGTCCTGGAGTCCGTTCAGGCCGATTTCCATGACCTTGGAAAAGGCTTTGGTGGCAAAGGCGAAGTGGTCCACCATCCATTCTATGAGGGCCTCGATTCCCTGGCCCAGCGGGATGCGCGGGATATCCATGCTAGTTGCCCCCCCGTTCCGCAATGGCCCCGAGGAGCGCGCCGCGGTTGATTACGCCAATGATTTTGTTTTGCATGTCCACCACGGCCAGCGGATAGGGCAGGTCGTGCAGTATTTGGATCAGGTCTGTGGCGGGCGCGTCGGCCCGTACTGTTTGCAGGTCCTGTTTAAGTATGTGGGTCAGGTCGCGTTCGCCGCGCCGCGCCGCTTCCACGGCGTCCTCGGCATAGACGATGCCTTGCAGGCGGTGTTCCTTGTCGATGACAAAGAGACTGGAGATGCCCGCGCTTTTCATCTTGCGCAAGGAAGCGCGGGGGCCGTCCGTGCCTTGATAGCCCAGAGCCTTGGCCTTCTTCATCACGCTGTCCGCCGTGAGCACCTTGGTGATGTCCACATTTTCCACGAAACGTTCCACGTAGTCGTTGGCGGGATTGGTGAGGATGTCCTCGGCCGTGCCTTCCTGCACGATGGCCCCGTCCTTCATGAGCACGATGCGGTCACCGAGCTTGATGGCCTCGTCCAGGTCGTGGCTGATGAACAGGATGGTTTTTTTCATGCGTTCCTGCAGGTTGATCAATTCGTCCTGCATGTCCGAACGGATCAGCGGATCCAGGGCGGAAAAGGCTTCGTCCATGAGCAGGATGTCCGCGTCCAGGGCCAGGGCGCGGGCCAGACCGACACGTTGCTGCATGCCGCCGGAGAGTTGGTCTGGGTAGGAATCACCCCAGCCGCTCAGTCCCACCAGTTCCAACGCTTCCAGGGCCTTGGCCCGGCGTTCTTCGGAATCCATGCCTTTTATTTCCAGGCCGTAGGCTGCGTTGTCCGCAACGCTGCGGTGCGGGAAGAGAGCGAAATTTTGAAAGACCATACCCAGCTTGGCCAGCCGCAATTCGCGCAGGGCTGTCGGGTCGAGCTTGGTGACGTCGATCCCGTCGATGCGAACGCTGCCTGCCGTGGGTTCGATAAGGCGGTTGATACAACGCACCAAGGTGGATTTGCCTGAACCGGAAAGGCCCATGACCACGACGATTTCGCCTTCCTCGACCTGGAAGGAAACATCGTTCACTCCCAGGCTGTGCTTGTGCGTATCCATCAGCTCGGTTTTCCCGGTACCCTTCCTGACTTTTTCCAAAGCCTTTTGCGGCTGGGGGCCGAAGATTTTGTAGAGGTTCTGAACCTCGATTTTTGCCATGTATCCTCCTGGTATTGTTCAGCGCGATGCGCCGATCAACAAAATAGGTTGTCCCGGCGCTGCAAGCGCCAGGGACAATGACGTGAATCGTCACACAAAGAGGGCGACGAGGGTTAAGCGAAAGGGGGTACGGGGTAACGGTCGCGCAGGCCGCAAGGACGTGAAAGGAGTCTGAAAGCGACCCTTTCATGTCCGAAATGCTGAGTATAGGCGCTTAATGAGAGTTTGTTCAGCATGTAGTGCGATTAATTTTCAATATGGTTTCGAGCAGTATGTGTTTTTTGTACTGTAGTAGCTATGCTTATTCTATTCAATTTGAGCTTATATTGTGAGCAGTGCCGTTTCCGAATTTGATTTTGACTTGAGTGTTGAGCCAAAAGTAAATGGTTGTGTCGTTAAATACAGAAATTATTAACATTTTATTTTTCTACTTAAATAGCTGGAAAATGTCAACTGAAGTATAGATTGTCATAGTCATGAGAAGTGCAATTTGTAACAACGGTTATGCGGATGGGCTGATCATGAAATAAATATTGAAAAAATACGTATTATTTTGAGTAGATATGTGCATCTCTCCGTCGCGTCTGAAAAAGTCTTTACTCCCATGCGGAAGAATATAATTCGTGCGATCTATCAAATATGTCATGTCTGAAATGAAGTATTTCCTCTCACTATCCGAGACAGTGGAGGTGACATGCATTTTGACGCTCATCTATTCCTGGCCCATGAATTGTGGCTGATGGAACGGGTGCTCGGCTATGCGAAACGCCAGGGCTACACCGTTTATACCTCGACGCTTGTGGAAGCCTGGAGGACCTCCGTTGCAGGTCTTACCGGCGCGCTTGTGGAAGCCCTGGAACGTTGGGGGGATCAGGCTCCGGAATTTTCGCCTGAAGTCGATGCCGGGAACAATGACGATCCCGTGGTTCGTTTTGCCATGCTCGAGGCTCGGCGCCACAGGGAGCGAGGCATAAGTCTGGGCATGTTTCTCGGACTCCTCAAGTACTATCGCCAAGCATATGCCGATTTGGTTCTTGAAAAGATCAAGAACCGGAGCAGGCAGGAAAAGGGACAACAGTTCGTGCTCCGTTTCTTCGATATCCTGGAGGTGGCCCTGTGCGCGGAATGGGCGGCATCAAGCCAGGATGTAAAACTGAGCGAATTGCAGGCGAAAAACAGGGAGATGACCAACGAAAAAAACAAGTATCTGACTTTGTTTGAAAGTCTTGGCGCACCTGTGCTGCTGCTCGATCAGGAGCAGCGGGTGGAGAATCTCAATTGCGCGGCGGCTACACTGGTCGGCTTTTCCACTGTTCCGGGGGCTGCGTATTATTCTGCGTCGTCATCCGGTCCGGAAGTGCAAACCAATGGTGCGGAGTGGCACCGGGGCATGCCCCTGGACGATCTTCCCGACTGGCTGTCCGAGCCTGTAAGACGTTATATCGCGTCAGGAGATGAAACATGGGATGAAAGAGTTCGGCTGGAGAGCGGAGAGGTACAGGCGTGGTATCAGATGCACTGTACGCGGATGTTGGATGTTTCCGGTAAATTTGATGGCAATATTGTCGTCCTCGAGGACATCACAGCCCAAGTCAGCAATGCGGAATATTTGGCCAAGGCGCGGGAGAACCTGGAGCACCTCGTACAGCAGCGTTCCGAAGAATTGTGGCAGGCCAATCGCCGGCTCGAAGAATCCGAAGTGCGCTATCGCGATTTGATCCACCATTTGCAGGAAGGCATTTGGCTTGTGGACGCTTCGGCTGAGACGACGTTCGTGAATCCGCGTTTGGCTGAAATGCTTGGCTATCAGGCTGGCGAGATGCTCGGCCGTCCCATGGACGGGTTTGTCATCCCGGAAATGCGGGAATCATGCCGTGAACTGCTTCGCAACCGCAGAAAGGAAAGCAGAAAACAGCGTGAGCTCGAACTGTTGTGCAAGGGGGGACGCCGTGTCGTAGTGGCCATGTCCAGTTGCCCCGTGCTGGATGCGGAAGAAAAGTACGCAGGCGCATTGGCTGCGGTCACTGACATTACCGACCGCAAGCGCGGCGAGAACGAGTTGCGCGAGGCGCGTGATCAGGCCGAGGCCGCGAATCTGGCCAAAACGCAGTTTTTGGCCAACATGAGCCATGAATTGCGCACACCGCTCAACGGCATCATGGGTATGACCCAGTTGATGCTGGAAACCGAGCCCAGCGGCGAACAGCGGGAGCTGTTGGAGCTTTGCCTGGATTCCTCGCAACGATTGCTGGGGGTCATCAGCGACTTGCTGGAGCTTTCCACCATCGAAGCGGGCAGGATCAAGCTGCGCCGCGACGCCTTTGCACTGCACGACTGCCTGGAACCGTTGATGAAAAGTTTTCAGGTGCAGGCCCGGCTCAAGGGGCTTGCCTTGCAATGGGAGGTGGACGAAGACGTTCCTGAAAACCTTGTGGGCGATGACGGTCGCATCCGGCAGGTGCTCGTGAACATTATCGGCAACGCCGTCAAATTCACGGAACAGGGAGGTCTGTCCGTCCGGGTGCGGCGCGTGGCCGGGAACGGCGGCGGAAAGGTCTGGCTCCGGTTCAGTGTCAGGGACAGCGGTATCGGCATCCCCGAAGAGCATCTTCAGAACATTTTCGAGAGCTTCACCCTGGGCGAAGACTACATGACCAAACGCTACGGCGGGTCCGGCCTGGGACTGGCCATTTCCCGTCAGCTCGTGGAAATGATGGGGGGCGTTATCGAAGTGCGCAGCGAAGTCGGGCAGGGCAGTGATTTTCATGTGACCCTGCCCCTGATCCAGACCACGGTGGACATCCGGGATTTGCGCCGCAAGGCCGAGGAGCAGGGACAGGCGCAGGCCGTCGATGGGTTGCGTATTCTTCTTGCCGAGGACGAGCTCGTGAACCAGACCATTACCGCGCGCATGCTCACGCGGGCAGGACATAGCGTGGCTGTGGCCCAGAATGGGATCGAAGCCATGCAAATGCTGGAGGCGGCGCGTTTCGATCTGGTGCTCATGGATTTGCAAATGCCTCGGATGAACGGCCTGGAGGCCACGCAACGCATCCGGGCCGGAGAGTTGCCCGGCGTTGATCCGAATATCCCCATCATCGCCTGCACGGCCTACGCAGGGACGTCGGACAGGAAGCGCTGCCTGGATGCGGGCATGGACGATTATCTGGCCAAACCGTTCGAGGCAGCCGAGTTGCTGAAAAAGGTGGAGAGATACAGCGCCCAGCCCGAGGCAAGCCCGGAGGAACGGGCCGGTACAGGCTAAGCCGACAAACAGGGTTAGAGCAGCGAGGCTTCGCCCGGATCGGCCTTGAGGTGGCGGTACGCCTTGGCCGTGGCCACGCGGCCACGTGGGGTGCGCTTCAAAAAACCGCACTGAATCAGGTAGGGCTCGTAAATGTCCTCGATGGTTCTGACCTCCTCGGAGCAGGCCACGGCCAGCGTCTTCACGCCCACGGGCCCGCCGCCGAAATGGTTCACCACCACGTCCAGAATCTTGCGGTCCATCTGGTCCAGGCCGTGCGGGTCCACATCCAGCCGTTCCAGAGCCATTTCCGCCAATTCCCTGTCCACGGTATCCTTTCCCGCCACGGTCATGTAGTCGCGCACGCGCCGCAACAGGCGGTTGGCGATGCGCGGGGTGCCGCGCGAGCGTTTGCCGATGGTCAGGGCCCCCTCTTCGGTCAGCTTGAGGTTCAGGAGCGAGGAGGCGCGCAGGACAATGCGGGCCAGCTCCTCGGGCGAATAGAAGTCGATGCGGAAGATGCAGCCGAAGCGGTCGCGCAGGGGCGAGGTCAGCAGGCCCAGGCGCGTTGTCGCGCCCACCAGGGTGAAGGGTTCAAGGTCGATCTTGACGGTACGCGCGCCCGGCCCCTGTCCGATGATCAGGTCCAGCTTGAAGTCTTCCATGGCCGGATAGAGCACTTCCTCCACATTGGCGGGCATGCGGTGGATTTCGTCGATGAAGAGGATGTCGTGGGCCTGGAGGTTGGTCAGGATGGCGGCCAGGTCGCCCGAGCGCTCCATGACCGGGCCGGACGTGGAGATAAGGTTCACGCCCATTTCCGAGGCGATGATTTTGGCCAGGGTGGTCTTGCCCAGGCCGGGATTGCCGTAGAACAGGGTATGGTCCGCGGCGCGACCGCGTTCCGTTGCCGCGCGCAGAAAAACTTCCAGGTTGGCGCGCAGCTCGTCCTGGCCGATGAAGTCGTCAAGCCGTTTGGGACGGACGTTCTCGTCGATGCTGCAACTGGTCATGGAGCTCCTGCGGGCCGGATCGGGTTCAGCGTTGGGAGGCGAAGCGTTTCAGCGCCTGGCGCAACGCCCCGGCAGCGTCCAAGTCGGGCTCGGCTGAAAAGATGTCCTTGAGTGCGGATCGGGCCTCCTCATCGGAGTAGCCCAGGTTGGACAGACCTGCAAGGGCGTCCAGGAACTCGGAACCAGCTTTGCCAGCGGGCGTTTCCAGCCGGGCTTTGAATTCGCCCAGCCCCCGAATTTTGTCCTTGAGGAACCAGAGAATCTGCTTGGCCGACTTGGGGCCGATGCCCGGCACCGTGGCCAGGGCCGCGTCATCTTCGCGCAGGGCCACTTCGCGCAGAGCGTCCGCGCTGAAATGGGAAAGGATGGCCAGGGCTTTTTTCGGGCCGAGCTTGTCGATGGAAATCAGGGTGCGGAACAAACGGCGGTCGTCCGCCTCCAGGAATCCGTAAAGATCGATGGCCTTTTCCGAAACCTGGGTGTGCACGAATAGTTCCAGCTCGTCGCCGCGCGCTGGCAGATCGGCCAGCACCGAAGTGGGCGCGGCCACCTGATAGCCGACGCCGCCGGGCGTGAGCAGGGTCAGGCCGTGCTCGTCCTTTTCGACCAGAATTCCCTTGAGGTACGCTATCATGGCGGATTGAGGACGGGCCTAGAGCCCGGTCAGACGCTGCATGCGCCGTTGGTTGAGGTGGCAGATGGCCACGGCCAGGGCGTCGGAAGCGTCTTCGGCCCAGCCCGGATTCTTCATGCCCAGCACCTGGGCGACCATGAAGGCCACTTGATCCTTGGGCGCATTGCCCACGCCCACAAGGCTTTTCTTGACCTTGCTCGGTTCGTATTCGGCAACGCTCAATCCGGCCACGGCGCAGGCGGCCATGGCCGCTCCCCGCGCCTGTCCGAGCTTGAGCGCGGTCATGGCGTTCTTGGAGACAAAGACGTTTTCAAAGGCGGTTTCGTCCGGTTCGTGCCGGCGGATGATCTCGCTGAGTTCATTGAAGATCACGCCCAGCCGGAAAGGCAGGTCGCGTTTGATCGGAGCGCGTATCGTGCCCGCCTCCACAAGGCGGGCCTGGCCCGAGGTCTCGGCCACGATGCCGAACCCGGTGACACGGGAACCGGGATCGAGGCCGAGCACCACGACCATGGGCTAGCCCAACTCTTCCAGGGCTTCGTCCGGGAAGTCCGCGTTGACGTGCAGGTTTTGCACGTCCTCGTTGTCTTCCAGGGCGTCCATGAGCTTGAGCACCTTGCGGGCCGTGTCCACGTCCACGTCCACGAGGTTTTTCGGGACCATGGTCACTTCCGCGCTTTCCGCTTCGATTCCGGCGTCCTCAAAGGCCTTCTGCACGGCCATGAAATCGCTGGGAGCGGTGTGCACGGTCAGGCTGCCGTCCTCGTTCAGGACATCCTCGGCTCCGGCTTCCAGACCGATCTCCAGAAGCTGATCCTCGGTGTACTTCTCGCCGTCAAAGGAAAGCACGCCCTTCTTGTCGAACATCCAGGCCACGCAACCAGCCTCGCCCATGCTGCCGCCGTTCTTGCCCAGGATGTGCCGGACTTCGGCCACAGTGCGGTTTTTGTTGTCGGTGGCCACTTCGATGAGCAGGGCAATGCCGCCGGGCGCGTAGCCCTCGTACTGGAATTCCCAGATGTCGCCGCCGGCCAGTTCGCCCGTGCCTTTCTTGATGGCGTTTTCGATCTTGTCCTTGGGCAGGTTGACCTGCTTGGCCTTCTGGATGGCGAGGCGCAGGGTCGCGTTGTCCTCAGGGTTGCCGCCGCCGGCCTTGGCCGCGAGGATGATGTCCTTGGCGGCTTTGGTGAAAAATTTCGCCTTTTTGGCGTCCTGGCGTCCCTTGCGGTGCTGAATGTTGGCCCATTTGCTATGCCCTGCCATAAACCCTCCGTATATTCCTATTGTAATGATGTCAGCGGTGAGAGCGTATTTACCCTTCCGCGCCCAGAAAGCCAAGCCCGACGACGAACATTTCCTTTGACTCGGACCGGGAGCTTTTGGGCTTGAAAGTCTTGACCTTGCCGAAGAGGGGACGCAACGAATCGGTGTAGGCCTTCATGTCCGGCCCCTCGAAAATTTTGGTCACGAAATGTCCGCCGGGCTTGAGCAAGCCGGGGATGAGATCACGTGCCATTTCGCAGAGTTCCAGGCTGCGCGCCTGGTCCGCGAATTTTACGCCCGTGGTTTTGGGCGCCATGTCCGAAATGATCAGATCAAAGGGCGCGAGGCTGTCGCGCCGTTCCGCGAATGGACCTTCGGTGCTGAAGGCGTCGCCGTGATAAAAACTCACGTTGGCCGGGAATTCGGTTTCCGTGGATTGCAGGTCCACGCCGACCACGCGGCCTTCCGGCCCGACCTTCTTGGCCGCGAACAGGGTCCAGGAACCGGGCGCGGCGCCCAGGTCGAGCACTTTTTGGCCTCGGGCAAAGAGGGAGAAGCGTTTTTCTATCTCCTGCAGCTTGTAGACGCTGCGGGCCGGATAGTTCTCCTGCTTGGCCTTCTTGAAGTAATGGTCTTGATATTTTTTCATATTCCGCCGAAAGTGGGAGACAAGAAACTTCGCTATTTTACGTCATACGGAGGAAGCATGCAAATCCGGCCCCACCGCTTCCAGGTGGTCAACGAGATCGGTCAACGCCAGTCTTTGCCCAATGGGGCGGGCGCGTATGACCGCATGGGCCAGGGCAAGCGCTTCCTCTTTCTGGGGCTCGGCCCGGAGCCCGGGAAATTGTCTGAATATTTCCCTGCCGTCAAGGACGCGATTTTCGTGGAAAGCCCGGAGTTCTGGGAACAGGCCGACGTGGATTGGAAAAAATCCATTCCAACTTCCTTCACGCGCATCAACCCGGAAGAGATTACGCGGGAAATGGCCCGGTCCTGCACCGTGTACCGCTACAAACGCAATATGCGCCTGTTCCCCTCGTTCTGGGGCCCGCTTTGGGCGCGTTGCGCCCTGCCGCATCTCACGGACATCCATTCTGAAGAAAAGCCTGTACTCTGGCTGCCCGGAACGGAAACAGGGCTGCTCATGCGCGAGTTGGACCTGGCCTTTCGGGCCGAGGGCTGGCAGGTGGTACGGCCCGAACTGGACAGGGAAGCCGCTTCCGTGGACCTGCCCTGGCGGCTGACCAAGGAACGGCCCAAGTTGTTTCTCTTGGTCAACTTTCAGGGCCTGGATTCCTATGGCGGCCTGCATTACCTGCTGCGCGAGGCCGGAGCCAGGGTCGCGGTCTGGTGCGTGGACAATCCCTTCCACCTGCTTACGGGCGTGAAGTCGCACTATTGGAAAGAACTGGATCTTTTCGTCACGGACGACTGGTTCGTGGAGCCGCTGCGCCGTCTCGGCGCAACGAGCGTGCATCATCTGCCCCTGGCTGTGAGCCCGGCCCTGTTCAAGGACAGGGAAGCGCCCGTGGCCCAGGATTTGGAAGACCGGCTGGTCTTTGTGGGACGGTCCGAATTCCCGCAGAAAAAAGAATTTTTCGCCGGAGTGCGCCTCGAGCAGGCGCTCTGGAATGAAATCACGCCCGGACTGGAGCAGGGCGTCCGCCCGGATTTCAGCTGGTGGCTGGAGCGCATGAATCTTGGCCCGGTCTGGCCGGGCAACGAGGTGCGCCGCGCCGGGTTCATGGCCGAGGAAACCGGGCGGGCATGGCGCGCTCTGTGTCTCAAGGAGGCCGGGCCGGAATTGACCGTGTTCGGGGACGAGAATTGGAAGGCGCTGCTGGACCGGGGTGTGGATGTGCGGCCTCCCGTGGATTATTATGGGGCGCTGCCTTCGGTGTATGCGCGGGCAGCGGCCTGCCTGAACATGACCAGCCCGCTGCTGCCCCACGGGTTGACGCAGCGGCATTTCGATGTCTGGGCCGCGGACGGGTTTTTGATCACGGACCGTACGCCCGGTCTGGAGATTTTCCCGCAGGAGCTGGTGGAGCCGATTGTGTTTGACAAACCGTCTGAAATACCGGAAATTTTTGCGCGGTTCCGCTCACCTGCCAGTAGGGCCATGTTGACCAAAGCCTGGAAAGGGCACATCCTGGCCGAACATACCTATTCGCGCCGGG
The DNA here is from genome assembly GCA_036541255.1 of Desulfovibrionaceae bacterium. Classification (GTDB taxonomy): domain Bacteria; phylum Desulfobacterota; class Desulfovibrionia; order Desulfovibrionales; family Desulfovibrionaceae; genus Paucidesulfovibrio. The sequence continues at coordinate 38,265 of JAZHDD010000047.1, read as the reverse complement.
TGCGCCGGGTGCTGAACCGGCTGGGGCTATGAGGGCCGGGCCTCGCGGCTGAAAGGTGAAGAAAAACACTTGAGGTCGGCGGGAAAACGCGGTAGTGAATCGCTCCTTAGATGTGGGGACGTAGCTCAGTTGGGAGAGCGCTGCCTTCGCAAGGCAGAAGTCGAGAGTTCAAATCTCTTCGTCTCCACCACGAGAATAAGCAAAGGCCGGATCAGCGATGATCCGGCCTTTTCCTGTTGGATTGCCACACCCCCAACTCCATCCGCAATGAAAACGGCCCGCCCCGTAGCTTTACGGAGCGGGCCTGCCATTTCAGGTCAATGCGGCCAAGCGCCGTTTATACGGCTGCCTTGGGAGCCTCGAACACCGTGACCTCGGGCAGCTTGCCCTTGTACTTCTCGATCTGCACCAGGCTGGTGTTGGCGTTCACGCCCTGGGCCAGCTTGGAGGTGCCGATGTCCAGGGTCAGGACGTTGGCGCTGCCATAGGCGCACAGGGAGCCCGGCTTGCCCGGCTCGATGGGGTCATACCAGCCGCCTTCGCAGAGACGTACCACGCTCTGGCGGATGTTGTCGGAGACAATGGCTCCGGCCAGCACTTCGCCGCGGTCGTTGAACACGCGCACCACGTCGCCGTCCTTGATGCCGCGGGCCTTGGCGTCTTCCTTGCTGATCCAGACCGGTTCGCGGTCCTGCACCGTGTACAGCTTGCGCAACGCCTTGACGTGGTTGAGCTGGGAGTGCAGGCGGTGCCTCGGGTGGGAGGTCAACAGGTGCAGGGGGTAGGTCTTGGCCTTTTCGCAGCCCAGCCATTCCGTGGGCTCGATCCAGGACGGATACGCCTTGCAATCGTCGTAGCCCATCTTTTCGATGGCTCTGGAGTAAATCTCGATCTTGCCGGACGGGGTGCCCAGCGGTTCGAGCAGCGGATCTTCGCGGTATTCGTTGTACCGGATCCAGGAGTTGGCGGCTTCGGGCACCTTGAACTCCAGGATTTCGCCCTTGTCCCAGAACTCCCTGAAGGGCGGCATGGCAATGCCCCTGGACTTGGCGTCGGCCATGGCCTGGCTGTAGAAGAACTCCAGCCACTGCATGTTGTTCCGGCCTTCGGTGAACTGCTGTCCAACACCCAGCTTTTCCGCGATGAGGGCGAACGCCTCAAAGGTCGGCTTGGATTCGTACTGGGGACCGATGGCCGGCTTGAACGGGATCAGGAAGCGTCCATCCTCGCTGGTGGTCATGTCCGGGTATTCCGCCGGGGTGGAGATGGGCAGCACGATGTCGGCCATGCGCGCGGTCGGGGTCCAGAACATTTCGTGGACCACGATGCACTCGGGCTTCTGCCAGGCGCGGTAGGCGGATTCGCGCTGGGGCTGGCGGGTGTGGGAGTTGCCGTAGCCGTTGTAGAGCATCTTGATGTTGGGATACTTGATCTTGCGGCCGTTGTAATCGATGACCTTGCCCGGATTGAGCAGCATGTCGATGTTGCGGGCCGTGGGGATGGGCGCGGGAGCGCCGTCCGGAGTGGCTCCGCCGGACATGCCCGGGACGTTCGGTGCGTCGGCGAACGGAGCGCCCTGGCTGGAATAGAGGTGGCCGATGCTGAAACCGCCGCCGGGCAGGCCGATCTGGCCGAGCATGCAGGCCAGGGTCACGAGCATCCAGTGGGGCTGCTCGCCGTGTTCGGCGCGCTGGATGCCCCAGCCGCTCATGAGGATGGTGCGGTTCTTGGCAAAGGTCTCGGCCAGTTCGCGCATGACCTTGGCCGGGACGCCGCAAACGGATTCGGCCCATTCCGGGGTCTTGGGCTGGCCGTCGGTGGTGCCCAGCAGGTAGGGCAGGAACTTGTCGAAGCCGGTGGTGTAGTCGTCCAGGAACTTCTGGTCGGTGAGACCTTTTTCATGAATTGCGTGGGCCACGCCGAGCATCATGGCCACGTCCGTGTTGGGACGGGGCGCGATCCACTCGCCGCCGAGCTCCTGGATGGACTCGTTGCGGGTGGGGTCGATGAAGATCATGCGCGTACCGCGCTTCTTCAGCTCCTTGAAGGCCTCGATGCCCTTGTGGGTGGGGGCGGGCCAGGAGATGCGCAGGGTGTTCATGGGGTTGCCGCCCCAGATGACCACGACCTTGGAATTCTCGATGATCACGGGCCAGGAGGTCTGCTGGCTGTAAACCTCCATACCGCCGACCACGTGGGGCATGATGACCTGGGAAGCACCGGTGGAATAGTCGCCCATGGCGCGGACAAAACCGCCCATGAGGTTGGACAGGCGGCTCAGGCAGGCGCCCGCCGCATTGACCCGGCCCAGCATGTACCAGCCGCTGGGCGTGGCGTAGATGGCGTCCTTGCCGTATTCCTTCTGGATGCGCTTGATGTTCGCGGCGACCAGTTCGGCGGCCTTGTCCCAGCTGACGCGGACGAATTCGCCCTTGCCGCGCTCGGACGTGTCGGACTTGTGGCCGTCCTTCAGAAAGCCCTTGCGCACCATGGGATACTTCACGCGTGCGGGCGAGTGGACATAGCCCGGCATGTTGGTGGTCATTTCATTCACGGAGCTGTCCTTGCCAAAGGGCTCCGCCTTGATGATCTGGCCGTTCTTCGCCTGCATCTTGCAGATGCCCCAGAACGTGGCGCAGGAGCCTGCGTTGGCTTCCGGTCCGGCCGCCATGGCCGTGCCCAGCATGGATGGGCCCAACAGGGTCGCTGCAGCTCCAGCCGCTGCCGCGCAGTTCACGAACTGGCGGCGAGTCATGCTGAGGCTATTGTTTTCATTTGACTTTGTCACAAAAAGACCTCCTCGATATTTGGTTGACGAGCATTCGCTGTAAACGCAAAAGTTCTATTGTTTGAGGGAGATGTCCGGTAGAATCCTGCGGGTCAGACCGGCCAGGGCCGCGTACAGGCCGCTTCGGTCGTTCCGTTCGCATGCCGTCAGAAAGTGAGGGAGCCATGGGGAGAGGTGGTTCCGTATCAGTTCCTCCCGGTATCCGTTCCATGGCCCCTCCGGGTCCGTTGTTGACTGTTGCTCCAGATAGCCCATGAATTCCAAGAGAGTACTGATGTGGTCGGCGGGTTCACCGCTTTCCTGTGACGGGCCGAGGCCGCAGCGGGCCATGAGCTTCGTGCAATGATCGATGCATTCCATCTGTGTGCCGTCGGACATCTCCGACCAGTCGTGCTGGTGCGGAGGGACCGCCTTTGGGCCGCCCACGCCGTGGAACAGCCAGGAGAACGCTCCGGCCAAGTCCAAGGCAGCGTCCAGGGGTGGCTCCGGGCTGTCGAGAATGGTACGGATGTGCTCCAGTTCCTCTGCGTCCGGGAATGCGGCTGCAAGCTCGTCCACAAGCACACGACCTTGGCCTGTGCGGTAGCTTTGCACTTCTTCGGGCGTGAGTTCGCGCGCGAACAGCGCCGAAATCCAGCGCAGGGCCAGGGGCCTGTCCATGGCGTTGATGGGTTCTTCCATTGACATGATGCCTTGTCCTTGTTGCTAGTGCGTTTCCCCGGCCACGTCCGAAGCCCTCATCTGGAGATACTTCAACAGGTAGCGGGATTTTTCCTTGTCCAACATGACCCGGTTGCCCATGGCCTTGATGCCGCCGAGCCACTGGTTGGCCGTGAAATGGCTGGCCGGGGTCTGGGCGTGGCATCCACCGCAGGTGGCGGCATGCAGTTCATTGCCGAAGTCGTTGAGGCGGTCGATATCCGCCAGGAAGTCGCCAGCCTTGATCCAGCATTCGAACTCGGCTTCGTTCCAGGACAGGCCGGTTTCCTGGTCGATCTTGGCCTGTCCGGCCTTGACCTTGTCCAGGACGTCCTTGTTCAGAGCGGCAGAAAAGATGCGGCGGCCCTGCAGCTCGCAGATCACGGCTTCCGCGCCAACCTGTTGCCAGCCGTGAACGCGGACCCTGGCCCACTCCCCGGACGTTTCCAGCACTTCCAATCTGGTCAGAGGAAGCAATCTGCCTGCCTTGGCACCTTCCTTTTCAATGAAGCAATCAGCCACATTGACTGGATAGACCGCGTCGGCCTTGAAGTTCGCTTCCTTGGCATCCTTGATGATTTCCTCGTAGAGCATGCGGAAACCGGCCGAGAGGTCGGGCATGGTGTGCGCGATGCCCTTGTGGCAATCAATGCAGGTCTGGCCTTCTTCCAATCCTTTTTTCATGGTCTTCACGGCTTCGGGCTTTTTGAATGCGGTGAAGTCCAGAGCCTCGACTACATGGCAGGTCCGGCATTCGCGGGAATCGCTTTCCTTCATGTCGGCCCAGACGCTTTTGGCCAATCTGAGCCTGTTCTCTTCAAATTTTACAGGAGTATCAATGGTTCCGCTCATCCAGCTGATGACTTCCGAGATTGAGGCCGCCTTGCGTTTCAGCATGGGGCCCAAAGGCTGCGGCACATGGCAGGAGGCGCACTTGGCGCGTACTCCTGATGGATTCACATAGTGCTTGGTCTTCTTGAATTCCTGAAACACCGTCTGTTCCATTTCATGGCAGGACAGACACAAGCCGTTGCCGCCCTGTTGGGCGCCGGACGAGCCGGCCCAGACAACGGCAATAAACAACAGCACCCCTCCGAGGCCCAGACCGACAAGCAGGGGCCAACGACGCTTGCCGGCCTTTGCAACCGATTTGCTCTGCATTAATACTCCTCTCCGTGCTTCGTGTTGAAATTGATGCAGTTCCCAACGGGTGGAGAGCAAAACAGGTGCCATGGGAAAATCTGAGTGGAAAAACTTTGATACCAGCATGTTATGTTATGAAAGCGTGTCTGGATTTTACGTTTTTATTGGAATTATCCATAAAAGACGGAATGTTTTCCAAATATCTTGGAAATCGTGTCGGGGGCGGGAAGGCAGAGGCAGGGATAAGGGAAAACCTTTGCATTGTTGCAAAGGGGCAACTGTACGGAGCGTCTTGGCGCTCACCGAAAAGGGAAAACTATGCAGAGAGGGATTGGGGAGACAGGATCGTGAGGCTTAGTCTTGCGTCCCGTTTGCCAAAGATTGCCTTTGGCAGCGAGTTCGGTATTTACTTCCTGTTTTGCATGGCCTTGGCGATCACATCGCAGAGCGCGTCCGCGTCCAGGGGCTTGGCAAGATAGCCGTCCATACCCGCATTCAGGAAGTTGGTCCGGTCATCGGCCATGGCATGGGCGGTCAGGGCGATGATGGGAATATCTGAGATGTGTCCGTATTCCGGGTTGTTGCGGATGCGGCGTGTGACCTGCATGCCATCCAGTCCCGGCATTTGGATGTCCATGAGCACCAGATCGAAACTGTTGGTCACCAGCATGTCCAGAGCCTCCTGGCCGTCCGATGCACACGCCACCTCGCAGCCGTGTTTTTCCAGGAGTCGCTGCACTGCGATGCGGCTGATCCGGTCATCCTCCACCACAAGCACTTTGAAACGCATGCCGTTTTGACGAAGAGCGCGGGGTGTGGGGCAGGGGGCCATGGTCACCACCTGGAAAGGCAGGTCCACAAAAATAGTTGTGCCCTGTCCCAGGCAGGATTCCAGGCGGATGTTTCCGCCCATGAGTTCCACGAGCCGCCTCACGATGCCCAGGCCCAGCCCTGATCCGCCGTATTTGCGCGAGTAGGACATCTCCACCTGTGTAAAGGGGTCGAACACCTTGTCCACCTTGTCTTCGGGGATGCCTATGCCGGTGTCTTCGACCCGTAATCGTAAGAGTGTTTTTGGGAACTGCGTCTCTTTGTCCCATTCCGCAACGAGACGTATTTTCCCTTGTGGAGTGAATTTGACCGCATTTCCCACCAAATTGAAGAGAATCTGGCGCAGGCGACGTTTTGCTCCATGAAGATGCAGCGGCAACCCTTCGGCAAGCGACTCGGTATAACGCAGTCCCTTTTCGCTGCAAGCGACCATGAAGTTGTCCCGAACGTCGCGCAATACTTCCGCGAGACTGAAAGGTTCCTCCATGAGCTCCAGTTTCCCCGATTCCATTTTGGCGAAGTCGAGAATGTCCTGGATGATGGCCAGCAGGCCGCTGCCGCTTTTGATGGCCGTGTTGACATATTCCTGCTGCTCTTCCGAGAGGTTGGTCGTATCCATGAGTTGGAGCATGCCGAACATGCCGCTCAGGGGGGTACGCAGTTCATGGCTCATGATGGCCAGGAATTCGCTTTTGGATTTGTTGGCGATTTCCGCCGCGGTTTTCGCCTTTTTCAATTCGGTTTCGGTGCGTTTGCGTTCGCTGATATCGTTGATGATCACGGCAAAGAGGCCTGTCTGCGGCGAATAGGCCCGTACCTCGAAGTCCTTGTCCAGCACGGAACTATAGCTCTCAAAGGTCGTGGGCTTGCCGGAAAGGGCTACCTCGCCGTAGTTCCTGATCCAGGTTTCTTCGGCCTGGGGCATGATTTCCAGCAAGGTCTTGCCGAGAATCTCGTCCCGTTTCAGGCCTGTGAGCCGTTCAAATTCCTGGTTGGCCTCAAGGAAAACGTAGTCGGTGGGCCGGCCTTCCGCATCGCAGATGATCCGATGCAGGGCGAATCCGGACATCATTTCTTCGAAAAGCAGGCGCAGATGGCGTTCGCTGCGTTGGAGCTCCTCACGTATCTGCCGGGACTGGGTCACGTCGCGGGCCAAGGCGTAAGTGATGCCGCGTTCCGGCATGGGATGCGATGTCCACTCCAGCCAGCAATAGGAGCCGTCCGGGCGGCGATAGCGATTTTCGAAACGGATGACGGGAAGGCCCTGACGTAGTTCTTCTTGTGCAACCCGTAAGCTGTGCTCCCTGTCGTCGGGATGGATGAAGTCGGTGAAAGGTCTGCCTACAAGCTCTTCCCGGGAATAGCCCAAAGTGGCGGTGAAGGCCGGATTGACCTGAAGAAATTGAAGAGTTTTCAAGTCAAAGATGCAAATCAGGTCGATGGACATCTCATATATCTTGGCAAAATGCTCCTCTGCGTTTCTTTTTGAGGTGAGGTCCTCGAGAGTGGCGACAACTTCGGTGGGCGTTTTTTCCGGGTGCATGGGGTTGAAGTGGGCGCGGAGAAATATCCGCTTGCCACCTACTGTCGAAGTGTAGGGACCCTCGAAACAGGAGCTTTTGCCGCTCAAGGCTTGTTTGAGCATTTCACGCAGGACCGGGTCCGAAGCATGTTCCCTTGAATGAAAACCAATGAGTTTTTCTTTTGGGGCGCCCATGAGTTCGGCAAAAGCTTCGTTGCAGTCCGCAATGTGCCCAGTGCTGTCGAAAAAGATCAGCCCCAACGGCGATTTGTCGAAGATGACCTTGTGCAGGTTTTCGCTTTTGTTCAAGGCTTGGCTGACCAGCTTCTGTTCGGTGATGTCGCGGAAAATGCCCATGAGCATTCGTTTGCCGCCGAGTTCAAGATAGTTGGCCTTGACCGAGGCGATGCGTTTCTTTCCGGCTGCGTCGGTCAGGCCTATTTCCTGCACGAGGTTCGGTGCTTCCCGGTGATGGGCAAAGGAAGGTGTGACGTTGTCCGTCCATTCGTCGGGCGGGTGCAGGATGCGTTGATGTTGGCCGATCAGTTCGTTGCGGGAACGGCCGAAATATGCTTCGGCAGCGGGGTTGCATTCCAAAAGGATGCCTGTTTCCACGTCCGCCACCAGAATGGGGTCGATGGCACCTTCCACCAGGACACGATATTTTTCTTCGCTCTGGCGCAAGAGTTCCTTGTTGTGACGGAAAAAGAGCAGCAGCAGGCCCAAGGCTACGACGATCTCCAGAACAGTGCCAAGCAAATAACACCAGGGGGCGAGCCATTCCACGGGCCGCAAAAGCGGGTAATCGGCCTTGTGCAGTCCCCAAAGCACAAAAGCCCAGCCCGTGATTTTGCCTTCCAGGTAGGCGAGTTTGCGCGAGGTCAGCAGCAGGTAGCCCGCATAGATGAAAACGCCTCCCAAGAGCAAAAAGGTGGGCATGGTGATGATCAGGAAAGGCGAACGGCTGAGGACAGCGAATAGAATCCAGGCGGAACACGCCATCGTGAGAACCCACCACACTTTGCCCGCCTTTCGTTCTATGAAAGCGTGCAGCCCGAAGACAAGGAGAAGGCCGCACCAGAGCGCGGAGAGTTGGTTGGAGAGAAGCCAGAAGATATGGCCGTTGTTGAGATAGGCGAGCATGAAGGCGAAGCGCAGTGCGTAAAACGCCCAGCCCAGCGAGAAGAGCAGCATGGAGCGCGAACGCTCCGTGACGTACAAGTAGAAGAATACGGTGAAAAGGATGACGGTGCCGGCAAGGGTGGCGACTACTGAAGGAAACAGCCAGTTCATGTACGGCCCTTTTGCGTCGTGAGCACGTAGGCGCGCTAAGCGCCGCGCATGCTCGGTGCTGGCGGGTGCGCCGGACTCAGAGGAATAAAGATACCAGAACTCCTTCTCTGCGGCAATTGCCGAGTCGAGTTTCCTATGGTCTCGGGGGAGAGATTTTTTCGGGGGAACGCTGCGTTCCGTTTTCCGTGGCTGCGTCCTGTGCGCAGGACATTGTGAAGAAGATTGTAGTGCCTTGGCCCGGAGTGCTTTCCAGCCAAATTGTCCCGCCCATGATTTGCACGAGTTGGTTGGCGATGGCCAGTCCCAACCCCTCCTTGCTGTGGCGCTTGGCCATGAAATCTTCACCGAGGCTGAAGGTTTCAAAGATGTCTTGGAGCGTTTCTCTGGCAATGCCCGGTCCAGTATCTCCGACCTGAAAGCAGACCAGGCTGTCCGCTGTGGAATTGCCGGGAGCTGAATGTGGTTTGCCGGACAGAAAGACGCGCACGGATATTGCCCCATGGCTGGTGAAACGCAGCGCGTTGTTCAAAAGATTGATGAGTACCTGGCGAACTTTGGGAGCGTCGAATCGTAATTTCCGGGGTATTCCCGTTTCGATGTCCCAGGAGAAATCCAGCCCTTTCGTTGCGGCCTGTTTGCCATATAGCGTCAGCAGCGGAGCCAGGGATTCGACCATGTCGATTTGCTCGCGGCAGAGCGGAGCATTGCCGGCCTCCAGAGAGGAGAGCTGGAGCAGGTCCTCCACAAGATCACGGAGGTGCTGCGCGGCCCGCAATTCGTCACGCAGAAATGCTTCCTGCTCGGGACTGGGGTTGCTGCCGATCAGAAGTTGGGTCATGCCCAGAATGCCGTTCAGCGGAGTGCGCAGTTCGTGGCTCATATTGTTCAGGAAAGCGCTCTTGGCCCGGTTGGCCTGTTCCGCCGCCTCTTTGGCCTGTTCCAGGTCGCGGGTCCGCTTGCGTACAGTGGCTTCCAGCATGCGCTTTTCGTTGGCGAGTGCGAGATGCGTGCGCACCCTGGCCAGGACGATAGGCGCGCTGAACGGCTTGCTGATGCAATCCGCCGCGCCCATGGCCAACCCCTTGGCCTCGTCTTCGGGACTGTTCATGGCCGTGACAAAGAGCACCGGGATGCTCCGTGAACGTTCATCGGATTTGAGCATGCGGCAGGTGGAATACCCATCCAGGCCGGGCATCATGCTTTCCAGGAGGATCAAGTCCGGTGGTGTTGTCCCGAAAGCAACCTCCAAGGCGTCCGGGCCATTGACGGCGACGCTCACGTCGTACTCGTCCTGAAGCAGTTCGCTGAGTGCCGCGACATCGTTGGGTTGGTCGTCCACGATCAGAATGCGGGCCTTTTTTTTCATGATGCAGCTCCGGAATGTCCTGAAAGAATATGATAAAGAATCTTCAAATCAAATTGGGCAGCGGCAAAATCATACCGCTTCAATCTTTGCGCATTCCCTGCTCATGCTTCCCCAGTTGTCCAATCAAAAGAAGGGGGATGAGTTTAGTGTAACATTTTGAATATCATATTTGTGTTATAATATGCATAATACAGTGATGCGTTGAGGATTGCGTGTTGTGTGTTGCGTGTTTTGTCAGGCCAGGGGGGCATGCGCCGGGATATCCCATTTGCCTCTTTACATCTCACGGGGAGTGTGTATATAGATATGAACTCAGCGTGACTGGACTTGAGCCCGTCTCCGCACTCTTCTCGTGCGGACCATCCGATCACCGGACATTCCGACTCCCGTCCCAGAGCCTTTGCCTGATCCGTGCCGACAATGTCGGCCGCGCCCCCGCCGTCACGCGTTGGGGCCGATTTTCCTTCAAGCACAGGACTACATGTGAATTTTGATTCTTTTTCGTTTGACGAGCGCATCAGCGCCGGCATCCGCGCTTGCGGATATGTTTCCCCGACCCCCATTCAATCCCGCGCCATCGATTCCGTTCTGAAAGGACGGGACGTGCTTGGTCTGGCTCAGACCGGCACCGGTAAAACCGCGGCCTTTGTTCTGCCCATCCTGCAGCGTCTGCTCAATGCCGAGGCCCCCAAACAGGGTCCTGTACGTGTGCTCGTGCTCGCGCCCACGCGCGAACTGGCCCTGCAGATTCATGAAAGTTTTGTGAGCCTGGGCAAGCAGACCGGCTACCGGAGCAGCGTGGTTATCGGCGGCGTGGGCCCCACTCCGCAGATCAAGGCCCTGAACAAGGCGACCATTTGCGTGGCCTGTCCGGGCAGACTGCTGGACCTCATGAACAGGGGCGAGGCCGACCTTTCCCAGGCCGATACCCTGGTGCTGGACGAAGCCGACCGCATGTTCGACATGGGCTTTTTGCCGGATCTGCGCCGGATCATGGCCAAGCTGCCCCGTCAGCGTCAGAACCTGCTTTTTTCCGCCACCATGCCCATGGAAATCCGCAAGCTCGCCGATACGGTGTTGCGCGATCCCATCACGGCGCAGGTGGACAACACCGCCCCGGCCGAGACCGTGAGCCATGTGCTCTATCCGATCAAGCCGGGTCTCAAGCCCGTGTTTCTCGACGCCGTGCTCAAGCACACCGAGCATGATTGCGTGCTCGTGTTCACCCGCACCAAGCATCGTGCCAAATCCCTGGCCCGCAAACTGGAGCAGGGGGGCTGGAAAGCCACCTCGTTGCAGGGCAATCTTTCCCAGAACCGCAGACAGGCGGCTCTGGACGGATTCCGACGCGGCGATTTCCGGATCATGGTGGCCACGGATATTGCGGCTCGCGGCATTGACTGCGAACGCATCACCCACGTCATCAACTACGATCTGCCGGACACGGCGGAAAACTACACGCACCGCATCGGCCGTACTGGCCGGGCCGAACGCACCGGCATGGCGCTGACCTTCCTCACCGATGAGGACACCCAGCAGTTGCGGGCCATCGAGCGTGTTTTGGGCAGCCGGATCGAACGCCGCAGTCTGCCCGGTTTCAATTACGATATGCCCACTCCTGCACAGGCCAAGGGACCCCGCCCCGGCGTGGCTTCCCGTCGCTTGCCCCAGGGGGGGCGTGATGGAGATGCCCGGTCTGCTGGTCGCGGCAATGGTCCGCGCCGCAGCGGCACAAGCCGCAGTGAGACGGCTTCCCGTCCCGGCGGCGGACGTCCTGCCGAAGGCCGTAGCGCAAAGGAGCGTTCGCATGAAGGGCGTTCCCAGGAGGCCCATGTCCAGGAAGGCCGTGCGGCACAGCCCAAGACCGGGCAGTCCCGCGCATCCGCGGGAGCTTCGCGCAACCCCTATGACCGGCTTGCCGGTGGCGAGGAGCCGGGTTCGACCCGCCCCCGGCGCAGACGGCGCAAGCCCGAGGGTGCTCAGGGCGAAAACGCTTCCCGCGCTCGGCGCTAATTTCCTCTGTTTGAAATGAAAAAGCCCCGGCCTTGGCCGGGGCTTTTTTTATGGCGTTTCTCTCGCGTGAAATCAAAGCCAGCGGCTGCGTTTGAAATAATAGAGCATGCCCCCGGCCACCCCGGCCATGGCCAGCATCAGCAACGGGTACCCGTAACGCCAATGCAGTTCGGGCATGACGTCGAAGTTCATGCCGTAGATTCCGGCCAGGAACGTCAGCGGAATAAAGATGGTGGCGATGAGCGTGAGCAGTTTCATGACCCCGTTCATGCGCATGCTGGCCAGGGAAAGATGCAGATCGAGCATGCCCGCGAGAATGTCGTGTAGGGCGTGCACCGCGCCCGTGACCTGTGCGGCGTGGCCCCGGACATCGTTGAGAAAGGGGAGTATCTCGGGCGGTACGCCTTCCTCGGCCGGGTCGGCCAGCTTGTCCAGAATGTCCTTGGTGGGCACCACGGTATTACGGAGCATGATGATTTCGCGCTTGAGCTGGTAAAGCGCCAGCAGGCTTTCTTCCGTTGGGCGCTCGTCAAGACGTTCCTCCATGGCCTCGGCTGCGGCGCTCATGCCGCCCAGGGCGGCGTATTGGCGGTCCACCAGGGCATCGAGCAGCGTGATGAGCAGGTAGGGAGCGCCCATGGAGCGCATCCGGCCCCGCCCCTTGCGCAGGCGCGAGAGCACGCCTTCCCAGCGGGGGGCATCGTCCTCCTGAAAGGCCAAAACCAGGGATTCGGATTGGAACAGGCTGACCTGACTGCTTGTGAGCCGGATGTTCTCGGGGTCGAAGACCACATCGCGCAGGGTCAGAAAAAGATCGTCTTCCAGCCATTCCAGGCGGGGTCCCTGAGACGTGTTCAATACGTCTTCCAGCAGGAGCGGGTGCAGCCCGAACCATTGGCCGACGCGGGCCACGGTGGCCACGTCATGTACTCCCGTGAGCATCAGAAAATGGGTTTTGTCTGCGGGAAATGCCGGGGATTCCCCCCCGATCTCCAGGCAGGTTTCGACCAGGCCTTGGGAGTCGTAGGTGCAGTGGAGCAGGCTGGGTTCAAAATGGCGCTCTTCCCCGGCATAGACCAGGGAGCCCTGAGGCTGGTGCTCCTTGACCTCACGCCAGCGTAGGAAATCGAACATGCGCCTCCCTGAAAGGCGGGCTGTGCACCGTTTCGCAGGGTCGCCCGCAGGACCCTGTCCGGCGTGTTTCCCGGCAGAGTACCGTGTCATTGAAAACGGGGCAAGTCACGGGGCGGGCTACGGAATTGAAACCCATAAAAAAAGCCCGCCTGGCAGCGGGCTGGGGATGCATGGCTCAGGAAAGCATCAGTTCTGCAGCCCGTGGTTCCAGCCCAGCCAGTAGAATCCGAGATCGGCGAGCAGATTGTTGAAGCTGCCGAAATCCACGGGCTTGACCAGATAGCTGTTGGCGTAGCCGAGGTAGGCGTCCTTGACGTCGTTCTCGGCTTCGCTGGTGGTCAGGATGACTACGGGAATACACTTTATGTCGCTGGAACTTTTGATGGTCTTGAGCACTTCCAGTCCGTCGATCTTGGGCAGGCGAAGATCCAGCAGGATCAGGTGGGGGCGCGGGCTGTCCTGGGGATTTTCGTAATTGCCGCGCCGGAAAAGATAGTCCAACGCCTCTTCGCCGTCGTGGACGTGCCGGATGTTCTGCATTTTCCGCTGTTCGTTGAGGCCTCGGATCACGAGTTCGGCGTGGGCGTCATTGTCCTCGACGAGCAGTATGGTCATTGCGGAGGTGTTGACTTCGGCGATACCCAGCATGTGCGCTCCTTGCCTTGTTGAGGGCTTGAAAACCAGGAGGTTTTCATCGTGTATCGCGACAATTGCGCGAACGCATGGTCCCGGATATGAACATTCTCCGACAAATTGAAAAAAAGGTCAACGGCTATGCCGGTAATATGGATTCGTTTTTAACGCGTTCATTGCAATCGCAGCCCATTCTGTTAGGCTGTCGCCGCGCCGTGTCCAAGCGGCCCCGGAGGTTTGAATTGATACCAAGCGGCGAAAAAATACGAGTGGCTTACGTCATCGGCGGCCTGCCTTTTGGAGGCGTGGAAAATTGGCTGTATGATCTGGCCATGGCTTTGAAGCATGATTCCGAGGTGGAGGCGCACATCGTCAACGTTTCGGGCACGGGGCTGAAAACCCCCGAGTTCTTCGAGGCTGGACTGTGCATCGCCTGCACCGGAGACAACAAGGACGTGCTCAAAACGCAACGTCTTTCCACTGTTCGGCTGGTGCGCGATGAATTGCGCCGTATCCGGCCCCACATCGTGCATACGCTCCAGTTTTCCGGCGATTATTTCGGCAGGTTGGCGGCCTGGGGCCTGAACGTGCCCGTGATCACGCACATCAGGAACGTGAAGAGCGAACGGAAATGGCGGCGCAGGCTCATCAACCGCCTGCTCTCCTTCCGCACCTCCCTGTATCTTTCCGTATCCAAAGCCGCGGCCGAGACCATCCGCCGCGAGCACAATATTGCCCGGCGTCCGGTCCAGGTGCTCTACAATGCCGTGGAGCCGGCCAAACTGGCTGTGCAGCCGCACGATCTGGGCACTATGTTCGGCCTGCAAGGTCCCGTGGTTCTTGGAGTGGGCAGGCTGGTGGAGCAGAAGAATTTCGATGTGCTGTTGCGCGCCTTTGCCCTGGTCCGGGAGCAGGTGCCGGACGCCGGGTTGGTCATCGTGGGTGACGGCCCTCTGCGGGATGATTTGGAACAGCTCAAGGGGCGTCTGGGCCTGGACGGCAAAGCTGTGCTTGCGGGCTACCGGCCCAATTCCGAGGTGCCGCGTTTTCTGCGGGCCGCCAGCGTCCTGGCCATGCCTTCGGCCTATGAGGGGTTGCCCGTGACCCATGTGGAGGCTCTTTTTTGCGGTCTGCCGGCCGTGATTTCCGAACATGTCCCGTCCATTGAGATCGCTGCGGACAGTTCGTTGGTTTGCAGCACCGAACCCGAAGACGTGGCCGCCAAGCTTTTGGAGCTGCTGACGGACGCCTCGCGGCGTGAACGGATGGGCGCCCGGGCACTGGCCTGTGCTCCGGATTACAGTATGGAGCGCTACGTGGCCCGGCTCAAGGAAGTCTACCGTTCTCTTGTGGAACGTGGATCGTAAGGCGGTTCTTCCTTTCCTGCCCGGCGCTTTTCGCGCCGCAACCAGAAATAATGCGTCAACGCCACGACCAGGAGCACGGAACCGGTGCCGTTGTAGCGGCTCAGGCCGTGCGTCACCAGTGAATTGAAGCCCCAGAGCGCCATGAGCGGCGCATAGGCGGCGAGCTGTTCCCATTCCCCCCGGCGCAAGAGCTTCCAGACTACGGCAAAGCAGGCCGCCCAGATCAATAGGTTGAACACAGAGAGGTGCCCGTCGATCATGCCCCGGTAGGTCAACGAGGGCAGGCTGCGCAGATAGTGCAGGGGATGGGAGAGGAGGCGGTGGGCCGCCTCGCGGAACTGGATCAGGTCGGCCTCGGCGCGGGGATATTGGGCCTCCAGTTCGCCGCTGCGTTGCAGGGCCTGGAAATAGTAGCCCTCTTCACGGATCAGGTTGCGGTAGTCGGCGCGGTCCATGAGCCGGGGCAGCAGATCGTCACGCAGTTCGCTCATGCGCGTCCAGTAGAGAAACGAGGCCAGGATTTCCTTGCCCGTCATCAGCGAATAGCGTGAGCGCAGATCCAGGGCGATGCCCGCCCGCTCCGTGATGAAGCCGCGCCCGAATTGCTCCTGGTTGCGCTCCTTCCAGGGAAGGACCAGGAGAAACATGAGCAGGCACATGAGCAGCGCGCCCGCCGTGAGACGGCCCAGGGCTTTGCGCTCGTTTTTGCGAATCAGGCCCACCAACACCGCGTAGAGGCCGCAGGCCGGGCCGACGTAATACCATTGGGCCCGGGTCAGGGTCAGAACGCCCAGGCACAGGCCCGCAACAGCGAACCAGCCCAGGTTTCTGCGGCGCACGGCCTGATGGAAGAGCAGGGCGAAGAGCCCCACGAGCACTGTGGCCGTGAGTTCCGAATAGTAGCGGTTCACGAAGCTGTCCATGAAAGGGTGGATCGCGGTCAGGACAAAGGCGGCATAGCCCCAGTTGCGGTTGCCCGTGAAACGGATCAACAGCGCCATGGCCGTGAATGCCGCCCCAAGATAGAACAGCACCTGAAGATATTTCATGGTCTTGAGGCTGGCCGGCGGCACCGGATCGCCTCCTCCGGGCGGGGGATTGAAAAGCCAGGAAAAGTCGCTGGTACGAAGCTCGGGCACCAGTTCGATAACTCCGGCCATGAGCAGCGGGTACACCGGGGGGCGATAGGCGTCGAGCTTGTCCGGCACTCCCTGCGTGTGTTGCATGGAAAAGCTGTTGTGGCGCTGGATGTGGTAGGCCGTGGCCCAGAATTCCCGCGCATCGTCGCCCGTGCCCCGGTCGTTGACCTTGAGGCCGTGATAGAGGCAGAAGGCCAGGGCCAGGCCGAGGCAGATGAGCAGGTGGCGCTTGTTGTTGGAACTATGCATGGCGTTGCGTCTCGTTGCTGAATGGCTGCGGTTCGAAGCGGACCATACGTGAAAGGCCGGGGGCGGTCGAGTGCCATGCTTGCGGCCCCTTGCCCGATAGTCTATGATCATCCGCCGGAAGCGGCCAGAATCCCTTCAACCTTTCCCTCCGGGACCCAGCATGACCACGCTCTTTATTCAGATCCCCTGTTTCAACGAGGAAGAGTCCCTGCCTGTGGCCCTTGCCGCGCTGCCGCGTGAAATCCCGGGCGTGGACAAAGTCTGCTGGCTGGTTGTGGACGACGGCAGCACGGACCGTACCGTGGAGGTGGCCCGGGCGCACGGCGTGGACCACGTGGTGCGCCATACGCGCAATCTGGGGCTGGCCAAGGCCTTCATGACCGGACTCAACGCCTGTCTGGAACTGGGCGCGGACATCATCGTGAACACGGACGCGGACAATCAGTATTGCGCGGACTGCATCCCCGATCTTGTCGGACCCATCCTGCGCAATGAGGCCGATATGGTTGTGGGCGCGCGGCCCATCGACGAGGTGGAGCATTTTTCGCCACTCAAGAAACTGCTGCAGAAGCTCGGCTCCTGGGTGATCCGCAAGGTCAGCGCCACGCCGGTGCAGGACGCGCCCAGCGGCTTCAGGGCCTTTACCCGGCGCGCGGCCATGCGGCTGAACGTGTTCAGCGAATATACCTATACCCTGGAAACCATCATCCAGGCCGGACAGGCGCGTATGGCCGTCACTTCCGTGCCCGTGCGCGTCAACGAGAAACTGCGCGACTCACGGTTGATGAAGAGCATGGTTTCGTATCTGCGCAAATCCCTGGCCACCACCATGCGCATCTTCATCACCTACAGGCCCGTGAAGTTCTTCACCGCCGTGGGATCGGTGTTCTTTCTGCTGGGGGGCGCGCTCTGCGTGCGTTGGCTCATCCTCTACATGATGGGCACGGACCGGGCCCATGTGCCCAGCCTGATTCTGGCATCCATATTGTTGCTCTTCGGTTTCGTCAGCCTGGCCCTGGCCGTGCTCGGCGAGCTCTCCTCCGTGAACCGCAAGCTGCTGGAGGATGTCCGGCAGCGGGTCATGCGCCTGGAGCTGGACGGCGTGAAAACGCGCGACCGGGACGATTCCTGACGCGCCGGGAACAACCATGTCGAGTCTGAAACGAGGACTGCGGAACGCTCCGGACAAGGCGGACGTGCTGCGTGGCACGTACGATCGCGACTGGCTGCTTGGGCCGGTTGAGCGCGTCCTGCTCGGCAGGGCTTCCGATCCCGCGGAGCGGGGCAATGCCGCTTCGGGCGGCGTGCTCAGCGCCACCCTGTGCCGGTTGCTGGTTTCCGGGCGGGTTGATGCGGTCCTGGCCGTGGGGTTCGCCCCGGACAATCCGGTACGCGCCTGTTATCTCGTGCTGGATTCGCCGGACGCCGTGCTGGCCCAGGCCGGCTCCGTTTATTCCTATATCCCTGCCCAGGACCTCAAACGCGCTGCCCAGGAAGCTTCCGATGCCGGTCTGGAGCGGTTGGCCGTGGTTTGCCAGCCCTGCCATGTTCCCATGGTTCGCCGTTGGCAAGAGCAGGGGCAACACGGCATTCAGGCCGTATTCAGTTTCTTTTGCGGCTGGAACATGACTTTCGAGGCCACGCTGTATCTGCTGCACAAGGCCGGCATCCGGCCTGGCGAGGTGGCTGATCTGGGTTATCGGCGCGGTCCGTATCCCGGCGGATTCGGCGTGCGCACCACGGACGGCCGCGAGCGGGTGTTCGGCAAGGAATGTTATGAACTGGTCAACCTTCAGTTCGTGCGCCCGGGCTGTTCCCGCTGTACATTGTACATGGGCGAGGGCGCGGATCTGGCCTGCGGCGACGCCTGGCTGCGCGGCCAGCGGAATCTGACTGCGGTGCTGGCGCGGACACTGGCCGGGCTGGAGTTTCTCGAATCCGCCCGTGCGGAAGGCCGCGTGGAACTGTTCGAGTTCGACGAACAGCGGCTCGTGTCCATGCATTTGCACAATCTCAAGTACAAGAAATACGGCCTGGAGCCGGGATTGCGGTTTCTGGCTTGGCTGTTCGGCAAGGCCCTGCCCAAGCCCCTGGCGCCGTTCCGGCTGCTTTCCGCGCTGTCGCGTTGGCGGCGCAAGCGCAAGATAGGCATCGATCCGCCTGAGATGCGGCGGGTGGAGGAACCTCTTGTCTGAACCGGCTGCGAGCTACAAGGGCCGAAACTGGAAGCTGGCCCTGACACTGGCGTTCACGGGCGCGGTGCTGGCCGCGCTCTACTCGCTGGCCGACTTCTCCTCGTTGGGCCGTACCCTGCGGCAGGGCGATCCGCGCTGGCTCGGGGCCTATCTGGCGTTGTTCGTGCCGCAACTGCTTTTGGCCGGTTGGCGCTGGCAACGCATTGCCGGAGATTTCGGCGGAATCCCCCTGGGGTTTGGCCGGGCCATGGCCCAGACCCTGGGCGGGTACAGCGCCAATCTCGTGGTGCCGGGCAAGATGGGCGAACTGGTCAAGGGGCTCTGGCTGTTCGTGGAGGGGCGTAAATTTTTGCCCTATTTCCTGGTGGTGTTGGAAAAGCTTTTGGACCTGCTGGCCACCCTGGCGCTGCTCACCGTTGCCCTGGCCGTGATTCTGCCGCAGCCATTGTATCAGTCGCGGAGTGTCATCCTGGCCTTGTTGCTGCCTTTGGCGGTTTGCTGGGTTGTTGGATTATACTTTTTGCGGCGCATTGATCTGCCGGTGCGGTTGGTGAACCGCTTCGTGTTCAAGGACGATGAATCCCGGTTGCGTACGACTTGGCAGGAGGTTTGGGGGCGCAAGCGCGCTCTGGCCGTGGTCTGCGGGTTGTCCCTGTTGCTTTGGGCCGTGCAGGTGCTCCAGTTCTGGTGCATGTTTCGGGTCTTTGGCGCGGTCGTGCCTCTGGATGAACTCTATGCGGGTGCTCCCCTGGCGTTGCTGGCGGGCATCCTGCCGTTGACCACGGGCGGTGTGGGTACGCGGGACGCGGCCCTGCTCTGGTGGTTCGGCAGCGGCCTGAGCCTGGAGCTGGTGCTTTCCGTGGGCATTCTGTCCATCGTGCGTGTGGTCCTGCCCGGCGCGCTGGGCTTGCCCTGTTTCTGGCGCGAGATGAGGAGAAGAAGGCATGCATGAAGATAACGGCGCGAATTCTCTGCGGAACGGGCTTTGGAGCGCTCTGCGGCTTCATGTGCCGCGGCTGTTGACGCTCATGGAGCGTGATGCGGATTCGCCTTTCCTGGGTTGTTTCGATCGGGATTTCTGGCACTACAAAATGCGCGATTTTTCTTCCATGATCCTGCAGCAGGGGCTGCTGGTCCTGGATTGTCTGAAAAATGCGGAGCTGCCCGGCAATATTCTGTCCGGACATCCCCTGACCGGTCAATGGGTGCGCTCCGGGCTGCGCTTCTGGGCGGGACGCCAGCGGCGCGGCGGCGGGTTTGACGAATATTACCCGTATGAAAACGGCTTTCCGCCCGCCGCGTTTAGTCTCTACGCGGTCGCGCTTCTGCTGCGTGGCCTGGACGAAGAGCCGGAGCCGGACGTGTTGCGGGCGGTGCAGGCCTGCGCGGACTGGCTTCTGGACCATCCCGAGACCAAGGCTCTGAACCAGGAATGCGCCGGACTATCCGGTTTGGCCCTGGCGGGCCGTTTGCCGGGCATTCGCATTGATGCCGGGCGGCTCGAACAGCGCTTGCAACGCTTTTTTGCGGCCCAATCCGACGAGGGCTGGTTCCCGGAATACGGCGGTCCGGATTTGGGTTATCTGGCTGTGACCATAGATTGCCTCTGGGACTACTATGAAGCCACGGACGACGACCGGGCCTTGCAGGCCATGCGCCGGGCCGCCGGATACATGGCCTGGATGCTCGCGCCTGGCGGCCGGGTGCCGGTCATGGCCAACTCGCGCAACACCGACTATCTCGCTCCCTATGGCCTGACCCGGCTGGCCGCCACGGACGCTGTTGCCGCCGCCGTTGTCCGGGCCATGCTGTTGCGCGTGGCCGAGCCTGATCATTACCTGCACGCCACGGACGACCGTTACGCTAGCCATTATCTCTTTCAATCCCACTTCCGCTGCCTGCCTCATCTGGCGGCCATGACCGCCCCGGATGTCCTGCCGTGCGAGGCAGGTGGCGAACAGTTCTTTGTCGAGGCCGGGCAGTTCGTGCGGCATGGGCAGGGCCGAAGCCTGTTTTTTGCGGGCAAGAAGGGCGGCGTGACGTATGTTTTCGGCCCGGAGGGCCTGCTGGATGCGGACTATGGCTGGCGTGCCTTTTTGCCTGGGCGCAAGGGGCGACTGGCGGTCACGCACTGGCAGTCGGACGCCTGGGAAATAGGCCTGCTCAAGGAAGGCGGCACCACCAGAATCTTGACCGCCGGACCGGTCACGGGGCGCGGCTATTTCGTCAGCTCGCCGCTGCGCCACGTCGCGTTGCGCGTGCTCAGTTTCTGTTTCGGCAATCGCCTGATTCCGCTGCTCAAGGAAAAGATGATTTTTCGCGGCGGAGGCACCGGGCTGCGCCTGGAGCGGGAATTGCGCATGGACGGGCAGGGCGGAGCCGCTCTTGAGGATGCCTTGACCGGAGCCGGAGCCGAAACGCTTGCCTGGCGGACCGCTCCCCAGGCCAGCCTGCGCCATGTGGCCAGCGCTGCACGGTTTTGCGGCGAAGAGCTTTTGCCCGAACCCCGGTTCGAAAGTCGGCTTGAGCCGGGTTCGTTCCTTGCTTGGCGCGGGTTGAAGGGTTTTCGGCACTGAATTACCGCTTGCTTTCAGGTTCGGTTTTGGTACGGTGCGCCTGCTTGTCAACAGCTTTTCTTTCAGTCTCAACATGCCGGACGCGGCAAATCGTAAGGTTTTATGCTCAAATCCGATATCAAGCTCCATAAATTCAGCAACCAGCATCTGCTGAGCCGCAGCTTCCAATATTACCTGCCCCATCTCTGGAAGGTCATCGTGGCCTCCATTGCGGCCCTGCTGGTGTCTTCCAGTTCCGGCGGCCTGGCCTATCTGGTCAAGCCTGCCATCGACGACATCTTCGTGAACAAGGATGTTGCCGCACTCAAGCTGATCCCTTTCCTGTTTGTGGGCATCATGCTCGGCAAGGGCGTTGCCCGGTTCCTGCAAGCTTATCTGCTCAGTATCACCAACCTTAAGGTCAGCGAGCAGCTGCGTAACGATTCTTATGAACGGCTGTCGCAGTTGCCCATGAAATTTTTCGAGGAAACCCAGGTGGGCATCCTCATGAACCGGGTGCTCAGCGACGTGGGCGGAGTTGGACAGGCCGTGCCTTCCGTGATCATGCTCGTGCGCGAGGTGCTCACCTGCATCGGGCTGATCGGCGTGGTGCTCTGGCAGGACGCCTACCTTGCGTTCTGGTCCCTGCTGGTGCTGCCCCTGTGTATTTACCCGTTCTTTTATTTTGGCAAAAAACTGCGAAAAATCAGCCGTGAAAGCCGGATTCGCGCCTCGACCATCAACCAGCTCGTGCAGGAAAGCCTGAGCGGTATCCGTGTGGTCAAGGCCTTTGCCAACGAGGACATGGAAAACAAACGGTTTCGCCGACAAAGCCGCGATCTCGTTACGCTTTCACTGCGCGGAGTCATCGCCACGGAGCTTTCCTCCCGCGTCATGGAACTGGTGGGGGCGCTCGGTTGCGGTCTGGTGATCTGGTATGGCGGCCTCCAAGTCATTGAGGGCAGGGCCACCACAGGCGTGTTCTTTTCGTTCATGGCCGCGCTGATCATGCTGTATGACCCGATCAAGAAGATCAATGCCAGCTATCAGGACCTGCAGCGCGCCATGGCTTGCGCAGAGCGCGCCTTCGACTTGCTGGATTCCCCCGAGATCACGGCGGAACAAGGTGGAAGCACAGAATTCGTGCCGCCCTTCCATGAGTTGGAAGTGCAGAATCTGCGTTTCTGGTATCCGAACACGCCCCGCCCCGCTCTGGACGGTCTGTCCCTCCAGGTCAAGCAAGGCGAACGCGTGGCCATTGTCGGCCCTTCCGGCGCGGGAAAGACCACCCTGGTGAATCTTTTCCCCCGTTTTTACGACGCCCAGGAAGGCCGCATCCTGCTCAATGGCAGGCCGATAACCGACTACACCTTGCCGAGCCTGCGCATGTCCATGGGCATTGTCTCGCAGGACGCGTTTCTTTTCAACGCCAGCATCCGGGAGAACATCGCCTACGCCAGGGGCAAGTTCAGCCAGGAGGATGTGGAGCGTGCGGCCAAGGCCGCCTATGCCCACGAATTCATCGTCAACTTGCCCGAAGGCTACGACACCATTGTGGGCGAGCGCGGCGTGAAACTCTCGGGCGGACAAAAGCAGCGCCTGACCATTGCCCGTGCCCTGCTCAAGAACCCGCCGCTGTTGATCCTGGACGAGGCCACCAGCGCCTTGGATACCGAATCCGAGCGCATCGTGCAGATGGCCCTGGACAACCTCATGGCGGACCGTACCAGCGTGGTCATCGCGCACCGCCTTTCCACCATTCTCAACGCCCACCTGATTGTGGTCATGGAGGATGGCAGGGTCGTGGCCCAGGGACGGCACCGCAAGCTGTTGGAAAGTTGCGAGCTGTACCGCAAACTGTACGAGATGCAGTTTCGGGACAAGGAGCGTTCTTGAACACAAGGAGGACGCCGTGGCTGTAGGAGCGTTTCTTCCTTCCGAGGCCCGACAGTGGGCTCATGCGGGCGAACAGAATTGCGAGGTCTGGATCGCGGGAACGGCCATTGCGGACTTGTTACCGCTTCGCGGTGAGCCCCTGGCCCGGCATATCCTCGAACAGATTCTCTCGGGCAGGGATTTGACCGACCTGCTTACGGCGCTCCGCGGACATTATGCGCTCGTGTTGCGCCGGGGGGAGATGCTTTGCGCAGCCACCGACCCCATTCGTTCCATTCCTCTTTTTTATCGAACCGAAGGACCGGACGCGGGCGTTTCCGACGATGCCTGGACCCTGCGCGTTGCGGATGGGCTGTCGCGCGAGTCCGTGGCCGAGTTTTCGACTGCCGGGTTCGTGACGGGGCCGCATACCCTGTTCGAGAACGTGCGCACCCTTCAGGCCGGGGAAATCGTCAGAATGGCCCGGGGCCAAGCCGTTGCCGAGCGGTATTACGATTACCGTTGCACGTATGCCGAGGACGGCGAAGACGCTACGGCCGTGGCTGCCCTGGACAAGGTTATCATGTCCTGCATGGGCAGGGCCGTGGCGGCCTGCAAGGGCAGGCAGGCGGTCATCCCGCTTTCGGGCGGCCTGGATTCCCGGCTTATCGCTTCCTGTTTCAAGCGTCTCGGCCATCCGGACGTGGTCTGCTTCGCCTATGGCCTGCCCGGCAATTGGGAGGCCGAGATCAGCCGCGCCAAGGCCAAGGCTTTGGGGCTGCCCTGGTTTTTCGTGCCCTACACGCCGGAGATGCTTTCACGTCATTATCACAGTGCGGAAATGCGCCGGTTTTGGCGTTTCGCTGCCCAGGGATCGGCTTTGCCGAGCATCCCGGAATGGCCCGCGTTGCGCGAGGTCACGGAACAGGGACTGATCAAACCAGACGCCGTGTTTCTTTCCGGCCAATCCGGGGACTTTATCAATGGCAGCCATCTCAAGTATCTTTTTGACCCGGCTTTTTGCGATGATCCGTTGAACGTGGAACAGGCTATTATCGATAAACATTACACGCTCTGGCGTGACCTGGTCCGGGAATCGGAGGTCATGGCCCCGGTACGGCGACGCATTCGGGACATTTTGGCCGGATTTCCGCTGGCGACTCCGGAACAGGCGGCCTGTGCCTACGAATACTGGGAATGCCAGGAGCGACAGCTCAAGTATGTGGTCGGCGGCGGACGGGTTTTCGAATTTTTCGGGCACGAATGGTGGATGCCGCTCTGGGATGTGGAGATCATGGATTTTTTCAAACAGATATCCATCGGCCTCAAGCTGGGTGGCTATCTGTATGCCAAATGCCTGGCCGCGCACGACCCCTTTGGTGTGTTTGCGGAAAATGCGCCCAAGTCGCGGTTCGACAGGCGGCGTGCACAGAAAGAGTTGCAGGGGCGTGAAACTCCCCGCCGCAAATTGAAAGCCCTGCTGGGTAATCTGCCCGGATTGCGCGCACCATTGGAGCAGCGGCGTTGGCAAAAGGAGCATCGGCATTATTACCGTCACTCTCCGCTGGGCTTCCCCCGCATCTACAGCGAACGAGAGTATGTGTACAAGGACCCGGCCAAGCGCCACGTGCTCTCGCTCTGGCTGCGCGACTTCCTGCGCGAGGAGCATGGCGTGGACCTGTCGGCCCGGGATTTTTCGACTACGGGATGACTTGCGGGACGGGCGTTTTCCCGGCTTCTGGACACCCTGTCGGACACGGGGTATGAATTCCCGTTTTCAAGCCATTGCCCACAGCCCGTCGGCGAGCTCCGTCATCTTTGACCACGCTCTTTTCGGGATACCGCGAACTCTTATCCACGGCTGGAGATATGAAGCAGCATACCTATATTCTTGGCATTCATGACGGTCACAATTGCGGCGCGGCCCTGTCCCTGGACGGCGCAATCGTCGCGGCCATTTGCGAGGAACGCCTGACCGGCCGGAAAAACGAGGTCGGTTTTCCGGAACGATCCATCCTCGAAGTGATGCGCATCGCCGGAATCGGGCCGGAAAGCCTCGCCGAAGTGGCCTATTCCTCGCTGTTCATGCACTGGCCCGAATATCTCAAGGATCTCGAACCCTGGTATGTGGTGGGACTGCGCGAACAGCGCATGGCCCAGGCCAAGCCCAAGGAGGATCAGAAACTGGTCTTCCGGCAGCGGCATGCCGAACGCATCCAGCAGGCCGTGGACCTGCTGGGCGTGGACGTGGCCAAGGTCACGTTCGTGGAGCACCATGAGGCCCATGCGGCGGCCGCCTATTATTCCGCGCCCAACGCGCTCACCGACGGACCCACGCTCTGCGTCACCTGCGATGGTTCCGGGGACAGCCTCTGCGCCACCATCAGCCTGTGCCAGGGCGAACGGATACAGCGCATCGCCGAGACCGGGCGGCACGATTCGCTGGGCAAGATTTATTCCCGCGCGACCATGCTTATGGGCATGAAGCCCTGGGAGCACGAATACAAGCTCATGGGACTGGCGCCCTATGCCGATCCGGAGCGTTGCGACAGGGCTGCGGAGCCGCTGCGGCGCATCCTGCGCCTGCGCAAGGACGGACTGGGTTTTGAGCGCACGGGCGAACTGTCCATGAATTTCTGCTACGAATATTTGCGCGACAACTTCGAGCGCATTCGCTTCGATACCATAGCGGGCGCTGTTCAGCTCTTCACCGAGGAAATGCTCATCGGGCTGGTGCGCGGAGCGGTGCGTCACACGGGCGTGCGGCATGTGGTCTGCGGCGGCGGCGTGTTCATGAACGTCAAGGCCAATATGCTCATCGGCGAATTGGACGAGGTCGAATCCCTGTACGTCATGCCTTCGGGAGGGGACGAGTCCCTGGCCCTGGGGGCCTGCCTGCGCCGCCAGCACCAGTTGTATCCGGAAACCCGGGTGGGTGTCGGCGTCTTCGACAATCTTTATCTCGGCGGCGAATGGGGTGTCGATGACGAAACCCGGGCCATGGACGAGATGCTCACGGATGATTCCATTCTGGTCTCCCGGCCCGCGGACATGGACGCCGAGGTCGCCCGACTGCTGGCCCGGGGCGATGTGGTGGCCCGTTCGCGCGGGCGCATGGAATGGGGAGCCCGTTCCCTGGGCAACCGGTCCATCCTGGCCAGTGCCGACGATTACCGGGTCGTGGAAAAGATCAACAACATGATCAAACAACGCGATTTCTGGATGCCCTTCGCACCGTCCATCCGTGAGGAATCCGCCCCGCGCTATTACGATGACCCCAAAGGCATCCGTCCGGAATACATGACCTTCGCCTTCCGCACCAAAACCGAGACCTATCGGGATCTCACGGCGGGCAGTCATCCGCGAGACCGGACCATCCGGCCCCAGCTCGTGACCAGCCGGGCCAATCCCCGCTATCACGCGCTCATTTCTGCCTTTGAGCAGCAGACCGGGCGCGGCGTGGTCCTGAACACCTCGTTCAATCTGCACGGCTTCCCCGTGGTCTATACCCCGGCGCAGGCCATAGACGTGTTCTTGCGTTCAGGTCTGGACCATCTGGCCCTGGAGGGGCACCTCCTGAGCAAGAAGTCCTAGAGCGAGGCAATACGGTATATGTGCGGCATTTGCGTCTGGCTGGACCGAAAGGGCGATGTGCGGGGAGAGCGGCTGCTTCAGGCCGTGAACCTGATGAGGCACCGTGGCCCCGACGCCCAGCGCATCACGCTCTGGCCCGATCCCTGCGGCGATCCCCGCAAGCGGCTGGATTCGCCCGGATCGGTCGGGCGGCTCGGCCTGGGCCATGCGCGCCTGTCCATCATCGACCTGAGCGAGGCCGCCTACCAGCCCATGCTGGGTTCTGACGGCTGCTCCTCTCTGGTGTTCAACGGGGAAATCTACAATTATCTTGAGTTGGGGGCGGCCTTGCCCGGCCCGAGTCTGCGCACCCGGAGCGACTCCGAGGTGCTGCTGGAAGGGCTGCTGCGCAAGGGGTTGGATTTCGTGCGCCAACTCAACGGCATGTGGGCTTTTGCATTGTGCCAGCCAGCAGAGCGCCGCCTCGTGCTTTCCCGCGATCGTTTCGGCAAGAAGCCGTTGTATTATTACAGTGATGGCGAACGGTTTCTGGCAGCGTCGGAATTCCGGGCCATTGCCGCCATGCTCGGGCGTCCCCTCAGGCTCAATACCGATTTCCTGTACGGTTTTCTCATGGGCAAGCGCTGGCCTGTTTTGTCCGACACCTGGGAGACCGCGTACAGGGAAGTGCGCGTCCTGCCGCCGGGTGCCGTGCTGAGCGTTGACTTGGACACGCTTGAAGAAAAGTTGAAAATCCTCGCGCCCATCGAGGAGGAATTCCAGAAACCCTGCGCCCCGGAAGCGCTTCCCGAGCTGTTGTCCTCGGCGGTGCGCCTGCGCTTGCGTTCGGACGTTCCCGTGGGCGTGATGCTTTCCGGCGGCGTGGACAGCACGGCAGTGGCTGCGGCGGTTTGCGCGGATCCGGCCATGCGCGACAGCGTGCGTTTCTACAGCATTGCCACGGAAGGGGGCAGGGATCTGCAGTATGCGCGCAAGGTCGCGGACCGCCTGGGCATCGAACTGATTGAAGCGGAGCTTGAGATCGACGAGTCCGAGACACGGCGCGTGCTCATGGAGATGTTGCGACATTTCGAAGCGCCAGTGGGGCTCGGGCTGGTGAGCCTGCCCGGATATCTGCTTTGCCGCCGCATGGCCGCCGACGGGGTGCGCGTCGTGCTCGACGGCACGGGCGGTGACGAGATCATGGGCGGCTATCCCAACTATTTCGCCTTGGCCATGCAGCGGGCCTGCATCAACCGCAAGCTCGGCTTGGCCGTGCAGTTGAACCGCATCCTTCAGCGTCGCGGGCATAGCGAGGCACTGTCCTGGGGGAGGCTGTTGCGCCGGACGCTGTTCCCCGCGGCCCGGCACGGCGTGACCAAGGCCATGGGGCGCCGGTCCATTCTGGAGCCCCTGGCCCGCAGAGCGGATTCGGCCACGTTTGATCGGTTGTTGGACATCGCTTTTCCGCGGGATACGTTCGACGAGGTGCGGGACTATCAGACCTTTGACCTGACGCGGGGCCAGATGCCGTATTATCTGCACCTCAACGACCGTAATTCCATGGCCCATTCCATGGAACTGCGTTCCCCGCTGTTGGACTATCGCCTGGCCCGGTACGTGAACCAGCCGCTGGAGGACAAGATGCGTGACGGGTACAACAAACACCTGCTGCGCATGGCCATTCCTTCCGTTGTGGGCAACGATGTCCGTCTGCGCAGGGACAAGGCCGGATTTTCCAGCTTGCCCGCGACCATGCGGGACAGCGCGCGGCCCGGCATGCTGGCCGTGGTGCGGGAATCGTCCCTGTTGAACGAATTGTTTCAAATGGACGGACTGTGCACGGCCCTGGAACTCCAGGAGGCAAAAAGCAAGAACAAGACCTTGCTGCATCAGTTGTATTCCGTGGCTCTGTTTGAGCAGGCCGCCGGAGGTGTTGTTTGAGTTCGACCGACGCCAGACACACTGTCCTGTTCCTGGAGCTGGGCACCATGGGAGGCGGTTCGTTCCAAAGCCTCTACGAGCTGCTCGGCGCGTTCGATCCGCAGCGGGTCCGGCCCATTGTGGTGTTCGTCAACCGCACCCGGTATCTGGACATGGTGCGGGACATGGGCGTTCAGGTCCATCTCGTGCGCGACCTGGCCTATTCCCTGGAAACGCCCAAGTTTTTGCGCAGGCGTTTCGAGAAGCTGGCCGATCGAGGCCCCCTGCGCATGCCTTCCCTGGCTCGGCCGTTGTTGCGGTTCGTGCATGGTTCCCTGATCAATGCGCTTGTGCGCATCATCCGGGACGAGAACGTGGACCTGCTTTACCTCAATGGGCAGATCAACCGGGCCCTTCCCGCGCTTCTTGCCGTGGAAGCGACCGGAGTGCCCTGCGTCTGCCATTTGCGCTCCAAGGACGGTACGACCTTCGAGGGTGTGAAACGGGAACTTGCCCGCAAAAACGTCGGCGCCTATATTTCCATCTGCAAGGCCAACTACGACTATTGGACCGAACGCGGCATTCCGTTACAGGGACATTTCATCATCCACAACGGCATGCCCGATTTTGACGTCGAGCCCCTGGATCTCACGGAGTTCGGCATTCCCGCCGGAGCCGTCACCGTGGGCTGCGTATCGCGGCTGATCCCGGAAAAGGGGCATGAATTTTTGTTGCAGGGGTTTGCCGAACTGGCCAGTAGTCGGGAGGATGCCTGGTGTCTCATGATCGGAGACGGCCCCATGGAGGAGCGCTTGCGCACCATGGCCCGGGAACTGGGCGTGGCCGAGCGGGTCGTGTTCACGGGCTACGAATCGCGGGCCAAGGAAATCATGGCTTCTCTGAACTGTCTGGCCCAGCTTTCCTCCACGGACCCTTTTGGCCGGACCGTGCCCGAAGCCATGCGGCTGAACTGTCCGGTGGTGGCCTCGGACCGGGGCGGCATCCGGGAGGTTATCCGGCCGGAAGAGAACGGCCTGCTCGTGACCTACGGCGACATCAAGGCGTTGGCTTCGGCTCTGGAACGGGCCATGTACGATCGGGAGCTGGCTGCCCGGCTCACAGCGGCGGGAAGCGAGACCGTCCGCAATTCATTGTCGATTCATTCCAAGGCGTCCCGGATCCTGGAGATCATGCTGGCGCTTATTCAGGGCGAAAAGCCCGTGGTTTCCTATCCGGGTGAGTTCTGATACACCCGGTCCCCATCAGGAGGACGCATGTTCAACGACAAGACCATACTTATCACCGGCGGTACCGGTTCCTTTGGAAAAAAGTGCGTGGAGACGCTCGTCACCCGCTACAAGCCTAAGAAACTGATCATCTTCAGCCGCGATGAACTCAAGCAGTTTGAAATGTCCCACACCTTCAACTGGGACAATACGCCCTGCATCCGCTACCATATCGGCGATGTGCGGGACAAGGAGCGTCTGTATCGCTCCTTTGACGGCGTGGACTACGTCATCCATGCCGCGGCCATGAAGCAGGTCCCGGCAGCGGAGTACAATCCCTTCGAGGCCATCAAGACCAATATCCTCGGTGCGCAGAACATCATCAACGTGGCCATCGACAAGGGCGTGAAAAAAGTGCTGGCCCTGTCCACGGACAAGGCCGCCAGCCCCATCAATCTGTATGGCGCCACCAAGCTCTGTTCGGACAAGCTGTTCATCGCCGGGAACAGCTACGGCAAGCCCCGGGACACCAGCTTTGCCGTGGTGCGCTACGGCAACGTCGTTGGCAGCCGGGGCAGCGTGATTCCCTTTTTTCGCAAGCTTGCTGCGGAAGGCAAGGTCAACCTGCCCGTGACCGACCCGCGCATGACCCGCTTCTGGATCACCTTGGAGCAGGGCGTGGATTTCGTGCTCGGCTGCATGGAGCGCATGGTGGGCGGCGAGTTGTTCGTGCCCAAGCTGCCCTCCATGAACATCATGGATCTGGCCAAGGCCATCTGCCCGCAGGGCCAACCCGAGACCGTGGGCATCCGTCCCGGCGAAAAGATTCACGAGGTTATGATCACCAAGGACGACGCCCGCAACACGCTGGAATTCGACGACCATTATTTGATTAAACCCGAGTTCAAATTCTTCGAGGATCGATTCCACGAGAGCGGCGGCAAGCCCGTGTCCGAGGATTTCGAGTACAATTCCTGCGACAACAAATGGCAGCTTTCCATCGCGGAGCTCCAGGAGATGATCGGCACGCTATGATTCCCTACGGACGCCAGAGCATCGACGAGGACGACCTGCGGGCCGTCGAGGAGGTCCTGCGTTCGGACTGGCTGACCACCGGCCCCAAGGTGGGCGAGTTCGAGGCGGCAGTGGCCGGATTCTGCGGCGCAGCGCACGGCGTGGCCGTGTCTTCGGGCACGGCGGCCCTGCATGTGGCCATGCACGCCTTGCAAGTGGGGCCGGGCGACGAAGTGATCGTGCCGCCCTTGACCTTTGCGGCGTCGGCCAATTGCGTGTTGTATCAGGGAGCCACTCCCGTGTTCGCGGACGTGGACCCGGAAACCTTGTTGCTTGATCCTGCTGCCGTGGAAGCGGCCCTGACCCCGCGTACCCGCGCAGTGATCGGCGTGGATTATGCGGGCCAGCCCTGCGACTGGGACGCCCTGGCCGAATTGGCCCGGCCCCGCGGCCTGCGCCTGGTGGCCGACGCCTGCCATGCCTTGGGAGCCGAGGACAAGGGGCGTCGGGCCGGAACGCTGGCCGATCTCAGCGTGTTCAGCTTTCATCCGGTCAAGCACGTGGCCACGGGCGAGGGCGGCATGGTGCTCACGGACCAGGACGACTTGGCCGCGAACTGCCGCGTGTTCCGCAACCACGGCATCACCACGGACCATCGCCAGCGCGAGGCGCAGGGCTCCTGGCTCTATGAAATGGTGGACCTGGGATTCAATTACCGACTGACCGACATCCAATGCGCCTTGGGCCTGAGCCAGATGCGCAAGTTGGAGCGTTTCCTGGCGAGGCGGCGGGAAATCGCGGCGCGTTACGACGCGGCCTTTGCCGCAATGGAGCGCGTGCAAGTCCCGGCCCTGCGGCCCGGCGCGCTGCATGCGTATCATTTGTATGTGGTGCGTGTGCCGGAGCGGGCCCGCGTTTTCGCGGAGCTGCGGCGGCACGGCCTGGGCGTGAACGTCCATTACATGCCGGTGCACCTGCATCCCTATTACCGCGAGCGCCTGGGCACGGGCCCTGGTCTTTGTCCCCATGCCGAGGCCGCCTACGAAGAATTGATCTCCCTGCCCATGTTCCCGGCCATGAGCGACGCGGAAGTGGAAACCGTGATCCGCATCGTGGGCGAGGTGGTCTGATGCCGGCCGCAAGCCCGAAGCGGCTCGTGCTCGGCACGGTGCAGCTGGGCATGGACTACGGCGTGGCCAATGCCACGGGACGTCCGGACGCGGCCACGGCCCTGGAGATCGTACGCGAGGCGTGGCAAGGCGGCGTGCGGGAGTTCGACACGGCCCAGGGCTATGGCGAGAGCGAGGCCGTGCTGGGCGGCATCTTTGCCGAGCTCGGCATTGCCGAAGAGGCACGGGTAGCCACCAAACCGGACAAGTCGTTGGATTACGGAGACCTTGAAGCGCTGGCAGAGGCCGTACTGAATTCGGCCCGGCGCATGGGCGTGCCCCGGCTTCAGACCGTGCTGCTGCATTCCGAAACCTTTCTCGACGCCTGGGACCTGGGATTGTCCGGTCGTTTTTCCGCGCTTCGTGACCAGGGATTGCTGGAGCGGACCGGGATATCCGTGTATTCGCCGCAGGCGGCATTGCGCGCCCTGGCCACGGACGGCCTGGACGCCGTGCAGATTCCCTGCAATGCGCTGGACCGCCGTTTCGAGCGGGCCGGGGTGTTCCGGGAGGCGGAAGAGCGCGGCAAAACATTGTACGTGCGCAGCGTCTATCTCCAGGGACTGTTGCTCATGAATCCGGACCAACTGCCCGGGCGTGTGGCCCACGCCAAAAACGTTGTGGCGCGGTTCCAGGCCCTGGCGCAACGGCTCGGCCTGAGTCCGGCAGGCTTGGCCCTGGCCTATGTGCGCGAGGCGCACGCCGGTGTCCGGGTGCTGTTCGGCGCGGAAACCCCGGCGCAGGTTCGCGAAAATCTGGCATTATGGGCAACGACTTCTCCGCAAGGTCTTGTGGAGGAGGTGCGCGCTGTCTTTGACGACGTGTCGGAAACAATTCTCAACCCCGCACAGTGGTAGGAAAGACTCATGGGAACTTCCAAGACGTTTTCGCATGACATCTCCAAGACGCTCTCCATGCAGGACCGTGCCTTGAAGCGCATCCCCGGTTTGAGCCAACTGCTTTCCAAGCGGCCCGACCGTTTTTCCCTGGGCGTCTGGCCCACGTATTTCAGCCGTGCCAAAGGGGCTACGGTCTGGGATCTGGACAACAACGAATATTTGGACATGAGTATTGCGGGCATCGGTGCCAACGTGCTCGGCTATGCCGATCCGGATGTGGACGCGGCCGTGCTCGACGCGGTTTCGCGCGGCGTGAGCTCCTCGCTGAACTGTCCGGAAGAGGTGGAGCTTGCCGATTTGCTCTGCGAACTGCATCCCTGGGCCGACATGGCCCGGTTCGTGCGCTGCGGTGGCGAAGCCATGTCCGTGGCCGTGCGTATCGCCAGGGCCCGGACAGGCCGCGACGTGGTGGCCTTCTGCGGCTATCACGGCTGGCACGATTGGTATCTGGCGGCCAACGTGGGCGCGGAAAACGCCTTGGGCGGGCATCACATCACCGGGCTCGATCCGGCAGGCGTGCCCCAGGGGCTGGCAGGCACGGCCTATCCCTTCCACTACAACAAGCTGGAAGAGCTGGAAGCCATTGTGGAGGTGCACGGCGAGAAGCTCGCGGCCATCGTCATGGAGTCCATCCGCAGCGCCGAACCGGAGCCGGGCTTCCTGGAAGGGGTGCGCAAACTGGCGGATCGGACCGGGGCCGTGCTCATCGTGGACGAGGTCTCCGCCGGGCTGCGGCTCTGCACGGGCGGCGCGCATCTCAAACTGTTTCCCCAACCGCCGGACATGGCGGTGTTTTCCAAGGCTCTGGGCAACGGCTATGCCATGGCCGCGGTCATCGGAAAGGCCGATGTCATGCAGGCGGCGCAGAAAACGTTCATCAGCTCCACCAACTGGACCGAGCGGATCGGGCCTGTGGCGGCCCTGGCCACGTTGCGCAAGCACCGGGACCTGGACGCGGCCACGCGGCTCGTGCAGCTGGGCACCAAGGTGCAGCAGGGCTGGAAGCGCTGCGCAGCGGAATACGGTCTGGAAATAAACGTGGGCGGCATACCGCCCCTGAGCCATTACGGATTTGCGGGAAAGGATGCCTTGAGCCTCAAAGCCTATTTCGTGCAGTGCATGCTTGATGAGGGCATTTTGGCATCAACGCTTTATTATGCCATGTACGCGCATACGGATGCGGATGTGGAGCGGTATCTGGACGCGTGTGGCCGCACCTTTGCTTTGCTGCGCGAGGCCGTGGACAAAGGCGAATTGGCCCAAAGGCTGCGAGGCCTTCCTGCCGCGGCCGGTTTCGGCAGACTCGCCTGACTGAGTTTGACAAGGAGGGGATAGTGAAGGACAGCATCGCAATGATGAAGACCATGCTGGAGGACCAGAACAAGCAGAGTGGCTTGTATCATCCCGGACCCTACTGGGCTGGCTACCAAAAACGGACTGTTTTGGCGGTGGAGCGGAACGGGCTGGACGATTTTCGGAATTGCCCGGCGATAGGAAAGGGATTCGTCGATGTTTCCCCGCGTGACCCCTGGGATTTGGTTAATGATCCCAACCGATGGAAGCATCGTCTGTTACGTTTGGTTGCCCGCTTGCCCAAGGTTCGCAGTCTGGTCAAAGAATATAGGCAACTGGTTGACCTGTATGCGAATAGGTCTTTGCACTATACTTCCCTGTACTACCAGAGCGCGTTTGGCCAGGCATGCGAGGAGGCGTTGGAAGGTGCAGGCTGGCCAGATTCGCTGCATGGCGGCTGTCAGGATATAGTTACGGTGAACGGTGAGCGTGTTGCGGCCATTTACGTGCACCATTTGATGAGGCTGGTTGCATTCAAACCCTATGTCGATTTCAGCGCCAAACGTTGCGCCATGGAGATAGGCGGCGGATTTGGCAGTGTCGCCCATCTGCTGTTGCATCTCAATTCGGGCATCCGAAAATTCGTTTATCTTGATATCCCGCCGATGATTTGCATTGCCACGGAATATCTGCGGCATCATTTTGGCGAAGCGGTAAGAGATTATTCCGAGACGCGCGCCTTGGACAGAATAACGTTTTCGGATGATGATACGTTGGAGATTCTTTGCCTTTGTCCGTGGCAAATAGAGTCGCTCACCGCGAACGTGGATCTTTTTCTTAATTTCGCTTCCTTTTCGGAGATGCCGCAAGAGGTCGTCCAGAATTATGTAGAGCACCTGAAGCGTCTTTGCCTGCCTGAAGTTGACTTGTGTCTGCTCTTCAACAAGAACAAGGAAAAGGCTGGCACAACCCCCCTTGCGAGTGCTGTTGCGATTTTTTCTCCGGACTTCGAACTGACGCCTTTTGACGCGGAGATCAGCCGGGGCCTGTATCATGGCCGCAGGAGGTAGGGCATGCAGTTGAACAAGGACGTGCAGCGGGTGCTGGCCTTTTTCGCCCATCCGGACGACGAGACCCTGGCCGCGGGCGCAACCCTGGCTACCTGGGCCGGTCAGGGCGTGGAAGTGCATGTGGCCATTCCCGGCACAGGCATTACCAGCCGGGGCGAATCCGGACCGCAGGCCGAACAGAAGATCGCTGCCCTGCGCGGCAATGCGCGGCAGGCCCTGCAAGAACTTGGCGTGGACCCCGCCTTGGCACGTTTCGGCGATTTTCCGGACAACGCCATGGATTCCCTGCCGCTTTTACAACTGGTCCAATGGCTGGAAGCCGTGATGCGCGAGGCCCGGCCCGATGTGATCCTGACCCATCATCGTTTCTGCACCAACATCGACCACCAGTATTGCCATCAGGCCGCCGTGGTGGCGGCGCGTCCAGCGCCTGGGCGGCAGGTGGCGCTGCTTTGCGGCGAGGTGCCCAGCAGCACGGGCTATCTGCGGCCTGCGGCGTTCGAACCCAATTTCTACGTGAATGTGTCCGAGGCGGCCCTGGAGCGCAAACTCGCAGCCATGCGCGCCTATGAAAGCGAAGTTCAGCCCGATCCGAACC
Source organism: Desulfovibrionaceae bacterium (assembly GCA_036541255.1). Taxonomy (GTDB): domain Bacteria; phylum Desulfobacterota; class Desulfovibrionia; order Desulfovibrionales; family Desulfovibrionaceae; genus Paucidesulfovibrio. The sequence goes on along the minus strand of JAZHDD010000047.1, from coordinate 2,698 downwards.
CGCGTTCGCCCGAAGTCCTGCGGGCCGTGGCCAAGGTGCGCGGGTCTGAATCCGGAAATCATTTTGCCGAGGCCTTCATGGCCCAACGGTTGTTCAGCTGAGGAACGCATGCGCAACGTGGACGTGATCATCCAGGCCCGCATGGGCTCGACCCGGCTTCCTGGCAAAGTGTTGCGGGAGGTGCTCGGCAGGCCGCTGCTGGCCTACCAGATTGAGCGGGTGCAACGGTTCGCCTGCCTGCGCACGCTCGTGGTGGCCACCTCGGACCTGCCCGGAGACGATCCAGTGGCCGAATTGGGCCGCAAGTTGGGCGTGCGCGTTTATCGGGGCAGCGAAAACGACGTGCTCGACCGCTACTATCAGGCCGCGCGCGAAATCGGATCGGAAACGGTCATGCGCCTGACCGGGGATTGCCCCCTGGTGGACGCTGCTTCGTGCGACCGCGTTGTGGCGGAGTTCTTCCGGCAGGGGCTCGAGCATGTCTGCACGGGCAAGAGCTATGCGGAAGGGTTGGATTGCGAGGTCTTTTCGTTCGCCCTGCTCGAAGAGGTCTGGAAGCGTGCGGAAAAGGCGTTTGAACGTGAGCATGTCACATCGTATGTCCGCAACAATCCCGGCGTGTTCCGCTCGGCGTATGTGGAAAACGAAGTGGATGACAGCCGCTATCGCATTACCGTGGACGAGCCCGAGGATTTCGAGGTGGTCCGGGCCGTGTTCGAGGCTCTGTACCCCCTGCATGGAGCGGATTTCGGCATGGAGCGGATTCGCCCCTTCCTGGACGGGCATTCCGAGATATTCAACTTGAACTCCCACGTGGTGCGCAACGAGGCCGTGGTCAAGGCCATTGCCCGGGGCGAGATCCCGCCGAGGCCATGACTTCTTCCGTGCAGCCTCTTTTGACTATTCGGGCCGATGCCGGTCCCGGTATCGGGCTGGGCCATGTCATGCGCTCTCTGGCCCTGGCCCAGGCCTGGCAGGACTTGGGCGGCAAGGTCCGCTTCCTTTCCTGTCTGGATGCGCCGAGCCTGGTGACCCGTTTGGCCGAGGAAGGTTTTTCATTGGAGCAAGTGTCGGCCCCGTATCCGCATCCCGGCGACCTGAAAACGCTGCTTGCCGCGACCCGGCCCGGGCAATGGGTAGTGCTCGACGGCTATCATTTCGATACGGAATATCAGCGCGCCGTGCGGGCCGCAGGTCGCAAGACCCTGGTGCTGGACGACGTGAACGACCGGGGAACCTATGTTGCCGATGTGTTGCTCAATCCCAGCCCGGATGCCGGAACCATCGGCTATGTTTTGAACGCCGATGCCCGGTGTCTGTTCGGGGCCGAGTACGTGCTGCTGCGCCGCGAATTCCGCAATGCGGCGGCAGCGATCAAGCCCCAACCGGAGCGGGTGCGCAATGTCCTGGTGCTCATGGGCGGGGCGGACAAGGCGGACGTGACCTCCCGCGTGCTCGACGCCCTGGCGGAGGCGCGATTTGGCGATCTGCGCCTGCGCTTGGTGGTGGGCGGAGCCAACCCTCGCTTGGAAACCCTGCGCGGCAGGGCCGCGTCCCTGCCCTGCGAAATCGAGGTGCTGCACGCGGTGTCGGACATGGCTCCGTTGATGGCCTGGGCCGACATGGCCATTTCCGCGGCCGGGTCCACCTGCTGGGAGCTGGCTCTGTTCGGGGTACCCTTGCTGCTGGTGCAGGTTGCGGACAATCAGGCGGGCGTGGCACGGAGCATGGCGGGCTGCGGTGCCGTTGTCCTGAACAGGAACACGCGGTCTGTGGATATGAGGGCGGCATTGGCCGAATTGGTCCCGGACCGGGAAAGGCGGGCCGCCATGAGCGCGAGCCTGCGTTTGCTGGTGGACGGCAAGGGCGCCATGCGCACGGCTGCAGTGCTGTGGGCCACAAGCGCCCCGGATGAAGTGCCGTCGGAAACAGGAGAGGAACGCAATGCGCATTGAGCAAGGTTCTTCGTCAGAATTGACACGCCAGATCGTGGAGAGTGCCCTGGCTGGGTATTCCATGGGACGGTTTTGCGAAGACCGTTCGCTGCCGAGCGAAGCGGCGAAGGCCTACGTCGTTGAACAGACCATGGCTCTGACCCGGGGCAAGAACCGAAGGTATTGCGCCGCATTCTCCGATGGCGGCCAGGTCCTTGGGCTTTTGGTGTACGGTATTTCCGATTGGGATACGGAACATTTCGGTTTTCCTTTTGCCTCCCTTTCTTTTTTTGTGCTGTGCCACGCTTTCGAGAGAGCCGAAGTGGCCGACGCATTGCTGGGCGAGTTCGATGCTTGGTGCGCGCGGCAGCGAATCCGCTTTGTCTCGTCCAAACTGCCTTCGCTTGCCTTGTCGGAGATTCACGCAATGGAGCGGCATGGCTTTGTATTCATTGAAAGTTCACTCTACAACATGGTCAGTTTGCATGCCCTGGAAGAACACGATCCGGCGCTGCCAACGCTGCGAGTCGCAGGACCGGACGATGCGGCGGTCATGGTGGAGTACGCCAAGGGAGCATTTGCTTCGCAGCGGTTCTACGCGGATTCGAATTTTGACAAAGCCAAGGCGGACAGCCTTTATGAACGCTGGATACTGTCCGGGTTTGCCTCTGAAGATATGCAGACCTTGGTTTTGGACGTTGACGGCGAACCTGCGGCATTCATGATGTACATGCCGATGGATTTGCGGGAGTATTTCGGATTTC
>JAZHDD010000046.1:0-58213 GCA_036541255.1 Desulfovibrionaceae bacterium | reverse complement strand
GCCCATCTTCTCGTATTCCATGACCGAAAGCGCGCCGTGGCGCTTGGAAAGCTTTTTCTTGTCCGGTCCCAGGATCATGGGCACATGGCCGAACTCGGGCACGTCCCAGCCCATGGCCCGGTAGATGAGAATCTGGCGCGGGGTGTTGTTGACGTGGTCGTCGCCGCGCAGGACGTGGGTCACGCCCATGTCGTGGTCGTCCACCACCACGGCCAGATTGTAGATCGGGCCGTGGTCCGAACGGCGCAGGATCATGTCGTCCATCTCCTCGCAGGCCACGGCAATGGGGCCTTTGACCATGTCGTTGAAGGCCACGCTGCCGGACAGGGGCGTCTTGAGCCGCACCACGCGTCCATGGCCCGGCCCCAGGCCCTTTTCGCGGCAACTGCCGTCGTATTTGGGCTTGCGGCCTTCCTGCGTGGCCTTTTCGCGCATGGCGTCCACCTGCTCCTTGCTGCAGTCGCAATAGTAGGCGTGTCCCGAGGCCACAAGCTGGTCAATGACCTCGTTGTGTCGGTCGGCGCGGGCGTGCTGGTAGACGATTTCCCCGTCGGACTCCAAACCGAGCCACTGCATGGCATCCAGGATGGCCTGGGTGGCTTCCGGGGTGGAGCGCTCGCGGTCCGTGTCCTCGATGCGCAATTGGAAGCGTCCGCCCTGGCTTCTGGCCAGCAGATAGGAAAAAAGTGCGGTGCGCGCGCCGCCGATATGCAGGAAGCCCGTGGGACTGGGCGCGAATCTTGTGACGATGCCGGACATGGTATTCTCCTCGGCAGGGGGCGGAGTTCGGCTGTCGCACAAGGCAACGCCGACGGGCCGTCCTGTGGATGTCCTGCCGGATTGGCCGGGCCTTGAGCCCGTGTGTTAGAACCGCGCGGCCCTCAGTGTGGGCCGCATCAGAAGGAACAGACGTGACGCCGCATGTTCCTCAGTAAAAAATAATTAGACGGACTCGACCCGTTTGACCGCAGGGACTTCCTTGAGGATCACGCGTTCGATGCCGTTTTTGAGCGTCAGTTGGGACATGGGACAGCCGTGGCAGGCGCCCTGGAGTTTGACCTTGACCACGCCGTCGTCGGTGATTTCGATCAGTTCCACGTCGCCGCCGTCGTTCTGGAGTACGGGCCGAATCTTGTTCAGCGCAGCTTCAACCTGTTCCTTCATTTGGATGCCTCCCGCTATGGTGTGTGCTGGAACTAATGCCTTGGGCGCGGCTTGTCAAACCCCTGCAACCGGGGTATCCGCGCCTTGCATCGGAATTGAGGCGGAAAGAACAGGCGGGTGGGACGTACATGACGGAAGCGGAAAAAGATCGATTGAGGAGTTTGCTGGACAGGCCGTTGCCCCTGCGCGGGCGAACGGCCTCGTGCAGGCTTTGGCTCGCGCCCATGGCCGGACTGGGTCATGTGGCCCTGCGTGAGGTCGTGTCCGGTTTCGGCGGCTGCGGGTTGCTGTTCAGCGAGATGTGCACGGCGCGGGGTCTGGAAAAGGAAAACCGGCGCAGTTCGCCCAATTTCCGCTGGACCGATGCCGAGGCAGGCCAACTCATGATCCAAATTTCCGGGGCCGATCCCGAAGAGATGACCTTGGCGGCCCGGCGCATCGCGTCCGAAAATCTTTGCGGCGTGGATATCAATATGGGCTGCGCGGCAACGGCCATGACCAAGCGGGGCGCTGGCGCGGCCCTGCTGCGCGAGCCGGAAAAGGCCGCCTCGGTCCTGCACGCGGTGCGCGCGGCCGTGGACGCGGTGAACCCCGATCTGCCCGTGACCGTGAAGCTGCGCACAGGCTGGAGCCCGGACCCGGGTCCGGCCTGCGACATGGCCCGCCTCCTGCGGGATGCGGGCGCGGACGCCCTGATCTTTCATCCTCGCGTTGCCCCGGACCGCCGTACCCGGCCCCCGGTCTGGGCGCATATCCGTCTGGTGGCCGAGGCCGTGGACATTCCGGTTCTGGGCAATGGCAATGTGCAGACCCCGCAGGACTGCCTGCGCATGCTGGAGGAAACCGGGTGCGCGGGCGTGAGCGTGGGGCGCATGGCCGTGGCCCGGCCCTGGTTGTTCGCGGAGTGGGTCAAGGGAAGGGAATTCGGACCGGAAACATACCGGCGGACTGCCTTGGATTTGCTCGACGCCTTGGAACGGCATTTCGACCCGCAACGGGCCGTGAAGCGCTGGAAAAAATACGCGGTATATCTGGCCGCCAATTACTCGTACGGCCATTCCCTGCTGCCCCGGCTGCTGCGCGGCGCGTGTTTGGATGATTTTCGCGCCAATGCTCAGGCCGTGCTGGACGGAACGCAGGCTTTGGCCTCGCGCCCCAATGTCCACCTCTTCACCTATTAGGACGGCGGCTCCCAGCGGTACTGTGCGCCTCGGCCGCGATCAGCGCCGGGTCAGGCCGTACTTCTTGAGCTTGTATTGCAGGGTGCGCCGGGAGATGCCCAGGGCGTCCGCCGTGCGTTCGCGGTGGCCGCTGTGTTGGTCCAGGGCTTTGACGATGGCGTCGCGTTCGGCGTCCTCCAGGGCATGGGACGCATCGGGCAGGAGTGGCGGAGCGCCTTCCGCGGACGGCGCGCCAATGATCTGGGGCGGCAGCAAATCCGGGCCGAGCATGTCCGAACGGGACAGGATCAGGGCGCGTTCCAGCACGTTTTCCAGTTCGCGGACATTGCCGGGCCACGTGTAGGCCGAAAGCGCGTCCAGGAAGCCGGGCGATATGGAGCGCACGGCCTTGTTGTTTTTCTTGCCCAGTTTTTTCAGCAGATGGGAAACCAGCAGGGGCAGGTCCGGAGTGCGCTCGCGCAGGGGCGGGATGGCTATTTCAAGCACGGCCAGTCGGTAATAGAGGTCCTCGCGGAAGCGGCCGGCGGCGATTTCCGCCTGGAGGTCCCGGTTGGTGGCAGCGATGATGCGCACGTCCGTGTATACGACCTCGACGCTGCCCAGGGGCTCGATTGTCTTTTCCTGGAGCGCGCGTAGCAGCTTGGCCTGGAGCGCGGCGGGCATTTCCCCGATTTCGTCCAGGAACAGGGTGCCGTGGTTGGCGAGTTGGAAGCGTCCGGGCTTGTCCTTGACCGCGCCCGTGAACGCGCCCTTGACGTAGCCGAATAGTTCGGATTCCAGCAGGTCCGCGGGCAGGGCCGCACAGTTGACCTTGATCAGGGAACGTCCGGCGCGCATGCTGGCCCGGTGCAGGCCTTCGGCCACCAGCTCCTTGCCCGTGCCGGATTCGCCCAGGATGAGCACCGAGGCCTCGCTCGGCCCGGCCTGTTCGATCAGCTCGCGCACATGCTTCATGCCCGGGGTGGCACCGATGAGTTCGCGGCCTTCGCTGCCTGCCTCGGCCTCTTTGCGCAACCGCGAGTTTTCTTCAAGCAGGCGGCTGTATTCAAAGCATTTGTTGAGTACGGCCTTGAGTTCTTCGTTGTCAGCCGGCTTGGTCAGGTAGTCGAACGCGCCTTTTTTCATGGCTTCCACGGCCGAGCCCACGCTGCCGAAAGCCGTGAGCAGCACCACGGGCAGGCCCGGAAGCCGCAGGTGGATTTCCCGCAGCAAGGCCAGACCGTCCATGCCGGGCATGCGCATGTCCACCAGGGCGGTATGCGGGGTTTCCCTGTCGAGCAACTCCAGGGCGCGTTCGCCCGAGTCGGCCTCCAGTACCAGCCAACCCGTGTCTTCGAGTACGGCTCGAACCATCTGGCGATGGCCGGGTTCGTCGTCCACTACCAGTACGGTTTTTCTATTCGCGTTCATTGTTGTCCGCCGTTTCAGCCAGGGGCAGCGAGTCAGGGAAAAAGAGCCGGATGGCTGCGCCCCCTTCCGGGCTGTCTTCGATCACGGCGCGGCCCCGGTGGGCGCGCATGATGTTGTTTACGATGGCCAGTCCCAGGCCCGTGCCTTTTTTCTTGCTGGTGTAGAACGGCTCCAGAGCCTGTTCCCGGACGTCCTTCGGGAAGCCCGGCCCATTGTCCTCCACGCTGACCCAGACCCCGTCCGAAGCCTGGCGCGAGGTGATGCGTACCAGGCCGTCCTGTTCAGGAACGGCGTCCAGGGCGTTGGTCACGAGATTCAGCAGGACCTGTTTGAGCGCGTCCGGGTCGGCCAGGGGCGTGCGTACTTCAAGGTCGAGCTGCGGACGCACGCGCTTGTGCTCCAGGTCGAAGCGCATCAGGCGTTCCAGGCTTTCGGCCATGTCCGCCAGGTCCACGCGCACGGGGGCAAGCTGTCTTGGACGGGCCAGAAAGAGCAGGTCCGTGACCACGCGGTTGAGCCGGTCCGCTTCCTGGACCATGGTTCCGGCGTAGTCCTCGAAGGGTTTGGTACCCTTGAACTTGTCCGCGAAGAACTGGGCAAAGCCGCGCAGGGAGCTGAGAGGGTTGCGCACCTCGTGGGCCACGCCGGCGGCCAGCGAACCGATGGCGGCCAGCCGCCGCGCCTCGGCCAGATCCTCTTCCAAACTTTTGAGCTTGGTGCGGTCGCGGATCAGGATCAAGCGTTCCTCGAACACGGGGTCGCCTTCCTGCCGTTGGGACTGGGCATCCTGGAAGGGCACGCTGAGCATTTCCAGCCGGCGCCCCCGGTATTCATACTGCTTCCAGTCCTCGAATTCGCCCACGTCGGCAAAGGGAAATTCCGCCCAGTTCCGGCCCGCGAGAATGCCGGGCATGGCTGTGGGCAAAGTTTCCTTCTTGGGCGTTTCATCGGCTTTTTCGTTTTCTTCGGTTTTGTCGGTTTTGGGCGCAGGAGCCGGGTTTTCCCAGGGCTTGAACGTCTCAGGCGCGGGCGGGGTCGGCAGTTCGGAAAGCAGGATGCGGGCCGAGCCGTTGGCGGCCAGGATTTCACCGTCCGGGCCAAGTGTCACGAGACCGTCCGGCATGTTGTCCAGCAATTTTGACTGGAAACGCTCCAACTGGCCCACGCGGGAAGCTTGGTCGCGCCGTCGCAGGTAGGCGAAGGCCAGGGACCAGAGCACCACGGCGGCCAGGAACACATATCCCGTCTGGAGCAGGGCTGCCCGGCGATACAGGTGGAATTGCGCCAGATTCTTTTCAGCGTTCAGACCCGCGACAAAATAGATGGCTGGTTCGTCGGGCCGGATTTCCTCTCCCTGGTCGTTGTGTCGGCCCTGTCCCATGCCTGGGCCCATGCCGTGCCCCCGGCCATGGGGACGCGCTTCGGCCGGAGGTTGGGGGCCGAGGCCGCAGATGGTGGCCACGCCGGGCCGGGCTTGCAATCCGATGACCAGGGCCTGTTTTTTCCCGAACAGGGTCATGCCGTGCCAGTGGCCGAGCTGGTCCAAAGCGCCGAAAGCGCCGCTGGGCAACGTGCCGTCCAGGCTTTGCCCGTCGTGGGTCGAAGCCAGGAGCAGCTGCCCGTTTTCGGCGTAGAGAGCCACGAACAGGACTTCGCCCGAGGAAGTGATTTCCTGGAAGAGTTCCTGAGCCAGGGAGGGAAAGAGCTGGGAAAGGGCCGGGTTGTTGCGCAGCGAACGCATGATGCGCACGAGGTTGGCCTCCACGCCGCGCACGATGACGCGGCCCGAGAGGACCATGTGCTCTTCCACCACGGCGCGCTGGTGCTTGATGGACTGCCAGGTCAGGAACAGGCTGCCCAGCCCCAGCACGATGAGGGCCAGCACCGCGGCGATGATGGGGCCGCGTTCATTGGACTTGGCTCGGATTTCCATCCCGGGGCGTCAGTTCCTTTTACCGGACCGCAGCAGCAGATAGAGCTGTTTGGCGTCCAGATTGTTTTGTTTGGCCAGTTCCTTGAAAGGCAGGCCAGCGTCCACAGTCAGACCGTTCATGGTCAGACGTTCCGTGGCCTGGGCCAGGGGCAAGCCGTAGCTGTCGCAGATTTCGCTCAGGCTCATGCGGCCCGTGCCATCGGGCGGGGACGGAGGCAGAGCTTCGAAGGGGTCGCCGCCCTGGGCCGCGCGGATCATGGCATAAATCTGTTGTGGGCTGGTGTCGTGGCTTGCGGCGATCTCTTTCAGGGTTTGACCGCCCGCGACTTCCAAGCCCTTGGCCCGCAGGGACTCGGCGGCTTTTGCAGCGTCCAGCCCCAGGTTTTTGGCAAAATCGTCCAGCGTGGACAGCTCGGCATGACCGTAAGGCGGGTTTCCGTAGGTGGCCACGTGCCCGTCCTTGAGCCAGGTGCTGAAATCGAGCAGTTGCTGCACGCCGGGCAGGCCAAAGAGCGCGCCAAAGGTGAAATAGAGGGTCACGAGCAGGGCCATGACCAGCGGCGGGGTAAGGATGATCAAGTCCCGGGCGCGGTTGCGCATGTAATTGGTCAGCGGCTTCCAATTGTACCAGACATGCACGAGCCCGCTGAGCAGAAAGAGGATGCCCAGAGCGATATGCAGGCTGTCCCAATGTTCCTTGGTCAGGCCGAGAAAACGCCAATCCGCCCAATAGGCCACGCGGCCCTGGGGTTCGAAATAGAGTACGACGCTGGTTACCAGCAACAGGACAAAAGACAGAAATCCCGTCAGGGAGACGGTCTTGCGAAACATGTTTGCCCTCCTGCGAAGCGGGTGGTCCCAAAAAGGTACAATCCCTTTTGGATCATGTCCTGTCAACCTGTTGCATGCAGGAAAGGCGGCCGGGGCTTTCCCTTCCCGACCGCCTCAACCACGCTTCCAGAGATGTCGTTACTGGGCGCAGGGACCGTAGCCCTGTCCGCCCATCATGCCCTGTCCGCCCATGCCGCGTCCGCCACAGGGGCCGGATCCCTGTCCACCCATGCCGCGTCCGCCGCAGGGGCCGGATCCCTGTCCACCCATGCCGCGTCCGCCGCAGGGGCCGTTGCCGCGTCCGTAGCCGGAACCGACTTCGATGCCGGCCTTGTCCAGTTCAGCGCGGAAGGAGTCGCGCTCGGCGTCCATCTTTTCGCGCAGCTTGACGATATCCTTGACCAGGGTCTGGATGTCGCCCTTGGAGGCGGTGCCGCTGTTGGTCAGGGCGTCGAGCTCCAGGTGCTTGGCCCAGACGTCGTTGCGCAGGCCTTCCATCTTCTCGCGATGGCCTTCCCAGATTTTGTCGAAAGCGGCCTGCTGTTCCGGGTTCAACTGCTGCAGGGCCACAGGGCCGCCGCAGGGGCCGTTGCCGCCGCGGTGCCAGCCGGGGCCGGCAGCGGCCAGGGTCGCGAAGCCCAGGACGGCCACGATGGCCAGGGTGGGGATGAGCATCTTTTTGTTCATTGGGACCTCCATTATTGAAAAGGGGAGTTTGTTGGGCCGTGGCCCGGTTGTGAAGAGTGACGGTTGATTTTCATTAAGCAGTCTGCGTGCCATGTTTAATTAGTGCTATAAAACAAGATTGTTATCAATGTGTGCAGAGAAAAATGTGCAATTCAATGCACGCAATGTTGCACTTTTCTGTGCAACCATGTGCAGTTTGCCGGGCTTGACAGCCTGCAGGCGGTGCCCATCTTCTTGGCGCTGAGACGCGGAGGTGAACATGCCTATTTATGAATACCGCTGTCGCGCATGCGGCGCGGAATATGAGGAGTTGGTGCTGGATCCGCAGCAGTCGCCGGATTGTCCGGTGTGCGGCAAGAAGGATTCGGAACGGTTGTTGTCCGGGTTCGCGAACATCGGCGCGGAGAGCGGCCCCGGCGCTTCCCCGGCCCGATGCGGCACGGGCGGACTCACCTGAGGCTGAGCCGCGCTTCCGGTCTGGAAGCAGGCATCAGGAAGAGAGAAATTCGTACATGCCGCAACGGCGGCAGGATGCGCAGCCCTCGTCCGGACAGCCCGGCGAGGGCGCGTCTTTTTTGGAGCGTTGCCATTCCTGCCAGAGATGCTCTTTGTTCACGCCCGTGTTGATGACATCCCAGGGCAGGGGTTCATCCCGCTCCCGCTCGCGGTCCAAATACCAGGACGGGTCGCCCGGCCAGAGGGTCAGGGCCTTTTTCCAGCCGCCATGCTCCGCGGCCAGTTCCGCAAAGTCGAACAGGCTTTCATCTCCGCGGGCCAACAGGCCCTGCAGGCGGGCCTGGAACGGCTTGTCCGCTTCCATGCGGAACCCCTTGAAGGGTTTGACCATGTCGCGGATCATGCGCAACCGCCGCTCCAGATCGTCTTCGGAGGCCATGGGAGCCCATTGAAATGGCGTGCACGGCTTGGGCACGAGGCAGCTCACGCCCAGGGTGAAGCGCATGAACTCCTTTTTCCGTTTCAGGTTGTTGTCCCGCGTCTGCGCGATCTGCCCGAGAAAATCCTTGAGCTCGGCATAGTCCTCGTCGGTTTCGCCGGGCCAGCCCACAATGCAATAGCTCTTGAGATGGTTGACCCCATGCTTGGCGCACAGAGTAACGGCGTTCAGAAAGTCGCTCTCGTCCAATTTTTTGCTGGCGCTGCGCCGCAGCCTGCGGCTTGGGCCTTCCAGGGCCAGGGTGATGGTGCGGATACCGCATTGGCGCAAAAACGAGAGCAATTCCTCGGTCACGCCATCCGCGCGGATGGAGGAAAGGGAAAATTTGGTGCCCCGGTCCCGCAACCACGTCAGGTAGGGCAGCAGATAGGGCAGGTCGGTCAGAGCCGTGCCCACCAGCCCCACCTTGGGCGGGTTGGTCTGCTCCACGATGTCCTTGAGTTCTTCCAGGGTGGCCTGGCGGGGAGGACGATACACGAATCCGGCGGCGCAGAAGCGGCAGGCGTAAGGGCAGCCTCTGTTGGCCTCCACCAGCAGGGTGTCCTTGAAGACCGCGTCCGGTCCGGTAAAGCAGGAGTAAGCGGGAGAAGAAAGCCCCTTGCCCGGCGAAACCACCCGGCGCACGGGTGTTTTTGACAGGCCGGGCGCATAAATGCCGGGCTGCTTTGCCATGTAGGCGAGCATTTCCGCCTTGGTCCCCCCCTGGACCCAGATGCGGCGCAGCTCGCGGAACATGTCGACCATTCCGGCTTCGGCTTCGCCCACAAAGAAGATGTCGGTCATGGGCGCAAGGGGTGCCGGGTTCATGAACGCCAGCGGCCCCCCGACCATGATCAGGGGAAAGTCCGGGCGTTCCTCCCGGCGGGGAGGAACGCCCGCAGCCTTGAGCGTGCGGAGGAGGTGGAGGAGGTCCTCCTCGAAGTTGACGCTCATGGCGAGAACAGGGAACCGGGAGAGCGGGGTGCCGCTTTCCATGGTTACAGGGGGGCCTTCGCGGCCCAGGGTGAAACAGCGCTCGACAGCGAGGTCCGCCTCATCGGCGAGCATTCGGTAAACCGATTGCCAGCCAAGGGTCGAGAGCGCCAGGGATCGCGTCAGCGGAGCGACCAGGGCCGTGGGCAGTCGGCCTCCTGTCTCTCGCGGCGCGGGTTCTCCGGCCCCGTAATAGAGGCGGCTGTTCCGCATATGATCGTGCACCGTTCCTGTCTTGGTCTCCTAGTCGCTGTTCTTGCGAATGAATGCAGGGATATCCAGTTCGTCCTGCTCGAAAACAAAGTGCTCTTCCCCCGGTCCGGCCATGGCGGCGCGGCGGGAGACACGCTGCTGCGGCTCCTCATCCACCTCGCCTTCGGCACCGTCGCGGTAACGCAGATACGCGGGCACATTGCGGTTCTGGCCGAGCACGGAACGGTGCACGCGGCGCTTGCCCGTGCCCGTGGCCGGAATCTGCCCCTTGCTCACGTTGCCGGAAAGCAGGGTCAGATTCTGCTCGTTTTGCACGGGCACGCCCTTGGCTGCGGCCTGCTCAATGCCTGTGGCAATGACCGTGATGCGCATTTCATCGCCGGCATCCGGGTCAAAGACCGTGCCGAAGAATATCTGGGCATCTTCGTCCGCTTCACTGGAGATGATGTTGGCTGCCTCGGCGGCCTCCTCGATGAGCATGTCGGGCGAGCAGCTGATGTTCATGAGCACGCCCTTGGCCCCTTCGATGGACACGTCTTCCAGCAACGGCGAAGTGATGGCCATGCGTGCGGCCTCGCGGGCGCGGCCTTCTCCTGCGGCAATGCCGGTGCCCATGAGGGCCAGACCCGAATTGGACATGACCGCCTTGACGTCGGCAAAGTCCAGGTTGATCAGGCCGTGTACGGTGATCAGGTCGGAAATGCCCTTGGTCGCGTAGTAGAGCACTTCGTCGGCCTTTTTGAGCATTTCGGTAAAGGAGGCTTTTTTGGCGGCCAACTGGAGCAGGCGGTCGTTGGGGATGGTGATGATGGAGTCCACCACGTCCCGCAGCTCGCGGATGCCGTTTTCCGCCGCGGACAGGCGGCGCTTGCCCTCGAAGAAGAAGGGCTTGGTGACCACGCCAACGGTGAGCGCGCCCATTTCGCGCGCGATGTCGGCCACGACCGGAGCCGCGCCCGTGCCTGTGCCGCCGCCCATGCCCGCGGTGATGAAGACCATGTCGGCCTTGCCGATGGCAGCGCGGATTTCGTCCGAGCTTTCCAGGGCGGCGTTGCGGCCCACTTCGGGGTTGGCGCCCGCGCCCAGGCCCTTGGTCAGTTTCTGGCCGATGTGGATCTTGGTGTCGGCCAGAGACTTTTCGATGTCCTGGGAATCGGTGTTGCAGACGATGAACTCCACGCCTTTGAGCGCGGACTGGATCATGTTGTTGACGGCATTACCACCGCCGCCGCCGCAGCCGATGACCTTGATCTTGGCACTGGTGTCGTGCTCAATCTCGAAATATTCCATGTCTCTCCTCCAGTTGTTTCCCTGTTTCCGCCTGCTTTAGGCGATATCCGTAAACCACTTCCGCATTCTGCCCAGAATACGGTTGAACGTCCCCTCGTCGCGTATGCCGAAGGAGCGGCGGTCCAGACCGGCCATCTCCTTTTCACAACCGAACTTCAAAAGCCCCACTGCCGTGGCGAATTTCGGGCTGTCCACCACGTCCGTGAGCCCGCCGATGCCGGCGGGATAGCCGATGCGCACCGGCAGGTCGAAAATCTGGTCGGCCAGATCCTGCATGCCGTCGATCATGGAGGTGCCGCCCGTGAGCACGACGCCTGCCGCGATCATCTTCTTGAAACCGGATTTGATCAGTTCCTGGTCCACCAGGGCCAGAATCTCTTCCACGCGGGGTTCGCAGATTTCGGCCAGGACCCGTTTGGACATGGTCCGGCTGGCGCGTCCGCCCACGCTGGGCACCTCGATGAGTTCGTCGGTCTGCACCATGTCGGCCAGGGCGCAGCCGTGCCGAACCTTGATCTCCTCGGCCGCCTGCATGGGCGTGCGCAGGCCGAAGGCGATGTCGTTGGTCAGATTGTTGCCGCCCAGGGCCAGCACCGAGGTGTGCTTGATGGAGTCGTTGGAGAAGATCGCCAGATCCGTGGTGCCGCCGCCGATGTCCACGATGGCCACGCCGATCTCGCGTTCCTCGTCGGAAAGCACGGCTTTGGACGAGGCCAGGGACTCCAGTACGATGTCGGCCACGTCCAGACCGGCCCGGTGGCAGGAACGGATGATGTTCTGGGCCGAGGTAACGGCACCCGTGACGATGTGCACCTTGGTTTCCAGACGCACGCCCGCCATGCCCAGAGGGTCGGCGATGCCGCGCTGGTCGTCCACGATGAACTCCTGCGGCAGGGTGTGGATGACCTCGCGATCCAGCGGGATAGCCACGGCCTTGGCCGCCTCTATGGCCCGTTCCACATCCTTCTGGGTTACTTCGCCGCCCTTGACCGCTATGACTCCATGGGAGTTGAAGCCTTTGATGTGGCTGCCCGCGATACCCGCGTAGACCGAGCGGATTTCGCAGCCGGCCATGAGCTCGGCTTCCTCCAGCGCCTTTTTGATACACTGGACGGTCTGTTCGATGTTGACCACCACCCCGCGCCGCAGGCCGGTGGACGGGGCTTTGCCGATGCCGATGATGTCCACGCCGCTTTCGCTGGGTTCGCCCACGACTGCGCAGATCTTTGTGGTGCCGATGTCCAGTCCGACAACCAGGTCGCTCTTGGCCATAGACGCTCTCCTTCTCTTGCCGGGCAACGCCCGGATTCCGTCCTTACGTTCGCTTTTCGACCCACACCTTGCCGCCCAGGGCCGAGATGCGGGTGACGCTGTCGATTTCGCCGCGCCGTCGCATATCCTGCACGGCTGCGGCCAGACGCCGGACTTCCGACCTCCAGTCCTTGAGACCGAAGGTCAGGGTCAGTCCCGCGCCGTCGAGAAACATTCGCATCTGCCCGGCGTCGCTGACCCGCACCCAAGCCAGCCCTTCGGGCGTAAGGTCCAGGCCGGTGGCGGCCAGGGCGCGCAGCATTTCGGGCAGCTCTGTGGTGAGCTCCCGAACCCCTGTGTCGGCTTCCAGCACGGGCAGGGATTTGAAATCCGCGGGGGATACCGCCGCGATCAGTTCGCCCCGGTTGTCCGCGTAATACAGGGAGCCGCCCCGCCGGATCCAGAATGCGGGCTTTTTCTCCACCATGCTGACCAGCAGCCGGTCCGGCAGCTCCCGCCGCACGGCCACGCTTTCCACCCAGGGATTCTTGGCCAGCAGAGCTTCGGCCCGGCCCACGTTCACGCCCAGGCAGTTCTGGCCCAAACGGATTTTTCCGGCCACGAGCACGTCGCCGTAGGACAGCCGGTCGTTGCCTTCGACCTTGATTTCCTCCAGGGCGAACAGGGGCGTGGTCGTGGCCCAGAGGTAGCCGAAATAGAGCGCGGCCATGAGTCCGCCCAGCAAGGCCAGTCCGGTCAGATATGCCAGCCCCCGCCGCACGGACGAGGACGCGGGCGAGAGTCCGCGCCCGCCCATGTTGTTGCGGCGGTTGGGACGGCGCTTGAGCGGGGTCTTGCCCCGGCTCAGGTAACTCGGCTTGACAGGCGCGCTCATGAGAGTACCAGCACCTCCGTTTCCAACCGTATCCCGAAGCGCTCCTGCACGAGGGAGCGGCCCATATCCAGCAGCTCCAGGGCGTCGGCGCTGCGGCCCTTGCCCAGGTTCACGAGAAAATTGGCATGCAGGTCGGAAAAGGCCATGTCGCCGATGCGCTTGCCGCGCAGCCCGGCCCTGTCCAACAGCTTGCCCGCGCTTTCCCCTTCGGGGTTCTTGAATACGCAGCCTGCGCTTTTCGCGGTCACGGGTTGTGTGGCCTTCTTGCGCGCCATGGTGTAGCGCATGGCCGCCAGGACCTTGTCCGACTGCGAGGCCTGGAGTGTGAATTCCGCCTCCCAGACCAGGAACCTGCCGCCAGGGGCGCAGGCCTTGTCCGGGGAAAAACGTCGATAGGCAAAGCAGCAGTCCGTTGCCGAAACCCAGTTCAGGCCGTTTTCCGGGGTCCAAAGCCGGACGCGGTGCAATACTGCGGCCATGTCCGTACCGTAGGACCCCGCGTTCATGGCTACGGCTCCACCCACGCTGCCCGGAATGCCCGTAAGGTTTTCCAGGCCCGATAGTCCGCTTCTCGCAGCCCAGCCCATGAGATGCGGCAGCTTGACGCCGCCGCCGACGCGTACCAGGACGTGATCGGTCTTTGCCTCGGCCACGGGTTCGCGTTGGTTTTCGACCTTGAGCAAGACCAGATCGAGATCGCCGTCCAGGGCCAGGATGTTGCTTCCGGCCCCGAGAATGAACGGACGCCCGCCTTCCGTGAGCAGCAGCGGGAACAGATGGTCCAGATCCGCATCCGCGCGCAAGATCACCTCGCCCAGGGTGGAGCCGCCCAGGCAGAGAGTGGTGCGCTCCCGCAGTGCGGGACCGGGTTTGCGGATGTTCAGGGCCATGCTAGGCGTCCTCTTCCTTTGCCGGCGCTTCGCCCGAAAGATTCAGATAGTTTTCTCCCACCTTCCAGATGCTTCCCGCGCCCAGGGTCAGGAACAAGTCGCCGGGCGAGAGCAGCAGGGGCAGTTCCTGCTCCATGGTTTCGAAATCCTCGTAAAAGGTGACCTTGGTGTTGCTGACCTGGCGGATGCCTTGGGCCAGGGACAGGCCGTTCACGCCGGGAATGGGCGATTCGCTGGCCGGATAGATTTCGGTCAGGAGCAGCAGATCGGTTTTTTCAAAGGCGTGGCAGAATTCGCCGAACAGGGCCTGGGTGCGGCTGAAGCGGTGCGGCTGGAAAGCCACCACCAACCGGCGGTTCGGGTAGCAGGCCTTGGCCGTCTGCAGGGTGGCCGCGATCTCCGCGGGATGGTGGCCGTAGTCGTCCACCACGAGCACGCCCTTGCGTTCGCCTTTGCGCTCGAAGCGACGGCCCACGCCGCCGAAGTTGGACAGACCGCGCAGGATGTGTTCCTTGCTCAGGCCCGCTTCCAGACTCACACCGATCGTGCCCAGGGCGTTGAGGATGTTGTGGTTGCCCGGATGGGAAAGGTTGACCTCGCCCCAGAATTCGTCGTCCAGGAAGACGTTGAATACCGAGCGCAGGCCCGAGCTGATGACTTCGGCGCGCAAACGGTTTTTGGAACCCAGGCCATAGGTCAGGCAGGGGCGTTTGACGCGCGGCAGCAGACGCTGCACGCCGGGGTCGTCGCCGCAGACAACGTTCATGCCGTAGAAGGGGATGGCGTTCATGAACTCGGCAAAGGAATCGTCGATGGCCTCCTGGTCCGCGTAGTGGTCCATATGGTCCTTGTCCACGTTGGTCACGATGGAGATGACCGGAGCCAGCAGCAGGAAGGAGCCGTCCGATTCGTCGGCCTCGGCAATGAGATATTCGCCTTCGCCGAGCCGTGCATTGGCGCCGTAGGTGTTCAACCGACCGCCGATGATCACGGTGGGATCGAGCCCAGCCTCGGTGAACACGGTGGCCAGCAGCGAGGTCGTGGTGGTCTTGCCGTGGGTCCCGGCCACGGCGATGCCCGACTGCAGGCGCATCAGCTCGGCCAGCATTTCGGCGCGGGGAATGATGGGGATGGAGAGTTCCCGCGCCCGCGCAATCTCGGGGTTGGTCTCGGAAATGGCCGTGGATTTGACCACCACGTCCGCGCCCTCGACGTTGTCTGCGCCGTGTCCGATGAAGATGTTCGCGCCCAGGCGCTGCAGGCGGCGCACGGCCGATCCCGCGGAAATGTCCGAGCCTGTGACGGTGAAGCCCATGTTGATGAGCACCTCGGCAATGCCGTTCATGCCTGAGCCGCCGATGCCCACCATATGAACATGGTTGACCCGGCTGCGCATCATGGGCCGGCAGACCGTAGGGGTGACGGCCACGTTGGGGCCTTGCGCCGCTGTCATGCGTGCCTCGCTTTATGCTTGGCGGTCACGAGCTTTTCCATCGCTTCGATGATGGCCCGCGCCGCGTCCGGTTTGGCAAAGCCGCGAGCGGCCGCGCCCATCCGGCGGAGTTCTTGGGGGTTGTCCAGGAGCCCGAGGGCCAGTGCGGCCAGGACGGGCCCGTCCAGTTCGGTCTGCGGCAGGAGCCGCGCCGCGCCGAGGTCCGACAGGGACTGGGCATTGCGGGCCTGATGGTCGTGTGTGGCGTGCGGAAAGGGCACGAACACGCAGGGGCGTCCGGCGGCAGCGGCCTCGAAGACCGTGCTTGCGCCGGAACGGCAGAGGATCAGGTCGGCCCAGGCATAGGCCGCGGCCATGTCGTCCATGAAGCCGCGCACCCGCGTGGCTTCGGCGTCCGGGTCGGCTCCGGCCAGGGCATAGGCTGCGCGCACCCGCGCCTCGTCGGCCCGGCCAGCCTGATGCAATACCCGCACTTTGGCTTCCAGGAGTTGAGGCAGGGCTTCGATCATGGCGTCATTGAGCGCCTTGGCCCCCTGGCTGCCGCCGAGGATGAGCAGGTTGCGGCCCGGCGCGTCGGACATGTCCGGCACGGCAGAGATCTCGGGACGCACCGGATTACCCGTGACCAGCAGCTTGCGGGCCGGGAACCAGGGCCGGTTTTCCTCGAAGGAAGCGAAAATTGTGTCGCAGAAACGGCCCAGGGTACGGTTGGCCGCTCCCGGCACCGAATTTTGCTCGTGCACTGCGGAAGGAATGGAGAGCATCCGGGCCGCCAGCACCGGACAGAAGCCCGCATAGCCGCCGAAACCGATGACCGCTTCGGGCCGGAAACGGCGCAGCAGTCCCAGCGAACGCAGCATGCCGCCCAGGAGCCAGAACGGGGCCAGCAATTTTTGCGGACCGGTGCCGAGCACGCCGCGCGCGGGCAGCGCCTCGAACTCCAGACCGGCCTTGCGGGCCATGTCGCCCTCGGGGCCGGAGCCGCCCGCAAAGAGCACACGGCAGTCCGGATTACGCCTGCGGGCAGCGTCCGCCACAGCCAGGGCCGGGAAAACATGTCCTCCCGTGCCTCCGGTGGTCACGATCAGTCTGTTCAGGCCGTTCATTCCTGCCCCCGCTTGGAGAGGTTGAGCAGGATGCCGATGCACATGAAGGAGACGATCAGGCTTGATCCGCCGTAGCTCACAAAGGGCATGGGCACGCCCTTGGGCGGCACCGTGCCCAGGACCACGGCCAGATTGAGCAGAAAGCCCAGCGCCAGGATCAGGGTTGCGCCGAACGCGGTGAAACGGTCCTGGAGGTCTTCCTGGTGTAGAGCGATGAGCAGCCCACGCAGCAGGATGAAGCCCACCAGCAGGAAAATGGCGGACATGCCCAGAAAGCCCAATTCCTCGCCCACTACGGCCATGATGAAGTCGTTGTGCGCCTCGGGCAGGAAGAAAAGTTTTTGTTTGCCCGCGCCCAGGCCCACGCCCGTGAGCTTGCCCGATCCAAAGGCGTACAGGGACTGCACGAGCTGATAGCCTTCGTCCCGGGCCACCTTGAAGGGGTCCAGGAAAGCGGTCCAGCGTTTGTAGCGGTAGGGCGATTGCATGATCAGCAGCCAGCCGCCCCAGGCCAGGAAGGTGAAGGAGACGAAGAGATAGGTCAGCCGCGTCCCGCCCACCAGACACATGAAGAAGAGCAGTCCGGCCAGAAAGGCGGCTCCGCCGAAGTCGGGCTGGGCCAGAAGCAGGACGCAGAGCATGCCCGTGACCAGGAAGGGCGGCAGCACGCCCACGCTCAGGGTGCGCACCATTTCCTGTTTTCGCGAGAAGAAATAGGCCAGATAGAGCACCAGGGCCAGCTTTGCGAATTCCAGGGGCTGGGCGTTGAACAGGCCCAGGGAGAGCCAGCGCTTGGCGCCGCCCGCCTTGATGCCCAGCGGGGTAAAGGCGCAAAGGCCGAGCATGAGCGCGGCCACAAAGAGCCAGAAATAGGTCAGGTCGTAGAAGATCACGCGGGGCAGGCGGTAGCAGGCGTACATGAGCATCACGCCCAGGGCGAAGAACACGGCCTGCTTCTTGAAGAAGAAGTATTTGTCCCCGAAAAAGCGCTCGGCCATGATGCCGCTGGAGGAAAGCACCATGATCAGACCGATACCCGCCAGCAACAGTGTTGCCAGCAGCAGCATATAGTCCGTCTTGGGAAGGGCTTTGGTTCCGCCGAGCCGCACGTTCTTCATGCCAGCCCCTCTGCGATGCGCTTGAAATGGTCTCCCCGCTCCGTGTAGCTGGAATAGCTGTCGAAGCTGGCCGTGGCCGGGGAAAGCAGAATGGCGTCGCCCGGCCGGGCGGCTGCGAAAAGGCGTTTGACCGCGGGTTCCAGGCTCGGTTCCCAGAACACGTCGAATTCGCCCTGCAATGCGGGCTCGAAGATTTCACGGCCCGCGCCGAACAGCCCCACCTGCACCACTTTGCCGCGCATGGCCGGAACCAGCTCGCTGGGCACGTCCCCACCCTTGAACACGCCGCCGAGCAGCAGGCGTACGGGCCGGTCCAGGCTGCGCAACGCCGCGGAAACCGCTTCCAGGGTCGTGGCCTTGGAATCGTCCACGAACAACACGCCCTTGACCTCGGCCACGGGCTGTTGCCGGTGCGCCAGGGGGTGGAATTCTTGAAGGGTCTCGGCCATTTGCTGCGGGGTTACGCCGAATTCGCGCACGGCCAGCCAGGCAGCGGCGATGTTGGAACGGTTATGCGCGCCCGGCAAATGCGGGGCCGCGAACGTGGCCGCCTCGGCATCTTCGGAAGAGAACCAGGCTTTGCGCGCCTTGGTGAAATCGCGGGATTCCAATTCGGTGCGCATGTCCGCCGGCAGGATGGCCAGGCCGTTCTCGTCCTGACGGGCGAAGAGATTCAATTTGGCCTGGAGGTATTCCTCCATGTCCTCGTGATAGTCCAGATGGTTGGGTGCGAAGTTCAGCAGCATGCCCACGCTGGGCTTGAAGAGCCGCACGTTCTGGAGCTGGAAGCTGGAGACCTCGAGCACGAGCACGTCGGCGCGTTCGTCCGTCAACAGATGCTCGCAGAGCGGCGTGCCGATGTTTCCGCCCACAAAGACTTTTTTCCCGGCCTGCTTGAGGATTTCGCCGATAAGCGTTGTTGTGGTGGTCTTGCCGTTGGTGCCGGTCACGGCCAGGATGGGCTCGTGCGTGAACCAGGAGGCCAGTTCCAGCTCGCTGATGATCTTGCGTTCCGGAACATTTTCCAGCACCCGCGCCATGCGGCGCACAGGCACGCCCGGGCTGAGCACTACGATCTCGGCGTCGTTGAACTGTTCGGGCGTGTGCGGGCCAAGCTCGAGCCGCACGCCACCCAGACCGTCCACGCAGGACGGATCAATGCTTTCGTTCGTGTCCACGAGCAGCACGCGCGCGCCTAGGGCGGCAAGCAGGGCGGCGGCGGCGCGGCCGGAACGGCCCGCGCCCACGACCACGCCCTTGTGGCCCTGAAGCAGTTCGCGATCGCGCAATTCCTGGAGCAGCCGGTTCATTTCCCTACCTCAACTTCAGCGTGGAAAGCGCCACGAGCGCCAGGAGGATGGACAGAATCCAGAAGCGGATGATGATCTTGGATTCCGGAATCCCCTTGAGTTCAAAATGATGGTGCAGCGGGGCCATGCGGAAGATGCGCTTGCCCCCGGAAAATTTGAAGTATCCCACCTGGAGGATGACCGAGACGGTCTCGAAGACGAAGACGCCGCCCACGATGACCAGCAGCAGTTCCTGCTTGGCCAGCACGGCCAGGAAGCCGAGCGCGCCGCCCAGACTGAGCGAGCCCACGTCGCCCATGAAAACCTGGGCCGGATAGGCGTTGTACCAGAGAAAGCCAAGCCCCGCGCCCACGAGCGCGCCGCAGAACACCGTGACTTCGCCTGCGCTGGGCACGGGCATGACGTTCAGGTAGTCGGCCATGCTGGAATGGCCGGCCACGTAAATGAACAGGGCGAAACAGGCCGCGTTGACGATGAACGGGCCGATGGCCAGGCCGTCCAGGCCGTCCGTGAGGTTCACGGCGTTGGAAGTGCCCACGAGCACGAATACGGCCATGGGCAGATAGAACCAGCCCAAGTCCGGATGCAGGTTTTTGAAGAAGGGCACGGCCAGGATGGTGTTGTAGGCCGGGTCCGTGAGCAGGGCGGCCACGGCCAGCATGGCCACGAGCACCTGCCCGCCGAATTTGGCCTTGGCCGAAAGGCCCATGTTCCTGCGTTTGACCACCTTGATGTAGTCGTCGGCAAAACCCACCGCGCCGAAGCCCACGTAAACGAACAGGGTCAGCCAGAGCGAGCGGCTGGTCAGATCGCCCCAGAGCAGGGTGCTGACCAGGACAGCCATGCCGATGATCAGGCCGCCCATGGTCGGCGTGCCTTCCTTGCACTGATGCGCGGGCACGTCCTCGCGGATGTATTGGCCGCATTTGACGCGTTTCAGCCAGCGGATGAAGCGCGGGCCGAAAAGCACGGAGATCACCAAAGCGGTGAGCAGGGCGTAGATGGACCGGAACGTGATGTACCGGAACACGTTGAATGCGCTGATGGTGTCGCTGAGCGGGTAAAGCAGATGGTATATCATCCTCGGTCCCCATGGCCGTTGTCCAATTCCTTGTTCAATGCTCCGGCGTAAAGTTCCATGCGGCAGGAGCGGGAGCCTTTGAACAGCACCACGGCTTGGGCAAGACTCATTTCACGCCAGCGCCGCAGCAGTTGTTCCGGGGAACTGAGAGGTTCCACCCGAAGGTCCGCATCGCCCAGGCCACGGGCAACGTTTCCGGCATGCTCGCCATGAAAGAAGACGGCTGCGGGCGCCACGTCTCGCAGTTGGCGTCCCAGTTCCTCGTGCGCCTCGGCCGCGTGGCTGCCCAGCTCCTTCATATCGCCGAGTACCAACACGAGAGGGCGCCGGGGCGAGTACGATCCGGCCATGTGGCGGGCCGTTTCCACGGCACCGTGCATGGAGAGCGGATTGGCGTTGTAGGTGTCGTCGATGAGCGTCACGCCGTCGCGTTCGCGACAGGCAAAACGCTGTCCGGGCAGACGGGCGGAACCGATCCCGGCGATCATTTCCGCCGGGGCCACGCCCATGAGATGGGACACGGCTGCGGCCGCGGCAATGTTCTCGGCGAAATGGCCGCCGCAATAGGGCAGCACGGCCTCAATTTCAAAGCCGGGTGTGCGGATCAAAAAACGGCCCCGGCTGTCCTGCTCTGCGCCGAGGAACGTGCAGTAATAAGCGTTTTCCTGGTCGCGCGTGGAAAAACAGAGCACATCGGGAACGATCTTTCGGGCCTCTTCCAGAAGCAGGGGATGATCGGCGTTGACCAGGCCCCGGCCGCCGGGCGCGAGATGCTTCAGGAGCGAGGCCTTGGCGAGGGCCACGCCGCGCAGATCGCCCAGGCCTTCCAGATGCGCCGGGCCGATGTTGTGGATCACGGCCAAGTCGGGCGCGGCCACCGGTCCCAGTTCGTCCATGTCGTGGGGCATGCTGATGCCGATTTCCAGAATCCAGGCGTCGGATTCGGGGTCGGCCCGGAAAATGGACAGGGGCAGGCCGATCTGATTGTTCAGGTTGCCGGCGTTTTTGCTCACGGTCATGGTCCGCCCCAGGCAGGAGGCCAACATTTCCTTGAGCGTGGTCTTGCCTGCGGAGCCGGTCACCGCCACGACCCGTGCGTGTGCGTTGTCCCGGCAATGCCGGGCGAGCAAGCCCAGGGCCTGCACTGTGTCGCGGACCATGAGCATGGGGGCGTCCAGTTCCAGGAGCCGGGAGCAGACCACGGCCCGGGCTCCGGCGCGCACGGCGTCGGAAGCGAAAAGGTGGCCGTCGAACCGCTCGCCTTCGATGCAGACGAACAAGTCGCCCGGTTCCACGGCGCGGCTGTCCGTGCAGACCTGGCGGAAAGCGAAGTCGCTGCCCGGATCGGTGTCGGTTTGACCGAGAAGGATGCGTTCTGCGTCGCGCAGGGTCAGATTCAACCGAGTACCTCCTGAATGGCCAGACTGACCTGCTCCACATCGGAGAAAGGAAATTTTTCGTCGCCGATCTGCTGGTAGGTTTCATGTCCCTTGCCCGCGACAAGCAACACGTCGCCCGGTTCCATGAGGGCCACGGCGCGGCGGATGGCCAGGGCGCGGTCCGGTTCTTCCATGGCCTCGGCGCAGCCGCGCAGGCCGGTGCGTGCGTCGGCCATGATGTCCAGCGGGTTTTCATGGCGCGGGTTGTCCGAGGTCAGAATGGCCACGTCCGTGAAGCGCGCCACAGCCTCGGCCATGAGCGGACGTTTGGTCTTGTCGCGGTTGCCGCCGCAGCCGAAAAGGGTCAGCAGGCGGCCTTGGGTGAGGCCGCGCAGGGTGGTGAGCACATTGATGAGGGCGTCCGGGGTGTGCGCGTAATCCACGAAAATATCCAGACCCTTGTCGTTGGGCACGCGCTCCAGCCTGCCGGGCACGCCCGCGAACCCTTCCAGCTTGCGCAGGTCGCGCGGGGAAAGGCCGAGGCTCAGGCCCACACCCTGCGCCGCAAGCAGGTTCTGGGCGTTGTGGCGTCCGATGAGCGGGCTGTGCAGGTCCCAGGTCGCGCCCTTGTAGGTCATGCGCAGCTTCAGGCCTGCCGAAGAGGATTCGAGAATCTCGCCGCGCAGGGCTTCATGGCTCGTCGGAGGCTCGCCAAGGCCGTAGGGAATGGCGTTTTCCGCCTCGCCGAGCAGGCGGCATCCATACGGGTCGTCGTAGTTGACCACCCAGGTCTTGCCCTTGTCCGGGCAATCCCGGAAGAGCGCGGCCTTGGCCTGGAAATAGCGTTCCATGTCGCCGTGGTAGTCCAGGTGGTCCTGGGTCACGTTGGTGAGTACGGCCACGTCGAAATGCAGTCCTGCCACGCGGTTCTGATGGACGGCGTGGGAAGAGGCCTCCATGACCACGGCGTCCACGTCGCTGTTGCCCATGTTGCAGATCAGCTCGTGCAGGGTCCAGCAGTCGGGCGTGGTCAGGGTGGCGTCCAGGGAAAAGCCCGGCCAACGGTAGGCAACGGTGCCCATGAGTCCGACTTTGAGGCCGGTGACGGCCAGCAGGTACTCGGTAATGAAGGCCGTGGTGGTCTTGCCGTTGGTGCCGGTGATGGCCACGAGCTTGAGCTGGAGGCGTTCGGCATGGAAATGCGCGCGGGCCAGTTCGCCCAGGGCCTCGGCGCAATCGGGCCGCAGGATCAGTTTTGCGCCGCTCTCTCCGAGCATAAGCCCGGACTCCTGGGTGACGATGTATTGTGCTCCGCGTTCCAGAGCGTCCCGGACAAAGTCCGCACCACGCACGTTCGTGCCCGGCATGGCCACAAAGACCTCGCCCGGCAGAACCTTGCGCGAATCGGTCCGGACCTTGAGCCCGGCTGCCACTTCGGCTTTGAGTGCGGCCCAGGCCGCATCCATGGGATTGGTCATCTTCTTTCGCCTTTCACTATGAGAGCCAGAGAATAAAAACATCTTGCGCCCCTTCCTCGGTTTTTACCGGCCAGCGCTGTCCCGCTGCCGGTTCCTGCCCGGTCACGGTCATTCCCTCGCCCTTGAGCACCGGGATGATCCCCGCGCGCGCCAAAATCTCCATGGCCCGGCGCAACGGCAGGCCCGTCACGTTGGGAGCGGTCTCTCCCTTGGAACCCGGGCCGGCGTCAGCAATGGCGACGGTCGTGTCGGTCTTTGCCGAAGCATTCGCTGTCCCGGCAGCCTCCATGGCTTCCACGGCGGTCGCGGTCTGGGTGACGGCACTGCCCTGGGACTCGTCCAGTTCGGCCAGATCCGGCGCGGTCGGGTCGGGCAATTCGCCGTAATAGGCCAGGGTGCGCATGGCGATTTCCCGGACCACCGGAGCCGCGACCCTGCTGCCATAGTTCACGGGTTTGGGTTCGTCGATCATCACGAGGATGAGCAGGTCGGGATTGTCGCCGGGCACCAGTCCAATAAAGGAGGCGAGATACGTTTTGCCGTATCCGCCATCCGGGTGCGCCTTCTGCGCCGTGCCTGTCTTGCCGCCCACGACCGTTCCGGGAATGCGCGCCCTGCGGCCGGTGCCGTCCTGTTCCACGACCTCCAGCATCATGGACAGGACTTGCTCCGCAGTGTCTTCGCGGAAAACGCGTTGCGGCGGGGCAAATCCTTCGGGAATCGGTTCCTGCAACAACTTCAACGGGACCAGCAGGCCTTTGTTGGCCAATGCCAGGAAACCCTGCACCATCTGGAGCGCCGTTGTGGCGATGCCCTGGCCGAAGGACGCGGCCGCGAGATCGAATTCGTTCCATTCCTGGACCGGCCGCACCGTCCCCTTGGACTCGGCGGGCAGATTCAGAACCGTGCGCGATCCAAAGCCGAGCCGTTCCAGATAGTTGCAATAGTGCTGGGCGCCGAGGGCTTCACCGATCTTGGCCGCGCCGATATTGGAGGAATAGCGCAGGACCTTGTTCACGGGCAGCCACTTGTAGCTGTGAGTGTCCCGAATGACGTGCGGCCCCACGCGGTAGCGTCCGTTCTCGCAGTCAATGAGCTTGTTCGGTTCGATGACCCCTTCTTCCAGGGCCGCCGCAAACAGCAGGGGCTTCATGGTCGAACCGGGTTCCAGCGCATCAATGGCCGCGCGGTTGCGTCGGACCGAGGCCACGGAATCCCTGTAGGCGTTGGGATTGAAGAAAGGATAATTGGCCAGGGCCAGGATTTCCCCGGACTTGACCTTGACCACGATGGCCATGCCCGCCTTGGCCTCGAACTCCTTGACGGCGTCGGACAGGGCCTGCTCTGTCACGTCCTGAATGTGGGTGTCAATGGTCAGGCGGATGTCCTGGCCGTCGATATCCACTTCGCGGCCCTGGGCGTCCAGATACAAACGGCGTCCCGAGGCGTCCCGCAGCTTGACCTGTTCGGCCCGGCCTCCGGCAAGGCGGTTTTCAAAGGCGCGTTCCATGCCTTCGAGCCCCTTGCCGTCGATGTTCACGAATCCCAGGAGCTGACCGGCCAGACGACCTTGAGGATAGAGGCGGACGAACTCGCTGGTGAGATAGACGCCTTCCAGGTCGGCACTGTCAATGGCTGCGGCTTCGCGGTCCGTGACCTGCCGTTTGACCCAGACGAAATTTTTGCGCGAGCCGAGCAGCTCTTCCATGCGCTTGCGCGGCTGGAGCAGCAGCGCGGCCAGAGCGTCGGCCGTGGCGGCGCGGTCCTGGACCTCCAGGGGGCGGATGTAGACGGACTTTGCTTCCACGCTGGTGGCGAGCAATTCCCCGTCGCGGGCCAGGATGCGCCCTCTGCGGCCCCGTTCGAATTCGGTGGACAGGGTCTGTTTGGTGGCCAGACGTTCGAGCTGCGGCCCCTGATACAGTTGTATCCAGCCGGTGCGCGCCCAGAGAGCCGCCCAGGCAAGAGCGAAAAGAACACCCGCCAGCAGCAATTTCACGCTGCTTGGTCCTGGGCGTTTGTGCGTTCTTTCCGATCTCATGTTCGTTGTCCTTGCGCTTCCGCCTCCCGAATCATTCCGCCGGGAGCGGGAGTCTGCGGATTTGTCCGGGTTTGGCCGGCCCGAGCTCATGCTTGAGGGCCATTTTTTTCAGCTGGTACGGGGAGAGCAGGTTGTCCAGCTCCACCTCAAGCTTGGCCACGTGTTTTCCGATTTTCTCTATCTCGTTTTCCGACTGCTCTATCCCGTAGGCCAGATCGGTTCGTTCGATATTCAGCCAGACCGACGCCAAGCGCAGGACCAGGGCCAGGACCACCAGCATCAGCACCGGCCAGATGCTGGTGCTGCCCGGCGGGGCCATGGAGCCCGGGGATGCGGGTTGCGCCGCGATCATCCTTCCTCTCCGGCGCCGACCCGCTCAGCCACGCGAAGCTTGGCGCTGCGGCTGCGGACATTGGCGTTGGCCTCGGCTTCGTCGGGCAACTGCGGTTTCTTGGTCAGAATGCGCATTCTCGGCGTCCCGTCGCAGGTGCAGATGGGCTGCCTGGGCGGGCAGACGCAGCCTTTGGCGTGGTTGCGGAATGCGAGCTTCACGATCCGATCCTCCAGCGAATGGAACGAAATCACGCACACCCTGGCACCGGGGCTGAGCCGGTACGGAATGCGCTCCATAAAATATTCCAGCTCTTCCAGCTCCTTGTTCACGGCGATGCGCAAAGCCTGGAAGGTGCGTGTGGCGGGGTGGGTGCGGGCATTGGCCCGCCATTTGGCCGGATAGGCCTGCTCCACGATTTCCGCCAGCCGCAACGTGTCCTTAATCTCTTCCTCTTCACGGGCCTTGAGGATGGCCCGCACGATGCGCCCGGCCTGGGGTTCCTCGCCATACAACAGGAGAATGCGCTTCAGGTCGCTGAACGAGCCCTTGTTCACCAGGCTCTTGGCCGGGGGCAATCCGCTGGCCGGATCCATACGCATGTCCAGCGGGCCTTCGGTCAGAAAGCTGAACCCACGCTCCGGGCTGTCCAACTGCAGCGAGGACACGCCCAGGTCCAGCACGGCACCATCCACGGTGTCCCAGCCGAGCTCGTCCAGGGCGGCTTCGAAACGGCTGAAAGCCAGATGGAAAAGATGTGTCCTGTCTTCGTAGGGCTTGAGCCGCTGTGCGGCGAGCTCAAGAGCTGCGGAGTCCCGGTCCAGCCCGAGCAGTTCGGCCTCGCCGCCCGCGGCCTGAAGGATGCCGAGGGAATGGCCGCCCATGCCCAGCGTGCCGTCAAGGTATCTTCCGCCTGCGCGCGGCTGGAGCCACGCGAGGGTTTCCTGTAAAAGAACCGAGGTGTGTACGGACGAGGGATCGGTCATGACCTGCCCCTAGAACGGAAGTTTCACACCGTTTTCGGCCATCTCCTGGGACACGTCGAAGTCCTGGCTGAGCAGCTCTTCGTGCTCGCTCGCGGACCAGATTTCAAAACGTCGTCCCGCCCCAAGAACGACCACATCCTTTTCCAGACGACCGCTTTTTCGCAGGTGGGTGGGAATGGGCAGACGGCCCTGGCCGTCCAGGGCGATTTCCACATACCCGGAAAAGAGGATGCGCTTCATGAGCTGGAACTCGCGGCTGGGGCTTTCGACCTTTTCCAGCTCGGCTTCGGTGGCCTCCCACTGGGCGGGAGTCATGCCGATGACGTGCTTGTCGAAGAGCGTCAACACGAGCAAGCCTTCCGGCGCTTCCTTCAGGAGCAGGTCCTTGAAGTTCGGCGGAAGAATCAGGCGCCCCTTGGCGTCCAGGCTGCGGTGTGCGTGTCCTCTGAGTTTCATTCCTCTGTTCCCACGGGGTAGCAGTTTGTCACCACTTGTCCCCTCATTTTCCCACTTAATTACACCCTTTCACCACCACATGCTCTTTTTCCAGTACAGAGTCAACAGGAAAAAGGTTTTCACATTCATGGGAAATGGGGTTATTCCTTGCCTGCGGGGCGATTTCCGTACACGGTGCCTGGGACGGGGAAAAACCGGATATAAATAATAGCCAGTCATTTCAGGCTGTAGTATGAAACCGCATCTCGGTGAACCATGAAACGTCCCCTGCGGGGGCGGCAGCAAGAGGATATCCGCATGCGTAGCAAGATCATCGTGACCCTGGGCCCGGCGTCGAACACCAAAGAAACCATTGGTGACCTGGTCGAGGCTGGTGCACGTATCTTCCGATTGAATTTTTCCCATGGCGGACGCGAGGGATTCGTCAAGCTTGTCGCGATGATCCGGGAACTGGAAGAGGAGACAGGCGAGACGCTGAGCATCCTCCAGGATCTTTCCGGTCCCAAGATCCGCACCTGCGACATTGGCCGCGGTACCCTGGAAGTGACCAAGGGGGCCGAAGTGCTGCTTGGTGTTCCCGGACAGGAAGAGGGCCGCGAAGAGATGATCATCTGTCTGGATCAGCCCGAAATCCTGCGCAATCTCAAAGTGGGCGACACCGTGGCCCTGTCCGACGGCATGCTGCGTTTCAAGGTCACGGAACTGCTCAACGACCTTCTGGTGCGCATGGAAGCGATCAACATGGGCATTGCCCCGCCGCGCAAGGGCATTTCCTTCCCGGGCAAGAGCACCACGCTCCAGGCGCTCACGGCCAAGGACAAGGCCGACCTGGAGGTTGGCCTGGAACTGGGCGTGGACATGGTGGCCATGAGCTATGTGCAGACCGGCGACGACATAGCCCGGCTCAAATCGCTGATGCGCCAGTTCGGCAGGGTGCTGCCCGTGGTGGCCAAGCTGGAGCGGCCCCAGGCCATCCAGAATCTGGACAGGATCATCGAGGAGGCTGACGGCATCATGGTGGCCCGCGGCGACCTGGGCCTGGAATGCGACCTGCCTTCGTTGCCGGCCATGCAAAAACGTATCATCCGCGCTTGCAATGCGGCAGGAAAACCCGTTATCGTCGCAACCCAGATGCTTTTATCCATGGTTTCCAGCCCCATGCCCACCCGGGCCGAGACAACGGACGTGGCCAACGCCATTTTGGACGGGGCCGATTGCGTCATGCTCTCCGAGGAAACGGCCATTGGCCGCTATCCGGCAGAGACCGTGCGCTACATGGGGGAGATCGGCGCCCAGGCCGAGGCATATCATTTCGAGGGCAGCGGAGCCAAGCCCGTGGCCCCGGATTATCAGGAGCACCCCGCCAAGTTCCTGGCCTTTGCCGCCTGCCTGCTGGCGGACAAGACCGCTTCCCGGGCCATTGTCTGCCACAGCGTTTCCGGCTCCACGTCGCGGGTGCTTTCGGCCTGCCGCCCCAGTCAGCCCATCTACGCC
This sequence comes from Desulfovibrionaceae bacterium, assembly GCA_036541255.1. Taxonomy (GTDB): domain Bacteria; phylum Desulfobacterota; class Desulfovibrionia; order Desulfovibrionales; family Desulfovibrionaceae; genus Paucidesulfovibrio. Next base: position 30,308 of record JAZHDD010000046.1, on the reverse strand, counting down.
CTGAGCACGGATTCGCGGGCGCGGCACTTCTCCCAGCTCTCCTGGGGCGTGATCCCGGCCATCCCGCCCGAGGACGAGATGAACCATCAGGAGCGTTGTGAGAGCTTCATCCGCAAGAACCCCGCCTTCCGCGAAGGCGATACCGTGGTGCTCACGGCCGGCCAACCCACGAACAAACGCCAGCTTGAAACCCAGACCAATGTGGTCAAGGTCTACGAGAAATAACCATGGCCAAGATGAAGAAAGACGCTACCGAAGGGCTGAACGAGGAATACTATCAGATCAACACGGATATCCTCGGCAGTTTCAACAAGTTCCGGCCTCCCCTGGATCTCTTCCTGCTCAAGGAGGACGTGGTCCGGCTGCTGCCTTTTTACAAGCAGGGCGGGCGTCTGACTTCGGAACAGGTTGAACAATTGCCGCAACTGGCCAACGACGGCCTGATCTTTGTCTCTCGCAAGGACCATTCCGTCTATGTCAAACATATCAGCTATCAGCTTGATCTGGTGCTCATTGACAAGAATCTCCAGGAAAAGGAAATAGCGGACATCTTCACCCAGGCCCTGACCCGGCGTATGGAGGAGTTCCTGGAACAGCCGGTCAAGCCCGTGTTTGAAAAGCTCTACACGGACCTCATGGTGCTCACGGAGTATCTCTTTGTGGACGTGCACCGCGTGCGGGCCCTGATGCGCCGCATGCATCCCGAGCACACCCTGGCCCACCACAGCTTCAATTGCGGCGTCATGGGCCTGGCGCTCTACGGCCAGATCAACGCCCGGAACTTTGACGAGGGCGGAGTCAAGCGCACCTTTTTCGACCGTTTGACCCTGGGCCTGTTCCTGCACGACATGGGCATGTGCAAGGTGCCCAAGTTCATCCGCGACAAGGACAAATCCCTGACAACGGACGAACGCAACAAGATTCTCCAGCACTCTATGCATGGCGTGGAAATGCTGTCCAAGCTGGACATCAAGTATCCGGAGCTGGAGCAGTGCGTGATGGAGCATCACGAACGGCTCACCGGCTCGGGCTATCCGCAGAAGAAATCTGGGGAGTCCATTTCCCAGCTCGGCAGGCTCTGTGGCCTGGTGGATTCGTGGTGCGCCATGATATCCAAACGGACCTATGCCGAGCCCATGGACCAGATGGCCGCGATCCGCACCCTGCTCGACGACAAGGGCTATGACCGCGAGTTGGGGCAGCAGATGCAGCTCCTGCTCATGGACCGCAAGAAATTCTGAATCGTATCCGCCGGCGCGAAAACAGGGACCGCCCGCCTCCTTTTCCGGGAAGCGGGCGGTCTTTTTTCGGGCGGTTTGGTTCTCAGGGGGTCGCGACCTGACCGGGCAGGACTTCGATTTCCATGTCAAAACCGTGGCCCATACCCGCATTGACGCGGACCAGCCAGTTGCCCGGCCTGTCCGGCAGGAACGCGAAGCGTCCCTTGGCGTCGGTGCGGCCATTCTGGAACTCCACGTCGCTGTTTTCTGGCGCGAATACGAGCACTTCGGCGTAGGAGGCGGCTGTTCCGTCGGAAAAGCTCACTTCCACGACAAAGGCGGTCGACTCGTAGTGCACCCGGCGTACGCCGTGGGCCTCGGCCCGGACAGGCAAAACCATGCCTCCCAGCAGGACCAGAAGCGTCAACGCCGCTAAAACCGAACGCATTTAACGCACCTCGAAAATCAGGACCGAGCGCATCACATGGCCGTCATAGTCGGCGGTCTTGGCATCCACCTTGTGCTGAATGCGGACCATCCAGACGCCGGGAGCCGTGATCTTGACCTTGGCGCTGCCGTCCTCGGTCGGTTCGGCAGAGTAGGCAAAGGCCATGGTTTCGTAGGAGAAGCCGTTGTAGGTGGCCAGGACGTTTTCCGGGGCCACGGGCTTGCCTTCGTAGAGGAACTTGAAGCCGATCTCGTCGCCGGGCTTGGCCTGCGTTGGGTCGGACAGGGGCACGATCTCCAGTTTCTGGCCCAGGACGCGGCTCCAGCTGTCGTCGCCCTTGCCCACGGTGATCAGGGTCTTGCAGAATTTTTCATAGAGGTTGCTGGAAATGACGCCGGAGAGGTCTTTCTTGGAACCCTCGACCCACCCCTTGGTGGTGTTGTTCCAGATCACGCCTTCGCGGTGGCCGTTGATCACGGCGGTGCCTTCGGCTGCGGGCACGAACTGGCCGTCCAGGGTCAGGAGCATGTCGTTCTGAACAACGCTCAGCGGCGTGGATTTCTTGCCTTCCAGCAGAGCCAGCTTGACGTGCTTGAGCGGTTCGGCCTCTTCGCTGACCATCATCACGTGAGCTGAAACCACGGAGAAGGGCACGGTCTCGCCTTTCTGCACGATATATTTCACGGGCATGACCAGAAATTCATGAGCCTGGGCCGTTGTGGCCGCAACGAGCGCGAACAGGCAGGCAAGCACTGCCAGATACCTTTTAGACATTTGCACCTCCGAATTGAATAATAAGTTATAAAAGATGCTACGATGAGTATCTTTAAAATAAAAATGTGTCAACGCAGGGAGGGCAATAATGTTCGGTTGTTGTGGGCTTGACCAAAAGCGCAAGCGTGCGCATCTTGTGCCCATGAAAAATCGTATTGAAGTGGCTTGCCCGGCCCGTTGGTTGCGTCGCCTGTTCGGAGTTGCCCTGCTGCTGCCGGTTCTGCTGCTGTTGCTGCCGGGGCCAGCGGCCCAGGCCGGGCTGAAGCGTAGTTTCCCTTTCGGCCCGGGCGAGAAATTCACGTTCGAGATTTATTGGACCGTGATCTATGCGGGGCAGGCCACGCTGGAGGTCATGCCCGACACCGAGATCAAGGGCGTTTTGGCGCGGCATTTCCATGCCGAGGCCCGGACTTCGGAGTTCATCGACACCTTCTACAAGGTGCGGGATCGCATCGATTCCTGGACCGACATGGACGTGGACCGGACCCTCAAGTTCGTGCAGGAGCAGCGCGAAGGCGATTATGAAAAGGATACCATCCTGGACATGGATTGGCCTGCAATGCGCCTCGACCTCTACGGCATCCAGGGCTTCAAGAATTCCCTGGATCTGCCCGGCGACGTGCTGGACAGCCTGGGCGTGCTCTTTCATTTCCGCACGCACTATCTGTTTCAGGATCGCGTCATCGGCGGCCTGGTCACGGACGGGAAAAAGATCGTCAACGGTTCCGGCGTGGTGATCCGGCGGGAAAAAGTGGACACGCCCCTTGGCGAACTGGACTGCTTCAAGGTGGAGCCCGACACCAAGGATATCGGCGGCGTGTTCAAGAAGAGCGACAACGCCTCCATTGAGATGTGGTTCACTGCGGACGAGCGCCGCATTCCGGTCAAGATCCAGAGCGAGGTGTCCGTGGGCCATTTCACCCTGGAGCTTATCGACGTGCAGGGCGTGCCGGGCTGGCCCGACAAGGAATAGGCCGGGTCAGAGCGTTTTCAGGTCCCGCCGTTCCGCCGGGTCGCATTCCCCGAGTTGATAGAGCCGCAGTTTGGTGCTGCGGGGGAATTCCCGTTTGAAGAGCGTCTTCAGCAGCCTGCGCAGGTCCTTGGCTCCGGATTTGTGGTGCTCCAGAACATAGCCGTCCTCAAAGACCTCGTAGGCGTCCGGCCCGAGCCGCCGGATCAATAGCGAACGGTTGCGCTTGTACGTGCGCAGGTCCAGGCAGTGGCCCACGGGCAGCTTGCCCAGTCGGCGCAACAGGTCTTCCAGGGCGGTGGCCTTGTCGATCATGGCGAAAGAGGCTAGAGAATCCCGCCTGCCCGGTCAACTTGTCCGGCGGCGATCCGCTCTCGGAATGGAGCGTTCATAAAAATAGTATCCCCGGCTTCGTCCGAAGAGTAGGAAGGACCAATGCAGAAAGATCAAATCATCCAATGCGAGATAGAGTCGCTGGCCTATGGCGGGCGCGGCGTGGCCCGACTGGATGGCCGCGTGGTGTTTGTGGAGCGCGCAGTTCCTGGGCAGATTGTCAAGGCGCAGGTCACCAAGGTCAAGAAGCGCTTCGCCGAGGCCGTGGCCGTGGAAGAGGTGCGGCGCTCTCCGCAGTATGTCGAACCAGCCTGCCGCCATTTCGGCGAGTGCGGCGGCTGTCTGCACCAGGATCTGAACTATGAAGTCCAGCTCTCGGAAAAGGCGCATCAGGTGGAGGACGCCATGCGCCGAATCGGTGGGGTGGAGTTCGCCGAGATTCTGCCGGCTTTGGCTTCGCCCAAGACGCTGCACTACCGCAACAAGATGGAATTCGCCTTTTCGGGTCAGGGGGAAGGCCTGGCGTTGGGCCTGCGCCGCCGCAACGGCAAGACCGTGGTGGACGTGCCCGGCTGCAAGCTCATGGACCCCCAGGCTCTGGAGCTCATGACCGAGGTGGCGGCGTTCTGCCGCGAGAGCAACGTGGATTCCTGGTCGCCCAAGACCCGCGCCGGGTTCTGGCGGCATCTGGTTGTCCGCCGCAGCGAGACCAACGGGGTGCTTCTGGCGCATCTGATCACGGCTCCGGACCGGACTCAGGCCGATGTGGGCAAGGCATTGGGCGAATACCTGGTCAACGAGTTGGGCGTGGGCGGTTTTGTCCATTCCACGCGCAAGAGCGCCCTGGAGCTGGCCTTTGGCGAACACCGGGTCTGGTCCTTTGGCCGTGACCACCTTTTCGAACGCTTGAATGTGGGTGGCCGCGAATTGCGGCTGCGCATCACTGCGGAAGCGTTTTTCCAGCCCAACACCCCGGCCGCCGAGCTGATTTACGGTGCGGCCCTGGATTTTGCCGGGCTGACCGGCAGCGAGGACGTGCTTGATCTGTATTGCGGCGCGGGCGGACTGGCCTTGGCCATGGCCGGGGGCGCGGGCCGCGTGATCGGCCTGGACCTGATCGAAAACGCGGTGCGTGACGGCAAGGTCAATGCCCAGGAAAACGCGCTCACCAATTGTTTCTTCGAGGCAGCGGACCTGGACGGTGAAGGCGTGGTGCTGCCCAAGGCCGATGTGGTCGTGGTGGACCCGCCGCGCGGCGGCATGTCCGCGGCTCTGCTGGCTTCGTTGCGGGCCATGGCGCCCGAGCGGATCGTGGCCGTGAGCTGCGATCCTCCGGCCCTGGCGCGGGACGTGGCCCAACTCGGGTACGCTGCCGAGCGGCTGGTGGCCGTGGACCAGTTCCCGCACACGCCCCATGTGGAATGCGTGGCGCTGCTGCGTCGTCCGGCCTGAACAGGCGTTGTCTGAGCGGGCCGTGTTTCATTGATGCCGGGACCACATGGTCCCGGCATCGGTCGTTTCAGGCTTATTTTTCGCTGGGGAGCTTGTGCTTGAGGCGGATGGCCATGACCGGGCAGTTGGCGATGTGCAGGAGCGTGTGGGCCGTGCTGCCGAGGATCATGCCCACGAGGTTGGAGCGGCCGCGCGAGCCGATGATGATGATGTCGACATCCTCGCGCGTGGCTGCGTCGGCAATGGCCTCGGCTGCGGGCCCGTCCAGGATCAAGTTTTCATGCGGGATGTCGTTCTTGTCCAGAAGCTCCACATACCACGCCTGGAGGTGTGTGGCACGGCGGCGCATCTCCTTCATGGTGTACTGGTGTTCCGGGTCCTCGGTGACGATGGTCTGACCCCGGTAGGTGGAGACGATGAGCACCTTGGAGCCGAAGGCCTTGGCCAGATCCACGGCATAATGGGCTGCGTGCTTGGAGTGCTCGGAACCGTCCGCGCCGAGCAGGATCTTCTTCATGGGCATTTCGTTTCCTCCGTGTGCTGATGCTGTGCGTTGGCTGTTCTTGTATATTGGTTTAGGTGCTTTCCGGAAAAATGGCAACGGCTTGACGCGCGGCCTTGAGGTTCCGGCCCTGGCAAGGTAGAGAGGATGAGCCCAAAGGAGACCCATGTTCGCACCCACGATTCGAAAAAGCCTGCTTGAACTGGTTTTTTCCGGTTCCTACATGAAGCGCTGGAACGACAAGCTGCGCCCGCTGCAACTGGTGGAGGTGGACAAGCAGGCGCACAAGATGATCGTGGCCTGGCTGCTGTTCATGCTCAATTCGCGGGACATGGACGACGGCACGCGTCTGTCCCTGGGCGAACAGGTGGTGGAGGGCGGCATGTACGATTACCTCTACCGGCTGGTGATCACGGACATCAAGCCGCCGGTCTTTTATCAAATCAAGGCCAACCCTGATGATTATCGTACGCTGACCTCCTGGGTCCTCTCGCGGCTCAAGCCGCTGCTCACCCCCCTGGGGCCGGGATTCCTGCAACGCATGACCCACTGGCTCATGCAGACCGAGGACACGGGACTGGCTCGGCGCATTCTGTCGGCGGCGCATCTGTACGCCAGCTATTCCGAGTTCAAGCTCATTCAGGGCCTCAACCCGCATGCCCTGGACATGGCCGAAATAGAAAAAAGCTTTGTGGACCGTCTGGAAGGGCTTGGTGACGTGGTCGGCGTATCCGACCTGCTGGCCGGACTGCGCGACGAGAGCCAGGGCGGCGTGCTGGCCCGGTTCGCGTCCATCTGCGGCCATCTGCGCTTCCAGCAGCGCTGGTCCCAGACCCCGCGCGTGCCCGAGACCACGGTGCTCGGCCATCTGTTTGTGGTGGCGGCTTATGCCTGGTTTTTCAGCCAGGAGGTGGGGGCCTGCCGCGCCCGGCAGCAGAATAATTTTTTTGCGGGCCTGTTCCACGACCTGCCCGAATTGCTTACCCGCGACATCATCTCGCCGGTAAAGCGTTCGGCTCCGGAAATAACGGACCTGATCCACGCCTACGAGGAGCAGGAGCTGGAGCGGCTGGTGCTCGCGCCCCTGCGCGGCAACGGCTATGCGGATGTGGCCGCGCGGCTGGAATTCTACCTGGGCGCGGAAGTGGGCTCGGAATTCCAGGCCTGCGTGGTGCGCGGCGGCACAATCGTGGCGGTCAGCTCCGAGGAGTTGGCCCGGCGGTTCAACGCGGACGGCTTCGATCCCAAGGACGGCGAACTGCTCAAGGTCTGCGACAGCGTGGGCGCGTTCATAGAGGCCTATGCGGCCATCAAGAACGGCATTTCCGCAGCCCAGCTGCATCAGGCTGTCTGGCGCATCAAGAGCGACTTCAGCGAGCGGTCCGAGGTGGCGGGCATCCAGGTGGGCGCGCTCCTGGCGGATTTCGATTGATTATTTTTCCTCGCATCACGCGAACGGCCCGCTCCGGAATATCCGAGGCGGGCCGTTTTGCTACCGCAGGGAGGGGTAAAACCTGCCCTGAGAATGTTTGCGATTTCAAGGCAGGTTTCTGTTTTTCGGCAGGACCGTTTATTTTATCTTGGCTTCGTACCCCAGCGGCAGCTTCTTGAAGCGGCCGCCTTGAAGGACCGGGTCTCCTTTGTATCCGAGCTTCTTGAAGTCGATGTAGTCGGTGACGCCTATGAGGTCGCCGACATCGCGTCCCTTGGCCAACATCTGCTCGAAGTTCGTCCCCTTGCCCACCAGTTCGCGGTATTGGATGTTCCTATTGTCCTGGTGGCAGCGGTCGCAAGTCTTTTCCTCCTTGAAGCTGGAATGGCATTGCACGCAGGACAGGGCGCTTTCCTTGGGCATGACTTCGTGTTCGATTCGCCAGTACATGTCTGTGGCGACCCAGATGTATTCGCCGCTGTAGGGCAGCTTGGCTTTTTTCATCCCCTCCACAAAGGCCGCCTGCCAGTCCGCGACCTTCCAATAGGCGGTCTTGTCTTCCTTGTTGTAGGGGAAGAGATGCGGGATCAACAGATACCGATACTTGGCGTCGGCGGGCTGGATGCCCGACATGATCTTGAACGGGGTGATCTTGGAGTTGGGATCCTGAAAGGAGCCGATGGGTTCGGTGATGTTGGTGACGACAAGCGCCCGCTTCTGCTCATACGTCAACTCCTCTCCCTGTTTGAAGCCTACGGCTTCGGGGTTGATGGCGTCGCCCAGCAGCAAGCGCTTGCTGAAGCCATTGTCCCATGCATACGCGGGCTTGGCGGACTCCTGCCATTTGAAGGAACCCTTCATCCAATTGTAGTCGTCTTTGCCGTACTTGTCCTTTCCCACGGTGCGTTTCTTGTCCCCGGCCGTGGACCAGTCCCACCAGGTCTTGGTGGCGACGCACTTGGAATATACCGGAGAATGGCATGTGTTGCAGGCCACTGTGGCGCAATGCCTGTTCAGGTGATGATCGAGCAGGGTATCTCCATAGTGGGGGGTGGCGGTGTGGCAGTCCTCGCATGCGCGCGAACCTTCCGCGACCGGCACGGATGTGCTGCGCCCCGCTATCTTGTGATTGCGGGTTGTATGGCATTCCACGCACTGGAAGTCGTAGCCGCCCATGTGTACGTCGCACTCCCTGTTGGGCCAGTAGAGGTTGGTGCTCATGTCGGCATGCTTGACGGCATCGCCGCCTCCGCCGTTGAAGTGACATTCGCCGCAACTTTTGCGGCTGGTGGGGCCGACGTTTTTCGCGACATACACCAGATCGACCTTGGGATCGGGCATGCCCGCCTTGGGCGGGGCCTTGACATAACTGCCCGTGGTATCGTGGCAGATCAGGCAGTCGATGTTGTTTTTGTTTGTGAAGTCAAAGGACTCATCCTTCCAGCCGTATCCCGCATGACATGATGTGCAACGAGCCTCGTTGCTGATGGGGGATATTCAAAAGTTGTTGAGCGCTGTCGTCCCCTTGCCCGACATGACGCTCTTGCGGTGTTCTGTGGTGTATGGGGAGGGGCCCCGCCACAGCCAATGGGCCGAGGACAGCATGTTATCGCCCGCATTCTTATGGCAGCGCAGGCATTCCGCCGTGACTTCCGATGGCGCAGGATCGTCCGGGAGCTTGACCAGTTCCTTGTGGTCCACCGGCTTTTGCTTGTGACAGCCCTTGCAGCTCACCGGTCCTTTCTTCATGGTTTCATGACAGTCCACGCATTGGATGTGGTAGGCAGCCTTGAGTCCCACCCTTTCCTTGCCTCGGGCGGAAAAGGCGTCCTGATGGCAGGCGCGGCAGGCAACGGTTTCCGATGTTTTTGTGTCGGCGGGGCGGTAATGGTGACACACCGAGCAGTTGCCATTCAGTGATGCGGCGTGCTTGGAGTGCATGAACCGCACCGGTCCGTATTGATCCTCATATGTGTTCACATAGGGACTTTCGAGAAGGAAGTAGCTGTTCTTGATGTCCTTGAGGCCGATTCCCAGGCCCCGGAGACGCTGCTGCCGCAACGGCAGATCCTCGGTAAGCACTTCCTCCACATATGGGTGTTTTTGACGGGCCAACTCCGCGGCTGCGGCCTGATCCTTGGCCACCCATCCCTCGGGCATGGGTGTTCTGTCCTTGCGTTCCTTTGCCACGGGTTTGGCTTCGGCGCCCGTCGGGGTCGCGGCCCATACGGGACCGAGCATGCCCAGGAGGACAAGGGCAGTGGCGCCTGTCACCAGCCTTTGAAGAATCTTTCTGATCATCTCATATCTCCTGTCGTTGGGCGGACAGCACCGGGAAATATGTCACGAATACCCGGTACAGGAAGAAGATCGTTGCAACGGCCCCGGTTGTGACCAGCACTTCGCCGATGGCCGGGTAGTACGGCACCGTGGCAAAAGGCGCTTTGAAGGAAACGACGAACACATTGAACCTGTTCAATATCACCCCGAATACGATCATGAGCGCCGCGCTGAACAGCAGCCTTTGCGAGCGGCGTACCGTCCCGAAAAGCAGCATGATCCAAGGAACAATGACGCCGATTCCGACTTCGACCAGGAAGGCGTTGCTTTGGGCTGAACCGTCCAGCAGGGAAGCGTAGGCGTCCCGTACGATCACGTCGCCGAGCTTGAGGGCCATATAGACGCCCAGGAGCAGGATGGTGATTCGCGACAACGGGGTGAGGATGTGCATCTCGGGATCAAGCTTCAGCGAGGAAGAGGCGATTGTCGTTTCGACGACCACCATGGGGTAGCCGACCGCGAATGCCGAGGTGAGGAACAAGAGCGGCAGCAGCGGGGTGTACCAGAGCTCGGAAATCTTGGTCGGCGCGATGACCAGCAGGGTCCCCAAACTGGATTGGTGCATGCAGGAAAGAACCACGCCGAGGATGATGAACACCCACATGGTCTTGTCGAGAATGCGGTTCAGGAAGGCCAGAAGGGGAATTCTGCTGCCAAGGCGTTCGGCCAGAACGGGTATGAACTCGATCCACAGTACTGTGACGTAGATCATCACGCACATGGCGACTTCAAAAAGCGCCGAGGTATGATTTTGAAAGAAGATGGGTTTCCAGATGGCCCAGGAGCGACCGATGTCGACAAAGACCGCAATGGCCACGAAGGTATAGCCCAGGGCCGCGGTCAGCAGTGCCGGGCGGGTGATGGCTTCGTAGTGGTGCCTTCCGAGAATGTGTCCGAGAAAGGCCGTTGTAAAGCCGCCTGCAGCCAGGGCCACGCCGGAAGCCACATCCAGGCCGATCCAGATGCCCCAGGGGTATTGGTTGGTCAGATTGGTTACGGAGGCGAGGCCGAACGTGTACCGGAACACCAGCGTCAGCGCTCCGGCCGCCATGAAGGCCAGCATGACGAGCGTTCCCGGCGTCCAGAAGGGAGCGTTCAGTGGGTGCGGCTTATGCGTCATGGTTTTCCTCCTTGTGAGCGCGGCGGGACGTGACGCTCATGACCGCCCCCAGGGCACCGAAGAGCACGAGCGGAGACCAGAGATAGCTGAAGAGCGTGCTTTGAATCGTCTCTGAGAGGCGCGGCATGGGCTCCGTGGGCAGATCCTGGAAACCGATTTTTTTGAAGGGAACCCCGGAAATGTAGAGCCAGCTTGTGCCGCCGGCCTCTTTTTCGCCGTAAATATGATCAACGTATTTTCCCAGGTCTTTGTCGATGCGGGTTCGGGCCTGCAGCAGCAGTTCCGCGCGTTTGCCAAAGGTAATGGCCTCCACCGGACAGATGGACGCGCAGCCGGGCTTGCCGCCTTCCTTTTCCACGCGGTCAAAGCAGAAGGTGCACTTCCTGACCCTGGGCGTAATCGGATCGCTGTATTCGTAGGCGGGGATCTCAAATGGGCAGGCAACCATGCAGTAACGGCAGCCGATGCATTTTTGGACATCGTAATGCACGGTGCCGTTTTCCTTTTTGCTCAAGGCTCCGGTTATGCACGCGGAAACACAGGCGGGATCCTGGCAGTGCATACACTGTAATTTGATGAATACAGGGACGAGCTGATCCCGCTCGTCAATCTTTCCGCAATAGCAGCGGTTGATGACCGTAAATGTTTTCGTGTCGGGCCGCCGTTTGGCGTTGAGCACGGTCAGGTCGTCGAATTTGGCGTCCGGCTCGGGCAACGAATTGACCTCGTTGCAGGCTTGTTCACATTTTCGGCAGCCGACGCAACGAGTTAAATCAACGAGGCAGCCGTTCGGATCGGGCGGAGCTTTTGATTGCCAGGCCTGCGCCGTCTGCGGTGCCAACGGGAGGGTCCCAAGGGCTCCCATGGCGCCCAGGAATCCTCGGCGGGTAATTGTCATGTTGCTGTCCTCCTCTGGTTGTCCCAATGGGAAAGAAAATCGGTCCATACGGTATGAACGATACTAGCTCCGCGAAATAACGGCATTGATGGGCGTCAATTTTTATGGAAAAGATCAAGGTATGAACGCATATGAGCTTTTTCGCGGACTCCCCCTTTTTGTCGACCTCGACGACGATGCCCTTCGCTCTCTTGCTGGCCGGGCGCGCCTTCGCGTGTTCCAGGTAAATGATCGGATCATCAGCCGGTCCGACGAGGCGCAGGCTTTTTTCGTGGTGTTGTCCGGGCGGGTGAAAATCTATCGGAGCAACGAGGAAGGTAAGGAGCAGATTTTGTATCTTGTGGAGGCTGGCCAGCCGTTCTGTTTTTGCACGGCGTTCACGGACAGGCCTTACCCTGTCAACGTGGACGCCCTGGAGGAAAGCAGAGTGGCGGATATCCCGGCCAGGGACATGGAAGACCTTGCCCGCAGGGAACCGATGCTTCTGCTGAAAATCATGCAGACACTCTCCGGCAGGCTTCTGGAGGCAATGAACCTTGTGGAGTCCCTGGCATTCCGTGGCGCGCGCGAGCGCATCGCACATTTTTTGCTGAACGCGGAAGCCTGCTCCAAGGTAAACTTCGGGGAACCTTTTTCCCTTCCTGTCACCCACAAGGAGATAGCCAAAATCATAGGAACCACGCCTGAGACGCTCTCCCGGGTGCTGCAGAAATTCGTCCGCGACAATCTGATCAGCGCCAGCGGCAAAAGCATTCGGATTCTTGACAGGAAAAGGCTTGAACGCTGTTATGCCGTCTTGCCCGGTAATTGAAACGAACCCGTTTTGCGCTCCCGATTTTTGCATCACGCGAACGGCCCGCTCCGGAATATCCGAGGCGGGCCGTTTTGTTTGGATCGGTGCTGTGCGTTTGTTTCTGGTGCTTTTTATGAAAGCCATTTCCGCGTGTTGGCCGGAAGCGTTGGCAATGCCCGGAAGAGTCAGGGAAGTATTGGAGTGTGCGGCGTATCTGTACAACTGGCGATTAACTCTCGAAAATGGTTTAAGTAATCTTCGTAGTCTGTCTGGAACATGTGAGTCATGTTTGTAAGCCTCACCAGCGCGTTCATGTTGGCGTCTTCATTCGAAGCTTTTTCAACACGCCTTATAATGCATCGTAATGAATAATATATTTTTTTAAATTCAAACAACAGATTATCGCGCAACAATTTAGACTTTCCTTGATGATCCAGGAGTATTTTTTTGGTAATGTATGAAGAAAATAGACTATAAAAAATACCAATATCATCTGGATGTGAATCATAAAAATCCCATGCCCACGTGAATTGCTTGAATTTATAGCATCCCGAGAAAATCAAACAAGACAAAAATAATATCGACAATCCTTCATGGGCTTGCGTGCACTTAGAAGTTATTGAATTAGCAGTTATAATTGTCATGCCCACTCGTTCAATGGAGCGAATGTCGGAAAACGACTTAACTGCAGCATACAATCCGATTGCTGCCTTGCAGTATTTAACGGTGCTTCCTTGGTAATGGTATTTACAGTCCTCACACATGTCGTTTTCAAGAACGAGCCAGTCGGGTTTGTAGTCCAATTCTAAGGTTGTGATCCATTGAGCTTTCGAGTCTATTTTGACGATATCGATAAGACCACTGTCCGTGGTGGCAACGTAAATATGCTCGACCATGGGAGTCTCCTTTGTGGAAGATGGTCTGAAAATTGATTTAGCTAATTATTTTTGACTGTTCTTCGCGTTGAGTGGAATTATTATTATGGAAAATGGATATTCCATGAAGGAGCAAACGGATAAAAGCCTCGCTCTGTGCGCAATTAATTGATGTATGTCTGGGCAGTGGCGTCATAAAGAGCGGAGAGGCGGTTTCAGGCCACGAACAACGGGGCCATATCGGCAGTGTCGGGAGCAGGAGAGCGTGCTGCTGACGGTCTCCTCAAGGGGGACAAGCGTGGACGGTTTCTCCTGCACACTGTGCTGGGAAGGGAATGTGCCCACCATGGTGAACCAAGTGAATTCCCGCCATGGGCGAGAAGGGATAGCCGCAAAGAACGGTTACGTTGTTTTGGACAAGACTTCGCGGAACGCCCTGCAAAAATCTTCCATCACGGGCCGCTGCACCAGACTGACCCGTATCCAGTTGGGAAACCGGAAGCCGGTCATGGTGCGCACCATGACGCCTTTCTTCATGAGCTTGCGGTAGAGCAGCGTGTCGGGCATGGGCGCGTGTATCATCATGAAATTGCCTTCGTTGCAGGCATACTCCAGCCCCAGATCGTCAAGCATGTCCCGGAGCAGGGCCTTGGCGTCGCGGACCATCTCCCGTGTGGCCTTGATGAACGAGCCGTCGTTGGACAGCGCGGCCACGGCGGCGAGTTGCGCCAGCATGTTGACCGAATAGACGATGTGCGTGCGGCGCACCAGGTCGACCACCTCGCGGGTGCCGCATAAATATCCGATGCGCAAGGCCGCCAGCGCGTACATCTTGGAAAACGTCCGGAACACGATGACGTTGGGATAGTTGTCCAGAAGAGCCATTCCATCGGGGAAATCGTCTTTCTCGACGTATTCGACATAGGCTTCATCGACCACGACGATGGCCCGGCCCGCCACCTCGTCCAGGAACCCCCGCATGGTTTCCCTGTCCCAATAGGTGCCCGTGGGATTGTTGGGGTTGCAGACGAAAAGAATTTTGGTGCGTCCATCCATGGCGTCCAGCATGGCGCGCGGATCAAATGCATGGTCCTTCAGCGGGATGAGGCGCGCCTCGAACCCGGAGAACTCCGCTACCCATTCGTACACGGCAAAGGTTTTGTCCGCGGTGACGATGTTGTCGCCTTCCTCGCAGAAGGCCTTGATCACGCTGGAAATGACCTCGCAGGAACCGTTGCCCACCAGGAATTGGTCCATGTCCTTGCCGTATTTTTCGGCCAGTTTTTGGCGCAGGTGGAAGCAGTCCCCGTTGGGGTAGACCGGCACGGACCCGGGCGGAAAATTCCTGACCACGGCCTCGACTTCCGGCGGCGGCCCCAGGGCGTTTTCATTGTTGTTGAGCCGGTGCAGGTGGGCCACGCCATAGGAGCGCATGAGTTCCGTGTCCGGCTTGCTCGGGGAGTAGGCCTCGAAATTGCGGATGTGCGCGGGAACAAGATTCCGCAGGTCAAAGTCAGACATGCTGCAACACCATCACGTCGGATAGGCCGCCGTGCGGCAACAGGAGCCGGGGCACGAATCCGCTGGCGAGGAGCACGCCGCCCATGGCCGCCTGCCAGCCGTAGGCCAGGTCCAGATGAAAGAAGATGTTGCAGTACCCGTCTTCCCGCAGCATGGCCACGTGCCGGGCAACGGCGTCCGCCGCATCCTCGCCCACGACCATGGGCGAGAGCCGCGCCTGTTTGAGCTCGGGCCGCAGGGCCGCAGAGAAGACGGAACGTTTCGGCAGGTGGTCGCCGGCCTCGGATACCTCGCGGATCGTGCGCATGAGCACCAAGTTGTCGTACTGCTCATGCAGAAACGTTCCGAGCTCGGGATGTGACCAGACAACGGTTCCCGTGTCCTCGTGCAGATCGCGGAACCAAACGTCCACTTCCGCTGTCGGGGCATCCGACCGGCAACAGCCCACGCGCCCCAATGATTCGAAATTCCGCGTGCTCAATTCCCCTGTGGCGAAATCACTGAACAGGCTCACGGCACTGGTCCGGGCCACGGTATGCAGCAGTCCGGTTTCCAGGACTTCGGCCACGCCCGGGGTATCGACAAAAACATACGGCCCGGAAAAACTGACGCTGTCCTTTGAAGGGGAACGCCAGAGCATCAAGCCGGCCAGTTCGCCGGCCGCATCCACGGCCACGAGGACATGCAGGTCGCCGTGCGCGGCCATGTCCACGACCTTGCCCGGCCTGTGCAGCGCTTCGTGGAGCAGGTGGGGCGGATACAGGCTGGCTGCCCGCGCGCACGCGGCCTTGATCAGCTCGGGTTCCGGCTTGTCCAGGATGCGGATGTCGCCCTTGGCTGTTCCTCTGCTTCCTGGGCCGCGTTCCACAAGAGGATAAACGCGGTCCTGGCGTAATTCCAGATGAACGACCCTGCCGTCAATCCGGAGGGAAAAACCGTCCGTCATGCGGGCGGCCAGCAGCAGCCCCAGGTGCTCCATGGATTTTCCCGCGCCGACATCCTCCCTGGCGGCCAGGTTCATGGCCCAGAGGTCGGAAGGATCGGCCGTGAACGAGAAATCGGCGCGGACGCACCAGCCGCCGAAAGAAAGGGTCAGATCAATGGCGGGAGCGCTTCCGGCCTCGATCAGATGCGAGACGATTTCCTCGGCGGCCATGGTCAGCCTGAGGGCCTTGTCGCGCTCCAGCCCGAAGGCCAATGCCCCTTGTTCCACCACCCCCTGGACAAGCGGGATGAAACGCGGCTCCGCGACCATGCGCAGCGAAATGTCGTTGTCAGCCGTCTGCATAACGCCCTCCGGTCAGTGTGTGGCTTCTTCCATGGCTTGTGTTGTGGAGGACGCTGTGCCGATCACCTGGGGCAATCGTTCGCCAAGGCTTTTCGCGGCTGTTTCTGGTCTTCCAACACGTTAAAAATATGTAACAAACATAGCATCCTCGGCAAGTGGTGTAAACGATCAATGATTGTTGGCGATTAATGGCGCCCGATCCCTCGGGGGCAGTTGTAGATTCCGGTTTCTGTGTCCCCCTCACGCGGGCTGAGTGCACTGTTGTTGGTCTTTGCCGTTTCCTTGGTCGCTTCTTTGAACTCGGGATGCAACGGAAGACCGCTCATCCGCTTCATGTTGATCTCGTCAGCCGTGCTCCCGAGCATCAAGAAACGGTCCGCGGTATTCGGGTGAGAGGAGGCATGGGTGATCGAATCGGGATGTTCCATGCCCATCCTGCGCCAGAATTCGTCCGCATTGTCTATGGAATAGCCGGCACGGGCGGTCATGTAGAGCCCGATGTAGTCGGCCTCCTGTTCGAATTCTTGCGAATACATCATCATTCCGACCTGTTGACCAATGCCGGGGTTCACCCCGGTGGCCGCCGCAAAAAGAATGTCGAAAAACGATCCGATGAGCGCGTTGCCCTGCTTGGCTTCGACGTGGTCCATGGCCAAATGGGCCAGTTCATGGCCGATGACCGTTGCCAGTTCGTTGTCTGTTTCGGCAAAGCTCATCATCCGGGTATAGACCGCGATGTGTTTGCCGTCCGTGAAGGCGTTGATTATGGATTCCGGCACCAGGACCATTTGCGCGGCACAGATTCGCTCGGGTTTGATGGACACATCCTGCTCGGCTCCGTTGCGCCGGATATGGAAAATCACGGGCTGACCGGATTCGAATGCTTCATCAAGCTGTTTCTGGAATGACTTCATTGACCGTTTTTTGGTATCCACCTGGCGGTCGTTGATAGCCATGAGTTCGTCGCCTTCCCGCAGTCCCGCGACAGCTCCGGGGCCGCCCTCAACCAACGTCCGCACAATGGGGTACTCGGTGTCTCCAAAAAAACGCGTGTAGGCCTCTTTCCATTCACCTGCGGCACATTTGGGCCACAGGAAGGATGTGCCATGCCCATACTTGACTTTGTCGTCGCACAACTCGTTGTTTTCTTTCAAAATCGGCCACGACACATTCTGGAGCCGTTTTTCCATGCCGTTATTGCGCTCGATAGCCATGCGAATCTGCGTTTCTTGTTCAGTCTTGGACGCCTGGGGATCAACTCCAGGGACACGCGACGTGGGCGCACAGGCAGACAATGCTAAGGAGCAGACCAAAGCCGGAACAAGTAAAAACCTCATGATATTTCCTTGATTCTTGTTAAAAAACAAAACGTTCTCCTCCGTGAGGATGCAAAAAGGAGAAAAGTAAGTCAATTGTTATAAAGGTTTTTTTATGAACGCATGGCATCGAAGTAAGGCTTGTGCTTCCGGTACGGTCCCGTTCAGGGAGAACGTCTCGTGTCATGGTCGTTACATTCTGACCGCCGCATCGAAGTTGAGGCAGGCCTGCCTTGTGCGGGCTTCTTCCCGTGCAGGAGTGGCAAGGCCATCACCTGGGAGAACAGAGAGCTTCACCACGGGGGCACCCACCCAAAAAAAGGTTTACGGCCATGGCCGCAAGCCTTTGATCTTTCCTGGTTGATGTTTGTTTCTTGAGTATGTATAGTATAATGTATACTGGGGTCCGTTTCGGACGTTTCGCACGGGCACGCTTTTTCGGGCGGAGCAGGTGTCGGCCTCGGCTTCCGTATCCCCTCCTGCCGATCCCCAGGCCGAACCGTGATTGCGGCTCATCTCAAAAATATCGCGTTGGTTCGTGTTCCCCGCGCACGTGGGGCTGAACCGTTCGAAGCCCCTGGTAGGCATGATTGAAAACGAAACCCAGGGCTGGTGGTCGTCGATTTTGGAATTGCGGAGGGGAGAGTCGGGACCAACACCGTGACCATAGGCTTTGGACATCCAACGCGGCAGGAATGCTTGTCGGTGTCGCAAAGGCCAACCGGCGGCGCTACATGGACAAAAAAAAGAATCAACGCGTTGGAGGAAAGAGTTGTCAATTTCAAGTCGGGCGAACCAACGGCTGACAGGATGCTCTAAGCGCGCCAAGAATCTAAAAACAAAATAAAATTCTCCGGGGATATTGTCAAACCACTGCTGTCAGCGCGGGTTGTGCGACGGCTTTGTAGCTCGGGATGCAGGGTTAATCGCCCAAAGAACCTGACTTGTATCCTGGGCTCATTGTGTTGCCGGAAATCGCTTCGCCAATGGCCATTTGTGCGGCGGTATCAAGGATGAAAAGCGCGGTGTCTTCAGCCGTGATGAATGGTTCTTCCTCCGGGTGCATAGCTTGGCGCTGCTCAAGGGTAACACCGTCGCCCATATGGAATCTGTAATAATCCTGTTTCTCAATCTCTCTCTCGTGCGTAGCACATCCGGCCAATGTAGAAGCCAAAACAAGAACGAAGGCAAACAAGAAATGATTCATTTCTACTTTTCCTCCGCGTCAAACATGGATGATGTCACGGCCTGGGTGGATTCTCCCGCGAAACTGCCCCAGGTATATCCCATACGGCCAAAATCGCCGTTAGATGGTATATCCCCAGAAGAAGCGTCAATGGCGGTTCCTACAACCGCACCCAGTGCGATGCTGGCGAAATCACCTGCCGTGAACATGGGAGGCTCCTGCACCGAGACTTTGGCGGCGCGGGTTTCCCCCTCGCCGAGATACATGGTGTAATCTTTTTCCACGGTTTTCCCGGTACACCCGGCCAGTAAAACGGCCACAAACAATGCGGTTATCATTCTTGACATGACGCAGGCCTCCCATGCCAAAAGATCATAAGCAAGACGATAACACAAGTGTAATATTGTCCGGTCAAGGAAAGGCAGGGCGCAAGCACTTGGATGTGTGCATTGGCTGAAGGGATGATCTGCGGTGTTGGTTTTTTTTCAGCCCTTGATTTCTCTGGCTCTCCAGCACGGGCTTGAACCGCGAACCTGGTGATTAACAGTCACCCGCTGTGAAGCTGATTTGTCGTACGTGCATTTGTACCTACCCACAAAAAAAGGCTTACGGCCATGGCCGCAAGCCTTTGTTCTTTCTCTGGTCGGGGCGGAGGGATTTGAACCCCCGGCATCCTGCTCCCAAAGCAGGCGCGCTACCGGTCTGCGCCACGCCCCGTTGCCGAGTCGGTATGGATACGGAAAAACCCTTTGCTTGGCAACTGTTCTTGGCAAGCCTTTCCGGCCGGGCGTCAGGACCAGACGCCTGCCACGGCTTCGCCGCAGTCAGGGCAGCGTCCCTGGTCCAGGCGGTATTCCGCCAGGCTGAAGCCCTGCCGCCGTATCAGCAGACAGCCGCAGCCCGGGCAGAGCGTATTGTCGGCGTCATGGCCCGGCACATTGCCGATGTAGACGTGGTGCAGCCCCGCGGCATGTCCGGCAGCCAGGGCTGTTTCCAGCGTGGCCACGGGCGTGGAAGGCGTGCGCAGCATCATGTGGTGCGGATGGAAGCGCGAAACGTGCCAGGGCGTGTCCGCACCCAGTTCCTGGGCGATGAACCCGGCTATGTCCGCCAGTTCTCCGGGCGAATCATTGTGGCCCGGAATCACCAGGGTCGTGACCTCCAGCCACCAGCCCAGCTCCTTGATCGCCTTGAGGTTGCTCAACACGGGCCGGAGCCGCGCGCCGCACAACTCGCGATAGAATGCGTCCTGAAAGGACTTGAGGTCGATATTGGCCGCATGGATCAGCGGCGCCAGGGCATCCAGGCAATCCGGGCTCTGAAAACCGTTGGACACGAGAATGTTCTTCAGCCCGGCCTGCACTGCGAGCTCGGCTGTGTCGTGCACCAGTTCGAAGAATACTGTGGGCTCGGAATAGGTGTAGGAAATGGACGCGGCTTCGTGGCGCAGGGCCGCCTCCACCAGTTCGCGCGGTGAAACGTCCCGGCCCTGGATGGGGCCGCGTTCGCGCGGGGATTGGGAGAGCGAGTCATTTTGGCAGAAGGCGCAGCGGAAATTGCAGCCGGCAGTCCCGAGGGAGAACGTGCGTGTGCCGGGCAGGAAATGATAGAGCGGCTTTTTCTCCACCGGGTCCATGTTCAGGGCAGCCACCTTGCCGTAGACAAGGCTGAAGAGCGTGCCCCCGCGGTTTTCACGGACGCCGCAGAGGCCTCGGTCGCCTTGCTCGATGACGCAGAAATGATTGCAGAGACGGCAATGGACGCGACCGCCGTCCAGGGCGGTCCAAAGCTGGGCCTGATGCATGGTTCACCTCCCGGCCTTTTTGTCATACGGCAAGGCCGGGAAAAAGAAAACCGGGCGCGAAACCGGACCGGTCAATTGGGCGCGGTGGTCGTTGTGGTGGTTGTCGTGGAGTTGGTGTCCACGCCGCCGGTGCTGGAGTCGATCCGGGTGCTGGTCGTGGAGGTCTCCCCGTCCGGCGGCCAGTCCACATTGGGATCCACCGCGATGATGATCTTGTCGTACCAGTCCACGGGCTTTTCCGGATCGTCAGGCTGGTAGCCCCAGGCGCTGTCGCCGTACCCGTCCGTGCCGAAATAGCTGCGCCCTTCGTTGGTGCGGGTGCCCCAGATCGAATCCTGGCGGTTCTTGGCCGTGTCCTTGTTCTCGAACTTGTTCTGGGCCTGGGCCGATTTCGCACCTGTCAGCGGAGCGAGGAACAACGTGGCGAGCAAGGCAAGGAAAAGTGCGGGACGCATCAGAACCTCCCTGGGTTTTGTCGATACTATGACCATTGTTTTTGAAAGATGCAATTGTTGCGCCGAGCCGGTTTTGTCATTGCATTCGTGGACACGGTTCAGGACAGATGGTATCAAGGAAAGAGGTGCCATTGTAGCAGGGAGCGGTTTGATGAAAAAACGTTTTAAACTGGTACTGAGTGCCATGTTGTTGCTCCTGGTCTCTTCCTGTGGCTCGAATGAGCCGTTGCGTATCGGCATCGTGGCTTCGCTCACGGGCCGATATTCCGATCTTGGTGTGCAGATGCGCAGCGGAGCTCGTCTGGCCATGGAGGAGATCAATGCTTCCGGCGGCGTTCATGGGCGCAGGATCGAGCTTGTCATTCTCGACGACGAGAGTTCTATGGATGTTACGGATCAGGCTTTCCAGACCATGGCCGAGGAAAATGTGGACGCGGTGCTGGGACCGGTGACCAGCAACCAGGCCATGGCGGCATGGAAATCGATCGAAGCGTTTGGCAGGCCCGTGGTTTCGCCTACGGTTTCCACTCCCACTGTTGCCGGGAGAAAAGACAATTTTTTTAGAGTGATTCCGACCAATCAGGATTGGGCCCTGCGCCTTTCGTCTTATGCGTTGACGCAGAAGGGCCTGCGCACGGTGGTTTTCGTGGGCGACACGCTCAACGCAGACTACGTGAAGACGTTCGAGAACGCCTTTGCCCGTTTCTTCGTGGAGGGCGGGGGCAGAGTGCTGGCACGGCTTGAATTCGCTTCCGGCAAAAGCGTGGACTGGAGCGGGATCATCCGGTCGATTGAAGAGCTTTCCCCGGATGGCGTGGTGATTGCTGCTTCGGCCCGGGACATGGGAAATCTGGCCCAGCGTGTGCGCTTGGCCGGGCAACAGGTGCTTCTGCTCGGTCCTGGCTGGCCAGCCACCGAGGAATCGCTTCAGATGGGTGGGCACGCCATGGAGGGGGCGGTTTTTGCCGTGAGCCATGCGGAGCGTCCGGATTATACTCCCTATACCGTTTTTTGCAGCCGCTTTGAAAAACGGTTCGGCTTTGCCCCGAATTTTGCCGGAGTCTATGCTTACGAGGCAATGCAGGCCGTGGCGTTGGGACTGGGAAAAGGAAAGGATGTGTCGACATTTGCCCAGGCCCTCACGGATGCGGGGGAGCTGCCCGGCGTGTATGGCCCCTACCGTTTCGACGCGTTCGGAGATGTGGTCAGGGAGACGCATATTCTCGTCGTTCGCGGCGGCCACTTTGTAATCGAGCCATAGGAACAGCGAATGGCTTTGCGCTCCTTCAGTGATATTCTCCGGGACAAATTCCTGTTCTGGATCGTTTTGCCTGGCGTCGTGACCGTGCTCTTCTCCGGCGTGTTCGTGGGCTATGAATATTATCGTGATTTCAAAATCACCGGAGATACCCTTTCCGGCGCGGTCAGCAGCGCGATTACGGTCTATGTGGAAAACAGCCGCAGGCAGTTGCGCGTCTTTGCCGACAAAGTGAAGAAGCAGGCTCGCGGCACTGAGGACATGAACCAAAGGCTGCGTGATCTTTATGAACTGTATCCTCATTTTGAACGGCTCATTTGGCTGGACAACGAAGCCATAGTCCGGGCGGCGCATCCAGAAGGCGGCGAGGGCATGAGCTTCCCCCATTTGCTGCATTATGCCCGAGAGGAAACGTATATTTTTTCCAGACCGGTCCTTTCGGTCAAGTCCGGTCGCGTCGTACTCTACATGGGGTACCTTCTGCCCGACGGAGAGGCCATTGTCGGCGAATTGGATCTCAAGG
Organism: Desulfovibrionaceae bacterium; assembly: GCA_036541255.1. Taxonomy (GTDB): domain Bacteria; phylum Desulfobacterota; class Desulfovibrionia; order Desulfovibrionales; family Desulfovibrionaceae; genus Paucidesulfovibrio. The sequence continues at coordinate 7,800 of JAZHDD010000046.1, read as the reverse complement.
CTTTGCGCACGCATGTGCAGAGCCTGACCCCGCCCGGCTTTGAAATGGCGCTGTGCGATTCGTACGGCAATCTTGTGCTGCACCCTCAGGAACGCCTTGTGGACGAACAGGAGAATATCGGTCATCTGTCCATCGTGCAGCAACCCGGCACCATGGAATTGATCCCTCCCATGATGCCTGGCGTGGAGGGGCAGTATCTCGGGGAATCCCGGCTGGTCGGTGATCAGGGCTGGGTGTTGCTCGTGGCCCGGCCGTTGAAAAATCTTGTGGAGCCGGCGCTGCAGACCGTGCTCGTGGCCCTGATGCTGCTCGCCGCGGGCATTTCCTTTGTTTTCTGGCGGTTTCAGTCGGCCCTGGAGCGGGTGCTTTTCCAGCCTCTCGTGGGCCTGGTGGATAATATCAGCGATGTGGCCCGCGGCCGTTATCAGGATCGGCTCAAGCGCACCATGTCCTTCCAGGAACTGCATGATGTGGAGCTGGAATTCGAGAACATGGCCGGGGAGATTCGCGCCCGCGAGGAAGCCATTGTCGAGGGCACCCGGCGGCACAGGGCCATGTTCGAGGACAGCGCGGCCGTGCAGTTGCTGCTGGACGCGGAAAGCGGACGGATTCTTGACGTTAACCCGGCTGCGCTGCGCTACTACGGCTACAGCCGGGAAGAAATGCTGGGCATGACCCGGCTTGATCTCTCCGCGGAATCCGTCGAAACCGTGACTGAAATAGTGAAGTCAATCTGGGCCGGAGGAAAGCGGTTGATTTCCACCCGGCACCGTCTGGCCAGTGGCGAGGTGCGGGACGTTGAAATTTTTGCCAGCTTCCTGCATCTGGGTGACTCCAATCTGTTTTTCCTCATTGTCCAGGATGTGACCGAGCGCGTTCGCATGCAAGGGGAGCTGGTCAGCGCCAAGGAAGCGGCCGAAGCGGCCAGCGAAGCCAAGACGCTGTTTCTGGCCAACATGAGCCACGAACTACGGACCCCGCTCAGCGGCATCATCGGCATGGGCAGATTGCTTCTGGATACGCCTTTGAGCCAGGAACAGTATGGACTCGTGCGCATGGCCCTGGAGTCGGCGGATCATCTGCTGGGGATTGTGACGCAGTTGCTGGAGCTGTCCAGCCTGACGTCTGGCAAGGTCGGTCTGCGCGAAGAGCCTCTTTTGTTGTCCGACGCCCTGGCCCCGGCCATGAGCATCTGCAACGTGCACGCGGACAAGCGCAATTTGCGTTGTGAGCAGAGCGTGGCTCCCGACGTGCCAGAAGCCATTGTCGGCGATTTGGGAAAGCTTCGCCAGATACTCATCAATCTGGTCAACAATGCCGCGAAATTCACGGAAGAGGGAACCGTGGGCGTGGAAGTCGTTGTGGCGGAAGCCGGCCCCGGCAATGCGCTGGTCCTGGAGTTCCGGGTGCGCGACACGGGCATGGGCATCCCCAAGGACAAGCAGGAGAGCATTTTCGAGAGCTTTGTTCTTGGCGAGGAGCCATTGACCAAAAAGTACGGCGGCACCGGGCTGGGCTTGGCTATTTGCCGCCAGCTCGTGCGGATGATGGGCGGCGAGATATGGGTGGAGAGTGTGCCGGGCCATGGGAGCGTGTTCAGCTTTACGTTGCCGTGCATGAGCGCCGATCCTGCCCTGGTCGCGGTACAGGAGTCTGCGCCGCCGCCCGAGGATTCACGCAAATTGCGCATTCTGGTGGCCGAGGACGAACGAACCAACCGGCTTTTGGCCGAGCGTCTGCTCAAGAAGGCCGGACATGAAGTCGTGAGCGTCGAGGATGGAGTCCAGGCCCTGAAAACACTGGAGCGCGAACCTTTCGATGTGGTGCTCATGGACATTCAGATGCCCGGGCTCAACGGGCTGGAAGCCACGAACCGCATCCGCTCCGGGCTGGTGCCGGGCGTGCGGTCCGACATCCCCGTGGTGGCGCTGACAGCCTATGCCCGCAGCGGGGACCGCGAGAACTTCCTGGCGCAGGGTATGAACGGGTACCTTTCCAAGCCGCTGGAGTTGCGGAGTCTCAGCGCATTGCTCAAACAACTTGCGGCCCGTGAACGCGGCGCTTGAACTCCTGCCCCATCCCGCCTATCATCCGGCCTCCCAATCACGTGCAAGGAGCTTGAATATGAGTGACGCCAAAGGCCGCGCCGACGCCTACAAGGCAGCGGGTGTGGATATCGAGGCTGGAAACGCCTTTATCGGTCGCATCAAGGATATGGTCAAATCCACGTTCACCCCGGGGGTGGTTACGGACATCGGCGGCTTCGGCGGCCTGTTCCGGCCGGATCTTTCCGGCATGACCGAGCCGCTGCTCGTGTCCGGGGCGGACGGCGTGGGCACCAAGCTCAAGCTGGCGTTTCTTTTCGACAAGCACGACAGCGTGGGCATCGACCTCGTGGCCATGAGCGTCAATGACGTGCTCGTACAGGGCGCGGCTCCGCTCTTTTTCCTCGATTATTTCGCCACGGGCAGGCTCACGCCCGGCGTGCCCGAGCAGGTCATTGCCGGTGTGGCGGACGGTTGCCGTCAGTCCGACTGTGCGCTTCTCGGCGGGGAAACAGCGGAAATGCCCGGCTTCTATCCTGACGGTGAATATGATTTGTCCGGATTCTGCGTGGGCATGGTGGACCGGCCCAGGCTTGTGGACGGCAAGAATGTGCAGCCGGGCGACGCCATTGTCGGACTGGCTTCATCCGGAATTCATTCCAACGGCTTCTCCCTGGTGCGGAAAATTTTTGATAAATCCGGTTTGAAAGGCGCGGATGTGTTCCCTGGAGGAACGAAAACCGTGGCGGAAACATTGCTTGAACCCACGAAAATATACGTGCGTCCCGTGCTGGAAACGCTGAAAAACGTGCGCGTGAACGCCATGGTTCATGTCACTGGCGGCGGTTTCTACGACAACATTCCCCGCGTGTTGCCGGAAAATGCCGTGGCCCGCATCAACTTCGGTTCCTGGGAAATGCTGCCGGTGTTCTCCTGGCTCAAGGAACAGGGGGAGCTTTCCTGGCCGGAAATGCTCCAGATTTTCAACTGTTCCGTGGGCTATATCATGGTTACTCCCGAGCCGGAAAAGGCGCTGGACTGCCTGGCCAAGCAAGGTGTTGCCGCATCTGTCATTGGCGAGATCGAGGCGCGTGCGGGCGACGAAGAGCAGGTGCGGATCGATTTTTAGCGGGCTGAACTGCTTTGTAGGCAGGCAAAAAAGGAAAAGGCGCGTATCATTGTACGCGCCTTTTCCTTTGCCGGAGAACTCTATTTCTCGCGTCATTGCCCTTCAAGATAGGGATTGAAATACCCGAATCCGAGCCATCCGTTGGTCTTGCGCAGCCGCTTACGGAAGTTGTTCAGCCCCATGGCCGGGCCAGGGGAATGCGGCCCGAGCAGGTCCAAGGCCAGTTGCGGGTCCAGGTTCAGGTTGCGCAGCTGCATGAAGTCCAGGTGCGTATCCTGGAGCAGGTTGTTCAGCGCGTCCAACTCTTCTTCGGTATCGTTCAGGCCTGGGAAGTATAAATAGTTCAAAGAGACGAAGAGGCCGTGTTTTTTTGCCTGCCTGATGGACTCGACGACATCTTCGAAAACATAGCCATGGGGGCGGTAATACGCTTCATACGGGGCCTTGCGCACCGAGTTCAGGCTGACCCGGATGGAGCTCACACCAGCCTCGGCCAGCAAGGGAATGGTGTCCGGCAATGAGGCGTTGGTGTTCACGTTTACCGTGCCTTTGCCGTCCTGGGAACGAAACAGGCGCGTGGATTCCGCGAGCAGTTTGGCCTCGGTCAGGGGTTCGCCTTCGCATCCCTGGCCAAAGGAGAATACGGGTTTTCGTTCCTGGGAACCATGCTGGCGCATGACTTCCACGATTTCCTGGCAGGTCGGGGTAAAGCCGATGCGGTTTTGCGGAGCCGGGAACCCCGAATCTTCGGGTTGCAGGGAAATGCAGCCGACACAGCGCGCGTTGCAGGCCTGGGATGTGGGCAGGGGAGCCTCGAAACGGCCCAGGGAAAGATTCTTTGCCGCAGGGCAGCCATAGTTCAAGGCGCAGTTGGTCAGGTGGCGCATGAGCCGGTTGTCCGGATATTTGCGCATCAAGGCCATGGCTCCGTTACGGATGCGGTCTCCGGGAATGCCCTCGAAGACCTGCCTGCGGTCCTCGTCCACCTTTTTGGCGCAGACCCAGAAACGGCCTTCGGCATAACCGATGGCCGCATAGGAAAGCAGGGGCAGGCGAGGGGCGTCCGGGTCCTGGGAATAGGCGGCAATGCCCGTGACCGTGTGCGCCGGGCAGGCAAACGCGGCAACGGCCAGATCTTCCATGACCTCCACTTCGCCGGAATCCGGGTCCAGCCCCATGGCGTGGCGGCCTGGCAGCAGGAAAAAATCGCTTCCGGGCGGCAGGGGAATGATCTCGTCGGGCCGGGGCAGGGCCAGTTCGTTTCCCCGGCGGCAGAGCATCAGCAGGTCGGGATGGTCGTAGATATTGCCGTCGCGGTCCGCCACCAGCAGGTGCGGTCTGGGTTTTTCTTTTTTCGACATGGGCGGAACCATACGGGAGCTCTTGGGACAGGGCAAGAGCAAGGCTGTGTCAGGTGCGGACCCGGTACCAGTAGCGGTAGGCCTCGGCAAAGCCCAGGCCGGAATAGAGCGATCGCGCCGGGATGTTGGTTTCCACCACCTGGAGATAGGCGGTGTGCGCGCCCAGGTGCACGGCCTGCTCCAACAAGCCGGTGACCAGTGCCGTGCCCAGGCCGCGACGCCGCAGGTCGGGCCGCGTGGCCACGTCATAGATGCCGAACAGGCCGCAAGGGTCTGGAAAGCCGTTGCTCGGTACGCCCAGGCCGCAGGAGCCGGGCTGGCGGTCCTTGCGTACGCAGCCGAACAGCGTGCCTTGAGGCGTACGGCGCAGCAGGGCCAGATGGGAGCCGTTGCCCGAAGGCGAACCTGCGCAGGCCTTCCAATGCTCGAACCATGCCTGCACATGCGCGTTGCCGGCAATATGCAGGTCGCAGGCCGGAGCAGCCGTTGCCGGGTGGGAACCGTTCAGGGGGAGGGTCATGACCAGTGTGGTATCTACCAGCCGGTATCCGCGCTCGGCCAGGGTCGCGTCGATTTCCGGCGCAAGGAGGCCTGTGACTTTGAAGATGGGATTGAGTCCGCGGGAGAGATAGGCGGACTCGATGTCCGCAATGGCCCTGTGCGCGTCGGAAGTCTCCCGCAGCAGCCAGGCCGAATTGGAGCGCTTGGTGTAGCCGTGGGAAAAACGCAGGGTCCAACCGCTGATCTCCAGCTGTTCCAGGGTCGGCCAGGCCAGGGCCGAAGTCCTTTCAATGGCCATGGGGTCGTGGGAAACCATCATGCCTCTCCTGCGCATGAAAAAAGGCCGGCGCTTTTGGCGCCGACCTTGTGGAAATCCATTGCGTGCCGACTGCGGCTTAACGCTTGGAGTACTGGTACTTGGCGCGGGCGCCGGGCTGACCGTACTTCTTACGTTCCTTGGTTCGGGCATCACGAGTGAGCAGACCGGCGCGTTTCAGCGCGGAGCGCATCTCGGGATCGAATTCCTGAAGGGCGCGGGCAATGCCGTGACGGATGGCCTGGGCCTGACCGGAAAGGCCGCCGCCGGAGCAGGTGACCTTGATGTCGACCTTGTCCTGAAGACGGACAATCTTCAGCGGCTGCAGAATGATCATCTGCAGCGCCTTGCGCGGGAAATACTCGTCCACGGGACGATTGTTGACGAGGATGCGTCCGGTACCGCCATGGATGATGCGGGTACGGGCCACGGATTCCTTGCGCCGGCCAGTGCTGTAGCTGAGATCGCTCATGTTCATCTACCTGCGTTAAATATCAATAGTTTTGGGCTGCTGGGCTTCATGCGGATGCTCCGAACCGACATAGATCTTCAGCTTCTTGAGCTGCTGCCGGGCGATACGGGTCTTGGGGAGCATGCCACGAATGGCCTGACGCAACACGTTCTCAGGACGGATGTTCATCATCTCGCCCATGGTCTTGGACTTGAGGCCTCCGGGGAAACCGGAGTGCTTGTAGTAACGCTTCTGCTCCATCTTGCGGCCGGTGACCTTGATCTTCTCGGCGTTGACCACGACGACGAAGTCGCCATTGTCCATGTGGGCAGAGAACTCGGGCTTGTGCTTGCCGCGCAGACGATTGGTGATCTCCGTGGCCAGACGGCCCAGGATCTTGTCTGTGGCGTCAACGACGATCCACTCGCGGCTGATATCTTCAGGCTTGGGGCTGAAAGTCTTCATTGTTTGGTTGCTCCTTCTCGTGAAACCGGAAGGGGATACTTACGGGCTTTGGTTTCCGCTGTCAAGCATGAGGCACGTATTTTTTCCGCAGGACATGCACTGAAATAAAACATGGGCGCTGCGGCTCATGGACCGGCCAGAAAGATCCCTGTTGGCTTTGTTTCGGCATCGGCACAGTGGCGGACGACGAACGACGTACGGCCGGAAAGAATCATGCAATGGAAGAGAAAGCAAGCTGTTTTTATCGATACGGTATTTTTTGTCCGCAGACTTCTTGGAGGGTGTTTTTTCGGAACGAGCATACGTTTTGTTGTCGCGTGGCTTCTTTCTCTGGTATGCTTTTCAAGGAGCAGGAGGTTTACGCATGAAACGTATCTTGATTGTTTTTTCCCTAGCGCTTTTTCTGGCAACGGGTTTTTCCGCGCATGCGGCCGATGCCGTGAAACTCTATGCCCGCTGCATGGGCTGTCATGGCGGTGACGGTTCCAAGGTCCAGAACGGCACGGTGCTCAAGGGCATGAGTGAGCCGCAGGTGATAATGGCTTTGCAAGGCTATCGGGACGGTTCGTACGGCGGGTCAAAAAAAGGTCTGATGAAGAATATCGCCGCCAAACTGACCGATGCGGATATCAAGGCCCTGGGCGAGCGCATCGCCAAGTTCTAGGGATATCCCGCCCCTTGGGCGGGCGTATGTTTCCGCGCGCGCAACGCCGAGCTTGGCACCTATCTTGCTTTTTCGGCTTGTCCGGAAAAACTTACCAAGGGTTATGTGATGCGCGGAGTCTTGAAAGTCTATTATCCGATCCTGGGGGCGGGGAATCTTTCCGCCGCGGTTTCCTATGTCTTGCAGGGACAGGCCCGGCTTGAGGAGCTTTCCCCTGCTTGCCTGCGTCTTGAAGCGTTGAATTGCTTCTTCATCCGCTTCAAGGGCTCGCTGATGCATTCGCGTGCTCCCTTTGTCTATCCGCTCATGGATGAGGCGTATCATAAATATTATCTGACGGAGCGGAATGCGTATCCGCGTCTGGCTCCCGGCGCGGACTGGGTGTTTCTGGGCGGGGACCCGGCCGATTTTTGCGCCAAGCTGTTTCAACATGTGCGGCTGAACAATATCCACACCGTGCAGCTCGCGCCGTTCACGGAAGTGACGGGCGAACTGGCCGAAGCCCGCCAGCCCGGTGACGTGAACCTGACCCTGGTCAAGACGCCATGCTTCCACAACGATACGCATGTGCAGAAACACAAGGACATGCTGCTCACCAAGTCCCCGGACGAGTGGGACACGAACGCCTATCCGCTGGTCATCGACCGCTATGAGTCCATTGCCGGGCACATTTTGCCGAATCTGCGGCGTGCGCCCCGGAGCATAATCGAGCTGGGCTGCGGTCTGGGCAACACCACGCATCGCCTGGCCCGGGAGTTCCCCGAGGCCCGCGTGGTGGGCTACGATTTCAGCCCCCATTCCATCGAGGTCTGCCGCAAGACCTTTGATTTGCCCAATCTCGGCTTTGAGATCGGCGACTTTACTTCGC
>JAZHDD010000045.1:0-58806 GCA_036541255.1 Desulfovibrionaceae bacterium | reverse complement strand
CCTGTTAACGGCGTGAAAGGCCGTCGTCCTGGACCAGGCTAGACGATGGGGACACGGTGGCAGGGCTGCTAGGACTCGAACCTAGATTAACGGAGCCAGAACCCGTCGTCCTGCCAATTGAACGACAGCCCTGCAAGCGAGACGTTCTCTTATAGCCTCGACATTTCCTTGTCAACAGAAAATGATCGAGGGCTCCAAAAAATCTAGATGGCGCGCGCCAGACGGCGGGTGCGCTTCTTCAGCTTGTTGATGCCGCGACGCAGGGCATCACGGTCTTTGCGGCTTTCCGCAGCGACCTTCTGGATGCGCATTTCGCGGATCTTGCGCTTGAGGGTCAGGATCTGATCCTTGTACGGGGAAACGCCGCCCTCTTCGTCGTTGATGCCGAAGATTTCCTTGATGCGGCCAACCAGGTCTTCCTTGCTCATGCCGGAAGCGCCCACGATGGCCGGGATTTTTTCCATGACCAGAGCGCGCAGCTCCTTGGCGGTCATCTTGTCCAGGGGCTTGGTCAGACCAAGGTCCTCAAAGGAAATTTCGTAGGACCGATCGTCCTTCTTGATTTCTTCGCTCATTCCGTCCTCCTTGCCGCGCCGGGCGGCCATGGTGAAAATCTATCTCGGCCGGAACAGACCGATGTAGGCGCGGTAGCATCTGCCGACAGGAGAATCCGGATCCATTTCCCCAAGAACCTCGCCGAGGTTTTCGGGCCTTTTGGGCTCAGGTTTACTCCCGGGCGCACTCGCTTGCCGGTGTCCGTCCAAAGGAACCCTGCCGTTTAGCAGCTCGAACCGTACTTTGTCAAAGAATTCTTCGCCTAAAAAATCGTTAACCTTCTGGATGATTTGCGGAGCGAAATAGGTCAGCTCCTGGGCTGCAGCGGAGTCGGCGCACCAGAGCAGCAGCGTGGAACCCCGTCGGCCAAGGGGGCGGGCCATGCGGGATGTTTCCGCGCCGATGACCTTATCCCAGTTCCGCCAGAGTCGCACAAGCTTGAGCGAGCCCTTGCCGTCCAATCTGTCCAATACAGACTTCATGGCTTCGCCGACGCGTATCACGCGCCTTTGCCGTCGAAATAGGGCCAAGCGGTCCTCCTCGCCCAGATGGGCCGCATCCTTATATACTGTGGCCCGCCGTGGCGCAAGCACGTGTCTGTTCGCCCGGACTTGACCTGGAATGGATGTTGCCGTAGACAGTGATTCGTATATCAACATATATTGATACGAAGTAGGGGAATTTCCGTGGAAGTAGTCCGCTATTGCAAGGCATTGTCGGATGAGAGCCGTGTCCGGCTGGCGCATCTGCTGGCCCGCTACGAGCTGAACGTGGGGGAGATCGTGCGGGCTCTGGAAATGGGGCAGTCACGCGTGTCGCGGCATCTGAAGATCCTGTTGGATGCTGGCCTGCTGTCGGTGCGCCGCGACGGGCTCTGGGCGTTTTACCGGGCCGTGGATCAGGGGCCGGGACGTTCTTTTCTGGACGGGGCCGAGGCGCTTTTCCGGGGCGAACCCGAGTTGCTTGAGGATCTGGAGCGTGCCGACGCCATTCTGGCCGAACGCGTGACCAACACCCGCGAATTTTTCGATACGGTCGCACCGGAATGGGAACGGCTTTCCCGTGACATCCTGGGAGATTTGGATCTGTACGGGGAGCTGGCCAAGCGCGTGGGCCGCTGCAGCGTGGCTGCGGACCTGGGCTGCGGCAACGGCGGTTTGCTCCAGCGCATGGCCGACAACTGCCGCGCGGTCATCGGCGTGGACAACTCGCCGCGCATGTTGGAAATGGCGCGTCGACGCTTTCAGGGGCGCGAGGACGTGAGCCTGCGCATCGGCGAGTTGACCCATCTGCCCTTGCGCGACTGGGAGGCCGAGGCTGTGGTCATGTCCATGGTGCTGCATCATCTTTCCATGCCCGCTGCCGCCATTTCCGAGGCGGGCCGGGTGCTCAAGATGGGCGGCCGGCTGGTCCTGGCAGAGTTCGACAGCCACGCCAACGAGGAAATGCGCGAGGAATACGGCGATCTGCGCCTGGGCCTGCCGCGCGAGGAAATGCACAGTTGGCTGGACCGCGCCCGCTTCAATGTGGAGAAAGTCGACAAATATAATGTGAATAAGGGATTGTCCGTCCTTATATATGAATGCGTGAAAAAGTGACGCGCCCTGCGCAGCGTCCGAGAACAGGAGGAATACGATGTCCAAACAGGTACAAGCGCTTGATCTGACCCTGCCCTACAAGGTGGCCGACCTGGCCCTGACGGAGTGGGGACGCCGCGAGCTGCAGCTGTCCGAAAATGAAATGCCGGGCCTCATGGCCCTGCGTGAGAAATACGGCAAGGAAAAGCCTCTTAAGGGCATGAAGATCATGGGCAGCCTGCACATGACCATTCAGACCGCCATGCTTATCGAAACCTTGACCGAACTCGGCGCGGACGTGCGCTGGGCCTCGTGCAACATCTTTTCCACCCAGGACCACGCTGCCGCGGCAATTGCCAAGGCCGGCGAGGTGGCCGTCTTCGCCTGGAAGGGCGAGACTCTGGAGGACTATTGGTGGTGCACGGAGCAGGCCTTGACTTGGCCCGACGGTTCCGGTCCGGATCTGATCGTTGACGACGGCGGCGACGCCACCCTGATGATCCACCAGGGCGTCAAGGTCGAGGCTGATCCGTCCCTCGCGGCCAAGAAATACGACGTGCGCGAATTCCAGATCATCATGGACCGGTTGGGTGCGAGCCAGAAGGCCAATCCGACCAAATGGACCGAGATCGCCAAGAAGGTGCGCGGCGTTTCCGAGGAAACCACCACGGGCGTGCACCGACTGTATCAGATGCAGGAGAAGGGCGAACTGCTTTTCCCGGCCATCAACGTCAACGATTCCGTGACCAAGTCCAAGTTCGACAACCTTTACGGTTGCCGCGAGTCTTTGGCCGACGGCATCAAGCGCGCCACGGATATCATGATCGCGGGCAAGATTGTGGTCGTGGTGGGTTACGGCGACGTGGGCAAGGGCTGCGCCCAGTCCATGCGCGGCTTTGGCGCACGCGTGCTGATCACGGAGATCGATCCCATCTGCGCGCTCCAGGCCGCTATGGAAGGCTATGAGGTCCTGCCCATGAACAAGGCCTGCGAACTGGGCGACATCTTCGTGACCTGCACTGGCAACTACCACGTCATCGACGGATCGCATATGCAGCGTATGAAGAATGAGGCCATTGTCTGCAATATCGGTCACTTCGACTCTGAGATCGAAATGTCCTACCTGGAAGAGACTCCCGGCTGCGTGAAGCAGGAGATCAAGCCTCAGGTGGACAAGTGGACCCTGCCCAATGGCCGCAGCATCCTGGTCCTGGCCGAGGGGCGCCTGGTGAACCTGGGTTGCGCCACGGGCCACCCCAGTTTCGTGATGTCCAACTCCTTCACCAACCAGGTTTTGGCCCAGCTGGATCTGGCAAAAAACAAATACGAGCCCAAGGTCATGATCCTGCCCAAGAAGCTGGACGAGGAGGTGGCCCGGCTGCATCTCGCCCGTCTGGGCGTGGAGCTGGACACGCTCAGCAAGGAGCAGGCCGACTATCTCGGCGTGCCCAAGGACGGGCCCTTCAAGGCCGACCATTACAGATACTAGAATCGAGGGGGGAGCATTGCTCCCCCCTTTTTTCGTGCCGGTCCGGTCCATGCCCCGGCATTACACGTTGCCCAAAGACGCGAAGCGCACTATTCTTGCGATATGAAATCACTGAGCGCCGTTTTTATCCTCTTGTCCCTGCTGGTCTGCCCGGCAGCCCATGCGTTGGAATTCACGGTTTCCTCGTCCTCGGACTTCATGGCTGCGTTGGGGGATTTCCAGGCCTCCAACCTTCTGGACAACGACCCGGCAACGGCCTGGGCCGAAGGTGTCGAAGGAGAGGGGCTGGGCCAGTGGGTGCTGTTCGAATTCGGCCAGGAACTCCTGCTGGAACGTCTCGGCTTCCGTAACGGCTGGCAGCGCGAAGGCGACTATGAGGCCAACAACCGGCCCAAGGATATTCGGCTGGTTTTCAGCAACGGTGTCGAACGGAAACTGGTACTGGCCGATAATCAACCCTGGCAATATTTCGAGCTGAACGTGCGCACCGACAGCGTGCGGATAGTGATCGATTCCGTGTACGAGCGGTCAAGCTTTCTGACCTACAATCGCACCTGTCTTTCGGACGTCGCCTTTGAACTGGCGATGTTGCCCGGAGCCGCAGCCATTGTCGCAACACCTGTTGCACCTGTGGTGAGCGAACTGCCCCCCGTGGACATGCAGGCCATGGCGCCGGCGGAAGCTTCTCCGGAAACGAACAGTGCGAAGCCTGCTGCACAACCTGTTGCGGAAACCGCGCCAGCAAACCCGGTGCCCGCGGAATCGCTCAAGGCCGAAGTCGTTGCAGAGCCCGAGAGAGGGGCAGCTCCCAGCATAAGCGAGTTGCCCGCCGTGGATATGCAGGCCATGGGCGGGCGCGTTCCGGCCCCGGCCGAAGCTCCTGCCGTCAAGGAGGGGGATGCTGTGGCGCCGCAGGCGGAGTCCGCTCCGACAGCCGTTGCGGAGCAGAAGCCCGAGGTTGAACCGTTGGACGAGCTGCCCGCGGTGGACATGGCCGCCATGAGCGGCGAAGGCCCCAAGCGTTTGGCCCAGGGAGCCCGGCCCGAAAGCCAGAAGCGCGCCGAGCAGCTCGTGCGCGATTATTACAAGCTGCTCGTGACCCTGGATGACCGCTACACCGAACTGTATTCCCGGCGCGTACGTAATGATGAAGTGTTGATGTTCGAGTATTTCAAGGAGATGCAGCGTCAGCGCAACGTGTTCCACCTGTTCAGGCAAGCCCTCGTGGACGTGGACCAGCTGCGTTTCGAGCTGGCCCAGGTCCGCAACGACCGGGCTGAAATGCATGTCACGGGCGGCTATACCATCTACGTGGCCGAGAAATACTATGACGTGCCTGTGGACGCCCTTTTCACCCTGGTAGATGAAGAAGGCGTCTGGAAAGTGCTCGACCTCAAGGAAGAGGGCGAGGAGTTACCTGAAGAGTAGCTAGCCTTCCAGCTCGATGCGGATCTTGCCGCCGGGCACATAGCCCTTGAGCTCGCCGAGCATGCCGCGCAGGCCCGAAGTGAGAATGCGCTCCACAAACGGGTTCACTGCGACTTCCGCACCGTTGATGGTGATGAGCATGCCCGCGTTCAGGGTCGGGCATTCCTCAAGAGTGGCCTCCCCGGCCACGATTTCCATGGCCAGACGGCGGCAGCCTTTGCGGCCGCATGCGCCGCAGCTCAGGCCCGGCAGCAAAAATCCTTTTTCCAGCAGCAGATCGGCGACTTCGCTGACGGAAGAGAGTGTTGGCTTTCCCGCCAACTTGGCCGTGCCATAGGTGGCCAGGGCCAGTTCCACGCCGAGCCCGTCCAGGTCGTCGCCTTCGCCCGCCAGGATCACGCGGGGCAGAAAGCCCATGGTCTTGCCGCCTTCGACCAGCAGCACGTCTGCATCCACCAGGGGCAGCATCTGCTGCATGGTCCGTTGCTCCGGCCAGGAAACAAAACATTCTTTTTCGGAAAAGCCGATAACGCCGTTGGCCACAGTCTTGTAACGGGCCGTGTCCGCTCCCTCGGCCTCGTCAAAACCGCTCTCCGAGCATTTGGCGATTGCGACCTTGAGTCCCCGGGCGGTGAGTTCCTTGCAAAGAGCTATGCCGAGCGTGGTCTTGCCTGATTTTTTGTAGCCGATGAGAGAAAGAGCCTTCATGCCACATACCCTCCGGTCAATGGGGAAATTCCAGAGCAAAGCGGACCTTCGCAGACCTCTTCCGCAATGTCGTCGCTGAGAATGGCCGTGCCGATGCCCTCGTCCGTGAAGAGTTCCAGGAGCACTGAATTTTCCAGGCGTCCGTCCAGGATGTGGGCCTTTTCCACTCCGGCGGTCACGGCTTCGAGGCAGGCGTGGAGTTTTGGGATCATGCCGCCTGTGGCCACGCCGTCTTCGATGGCCTTGAACGTTTCGGCCACGGTCAGGGACTGGAGCAGTTCGCCGTCCTTGTCCAGCAGCCCTTCCACGTCGGTGAGCAGGTGCAGGCGCTTGGCGCCCACGGCTGCTGCCACGGCAGAGGCTACGGAGTCGGCGTTGATATTGTAGGTTTCGCCCTTCTCATCCACGCCCACGGGCGCGATGACCGGGATGATGTCCTGTTCCAGCAAGGAATTGAGCAGGGCCACGTTTACGGCGGTGACCTGACCGACTTTGCCTAGGTCGATGATCTCGGGAGTGGCGTGTTCTTTGGTAACGGCCAGTTCCTTTTTCTCGGCGCGGATCAGCCAGCCATCCTTGCCGGAAAGGCCCAAAGCGTTGCCTCCGTTGAGATTGATGAGGTTGACGATCTCCTTGTTGACCTTGCCCACGAGCACCATCTCCACCACGTCCATGGTGGCCTCGTCCGTGACGCGGTGCCCTTCCTTGAAGGTGGTTGGAATCTTCAACGCTTCCAGCATCTTGCCGATCTGCGGTCCGCCGCCGTGCACTATGACCGGGTTGATGCCGATGTACTTGAGCAGGATGACGTTCAGGGCGAAGGTCTTTTTGAGCTGCTCGTCCACCATGGCATGTCCGCCGTATTTGATGACGATGGTCTTTTTGTAGAATTTGCGGATGTAAGGCAGGGCCTCCATGATCAGGCGGGCCTGGATGGAGTCCCGTTTCTTGTCGCGTGGGGTGCGTTTTTTCATCATTGCTCCTTGGGGGGCTTGGAATGGGGCTGATATTCACCCGTAGCCCCCCGGCTGTCAATGCCGGGACAGGGTTCAGGTTTCGGCACCGAGCCGGAGGGATGGTCTCAGCGCTGTTCGGCGGCTCAGGAATCGGCGCAGGCCCATACGGCGAACCGCTCCGGTCCCTGCTTGAAACCGACGCCCACAGCTCCCTTGTCCAGATAGAGGCACATGGCCCAGTTCGGGTCCAGACCGGAGCTGGTGGCGGACCAATAGGTCTCGCGCCAATCAAGAAAAGGGTGGGCGTCGGGCAGGGCCGGGTCGTGTCTTGAAGCGTCGGTGAGCGACTCCAATTCCCGAATGGTGGGCAGTCGCCAGGAGCGCAGCCCCTGGTGTGCTTCGGTATTGAGTCTGGTCACGCGCGCCAGTGCTTCCGTCCAGAGACACTTCTGGCCCAGTCCGGCCTGTCGGGTCCAATGGAGTCCCGTGAGGCGGTCCAGTATGATGGCGGGGGTGGGGCCAGGCAGAAAACGCGGCTGTGGCCAGGGCCTGCCGGTCAGGGGTTCATCATTGCGGCCTGTGACCGGGATAATGTTGCTTTGGCCGCGCACGGGCCAAGCAGGAACAGAACTGTCGGCCTGATGATAGAACATGCGCCCCCCTGAAAGCTGGACATACCAGCGATAGGATTCGTTGCGGGCCACGCGGGTGGAACTCCAGAGAGCCACGGAAGGAACGTTGCTGAAGGGGTGCCCGTCAGGCAAGGCCGGGTTGGCATGCGCAAAACTGATCAGGCTAAGCAGTTCCCGTCGGTTGGGCAGGCGCCAAGGGAACCGGGGGTCGGATGAACTCAGGGCGGCACAGGCCTCACGGGCTTCGTTCCAAGTCAGGGGAAAGTCGAAGGGGTTGGCGTTTCGTGTCCACTCCAGGCCTGTGGTCCGGTCGCGTACGGCCATGTTGTCCAGAGGGTCGAAACGGTTTTCGGCCATTATTCCCTCCCGGCGAGGGGCAGCAGCAGGAACATGGCCAATGCGCAGACAGCGCCAGCGGTATATACTGCCTGCATGCCGGACCAGGCGTAAAGCAGTCCCATGATCAGGGGAGCCAGGGTCTGGCTGAGGCGCAGGATCATGCCGTTTGCAGCCATGAACACGGCGCGTTGCTCCAGGGGGGCGAGGCTGCTGAGGATGGTCATGACCGTGGGGATGTTCAGTCCCTGGCCCATTCCGAAGCAGAGCACTGGCAGTACGATCCACCACTCGCCGGGCATGAGGGGAATGAGCAGCATGGACGCGGTGTAGAAGACAAAGGCGGAGGCCAGCAGGGTGCGCGTCGAAAACCGGGCAGAGAGTTGCCCCAGCTTCCAGGCGGCCAGGGCAGTGACCAGCGAGGAAAAAGATATGATCAGGCCGATGCGAGGGGCCGGAGTGCCGAACTTGTGGTCCAGGAGCAACGGCAGGTAGGTGATGATCGGGCCGTAGAGCAGGATGAAGGTCAGCAGGGTCACGCAGAACAGGGCCAGAGTACGGCGTGAGCGCAGGCCGCGCAGGGCGTCGCGCAGGTAGGTACCGAGTTTTCCCGTGCTCTGGGGCTCGGGCGCATCCAGGCGCAGCGCCACTACCACGCCGAGGGGCAGGGCCAGGGCAGGCAGCAGAAAGGGCCAGTTCCAGCCCAGCAGGGCCAACAGACCGCCCAGAGCAGGGTAGGCGGCCGTGCCTACGGCGAGCACGCTGGAGTTGTAGCCCATGGCGGCCATGCGTTCACGTCCCTCGTACAGGTCGCCGATGATGGTCAGGTTGATCATGCCCAGGGGGCCGGCGCCCAGGCCCTGGGCAAAGCGGAGCCAGAGCAGGGTGTTCAGGTCTGTGGCGAAGAAACAGGCCACGCCGAAGATGCCGAAGACAAAGAGTGCGGGAACAAGAATTTTCTTGCGGCCCAGGCGGTCGCCGAGCACGCCCGTGATCGGGGCCATGAGCACTCCGGGCAGCGTGAAGGCCGTGATGACGAGACCGGCGTTGGCCCTGGTCAGGCCCTGAATGTTGCGCACCATGTCCGGCAACACGGGAATGATGCTGGACACGCTGAGGATGGCCATGAGCGTGACGCAGAAGACGAGCTGTAGATTCGGGTCGAGGTAGAGCTTGCGCAAGATGACAGCCTTGGTAAGTGGAACGGTGGGCGACAGTAGCCGAAAGCGGACCAAAAGAAAACGGTTGGACAATCCGGCTCAGTGCCGGGAAATACGGGCCAACGCCTCCTGAAGTTCTCGTATCTCCAACGGTTTGGCAAGATAATCATTCATGCCCGCGTTCAGAAAACGTTCCTTGTCGCCTTTCAGGGCGTGGGCCGTGAGCGCGATGATAGGAGTAGTGCTGTCCAGGATGTCCGGATCGGCGCGAATGGCGCGCGTGGCGGTGATGCCGTCCATGAGCGGCATCTGCACATCCATGAGTACGGCGTCATAGCGTTTGGATTTGAGAGCCAGAACCGCTTCCTTGCCGTTTTCCACCACGTCCGCACTATGCCCCAGGCGTTCAAGGAAGCGTAGAGCCGTGATGCGGTTCACGGCGTCGTCCTCGGCCAGGAGCACGCGCAGGCATCGGCCCGATGTGCGTTCCGGTACCGGCGCTTGCATAGGGGGGTCCACATCCAGGCCAAAGGTCAGACTGACATAGGTCGCGGTTCCCTTGCCTTCTGTGCTGTCCATGCAGACTTCGCCGCCAAAGGCGCGAACCAGACGGCGCACGATATGCAGTCCCAGCCCCGTGCCTTCGTGGAGGCGCGTGCTGGACCCGTCGGCCTGGGTGAAGATTTCCCAGACAGCTTGTTGCTTGTCTTCGGGAATGCCTATGCCGGTGTCCTCGACAAGGAGCAGGACTCGCAGAAAGCGGTCGTTCAAAGGGCCGGGAAGTTTCGTGAGGCTTACGTCGATCCGGCCTTGGGCTGTGAATTTTACGGAATTGCCGAGCAGGTTGAAGAGAATCTGTCGGACTCGACCGGGATCGCCCGTGACCAACTCGGGCAGGTCCGGGTCCATGCGAAGGTTCAAAGCCACGCCGCCGGCCTCGGTGCGTGGCAGAAAGAGCTGGACCACGTGCTCAAACAGTTCCCTGAGATAAAAGGTCTGTTTGCGGATGGACAGGTGACCGGACTCGATTTCCGAAAGCGAGAGCAGATCGCCGAGCAATTCGAGCAGGCCGCGGCCGGAGCGCAAAGCTACATCGACATATTCCTGCTGCTCAGAGTTCATCTGCGTTTCCTTGAGCACTTGAAGCATGCCGAGCACCCCGTTGAGCGGAGTGCGGATTTCATGGCTCATGTTGGCCAGAAATTCGCTTTTGGCCTTGTTGGCGCTTTGGGCCGCCTCCATGGATTCGAACAGCTCGCGTTCGAATTGCTTGCGCTGCATGGCCAGGGAAAAGGGAATGGCCAGACGTTCCATGTAGTGCTGGTCCTGGGCCGTATAGTCGCGCGGAGCATTGGCCAGGGCAATGACTCCTGTGACGCGGCTGCCCGAGGTGGCCGGGACGCAGAGCAGGCGCCTGATCGGGATGTGACCTTCGGGGAGCTTTTTTTCCCAGCTTGTGCCCGAGGCGTGATTGATCAGGATGGTCTTGCCGCTGAAGGCTATTTCGCCCCAGATGTTGTCGAGCTGGTCCAGGACGATATGTCCGCTCCCCTCCAGATGCATTTCACCGATACCCGCAACGGATTGAAGCACCATGCGTCCAAGGGGACGTTCCAGGGTGCCCACGAATCCGGTAGGGCTTTCCGTCAGGTTCATGGCGGACCGCAGCACGTTTTCGGCGATTTCATCCAGACTGATGGGGCGCAAAAGCCGTCCCGAGAGTTCGGCCAGGGTGGCGTCGAATTCCTGTTGCTGGCGCAGGGCAATCTTGGCGTTTTTGCGTTCGGTTACGTCGCGGGCCACGATGACCGCATAGCTGGTGCCGCTCAGCATCACGGAGCGCAGGGATATTTCCAGGGAAACAACGCGGTCCACGGCCTGCAGATCGGCCTCGATGATCTCGCTCGCATCCTCGGTGTGCTCAAGCCTGGACAGGGCTTCGCGAATGTCCGGACGCCGGAAGATGGTCAGAAACGCTTCGCAACTTTCCTCGGTTTCCTCCAGGCCGGTCATGCGGCAGACGGTGCGGTTGTAACCCACGACCTGGCGCGTGGCTGTTTCCAAAAGGATGACCGCGTCGTTGCTGTGATCGAGCAGGGAGCGGAATTGCTGCAGCTCTTCAAGCTGTTTTTGAAGTTCGGGATAGTAGCTTTTGCGGGCCGAGGTTTCGCCCAGCCCGATGAGTTTTTCCCGCAGTGATGCCGTGCTACTGGGAGAAGGCTGTCCCGGAGATGATTCAGAGTGCTTGGTCATAGATGGCAAGGATGTCTTCTTCGGTCAGTTGCACAGGGTTTGTGGCCATGCAGGGGTCGGCCAGGGCGAATTTGGCAAGTCCGGGCAAGTCCTGAGGGCTGACGCCAAGGCTGGCGAGCGTCTCTGTTACTCCTGCGGCTTGCTTGAATTCCCGAATCGCCAGGAGCACGAGATCCCGGCATTCGTCCAGGGGCATGCCCGGTACGATTGGCGCGCCCAGTGCCGCACCGATATCGGAATAGCGGGCGGGTTCGCTGTCGAAGTTCCGGTTGATGACGTGGTCCAGCAGAATGGCGTTGCATTTGCCGTGCGGCAGATCAAGCAGGCCTCCCAGGCTGTGGGCCAGGGCGTGGACCGCGCCGAGGATGGCGTTGGAAAAGGCCAGCCCCGCATAGAGGCTGCCCAGCTGCATCCCTGCCCGGGCGTCCAGGTTGCCGGGGTCGTTGATGGCCCGGGAAAGATGTTTGCGAATGGTCCGGATGGCTTCCAGGGCCAAAAGATCGGTCACAGGCGAAGAGGCGTTGGATGTGTAGGCCTCGATGGCGTGCGTCAGGGCGTCCAGTCCCGTGTTCGCGGTGAGGTCCGCATCCATGGTGGTGGTCAGGACCGGGTCCAGCAGCGACGCGTCGGGAACCACGGCCTTGCTGACGATGGCGATTTTGACCTTGCGGGTGGTATCCAGGATAATGGCGAACTGGGATACATCCGCAGAGCTGCCGGAGGTCGTGGGCAGACAGATCAGGGGCGGACCGGGTCGGGGCACGTTGTCCACGCCCTCGAATTCCAGGATGTGTCTTTCATTGGAAGCCACGATGCCGATGCCCTTGGCGCAGTCCATGGGGCTTCCGCCCCCCACGCAGACAATGGCGTTGCAGCCTTCGGACCTGTAAAGTTCTGCTCCGGCCATGACTTCGCTGTCGCGCGGATTCGGACTGATTTCTGAAAACAGACTGACCCGCAGGCCTGCGTCCAAAAGCCAATCCCTGGTCTTCTGGACCCAGCCGACCTCCAAAAGGCCGGGGTCGGTGACCAGCAGGACCCGCTCGGCGCCGAGATTGCGGGTATGCCGGCCGACAAGATCAGAGGCCCCGCTGCCGAAGACGAATTCCGGGGCCACGAACTTGCGCAATGCCAGAAGGCTGTGATCTTGCATTGTCCCGCCCTCCACGATGAAACGTCCGTTGCAGACTGCATTCGCTAATCTAAAGCGTAGCATAGTGTCGCGATGGATGTCTAATGTTGCTGTGAAATAGAGGAAAAGTGAATCAAGTGGCCAGACGGGCTTCCGCCTCAATGAAGACTCTGCGGACGCGTGGGAAAACGGTCTTGATTTCACTGTCCAGTTCGCCCACCACTTTTTCAACGGAACAGGAACCCTCACTGTCCGCGAAATCCACGGAAAGCATGACCACGATGTAATCGGGGCCCATGTGCAGGGTGGCCAGCTCGTTGACGGATTCGATTTCCGGACGGGCCAGGGCCATGTTGCGGATGGTTTCCACCACTTCGGGATGGGCGCTTTCGCCGATGAGCAGGCCGTGCGTCTCATAGGCCAGCCAGGCCGCGGTCGCCGCCAGGATGCAGCCGATGGCGATGGAGGCGGCGCCGTCAAAACGGGGATCGCCCGTGATCTGGGCCAGGAGTACACCGCCAAAGGCGGCCAGCAGGCCGAGCATGGCAGCGGTGTCCTCGAAAAGGACCACGAACAGGGACGGGTTTTTACTGCGCGACACGGCCCGAAAATAGCCGCGCTCGCCCTTGGAACGGCGGAATTCCCGCAGGGCCATGGTCCAGGCCACGCCTTCGAAGAGCATGGACAGGCCCAGAACGACGTAGTTCAGGAGCGGGTTGACGGCGGGTTCGGGATTTCGGAGGTGGATTATTCCTTCATAGAAGGATACGCCCGCGCCTGCCCCGAAAATCAGGATGGCGACCACGAAACTGTAGAAATAGACTTCCTTGCCCCGGCCAAAGGGAAAGTGCGCGTCCGGCGGGCGCGAGGCCTGACGCATGCCGTGCAGCAGCAGAATCTGGTTGCCCGTGTCCACTGCGGAGTGCACGCCTTCGGAAAGCATGGCCGAGCTGCCCGTGAGAGCCGCTGCGATGAACTTGGTGATGGCGATGGCCAGATTGCCCAGCAGGGCGGCGATGACGACTTTTTTGGAACCTGACGACATGGCGGCGTCTAGATTGCGGGGTCCAGGAGCATGTTGTCCCTGTGCACGGCCTCTTCATAGGGCTTGTGTCCGAGCGTGGCCTCGATTTCCGAGGTTTTCCTGCCCATGATGCGCGCCAGTTCGTCCGAAGAATAGTTGGACAGCCCCACACCCAGGGTCGGTCCCTTTTTCGTGCGGATGCGGGTCAGAGCGCCCTGGCCGAACTCGCCTTCCACGGCCACGATGCCGGCGGGCAGCAGGCTTTTGCCCAGATCGCCCAGGGCCTTGGCCGCGCCGTCATCCACCACGATGGTTCCGGCGGGCTTGTCGTGGTAGGCGAGCCAGAATTTTTTGCTGGAAACGCAGCGGTCGCAGGGCAGCACCAAGGTGCCCACGGGGGCGCCGTCCAGGGCTTCGGCAATGGAAAAGCCGCGTCGCCCCGAAAGAATCAAAGTGGGTGCGCCGAGCTGGGCCACGCGCCGGGCGGCCAGGAGTTTGGAATACATGCCGCCCGAGCCCACGGCGGTCTTGCCGTCGCACATGGCCGGGATGTCCAGGCCGGTGATATCCTCGACAATGTCCATGCGCCGGGCATCCGGGTTCTGGTCCGGGTTCTTGTCGAACACGCCGTCGGCAGAGGTCAGGTTGATGAACAGGTCGGCGTTGGTGAGCCCCACGACCAAGCTGGCCAGGGTGTCGTTGTCCCCGAACTCCAGTTCCTTGACCGATACCGTGTCGTTTTCGTTGATGATGGGGATCGCGCCCCATTCCAGGAGACGCTCCAGGGTGTTGCGGGCGTTGAGGAAGCGTTCGCGGATGCGCAGCCCTTCGCGGGTCAGCAGCACCTGCGCCGCGACCATGCCCAGTTCGCCCAGGGCGCGGTCGTACTCGTGCATGAGCCGACCCTGGCCGATGGCCGAGGCGGCCTGGCGTCCGGGCAAGTCGGAAAGATGCGCGGCATCGGGCTGCATGAAACGGATGCGTCTGCGCCCGGCAGCCACGGCACCGGAGGAGACGAGCAGCACGTCCATGCCGCGCTGTCTGAGCGCGGTCATTTCGCGGCTGAGATGACGGATCATGTTCAGGTCCAGGCCGTCTTCCATGGTCAGGACGGCGGACCCGACTTTGATCACGACCCGTCGGGCCGAAGAGAGCAGTTGGCGGCGATCGGAACCGTTCATGTCCCCGGACCTACAGCTTTTCCGCAGGCTCGTCCAGTACGTCCGAAGCGTCCGATGCCTCAGGCGTTTCCGGTTCGTCCAAAGCGTTGGGCAGTTCCTGCCCGCCTTCCGCCTGGGCAGCGGCCTTGGCGGCTTCGGCAGCGGCTTCCGCCATTTCCAGAAGGCGGTTCCAGAGCAGTTCCTGCAATTCTTCCACGCCGTCGCCTCGCTGGGACGAGATGAAATGCAGGTCCAGCCCGGCTTCTTCGGCCTGCTGGCGCAGGTTGGCCAGTTGCTCCTCGTCGAGCAGGTCGATCTTGCTGATGACGCGGATTTGTTTCTTTTGGGCCATGGCCGGATCAAAGCGGGCCAATTCCTCGTCGATCATGGCAAAGCCCGCAAAGGGATCTTCCGACTCGCCGCGCGAAACATCCTCGCAGCTCAGCAGGTGCACCAGAAAACGGGTGCGCTCCACATGCTTGAGGAAGGTGTGCCCCAGGCCCATTCCTTCGCTGGCCCCCTCAATGAGGCCGGGGATGTCGGCGATGACCATGCGGCGGCCTATTTCG
Organism: Desulfovibrionaceae bacterium; assembly: GCA_036541255.1. Taxonomy (GTDB): domain Bacteria; phylum Desulfobacterota; class Desulfovibrionia; order Desulfovibrionales; family Desulfovibrionaceae; genus Paucidesulfovibrio. The sequence continues at coordinate 43,827 of JAZHDD010000045.1, read as the reverse complement.
TCTTCAATGACACCCAGATTGGGCACCAGGGTGGTGAAGGGGTAGGCCGCGATCTTGGGGCGCGCCGCCGAGATCGTGGAGATGAAGGTGGACTTGCCCGCGTTGGGCAGACCGAGCAGCCCCACGTCGGCCAGATACTTCAGCTCCAGGCGCAGGCGTTTTTCCTCGCCGGGAAAGCCTTCCTCGCTGCGGCGCGGCGCGCGGTTCGTGGAGGTCTTGAAATGAATGTTGCCCCGGCCGCCGTCCCCGCCCTTGCAGATACGGACTTCCTGGCCGTCCTCGAGCAGGTCGGCCACGAGCCGTTCGGCTTGTTCGCCCTGCTCGTTCTCGATGATCTCATAGACCAGCGTGCCCACGGGCAGCTCGACGATTCGATCCTCCGCAGCCTTGCCGTAGCGGGCCTTGCCCATGCCGGGCTGGCCGTTGCGGGCTTCATAGAGCCGCTTGAGCCGGAAATCGTACAGGGTCATGAGCCGTTCCGAGGCGCGCAGGATCACGTCGCCGCCCCTGCCTCCGTCGCCTCCGTCCGGTCCTCCGCGCGGGATATACTTCTCGCGGCGGAAGGAGGCGCAACCATGGCCGCCCTTGCCCGAACGTACGGTGATGATGGCTTCGTCAACGAATCGCATCTTGAACCTTCCTCGAAATCGGGTGTGGGACGAATCCCAAGGCTACAATAAAAAAAAGGGCAGGAGAAGCCTCCTGCCCATGGAAAACTGAATGCCGTGCGTGGCTAGGCTTGGGCCGGGACCACATGCACGCGGGTCCGGACCCTCTTTTTGCGGGTGTACTTTTCGTACTTGACCTCGCCGTCGACCAACGCGAACAGGGTGTAATCCTTGCCCAGGCCGACGTTCTCGCCGGGATGGATCTTGGTGCCGAGCTGGCGCACCAGGATGTTGCCGGCCAGAACCTGCTGTCCGCCGTAGCGCTTCACGCCACGCCGTTGGCCTTGACTGTCGCGTCCGTTTCTGGAGCTGCCGCCTGCTTTTTTATGAGCCATGACGTCCTCCCGGCGTTACGCCGTAATGCTTTTGACCTTCAGGCGGGTGAAGTCCTGACGGTGACCTTGTTTCTTCCGGGCGTCCTTCTTGGGGAGCTTGTGGAAGACGACGATTTTCTTTCCGCGAGCGTGCTTCAGCACTTCGCAGTCCACCTTGGCACCCTCGACATAGGGGGCACCGATCTTGGTGGCGTCGCCATTGCCCACGAGGAGCACCTTATCGATGGAAACCGTGGAGCCTTGATCGACATGGAGAAGTTCCACGTCGAGTTCCAGGCCCTCTTCCACGCGGAACTGTTTTCCGCCGGTCTCGATGATTGCAAACATAGTAGCGTTACCTCCGTCTCGCAAGGAGGGCAACCTATCTGCAAGCCGGGGGTAAAGTCAAGTGCCGAGATGGATTTTTTTGCGCCGTGCCCGGATATCTATTTCCGGCCTTCCGGGCGTTCATGTCCGGGCCAGGACAAGCACGTCCACGGCCACGGCTCCCGCCTGTTTCAGCACGCTCGCACATTCGCGCAGGGTGGAACCCGTGGTGCAGACATCGTCCACGAGCAGCACTCTTTGGCTCGACACCAAAGCGGCATCGGCGGCAAAGGCGTCCTTGATGTTGGCTTGGCGTTTTGGGCCGGGCAGCGTGGACTGAGGCGGGGTGTTGCGCAGCCGTACAAGCGCGGTGGTGGATAGGGGCATCCCCGCGCGTCTTGCGGTGGTCCTGGCCAGCTCCAGGCTTTGGTTGTAGCCGCGCCAGAGCAGCCTGCGTCGATGCAGGGGCACGGGCGCCACCAGGCCGGGCAGGGGGGGGCCTGCGCGCAGCCAGGCCTTGGCTGCCAGTTCGCCGAGCAGCCGCGATTGTCCCAGCCCGCCGTTGAATTTGTAGCTCAGGATCAGCTCGCGCAGGCGGCCTTCGTAGCGGCCATGAAAAATAAATCTGTCCCAGGGAGGCGGGGAGAGGCGGCAGTCACCGCACCGCACCGGTTCGCAGCTTTCCAGCCCGAACATGGTTCCGCAGGTCGGACAATACCCGCCCGTGCGCGGCAGGAGTGTCTTGGCGCACTCCGGGCAGAGCGGGGCTGGTATTGCCTCGTGTCCGGGGCTGGAGGGAACCGGCATGCCGCAGGATGCGCACCGCCGCTGCAGCAGGCCGAAGCGGCCGAGGGCGGTGCGCAGTCCGTGCAGCATGGCGTCAATGATCAGCCAGCGTGTTTGGCCCAGGCGTCGCGGCCGAGCTGGCGGATTTGTTCGGCAACGTCGGGATGGCGCTCCATGTCCGCGATCTTGTCGAAACCGCGGAATTCCAGGGGGTCCTGCATCTGGAAATTGAAGCTGTCCAGGAAGTATTTCATGGTCAGGCGTGCGCCTTCGAAGAGTTTGTCGCCTTTGTCCCGTCCGGCAAAAAGCGAGACATATGCGGGACGGACAGGCAGGTTGACCACCTCGGGATCGCCTTTGGTCTTGCGGGCGTAGACCCACTGGCTGCGGTCGATAAGGGTCTTGAGTCGCGAGGGCAGGTGATAGAAATAGATGGGCGCGGCAAAGAAGACAAAGGGCGCGTTCATCATGGTCTCGAAGAGATCCAGAGCGAAATCCTTGCCCTGGAGCGCACAGGGGCTGGCCGCGTCCTTTTCGCAGAGGCGGCAGGCGCGGCAGGGTTTGAATTCCATTTTTCGGATATACACGGTGTCGGCTTCGCCGCCGGCGTCCTGCACGCCTTCCAGGAACAGGTTCACGGCGTTGTTGCTGTTGCCCTGTGCCCTGTGGCTGCATTGAAAGAGGATTGGATTGCTCATGCTCGTTTGCTCCTTGCTGAACGTGTCAGATCGCTGTGCCTCGACGTAGTCTGATGCGAAGATGCCCGTCTTCCTTGAAGGATTCCATTTCCCATTCCGGGACGATGTGCAGGGCGTGCTCGATTTGCCCCAATTGGGCTTCGTCGATGAGCGCCTCGATGTCGCCGTCCCGTGTGAAGCGGAGATACCAACCTATCTCCATGCCCACGCCTCAGCATTTGCCGCGCAGGTCGAGGCTGTGTCGTATCTCGGCCATGCCGTATCCTTGTTATATGCCCGTGAAAAAAGGGTTGTGGATTTGTTCATCCCCGGCCGTGGTCTGGGGGCCGTGTCCCGAATAGAGCACGGTGTTCTCCGGCAGGGTGAATATTTTTTTGCGTACCGAGTCCATGAGCGCTGTTGAGCTGCCGCCCGGAAAGTCGGTGCGGCCAACGGAGCGGTAGAAGATCAGGTCGCCCACAAAGGCGCAGCCGCTTTGCGGGAAATAAAAGGTCAGGCTGCCGGGCGTGTGCCCGGGCGTGGCCAGTACGGTGCAGGCCAGGCCGAGAAATTCGTGTTCGCCCGGAGCGATGCCCTCGAACTCGAAGGGCTCCACCAGAGGCAGGCCCATCATGCCGCCGCGCCCCACTTCCGAATCCATCAGGAAGGCGTCCTTGTCCGAGGCCAGGATGGGTGCGCCCGTGGCTTTGGACAGTGCCTTGTTGCCGTAGATATGGTCGAAATGCAGATGCGTGATCAGGATGTGGGTCAGTTCCAGTTTTTCCGCCCGCAGCAGCGAGAGCACGTCGGCCGGGTCTCCGCCCGGGTCCACGACCACGGCGCGGCCGTTTTTCGAGCAGACGAAACAGTTGGTGCCGAGGGGCCCGAGGGTCAGGGAATGTACATTCATGAAGCGTAGTCCTCCAGCACGATTTCAGAAAGGGGGAGCCGGTCCGAGGAGCCTGTCTGGTCCGGGTGGCCCAGGGCCAGTACGGCCTGGAGTTCGTAGCGTGCCGGGTCGAGGTGCAGCGCTTCCAGGGCCTGCGGCTCCTGGTTGACGATTTCGCCCAGCCAGACAGCGCCCAGTCCCAGGGCGTGGACCGCCAACAGCATGTTTTGCACGGCAGCACCGGCGGCCTGATGGTCCTTGCGTTCGTTGTACATCTTGTCTTTTTGCAGCAGCACCGCGATGAGCGAGTGGCAACCGCGCACGATGTGTGCGTACTTGGTGCAGGCGGTCAGTCCGATCCTGCGGGGGTCGTCCGGCCCGAGCACCAGGAAGCGGCAGGGCTGATTGTTCAACCCGCTGGGCGCCCAGCGGCCCGCATCCAGGACCGCCAGGATGTCCTGCTTTTCCACGGGGTCGTCCGTATAGCGGCGGATGGAGCGCCTTTCGCGCATAGCCGCGAGCACGGGATTGTCGTTGGTCATGGTGTCGGCCACGCCGCATCTCCTTTTCGGTGGGGCGTACGTTAGCCCAAGCGTCCAGGCGGAGCAAGGGGATGGGCCCGGGTTTTCCGTTTTGAAACGCCCGGTTCGCCTGCCCGGTCATGGCGCAACGCTTTCCTTGCGCGACGATTCCGGATATCGTGAGAGCATGGTCCGCATTGCTTTTCTGCTTCTTTTTCTCGTCACGTCGGGTGTACCGGCCCACGCCGTCCTGGCGGGCGAATCTGTTTCCGGTCCGGATTCCTCCGGTCCGCAATTGATCTTGCGCGGCCAGGACGGTTCCGAGCTGCTGCGGCTGGATTTGGATGCGGGCCTGATCTTTGACGGGCAGACATTGCGCGGCACGGTTCGGCTGACGGACGCGCCCCTGACCACGCCCTGGCTGGCGGGCACGGTCTCGGGCCAGGCCGAAGCCCGCGTGGACGGTGCGCGCGTGGTGCTGGAAAAGCTGGAGCTGCATATGCCTGCGGCCCGGCTTTCCCCCCTTGGCGAGGCCAACGCCACGGACGCGCCTTCCATGGACCTGAAGCTGGCAGGGCGCGGCGTCTGGCTGCCGAACACCGGAGAACTGCGCCTGGAAGAGGTGCGGCTGGCCCTGAACAGGGAGGCCGTGCTGCTTGGCGCATTGCGGTGGTCCAAGCGGGCCGGGGTGGACGCTTCCTTTGCTTTGGACGTGGCGGACTGGCAACGGCTGGCGCACGCGCTTCAAGCGGTTTTGCCGCCCGAGGCCGCACAGCTCGACGCGTCCGGCCCGCTGGCGTTCGGCCTGCGCGTGCGCGGCGGCGCGAACGGAGCCCTGGAAGCCGGGGTGGAGCTCAAGCGCGCCGTAAAATTGAAGACGGGCGGCCAAACGTATGACCTGCCTCCATTCAAGGCGGAGATGTCCTTTCAGGACGGGCTCGCCGGGCAGTGGATTTCGCACGGCAGCCTGCGCTTCCGGGGCAAGGTGGCTCCGGGCGCATTGTCCATGGAGTCGCCAAGCCTGGAGTACGAGATGGCGATGGAGGGCGATGTCTGCCGTTTGCGCGCCATTTCCCTGCACAGCAAGGACGGGCTGATTTTGGCCGGGCGTAAGGTCCCGCTGAACACCTTGCGTTTGACCGGCGAGCTACGTGCTCCGGCGGCTGGCGGCTGGCAGGCCGACACCCTGCGGCTGACCTTTCCCGGCGGCACCATACAGGGCTCGCTGGAAACCGATGCGGACGGCATGGCGCGCGGCACATTTTTCGGCCGGGGCCTGGACATGGCCCGGCTGGGCCCGGTGCTGGCCGTACTGGCCGGTGCGGAAGGCTTGAGCGCCGAAGGGCGCCTGGACATCGATGTGACCCTGGATGCGGACGACACAGCCGTGCGCAGCGAGGCGCGGTTGCGGCTTGCCGATGCGGGCTACGTCTCCGCTGACGGCATGCAGATGGGCCAGGGGCTTGCGGCCCGCGTCACGGCCCGTTCCAGCATGGGGCTGGAGACCATGCGCCGCTGGGTCAACCTGGATGTGCGCGTGGACAAGGGCGAGCTGCTTTCCGGGGCCACCTATCTGAATCTCAACGAACAGCCCTTGCGGTTCAAGGCCAATGCCAACCAGCTCGGTGCGGACCGTTTCAAGGACCTCAAGGCCGAACTGGAATGGACCGGATTCGGCAACCTGCACGCTCACGGCGATCTCTGGGCACATGGCGCGCCGTTGGACTGGCGGTATAAGGGCGAAGCAACACTTGACGGACTGGACCTGGGCCGAATCTTTTCCGCGTTCGTGGCCGCCCCCATGGGGCTTGCCGCCTGGCAGGGCGAGAACGCCGGGCTTGCGGGCCGGGCCGATATGAGGGTGAAGCTTGCTTCGGACGGTACAACGTCCGACCTTACCGGCAGACTTGATTTGAGGGATGTCAGTCTGCGCCGGGCCGACGGCGGCGTGGCAATGAGCGGCGCCTCGCTGGAATTGCCCCTGGCGTACCGCATCAAGGGTAAGACTGCTCCCACCTTGCCGGTGGCCGTACCTGCGACAAAGCAGGGCACCTTGCGTATCGGCCATTTAAAGACGCCGTTGGGCGAAGGCCGGGATTTGCTCCTGCGCATGGCTCTGGTCCCCAACCGTTTCTATGTGCTGGACCCGATTCGCGTCCCCCTGCTGGGCGGACGCGTGGATTTGGATGCCCTGTACTGGACCGAGCCGTTTTCTCCGGAGTTCGAGCTGGCCCTGAACGTGGCGTTCCAGGGGTTGGGCCTGAGCCGCGTCCAAGGTGGAAGCGTGCCGCTTCAGGGCGACCTGCAAGGCGATTTGGGCCGCATCACGGTCACGCGCAGGGCCGTGACCGTGCCCGGCGTGATCACTGGCCGGTTTTATGGGGGCGCAGTGCGCGTGGACGGGTTGTTCATGGACCATCCCTTTGCGTCGCGTCGGCAATACGGGGGCAATGCCTCGGTGCGGGGCCTGGAACTGGAACCGCTTTCAGCGGCTCTTGGAGTGGGCCGGGTCACTGGCCGACTGGATCTGGACATGGAAGGTCTGCGTGTGGCGTATGGCCAGCCCGCTACGTTCAGACTTTCGGCCTTGACTTCGGGGCAGGGGAATTTTGAAAAAAGCGTCAGTCTCAAGGCCGTGAACTCTCTTTCGGTCATCGGCACGGGCTCGGGTATCGGCGACGTGGGCGTGGGGCTCTTTGCCTCGTTTTTCGAGGAGTTTTCCTACTCCGCCATCGGGTTCCAATGCATCCTGAACAATGATAGGTTCCAAGTGCGCGGATTGATCCGCGAGGGCGGAGTGGAATACCTGATCAAGAAACCCTTCTTGACGGGAATAAACGTGGTCAATGGAAATCCGGACAACTACATCAGTTTTTCGGACATGCTGGAACGCGTACAGCGGGTGGTCAAGGACCAGAAGTCCTCGCAGACCGCTCCTGTTGCGCCATGAGGAGGATCGTATGAAACGACTGTTCAGGATTCAGACCGTCCTGGCCATGCTGCTGTTCACGGCCTGCGTGACTGTGAATATCTATTTCCCCGCTGCCGAGGTGAAAAAGGATGCCGAGCGCGTGGTCAAGGAAGTGTACGGCATCGAGAACCAGCCCGCAGGCGGCGAAACCACCCCGCAAGAGGGGACGCTCTTGGAGTTGTTCGGCCCGTCCGTGGCCCACGCCCAGGACTATGCGTCCCTGTCCAATTCCGTGACGCGGGGCATCGAGCAGCAGCTGGGACAGAATTACCAGCAGCTTGCGCCTTACTATGCGTCGGGCAACGTGGGTATCGACCAGGACGGCTTTGCCGTGCTGCGCGACAAGAACGGCCTGGACATGCAGCAAATCGGCCAGATCAACCGGCTTGTGGCCGCGGACCGCAACCTCAAGACCCAATTGTACCAGGAAAAGGCCCGCGCCGCGCAGAGTCCGGACAAGGTCGGCCAGGTGCAGTCCATCTATGCCGATATCTGGAAGAGCTATGCCGCGCCCGGCACCTGGGTGCAGAACGGCGGTTGGTCCCAGAAATAGACGGGATCGAAATGGAACGTCAGGGGCGGGAGCAGCGGCTTCCGCCCTTTTTCATGCGCTGGCGTCGGAAGAACAGACCCGCGATCAGACAGGAACAGCCGGACAGGGAAAGTCAGGGAGGATTGGACGCGGTCCTGGAGTGTCCGCAAAGGAATTGGCAATATGTTTTTAGAAAATTACGATGCATCCGGAGCGCGGAGATAGCCCATCCGCTGCATACGCTCCGGGTCGCGGAACAGGCCCATGGCAGTGGTCATGACCCGGAAGCCGAAGCGTTCGTAAAAGGCTTCCTTGCCGGGCACGGCGTAGAGCAGGACCGTATCGGCGGGCAAACGTTCCAGCAATGCCCGAAGCATGCGGCTGCCCAGACCCCGTCCCTGGTAGGCGGGCAACAGGCAGAGATCATAGATGGCGGTCTGGAATTCTCCGTCGCTCAATCCCCGGCCCATGCCTACCAATTCCGCTCCGTCAAAGGCGAAGACCACTCCTGCGGAGTGCAGGAACGCGTTGCGCAGGCGTTCCGGGTCACGCCGGACCAGACTGGCCCCGATGACCTCTGCGGCGCGTTGCCAGTCAACGCCGTTCATGTCGAACTGCAGACGGATGTCCATGGTGCGCGGAATCAGGCCAGGAAATTCTTGATGCCCGTGAAGATGAGCTGGGCGGAAAGGGCGGAGAGCACCAGGCCGGTGAGCTTCATGAGGATGGCCAGCCCCATGGGGCCGAGCAGCCGTTCCAGATGCCGGGAGGCCAGGAGTACCGCGCCCATGGACGCGCTGGCCGCGAGAACAGAGGCCACGCCCGTGAACTGGTCGGAGCCGCCCAGTTCCGAGCCCAGGACCATGAGCGTGCCGATGGTGGCCGGGCCAACGATGATGGGCATGGCCAGGGGCACCACGGCCACGTCGTCGCCGGGTTCGGGCTTGTCCGGGGCGGCCTTGCCGCGCACCAGGGAAATGGCCGAAAGGAACAACAGTGCGCCTGCGCCGATGCGGAAGGAGTCCAGGGTCACGCCCAGGGTGGTGAAGATGGTCGAACCGAAAAAGAAAATCACCAGGCCTACGACCGTGACCGCTGCGGTGGTGCGCAGGGCCGTGAGGCGTTGGCGCGAAGGTTCCTGCCCGCGGGTCATGGCCATGAAGGCCGAGAGTCCGAAAAAGGGCGTGAGCAGGAAAAAAATCTTGATGTATAAAGAGATGAACAGACCTGTGTTCACTCTCGCCTCCTAATCCAACAGCTCGGACATTTCCATGCCCTTGTAGAAGGCCGTTTCCGTCTCGTCCGTGCCGCGCACGGGCACTGCGGAGTCGTATTTGCGGGAGAGATAGTCGTGCATGGTGTGCCCCAGGCCAAAGCCCTTGTAGGACGGGACAATGCAGAGATCGAGCAGGGCGGGCTTGCCGTCCTGTTCGGCAACGCGGCACAAGCCGATCATGCGGTTCATGTCAAAGGCGAAGCATACGCCGTCCGAGGCGGCAAAGGCCTGTTGCAGGTTTTCGGCGTTTCGGTTTTTGAATCCGGCCTCCTCGTAGATGGCGGCGGCCAAGGTCCAGTCAACGTCTTTCGTGTCGAATTTCAAGGTCAGATGCATGGCTTCTCCAACGTTCGGTGTTTGCGGCGACGCCGCTCGCCATCTTGTCGCACAAAGGGGGATAAAAATCGAGCCGGGAACAGACTTGGTCGGGTTTGCGCTAGGTCTCTTGCAGGAGCTTCCCTGCCAGAGCCTGCCCCTGTTCGCCGCCGCCCGCCATGCGCGAAAGCTCCTCGCGCACGTCTTCGGGGCGCAGCCTGCTGCAGCGGGTATAGGTCTGGCCTTCGTGGACTTCCTTGGCGATGAGGAAATGGCGGCCGGCCAGGGAGGCCAATTGAGGCCAGTGCGTGATGAGCAGCACCTGCTGCCGTTCGGCCAGGGAGCGCAGCTTGTCGCCCAGGCTGTTCAGGGTCAGGCCGCCCACGCCCGCGTCCACTTCGTCGAAAAGCAGGGAGGGCAGGGCGTCGCCCAGGCCGGAGCGGATGCTGACCAGGGCCAAAAGAAAGCGCGAGAGCTCGCCGCCCGAAGCAATGCGTTCCATGGGCTGGGGCGGCTGGCCCGGGTTGGGAATCCACATCAGTCTGCCGCGCAGTTCGGTCAGGCCCGGATACGGCTCGTGGGGAGTGAATTCCATGTCCACGCGGGCATGTTCGGAAAAGCCCAGGTCTGCCAGTTCGAGCTCCATCCGGCGGCAGAATGTTTCGGCTGCGGCGGTGCGTGCGGCATTGAGGCGTGTGAGCACCGCGCCCAGCTTTTCTGCGGCTTCGGCTTCGGCCTTGACCAGACGCTTGCGGTCCAGGGCGCAGGCGTCGAGAAAGGATAGATTTTCGTCGATTTCCCGGCGGAGCCCCAGTATCTGTTCCAGGGAGCGGCCCAGCTTGCGTTTCAGGCGCGAGATGTCGAAGAGCCGGGATTCCACCTCGTTGAGATCGCCTTCCACATATTCCTCGGCGGGATTGCGGCGCAAACGGGACTCCAGGTCGTCCAGGCGGTGACGGAAATCGTCCACGGCCTCGCGGTCTTCGGCAAAGTCCGGATACATGGCCGCCACTTCGTTCATCTGGCGCGAAAGCGCGCCCAGAATGTCGGACAGGGCCACTTCGCCGCGCAACAGCTCCAGGGCGCGTCCCAGGGATTCGGCAGTGGTCTCCTGGTTTTTGAGCCGCGTCTTGAGGGCGTCCAGCTCCTCTTCCTCGCCGGGTTGCGGGTCCACTTTTTCGATCTCGGCCCGCTGGAATTCCAGAAGTTCGCGTTGGCTGGAAAGATCGCTGGCACGCTCGTCCAGGGCCTTTTTTTCTTCCAAAATGGCGTTCAGCCCGGCCAGGGCCTGTTCGCGTTCGGCCAGCAAACCCGGGTCCGGGAGAAAGCCGTCCACGATGCGGCCCTGATAGGACGGGGAGAGGAGTTTTTGCTGGCCGTGTTGGCTGGTGTGGACCAGGAGCCTGGGGCGCAGGTCGCGGATGGTGTCCTGGGAGGCCAGACGGTCGTTGACGTAGATGCGGCTGCGGCCAGTCTCAGCGGATAGTTCGCGGCGGATCAGGGTGTCGCCTTCGGGCAACGCAAAGAGCGCCTCGACCATGGCCTTTTCCTTGCCGGGCCGGATCATTTCGCGGCCCATGCGTTCGCCCGTGAGAAAGTCCAGGGCGCGCAGGATAAAGGATTTGCCTGCACCTGTTTCACCCGTGAGCACGTTCAGCCCTGCGGTGAATTCGAGTTCGGCATCTTCGATCAGCGCCAGGTCGTGTATGCGGAGCAGTTCGAGCATTATGGGGGTTTCTCCGGCGGTGTTCGCTTCAGTCGTTTGTATCCCAACTGGGACGCGCTGCCAAGCAGACGCTTTCGGTGAAATGAAAGGGCGGAAAGAATAGTATGGCATATGGGAGACAATGAAGGTAGGGGAAAGTCAACAATACTTATACGGAGGGCTCAGAAATGTTGAAGAATCTCGGTATACGCAATAAAATATTGTTGCCGACGTGCGCGGTCGTTGCTGTTGGGATGGTCGCCACCAGCCTTTTGCTCGCATACTGGATGGGGCAAGCTGCGGAATCTGACGCCAAAGACCTGGCACGTCAAACCGCAGAGCGGTACGCTTTAGAGGTCGTTGATTTCATTAACCCAATCATGGATCAGGCGCGGGTTGTGGCTGCGCTCTATGAATCATCGCTCCAGGCCGGGAATGATATTACGCGCGAACAATACGGACGTGTATTGAAGCGAGTCGTGGAGCGCGAGGAATCCTTTCTCGGTATGTGGGCTTGCTTTGAGCCGAACGCCCTGGGCGGGGATGATGCGTTTTGGGCGAATTCCAGCAAGGCGTACGATGCTACAGGCAGATACAAACCATACTATTTTCGGACGCCAACAGGCATAGAGGTGCAACCATGTGGCGATTCTGACACCGCAATGTGGTACGTAGTACCACGTAAGACAAAAAAAGACTACATGACGGCTCCCTATACATTCAATGCGGGTGGAAAGGCTGTGCTCGGGATTGACTCCTGTGTGCCCGTGCTTGTCAATGGCCAGTTTCGGGGAGTCGTAGGGATCGACTACAATGTCACGGCCTTCATGGACATGGCCGCCGGTATCACCCCGTTCGGTTCCGGAAGGGCCTATATCGTGGCCGACGACGATTCCTTCGTTGGCACCCCGAATAAAGACATGATGGGCAAGCCGTTGTCGGAGGCATTCGGCGCGGACACGGCAAAGGCCATTCATGCCGCCATATCTGCGGGGCAGGAAATAACGTTCGACTTTGAAACGGATGATGCCCAATGGCACCGTATCTTCGTGCCCGTCGATGTGACCGGCGAAGGACAATATTGGGGTTTTGGCGTGGATATCCCCATGGACGTGGTCCTGGCGGACTCCAAAGCCATGCTTTTCCGAGCGGTAGGCATCAGCCTGGGTGTGGTGCTGCTGCTGTGCGCCATGATTTGGGTATTGGCGAGAACCATTGCCGAACCGATCCGCCGGGCCGCAGCATTGGCCCAACTGGTACGCATGGGCGATCTTTCCGAACGGTTGGAGCATGATTCCAAGGATGAGATCGGTGAGTTGGCGTGTTCACTCAATGGGATGGCCGACGATTTGGAACGCAAGGTAAGGTTGGCCCAGACCATTGCTTCCAACGACATGACCTGCGAGGTGGAGATTGCTTCGGATAAGGATGTGCTCGGCAAGGCCTTGGATCAGATGTCGTACAATTTAAATCAAGTGCTCGGTTCCGTTCTGCAAAGCTCCCTGGAGGTGGATTCCGGTGCCGGACAGGTTTCCGCTGCGAGCGAGGCCCTGTCCCAGGGAGCTACGGAACAGGCTGCTTCTCTGGAGGAAATCACCAGCTCTCTGACGCAGGTGTCTTCCCAGACCAAGGATAATGCGGAAAATGCGGCGCGCGCCAGCCGAAATGCGCAAGCCGTGCGCGAGAGCGCCCGTAAAGGAAGCGAAGATTTGGGGCATATGGTCGAGGCCATGCGGGAAGTCAGTGACGCTTCGGATGCCATTGCCAAAATTATCAAGGTCATCGACGAAATCGCTTTCCAGACCAATCTGCTGGCTTTGAATGCGGCTGTGGAGGCTGCGCGGGCAGGAAGTCACGGCAAAGGTTTTGCCGTGGTGGCCGAGGAGGTGCGCAATCTTGCCTCGCGAAGCGCCAAGGCGGCCCAGGAAACGGCGCAGTTGATAGAAGGCTCGGGAGACAAGGTGCGGCGGACCAGTGAAATAGTGGATAGAACCGAAGAAAGCATCCGGGCTGTTGTAACGGAAGTCACGGAAGTTGCGACCTTGGTGGACGCCATTGCCACGGCTTCTTCGGAGCAGTCCCATGCGCTCATGGAAGTGACTCAGGGATTGCAGCAGGTGGACACCGTAACCCAACGGAATACCGCGAATGCCGAAGAAACATCGTCCGCGGCACAGGAACTGTCGGGCCAGGCCGGGATGCTTCGTTCCTTGTTGGCCAATTTCCGTCTGCGTTCCGGTGCAGACGGAACCGATTTCTCGCGTCCGGAATCTTCAACATTGCGTGTGCAACGTAGGCCTTCGCAGCCGCTGCCCCAGGGGGACGCAAGAAGGTCATGCGGAAAGAGCGTTGCTGGTGTACGTGCGAATGCCGACTCGGGGCGTGGAAGCAATACCCCGCAGGACGCTTGGGGTTCTGCCGCGAGAAATTCCAGACAGAACGCTCAAACCAAGAACGGTGCGGGACGAAACAATAATGAGGATATCGTGATCAATTTGAATGATGACGAGTTCGGGAAATATTAATCTAACCGGACAATTGGAATGAAATGACCATGGGCCCGTCTCCGAGATTCGGATGGCGGGCCGTTTTTGTTGGGGGAGCCCCTGCCAAACCGGCAAGCGAACAGTATATTACCATGGACGGGGCTGGGGCCGGAGAACCGATACGTGCGGGCAACGTCACGGCGCGGCCCCACAGCCCGTTACTGGGCGCAGACGCCGAGCAGGCAGATGGAGTTGGGGCAGTCGTTGTTGGAGTTGCACGGGCGACCCTGCCCCTGGCGAATCCCTCCGGTATTGCTGCCCCCACGGGTGCAGGTCACGGAGGTGAATCCGCCGCAGCGCCCTTCGCAGACCTGTCCCGAACCCAGGACCAGGGTCGGAGACATGTAGTCCCAGGTCCAGGCCGAGGCCTGGGCATAACCCATTTCGCGGCAAAAAGCGTGGGCAGCGGGCCAGTCGCATTGCGTGGCCCAGGTCAGGCAATGGTCCACGGCAAGGCCGCGGATTCGCGGATTGTTGAAGGTGGCATCCTGGGCCAAAGCCCCGGTTGCAAAGATTCCGGCAATGAGCACGGCGCAGACAAAGGTAAGGCTGGTTTTCATGATGTCCCCCCTTGGCGCGGCGTAGGGCACGGCGCAGTCTTGATGCTTTCAAGGCAGACCCGCAATTCAGTTCATACTATGTCCGCCGAGGCTGCGTATGTCAACGCGCTGAAGCCTTGAGTGCAATGCTGTTGCAGCCGCGCGGAAAATCTGCAAGATTTTCTCCGGCGGCGCTGCGGCGCAGCCAAAGGAGAAATGGAATGAGCGCGACGGTGATCTGGTCTCATGGCAAGGATGCCCAGCCCTGGGGCGCAAAGAGCAGGCGCATGGCCGACATGGCCCGGCAACTGGAAGTGGATTTCGAAGTGGTGGACTATCAGGATTTGAACAACATCCCGGATGCGCCCGAGCGCCGCGTGGAACGGCTTTTGGAACGTTGCGCCAAGATTCCCGGGCCTGTGCTGCTGGCCGGGTCGAGCATGGGCGGGTACGTGAGCCTGTGCGCGTCACTGGAGTTGCGTCCGCTGGGCGTGTTCTGCCTGGCTCCGGCAGTGTATTTGCCGGGCTATGCGCGTCAGGAGTTCGCGAAAATGTCCGCGCCTCTGGAAGTGGTGCACGGCTGGTTGGACGAAATGGTGCCTGCGGCCAATGTCCTGCGTCTGGCCGAGATTTCGCGCTGTACCCTGCACATGGTGCCGGACGGGCACCGGCTTACGAACAGCGTGGAGCGGATCGCATTCTGGTTCATGATGTTCGTGGAAGCTTGCACGGCTCAGGCCGGACAATGCAGGCCGCCCCAGGGATTGGAAGCCTTTGCCCCGTCCTCTGGCGGCGGGTGCGCCTGTCGTTGATTTTTTAAAATCTCCGGTTGATCTTGCGCAGGCAGGCCTCAAGACAGGCCGCGTCCTCGGATGTCAGGTCGGCGGTGATGTCGTGGGTCAGGTCGTGGTGCAGCTTGTCGTGCTCCAGGAAACGCTCCTGGCCCGCGTCGGTCAGCTCCACCAGGATGGATCGGCGATCCTCGGTGTTGGGCTTGCGGCGGAGCAGGCCGCGCTGCTCCAGCTTGTCCGCCACCACGGTCAGGGTGCCCGTGGTCACGCCCATGCGTTCGGCCAGTTCCTTCATGCGCAGGGCCTTGTGTACGCCCAGCACCTCGATGACGTGCATCTGGGTCGGGGTCAGGCCCGTGCCGCGCACCACGCCGTGTTCCCAGGAAGAAAGCTTCTCGTAAAATTCGATGATCAGATGTGCCAGATCGCTGTTCGGCCTGTGTTCCTTGGCCATATTTTCCTCCCTGCTTAAGCGCCCAGGTCCACATACAACGCATACACGCCAAAAGCCACGGTCATGGCACCGATGCCGCGCATGATCCATTCCTCGGCGTGCTCGCTTCGCAGCCGACGGACCAGGGCCGTGGCCCGGAAGAGCAGCCAGATCACGCCGCCCACGGCAAGGGCCGTGGTCAGGGCGTAGGCTCCGAATACGGCTGTGGCGCGCCAGGCACTGCCTGAATTCAGGGCGTAGGAATACATGATGGCCGCCGTGGGGCAGGGAACGATCATGTTCACAAAACCGAAGGCGAACAGCCCCGGGGCGGCTGCCTTGTTGATGCGGCTTTTCAGTCCGGGGTGCGCGGAACAGGCGCAGGCGTCGTGCCCGTGGTGCGCATGGTCGTGATGATCGTGATGGTCATGCCCGTGTTCGTGGTCATGTTCATGGCTGTGCAACAGATGGGGCCGGATCAGGAGAATCAGGCCGAACACGATGACCGCGCCCGAGGCAAGCATTTCCATCCAGTCACTGAAGCGGGGCGGAATGGCCGCAGATATTGCGCCCAGGCTCAGACCGATGAGCAGACAGGCCAGGGCCGTGCCGCCCAGAAAGGAGGAGGTGAGCAGAAGCACGCGCTTGCCGCTGCGCTCGCCCGAGACGAAAGGGGCCAGCGCCAGCCAGGAGTGGCCGCAAGGGTTGACGCCGTGCACGAGACCAAGGATCAACGCGGATTGTACGGCAACAAGGAACAAGGAATCTTGCATGGGGTCACCTTAAATTGATTTGATTTCCAAGCTTTCTTAAATAGTGATAGTTTGGATGTCAAGCTAATTGAGTGCGGGAGCCTTGGTTGCGGAACGGAGCGTTGTTTTCGTCCGTCCGACACGAAAAGAAGGACGGGAAACGAGAGGTGTGGGAAGAGGGGCCGAGAGAAAGGAGAAGCTACTGCTTTAAGCGGGGGTCCAGGATGTCGCGCAGGCCTTCGCCCAACAGATTGTAGCCGAGCACGGTGACGAGGATGGCCAGCCCGGGAAAGACCGAGAGCCAGGATGCAATGCCGAGCACTTCCTTGCCTTCGGTGAGCATGTTGCCCCAGGACGGGTCCGGGGGCTGTACGCCCAGGCCCAGGAAGGAGAGAGACGACTCCACCAGGATGGCCCCGGCCACGCCCAACGTGGCGGAGACCAGCACGGGCGCAAGGGCGTTGGGCAGGATGTGCAAGAAGATGATGCGCATGGAGCCTGCTCCGGCCACGCGTGCGGCCAGCACGAAGTCCCGTTCCCGCAGGGTCAGGGTCTCGGCGCGCACCAGACGGGCCACGCCCATCCAGGAGGTCAGGCCGATGACGATCATGATGTTGGTCAGGCTGGGTTGAAGAAAGGCTATGACCGCCAGGATCAGGAAAAAGCTCGGAAAGCAGAGCATCACGTCCACGCCGCGCATGATGATTTCGTCCGTGAGTTTGCCGAAGTAGCCAGCGGCCAGTCCCAGGACCAGGCCGATGGCCGTGGCCAGTCCCACGGCGACGAATCCCACCCAGAGCGAGACGCGTCCGCCGTAAAGCATGCGCGAGAGCAGGTCGCGGCCCAGGGCGTCCGTGCCCAGCCAGTGTTCGGGCGAGGGCGGCAGCAGGATGGCGTCCACGTCGATGGCTGTTGGGTTGTAGGGAGCGATCCAGGGAGCCAGAAGCGCGGCCAGGGAAATGGAACCCACGATGAGCAGTCCGGCCAGAAACAGGCCGTGGCGCGAGAGGAACGAGGTGCGGCGCAGTTCGCGGCTCATGCGTCCCCCTTGCCCAGGCGCACGCGCGGGTCGGCCAGACCGTAGCCCAGGTCGGCCAGCAGGTTGCCTGCCAGGGTCAGGATGGCGCCGAGCACCAACGACCCCATGATCAGCGGGTAGTCGCGGGCCATGACGCCCTGGTAGAAAAGCTGGCCCAGGCCGGGCAGGGCAAAGATGGATTCGATGATCACGCTGCCGCCGATGAGGCCGGGGATGGACAGGCCCAAGATGGTGATGACCGGCATGAGCGCGTTGCGCATGGCGTGCTTGAAGATCACGGTGCGCACGGGCAGGCCCTTGGCGCGGGCGATCATGATGTAGTCCTGGCGCAGGACTTCGAGCATGCTGGTGCGCATGAAGCGGGAAAGTCCGGCCAGGGAGCCAAAGGTGTAGATAAAGATGGGCAGGGCCAGATGTCGGGCCAGATCCCACATTTGCTCGAAAAAGCCCATGTGCGGGAAATCCATGCTGGTCAGGCCGGAAATGGGCAGCACGTTCCACCAGATGCCGAAGAGCTGCATGAGCAGCAGGGCCAGCCAGAATCCGGGCATGGCAAAGCCCACGAACACGAGCACGGTCATGCCCTTGTCAAAGGCCCCGCCACGCTTCCAGGCCGAGAGCACGCCGATGGGAACGGCGATGAACAGCGTCAGGATCAATGATGCCACATTCATGCCGAAGGTCAGGGGCAGGCGTTCCTTGATTTTGTCCCAGACGGGCCGGTGGTCGCCGGACATGGACTGGCCGAAGTCGAAGGTCACGAGCCTGCCGAGCCAGGCCGCGTATTGTTCGTGGATGGGCTTGTCCAGTCCGTAGAGTTCCTGAAGCCGCTGTTGGGCCTCTGGCGTGACCGCAGGGTTGAGCTGGGTCTCCAGGTCCGTGGGCGAGCCCGGAGCCAGGTGGATGACCCAGAAGCTGATCACCGTGATGCCGAAGAAGACCACGGACACCCAGAGCAGCTTGATGAGAATGCGTTTGAATACGGTCATGGGCCTCGCTGGAGTTTGACGCCTCTTCATACGCAAAGCGCGCCGCTCTGGCAATGCGCGGCGGGACGAGAAGAGGGGCGACTGTGCGTTTCGGCAAGAGCAGGGCGGGGCAGTAGAGCGATGGAGTCGAATTGTCTTGTCCCTTGTCCGTGAACGAAACACCCCCTGCCGGAGAATGTCCGACAGGGGGCGGCTGTGTTTTATTCCGATAAAAGCGGGAGCGCTATAAAACCGCGGCATACATGGCCGCGATGTCTTCTTTGTCGGCCTGGCGCGGATTGACCTTGGCGCTGGCATTGCCGGCGGCGTCCTCGGCCAGCCTGTCGATGTCGGCCTCGGTGACGCCGAAGGCCGAAAGGTGGTCTTCCAGCCCGGTTTCCTCGAAGATTTCCTCCACGCTGAGCACGCAGGTCCGGGCCGCGTCGCGCAGGCTGAGGTCGCCGATCTTTTCGCCCAGGGCCACGGCGATATCGCGGAAGCGTTCGGGCGCGGCCACGCGGTTGAAGTCCATGACCACGGGCAGCAGCATGGCGTTGGCCTGGCCGTGCGCAATGCCGAAATGCGCGCCCAAGGGGCGGGACATGGCGTGCACCAGTGCCACGGAGGAATTGCCGAAGGCCAATCCCGCGTGCATCTGGCCGCGCAGCATGCCTTCGCGTGCCGCCAGGTTGTCCGGGGAGTTCACGGCCTTGATCAGGTTCGCGCCGATGAGCCGGATGGCTTCCAGGGCGTGTAGGTCGCTCATGGGCGTGGCCAGTTTGGAAATGTAGGCCTCAATGGCGTGGGTCAGGGCATCCATGCCCGTGGCCGCGGTCACGTGGGGCGGCAGGCTCAGGGTCAGTTCCGGGTCGAGCAGGGCTACCTTGGGGATCAGGCCCGCGCCCATGATGGGCATCTTGACCTTGCGGTCCACGTCCGTGATCACGGTGATGCGGGTGATCTCCGAGCCGGTGCCTGCCGTGGTGGGCACGGCGACGATGGGCAGTCCGTCCTTTTCCGGGGCCTTGAACTCATAGTCCACGATGCCGCCGGGATTGGTCAGCAGCAGGGCGATGCCTTTGGCCGCATCCAGGGGGCTGCCGCCGCCCAGGGCCACGATCACGTCGCATTTCTTTTCACGCGCCAGGGCTGCTCCGGCCTCCACCGTGGTCACGCTGGGATCGCTTTCCACCTGGGCGAAAAGAACGGCTTCGACACCGGCGGCCTTGAGCGAGGCGAGCACGTTGTCCAGGCTGCCTGTGCGCGAGGACGAGCCTTTGCCGGTGACCACAAGGGCGTGGGAGCCGAAACGGGCCGCTTCCTCGCCGGTTCTGGAAACTACGCCGCTGCCGAAGATGATCCGCGAAGGACTCTGAAATATGTATCCGCTCATGAATGTTCTCCTTGAGGGGTTTCCTCAAACAGAACGGGCCGCTTGTCAATGGTCAAGCCGGGCAGGCCGGAAATGCGTATGCCCAGTCCGTTGCGCCCAGGCCAAAGAGAGCGCCCCCTGTCCGACAAAGGGACAGGGGGCTCAAAACAGGCTCGCGAGCCGTACCCGTCAGTGGTAGGCGGCGGTTCCGGGCACCTCGCGCAGGAACAATTCCATGTCCTCGCTGATGCCGATGCGAACCTCGCTTTCCGTAATGACCCGCACCACATTGAATTGGGGATCAAGTCCCCCCTCCTGGGCCAGGTTTTCCAGGTGGCGCTGCATTGCGTCGATCTTGGCCCGCACAACAGGGTCCCGGTCAAAATGTTCCTTGGGAATCCGGGCGGTGGCGATGAACATGACTGCCTCCTTGTGGTTGCGAACGCATGTCCGAAACGCAGTCCCTCCAAATGAAAGAGTAAGATATGGGAACCAAAAGGCAAGGCCGCTTTGCACGGATTGATCTTCATGTTGTTATTACGTGCGGTCTTGCCGTTGTCTAACAATATCATTGAACCAAAGACTCACAGGAAGGGCGTCCTTCAGGGTGCGAGGTGTATCCTTTGCACACAACGCATTGTTTTTACACCACCTTGACGCTTTGTGGCCGAGTGTCTATATGGGTAGTGATACCAAATACAAATCAATACTACTCAGAGCATCTAAAAAATAAAAACAGGCTTGTTCGGAGGTGAGGACATGCGATTTGTTGCCCTGGCCGTTTTGGGGTGTCTGCTGGTCTTGTCCGGCTCGTCTGCCTATGCGGAAAGCCGCACGGTTTACGATGCACTGGGTAAAAACGTCGAGATACCCGACCGCGTGGAGCGGGTCATCTGCTCGGGCTCTGGATGCCTGCGTCTGCTCAGCTACCTTCAGGCACAGCCCATGGTCGTGGCCGTGGACGACATCGAATCGCGGCGTTCCTCTTTCGACGCCCGGCCCTATGCCCTGGCCAATCCGCAGTTCAAGACCCTGCCCATCTTCGGAGAATTCCGGGGACGGGACAACCCCGAGCTGATCCTGACCCTGGAGCCGCAACCCCAGGTGATTCTCAAGACCTACGCCTCCAGCATGGGCTATGACCCGGCGGAGTTGCAGAACAAGACCGGCATTCCCGTGGTGGTGCTCGATTATGGTGATCTTGGCGGGAAACGTCCGCAGCTCTACCAGTCCTTGCGCACCATGGGCGAGGTATTGGGCAAGCAGGTGCGCGCCGAAGAAGTGATCGCCTTCATGGAGGCCCAGATCGCGGATTTGCAGCGGCGCACCAAGGATGTCCCGGAGCAGGAGCGGCCCACGGTGTTTGTGGGTGGCGTGGCCTTCAAGGGGCCGCACGGCTATCAGTCCACCGAGCCAGCCTATCCGCCCTTCGCGTTCGTGAACGCCCGAAACCTGGCCTGGACCGAAGGGCTGTCCGGCAAGGAACTGAGCCATTCGGATGTGGCCAAGGAAATGATCGTGCAGTGGAATCCGGACTATCTGTTCCTGGATTTGGCCACCTTGCAACTGGGCGAGGAGGCGGGCGGCCTGTACGAACTGCGCACCGATCCGGCCTACCGCACCTTGTCCGCGGTCAAAGAGGGTAGGGTGTACGGCCTGCTGCCCTACAATTGGTACACCCGGAATTATGGCTCCATCCTGGCCAACGCTTATTACATCGGCAAGCTGCTCCACCCGGAGCGTTTCGCGGACGTGGACCCGGCGGCCAAGACCGACGAAATCTACACCTTCCTCGTGGGCAAGCCTGTCTTCAAGGACCTGAACGCCATGTTCCAGGGGCTGGCCTATCAGCCCGTGCCGGTGAACTGACGTGCATTTTTCCGACGGACAGATACCCGCCGAATACCGGCGCTACATCGGGTGGAAAGTGTCGGTCGTGGCCCTGTCCGGCGTGCTGCTCGTGGCGGCCCTGCTGGTCGCCATTTCTCTGGGCGCGGCGCGCATCCCGCTCGGCGATGTGGCCCGGAGCCTCATGGGCCTGGACGTGCCCAAGCGGTTCGAGGCCATTGTCTGGAGCATCCGCCTGCCCCAGGCTCTGGCGGCCATGGTGGCCGGGGCTGGTTTGGCGCTGGCCGGAGCGGCCATGCAGTCCATCCTGCGCAACCCCCTGGGCTCGCCCTTCACCCTGGGCATCTCCCATGCGGCCGCGTTTGGCGCGGCTTTTTCCGTAATGCTCCTGGACGGCGGCGCCGTGACCTCGGGCAGCGGCGGGGGCGTGAATATCACCAATCCCTACGTGACCACTGCGGCGGCGTTTCTGTGCAGCGTCGCAGCCGCGGGCGTGATCGTGGGCGTGTCGCGACTGCGCGGGGCTACGCCCGAAGTCATGGTGCTCACCGGCGTGGCCCTGGGCACACTCTTCACTGCCGGGACCATGTTCCTGCAATTCTTCGCGGACGACGTGCAACTGGCCGCCATGGTCTTCTGGACCTTCGGGGACACGGCCCGCGCATCCTGGACCGAGCTGGGCGTCATCACGGCCTGCACCGTGGCCGCGTCCGCGTATTTCATGGCCAACAGCTGGAACTACAATGCCATCAGCGCCGGGGACGAGACCGCCAAGGGGCTCGGTGTACGTGTGGAACGGGTGCGCATGCTGGGCATGCTGCTGGCGTCCATGCTCACCGCCGTGATCATCGCCTTTCTGGGCATCATTGGTTTCGTGGGGCTGGTGGTGCCGCACATGGTCCAGCGGATCATCGGTTCGGACCACCGCTTTTTGCTTCCCGCGACCCTGCTGGGCGGCGGACTGCTCCTGCTCGTCTCGGACATCGCGGCCCGGCTGGTGCTTGCGCCGCACACCCTGCCGGTCTCGGTGCTCACGGCCTTCATGGGCGCGCCCATCTTCATTTATCTCATCATCAGGGGGCACGGGCGATGATCCTTATCAGGGGGCACGGGCGATGATCCTTTCGGTCTCGGGCGTGGATTTCAGCTATAACGGCCATCCCGTACTCCGGGGCGTGGATTTCGGCGTGGAAAGCGGCGAGCTGCTGGCCATTCTCGGGCCCAACGGCGTGGGCAAGACCACGCTGCTCAAGTGCATCAATGCCATCCACCGGCCCACTGCGGGCATGGTCATGGTCGAGAACCGCGACGTGCTCAAGATGCGGCCGCACGAAATTTCCCTGGGCATCGGCTATGTGGCCCAGAAAAGCGGCACGGCGCGCCTGACGGTCTTTGACGCGGTGCTTCTGGGCCGCAAGCCGCATATCCGCTGGAAAGCCACGGATCAGGATCTGTGCATGGTCGATTCGGCCCTGAAACGTTTGCACATGGAAGACCTGTCTCTGCGACACATCGACCAACTCAGCGGCGGGGAGCTGCAAAAGGTGGCCATAGCCCGGGCCATGGTCCAGGAACCGAGGCTCATGCTGTTGGACGAGCCGACCAGCTCCCTGGACCTCAAGAACCAGATCGACATTCTGACCCTGCTGCGCCGCGTGGTGGACGAACACGGCATCGGCGCGGTCATGACCATGCACGACCTGAACACGGCGCTGCGTTTCGCGGACAAAGTCCTGTTTCTCAAGGATGGGCGCATCCACTCCACAGGCCCGGCCTGCAAGGTCACGTCCGAGGTGGTGGAAGAGGTCTACGGCCTGCCCGTGCACGTGCACACGGTGCAGGGACATCTCATGATCGTGCCTGCGGTGTGAACGCAACAAAGAGGTGAACGCCATGCCCTGTATGATTCCCAAGGACGTCATCGAACAGACCATCGCTTTTCACGGCCACAGTTGCCCGGGCCTGAGCATCGGCATTCGCGCTGTGGAACTGGCCGTGCGCGAACTGGGCAGGCCCGAGGATATCGAGATGGTGGCCGTGTCAGAGACCGACATGTGCGGGGTGGATGCCATTCAGTTCCTCACGGGCTGCACTTACGGCAAAGGCAATTTCCTGCACCGCGACTACGGTAAGATGGCCTTTTCGTTCTATGACCGGAAATCAGGCAAGGGACTGCGCCTGTTGCTTGATCCGGGCGCACGCGCCGGCATGGATACGGAAATGGGTGAGCTCATGGTGCGGATTGCCGACGGCAAGGCCACGGACGCGGACCTCGAACGCCTGGATGCGCTGCGCGCTGAATTGAAGAACCGTTTCATGCACATGGACCTGGAGGAGATGTTTCAGATCACGCCTCTGCAATGCGGCCCGCCCCGGCCCGCGCAGATTCTGGGCAGTCTGGTCTGCGAAAGCTGCGGCGAATCAGTCATGGAATCACGCACTCGGCGCTTCAGCGGCAAGACGCTCTGCATTCCTTGTTTTGCCGAAGTGGAACAGAAGATTTAGCCGCGTCAAAGTCCTGTCCGCAACGCCCGGCCTGCCTTGGAAAAAAGGAGTGCGGAAAAGTGGCGCAAGCCCGGTCCGGGATATTGACAAGAAAACGGAAAAGAGGCAGTAAAACTCTCCCACGCAGTGGGGCTGTAGCTCAGTTGGGAGAGCGCTTGAATGGCATTCAAGAGGTCGTGGGTTCGATTCCCTCCAGCTCCACCACCATATTTTCAAAGAAAAAGGACCGTTTAGCTGCTTAGGCTGGATGGTCCTTTTCTTGTGATGGTCAAACAGATGGTCAACCGAATTTTGGTTGAAGTGTTAAGATTACAGATTAAAATAGTGTGTGAGCTATTTTTGAGGGTGTATGAGGCGGGATGGAGTTTAGCCAGTGCTTAAGGGTGCTATTAAGCTATCCTTTGTTCTCATCCGTTTCAGCGTCCTTCTTTTTGACAGAGTCAGGTGTAGGGTCTTCACAGTCGTTGTAAATCTTGAGTGTATTAATTCCGGAGGCGAGGTTGATAATACAGCGCCTAACGGTCTGTTGTTCTGTATCTATATCTATATAGCGTTGAGGTATATAGCCGCCTCGTTCGATTTGAGAACGTTGGATATCATAGCTTAGGCTTTTTGCCATCACTTCTAGAAGGTCAAAGAATAGACTGTCTTTATCCTTTACCCACCTTTCGCCGTCCTTCCCCCATTGGGCATGATCGTCTAGATGGTTGAGGTATCGCTTCCATTTGTCTCGGATAGCTTTATCTTCAGGACTATTTGATGCGAATTCAACGTCGATCATATTTAGAGCTTTCACATGGTCGATATGAAAATTAATGCGGCGCATAGACATGAGGTTAGTGAATATGGCGTCTTTCCTGTTTAAGCTGTGCTGGCGGTCTTGAAGTTCCTTGCCCACTTTGACTGCAGCAATGGGGCCATAGATGATAGCGAAGATGGTTATTAATCCGATGCAGATCATAATTATTTCAACGTTAGTCATTCTGACCTCTTGATAGTAGATTTATCGGGCACGCCAAATCTATATTACTTTATAGAAAATATCTAGGTTTCAGAATATGGGGATACGTGTCGTCATAGCTAGCTCAAAATAGCCCAACTTTTGGTCAACCATCCGGTCAACCAAACTCATTCAACACGCCTTCAACATCACTGATTTTTTGTTTACAGCACAATAAAAAGTCAAAACATTTAGATAGTTACACGTCAGTCTTCGTGCATGGCATTCAAGAAGTCGTGGGTGCGGTTCTCTTCAGCTCCACCACCATATTTCTTATGAAAAAGCGCGCGTTACGCTGCGGAGTGTTGACCGGGTTTTTTCGGCTGGCCCAGGTACGAGCCTGCGACAAAGGCGGCGACGGCAATCAGGGTCGTGGGAACGATGGCGTGTACTCCGCCCATGGCGGGTTTCAAGATCACCAGGGCGATGAAGGTTGCCACGCCGCAGACAATGGAGGCCACGGCTCCGGTGGCGTTGCCCTTTTCCCAATAAAGCCCAAGCACCACTGGGCAGAGGAACGCGGCCTCCAGGCCGCCAAAGGCAAAGAGATTGATCCACACAAGCAGGTCGGGCGGTTCGATGGCCGCCAGAAAGACCATCAGGCCGATGATCAGCGTAATGGCGAAGCTCATCTTTTTGAGCGTGAGCACGGGCATCCGGGAGGCGTCGCCTTTGAGCCGGTAGTGGATGTACAGGTCTTTGATGATGGCGGCAGACACCAGCAGCAGCATGGAATCCACCGTGGACATGATGGCGGCCAGCGGCCCTGCGATGAAAACGCCTGCCCAGACCGGTGACAGCAGTTCCAGTATCAGGGTGGGCATGGCCAGATCGCCCGCCGGGAGATCCGGGAAGACAGCGCGTCCCATGGCCCCGGCAAGGTGGGCGCAGAGGATCATGAAGCCGATGAGCAGAGTGCCGATGGTCATGGCGTCGTGCATGGCCCGGGAATCCCGGTAGCCCATGCAGCGCTGCGTGGTTTGCGGCAGGCCGAGCACGCCGATGCCGACCAGAACCCAGAAGGAGAGGGTGAAGGGCTGGGGCACGGCATTGTTCGGTCCGGTGGGCGTTATCAGGCCCGGATCGATTTCCTTGAGCGTGCTGACGCATTGCGCCACGCCGCCGCCCGCATTGATGACTGCCAGGAGCACCACGACCACGGCCACCACCATGACGATGCCCTGAATGGCGTCGGTCAGCACCACGGCACGGAAGCCGCCCACAGCCGTGTAAAGCACCACGCTGATGCCGAAGAGGGTGAGTCCGACGATATACGGATAGCCCGTGACGGTCTGAAACAGTCGGGCTCCGCCGATGAATTGTGCCAGCATGGCAGCCATGAAAAACACGATCAGCGCCACGGAACAGAGGATGACCACAGTATCGCTCTTGTATCGGGCGCGCAGGTAGTCCGTTATGGTCACGGATTGGGTTTTCCGCGCCATTATGGCGAAGCGCTTGCCCAGAATGCCCAGAGTGAGGAAGGCCGTGGGCACCTGGATCATGGCGAGCAATACCCAGCTCAGGCCGAGCCGGTACGCCACGCCCGGCCCGCCCACAAAGCTGCTGGCGCTGGTGTAGCTGGCGATGATGGTCATGGCGAGCACAAAGCCCCCCATGGAACGGCTGCCGATGAAGTAGTCTTCGATGAACCCCTGCGAGGAGCCCGCGGACGCTTTTCGGCGCGCCCACAGCGCAATGCCGATGGACGAAATCAGATACACGACCACGGGAAGGATGGTTTGCATGGAACCGGGCATCACTCGCCTTCCTCACCGTTGGTCGTGGCGGCCGGAACTTCGGCGTCCAGCGGCATGTCCTTGAAGAAACACCGCACGACCAGCCAGAGCAGGACCGTGATAAGGGGATAGCCCAGGATGCAGCTGTAGAAGAACCACGCAGGAAAGCCGAACGGGTAGGAATAGGTCTCGGGATCGGCGCTGCCCATGCCGAAGCTGAACACATACCACCAGACAAAATATACGCCATAGGCGGCCAGGGCGAGCAGCGCCTCCCGGTTGGCCTGTTTGAATCGAGGGTCCTGCTGCGTGTTCATTGTCTTTCCTGCCTGGTGGGGTATGCCGTTATACAGCGAACAACAGCGTTACGTCTGGTTGCCGTTCAGCGCGTTCCTCGCATGGCGGTCTGCGGGGTGTTCCATCGTGTATCCGTGGCCGCGTGTCAACCCAGTTCGATGCTGCGGTCATACGCCTTGCGAATGGCGTCCATGATATTGCCGCGTACGGCAGTGCGGTCGAAATGGGCCAGGGCGGCAATCGTCGTCCCTGCCGGGGCAATGGACATTTCCTTGAGCATGCTGACATGTTCTTTCGACTGTTCCGCCATAAGGCTGGCACCGCGAAACAGCTTTTTGACCATCCGGGAGGAAGCATCACGGTGCAAACCCAACTCTACACCTGATTCTATCATGGTTTCAATGAGGTAATAGATAAACGCCGGGCCAGAACCGATGACTGCGGTAAAGGCGTCAAACTGATCCTCGGACAAGACGTGCACGTCTCCGGAGTGCTGGAACATCTCCTGGACAGACGTTTTCTGTTGTCCGGTAAGGGTGTCGTCATCAAGGCAAATGGCGGCCACTCCCTCCCGGATCAGGGCCGGCGTATTGGGCATGACCCGGATGACCGGACATATATGCTGCGTGCTGTCTTTCAGCGACTGCAGGGTCAATCCTGCGGCAATGGAGATCAGGCATTTTTCCTTGGTCAAAGCGGGAACCATTTCAGACCAGATGCCGTTTGCCTGCTGCGGTTTGACGGCCAGAACGATGAAATCCGATTTTTCCGTCAGCTCCTGCACATTTTCGCATGGGACAAGACCGGTTTCTTTTGCCAATTCTTCCAGTTTGGCTCTGGTCTGGTTCAAGCCATACAAAGTGAGACCATCCACTTCGGAAAGGGTCCTGATAATGGCTCCGCCCATATTGCCTGTTCCGATGAAACCAATCTTCATTTCAAACCTCCATTTTTATTGTGCCAGAATTGTTTTTGCTGCGGCCTGCATCCCGCCCATTGGACCGGCAATATGCCGCAATGCTTGCAATCTGTTGCGCAGATCGAGCAGCATGTCCGGATTATTCAACCACGTGATGGCTTGCTTGTAGTAGCTTTCCGCAGTGGCCTTCTCTTGTAAGTATTCGGGAAAGAGTTCTTTTTTGAACAAGATATTGGTCAGGCTGATGAATTTTGAGATGGCGATCTTACGCAGGATAAACGCGGCCGGCCGGTCTATTTTATAGGAGACTATGGTCGGGGTCCCGATCAAGCCGGTTTCCAGAGTAGCGGTGCCGGATGCAGCCAGGACCAGGCAGGACATGCGGATCATCTGAAACCTTTCTTCGGGCTCCACTATGGTCACAGGCAGTTTCTCCGGCCAGAACCGTAGGAGGAACTCCTTCTCAATACCCGGAGCGCGGGCAATGGAAAAAGTCATTTGGGGCATTTCACGATGGATTCGAGCGGCGGCTTCGGCAAACGAGGGCAGCAGGAAGGCGATCTCTTTTTTTCTGCTTCCCGGCATAAGGCCTATAAGGTGGTGGTCGGGAGTCAATGAATCCAGAGACTGCAACGGAATCATGTCCAGGAGGGGATGCCCCGCGTAGAGCGGGCGGCAGCCTTTGTCGTGGAAGTATTCCGGCTCGAACGGCAGGGCGCAGAGTATGGCGCGCACACATTCCTGCAACGTCTTCAGCCCTTGTTGCTTCCAGGCCCAGAGCTGGGGTGCCATGAAATAATACACCGGGATATGCATGGCGTGGGCGGCTTTGGCCAAAGGGAGATTGAAGTCGGGACAATCCACCATGACAATCACATCCGGGCGATCCTGTTTCCAATGATTGGTGATTTCCCGGTGTAGGCGAAAGATGTCCGGCAGGCCGCACAACACGTCGATAAATCCGGTGAAGCAAATCCGGCTCATCGGGAAATGCACTTTGGCTCCCGCCTGGGCCATCATCTTCCCGCCCATGCCGTTGACATCAAGCGTCGGATCTTGCCGGAGCAGTTCTCCGGTCAAGGCTCCGGCATACATATCGCCAGACGCTTCGCTGCAATTTATCCAAACCTTACGAAACATTTTCGTTCCTTCGTTCCAGGGACAACAAAAGGACGGCACAGAGAATGAGTGCAAATCCGATCCAACCCGCGGAAGTAAAGTTTTCACCAAAAAAGCAGCATACCCAAACCGTTCCCAAAATCGGTTCCAGATTGCAGGATACCGCGACGTGGACCTGAGGGATGCGCTTCATGCTTTGTCCGTAAGCCCAAAATGCCACGTAGCCTGTAAGAAGTGCTGTCAGCAGAATGGAAGACCATGTTTGCGTGGAATAGGGAGTATGAAAAGTGATGAACGGCAGCAAAACAAGAGAACCGCCAAATTGCATATATGTGTAAAGCGTTTCTGTTTTGTACTGTTTTTGCCAATGCTTGAAAAAAGGGTATTGCGAAGCATAGCATAACCCGGAAGCAAGACCGCAAATAATGCCCGTTACAGAAGTCTTTGTCTGGAGACTTCCTCCAGAAAAGCATACAAAAACAACGCCGCAAAGCGCAATGCCGATGGCCGACCATTTTAGAGCCGATACGCTCTCACGGGAAATGAACTTAGAAAAAATGGCAACCCAAACAGGTGCGGTGTATAATAATATTTCTCCCATGGCTGCGCCGCTGTATTGCATTGACATGAAGAATACGTAAAACAATCCGCCGATACTGATCATCCCCCAGGACATGAACAGCACAGCCCGGCGTGGTTCAATCATCAATGAGTGGGAGCAGGACGCATTGATTCCAAAACAAAGGCATCCGAGCGAGGCACGCCAAAAGGATATCTCCAAAGGAGAAAGTCCGGCGGCAAAAAGGACCTTTGAAAAAATGGTCATGAAAGACCAGCAGCAGGCAGCTAGGACAACGAATCCGTAGCCGGAAGAAATGCTAAGCATGCTTTTCGTCGTGTGGTTGGTTTTTTGAGAGGCGATGCCCCCCCCCTGTACAGGGGGGGCATCGCCAAGCGGGGTTCATGCCGGGTACGGATTATACCGAGGCACGTGCTGCGGAGGTGACAGGTTGAGTTCCACGTTTCATGAACTTGGGAGAGGTTTCAGGAGCCAGGATCTGGCAGACAAGACCACCGATGACCAGCGTTGCGATGCAACACGCCAGAGTGACGGTGACGCCATATTGTTCCATGACGACCGGAAGCATCCAGGTTCCCATGCCGGCACCGATACGGCTGGCGGCAATGGTCAGGCCAACACCTGAGCCGCGGAGCTCCGTGGGGAAGAGTTCAGGCGGATACAGCCATTCGGCAACGATGGAGATGGCCAGAACCGTGGAGAATGCACCCAACAGAATGAGAGCCAGGGTCGGGGGCATGTCCTTCCACACGGTCATGACGGTCAGAATGACGGCGCACCCATAGAACGTCCACAGCAGGAACGCGCGGCGGGATATCTTGTCGGCAATCAGGATGCCGATCAAAACGCCAACCATGGTGAATCCGTTATAGAGCATTCCGGAGGCATGGGCGTTTTCGATGTGCAGTCCCTTCACGACTACCGGCAGGAAGATGGAGATGGCGAAGAAGGGGAGCACCTGGCAAAGGAAGAAAGTGCAGGAAGTGAGGGTGTTGCGCCACAGTTCCGGGCTGAACAGCCTGAAGAAGGAGGCCGAGGCGACTTTTTTCTTTTCTGTGGGAGGCAGAGTGTAGCTGCCGCCGAGATACTTCTGGACCAGGCTCAATGCCTCGCCAGCGCCTTTCTTGGACAGCATCCAGCTCGGAGACTCCGGGGTTCCCAGTCGTACAATAAGAGTAATCAAAGCGAGCACGGCAGAAGAGGAAAGAATCCAGCGCCAGCCGTTTTCTCCCAAATCTCCCATGGAGGCGATGAACAGACCGGCGAAGTAGGAGATGATGTAGCCGAATGTCCAGGCGGCCATGAGCCAGCTCATCATTTTGGTCCGGATCCGTTCCGGGGTCCATTCGCTCAGCAGGGCGACACCAACGGTGTAGTCGGCGCCAACACACATGCCGATCAGGAACCGGACAATAACCAGATGTAACGGGTCGGTCAGGAAAAACTGTGCAACGGACAACCCGAGACTGAAAAGGGCGACAAACGCGTAAGCGGCTCGTCTTCCCAGGTGGTCAATGATGATACCGGTGAGCAAACTTCCAAGCAGAATGCCGAAGAGAGCGCCTGCTCCGATAAGCCCCATCCAGAAACCGTTCAATCCCAGGACTCCTGTGGCGTAGGATAGGGCAATGCCGACAATGCCTAGAATATACCCGTCGCAGATCTGACCCATGAAGGTGCCCACTGCGATTTTTTTATGAATGGAAGAAAAGGGAGCATCATCGAAATTGATACTGTTTTGTCCACTGGGTGCCATTGTACACCTCTCCTCTCGGATAAAATAACACGTTGAAGTACAATATATTCAAAGCAGATGCTCTGCTATTCCTTGTAGGCTATCGCATCCATCTCCAGCAGACAGCCGTGGGCGATTTCACTTGCCCCAAGGCAGAGCCGAGCGGGCCGATGGTTCCCCATGAATTCGGCGTAGACTTCATTGAATCCGTCAAAATCATCCATGCTGGTCAGGAACACATTGGTCTTGGCAATGTCTGAAATATCAAGCCCCGCGGCATCCAGAACCGACTTCAGATTGAACAGAGTCTGAAATGTTTGTTCTTTGATCGTGGTTCCGACGACATGACCGGTGACGGGGTGGAAAGGGACCTGGCCGCAAATGTAGTAGGTGTTGCCGGCCTTCACGCAATGACTGTAAGGGCCTATGACTTCAGCTGAATCTGCAGAATTTATGAATTCCATGTCATACTCCTTTGGGCATAGGACTCCTGCCGGAAGGATGCTGGAGGCATGGCCAGCATCCTTCCGTAGGCAGGAGTTGGTTAGGGTGGGGCGTTAAATTTCTTTTTTGGCGTTGAACTCTTCGATGAAGAGTCTGGCTTCGGCTCCGATGGTCAGAAACGGTTCAGGAGGAAGCCGTTTGGGAGTGGATATCCTCCGGAGGAAATCCAGGTTCGCACTAGGCATACCGCTGACCCATTCCGCCAAGTAGTAGCCGATCAGGCTGGTCTTAGCCACGCCCGCACCTTCTCCACTGGCTGACGCAAAGACTGTGGGATGTTGCTGCATCATCATGGGGCGGAAGTTCATGGTCATGTTAATCATGCCGCCATAAACGTATTCGAAGTTGACATGCTTGAGTTCCGGATAACGGTTCTCATAGGCCTTGCGCAGCTTGGGAATGGACCGCTGGATGCGCTGATGTGACGTCGTGAGATCAGTGGCAAAAGCAAAGCCGTTACGAACGAAGATGCGATTATCCCTGGTGAAGCGGACCGTGGTTCCAGCCGGGTGTCCGGCAGTACAGCCCCACGGCTTCACGCCTTCAAAATGACGCATTTCTTCGTCAGTGAACTGGCGGGTGAATGCACCATAGGAAAGCACGGGACAGAACACCTTCTTGCCGATGCCGAATTCCTGAATGAACGGTCCGCCTGTGACCAGGACGAACTTGCTCTTCACCTTCTTGCCGCTCCGAAGAACGATGCCGGACGGGCTGCCTTCGTCGATGCGCATTACCGGGCATTCTTCGAAAACATCCACATTGTCGGGCATCACGCTGAAGAGGGCGCGCAGAACATCCGCAGGGTTGATGAGCACTGTGCCGGCGGTGTACAGGGCTTTCTTGTAATATCTGGTGCCGGTGCGCCGGTACAGGTCTTCACCTTCAACCACTTCATAGGAGCAATTCATCTTTTTGAGCTCTTCGATTTCATGCTCAATAAGTTTGAAGCTCTTGGTTTCCGCACAACACAGATATTTGCCGCAATGGTCCCAGTCGACGTCTTCAATACCTTTCTCTTTAATGGTGTCTTCCATCCATTTGATGATGAAGGTATTCAGTTCAAAGTACTTCTGGTTTTCTTCAAAGGACGAGGCGCCCTGGTCACCGAAGTCGTGCGGCACGTCGATGATGAACCCGGCGTTTTTGCCGCTGTCATTGTTTCCGATCATGATAGCTTCAAAAACAGCGATCTTTGCGTCAGGATGCAGCTCGGCCAAGTGCCGTGCCGCACCATGGCCGCCATACCCCGCTCCGACGACGATATAGTCGTATTCATCCTTGATTTCAGAGCTGTTCTTGAATGTGTGATGCTTATATGCAGACATCTCCAGCCAACTCTGACCTGTTGTGGTAGGATAAAGTTTTACGTCTCTCATGATTAAGCCCCTGTATTTAAAGTTTATATGGCTATGCCTTAGCCATGCAAAATGATTCTCGCGTCCGCGATGGCAAGACCTTTTTCCAGTGCGAAAACTGGATTGAGATCAACTTCCGCAATTTCGCGCAGTTCATTCACCAGATGCGAAATGATGCAGGCAGTTTCGGCCAATGCTTCCAAGTCGCAGGGCTTGCTGCCCCTGGCGCCCTGAAGCATTCCCAAGCCCTTGATCTCGCGGATCATGCTTCGGCAGGAAGGCATGTTCACCGGAGCAACCCTGAAGGAGACGTCCTTCAGGATTTCCACGAAAATACCACCCAGGCCGAACATCACGGTCGGTCCAAAGGTGTTGTCATGGCTGGAACCGATAATGCATTCGATGCCGCCGGGAAGCATGGCGGTCATCATGACGCCGAAGATGTCGGCGTCAGACTTGTACCGGCGGCCATTCTTCAACAGCTGTTCAAAGGCTTCGCGGGCTTTTTCTTCGGAATCAATGTTCAGGGCAACGCCGCCGGCATCGGTTTTGTGCAGGATGTCGGGGGAAACGATCTTCATGACCACCTTGCCGCCGATCTTCTTGTAGAAGGAGGCAGCTTCATCCACAGTGGTGGCTAGATAGTCATCCGTGATGTCGAGACCATAGCAGCGCAGGATGTTGCGGGCTTCGGTTTCGACGAGATTCGTGCGGCCCGATGCCTTGACGGCTTCAATGATTGCAGTGGCCTTTGCCTTACGGTCGGCAGGCATGCTTGGCAGATCTTCGCTTGCTTCTTCGAACAGGGATTTCTTGAGCTCGGAGTAATCGGAAAGCAGCCCCATGGTCCTGACAGCGGCTTCAACCTCTCCAAACACCGGGACACCGTGTCCACTGATGTAGTCCAGGCACTCCGGATGTTGCGGCTGGTAGATGGAGTGCATGACGACCGGTTTGTCGCTGGCAGTGATCTTTTCGATCATGCTCTTGGCCACGTCCATTTCCAACACCCTGAACTCTTCGGATAGGTCGGCATACCCGCCGTACAGGCCCACGATGATGATGCCGTCCACATCCGGGTCCTTCAAGAGGACGTCCAGGCAACGGTCAAACACCCACATATCCGCTTCAGGCGTTCCGGCAAGGTCCACCGGATTCTTGATGGGGCAGTGCGGCATGAGGATTTCTTTCAGCTTGTTCTGTGTGGCTTCGGAAAGGACAGGCGCTTCAAGGTTGAACTTCTCGGCGAAGTCAGTAGCCATGACGCCGTGGCCGCCGCCGTCGGTCAGGATGGCGACGCGTTTCCCCTTGGCGGGTTTGCACTTGGAGAAAGCCTCGGCAGCGTCCAGGAGCTGGCCGGGGGTGTCCATGCGGAGAACGCCGGCCTGCTTGAGGGCGGCGTCAAAGATCTTTTCACTTCCGGCAAGGGAGCCGGTATGGGATGCGGCTGCGCGGGCGCCAGCGGCGCTGCGGCCGATCTTGATGGCGGCGATGGGCAATTTGGCCGCGGTCTTTTTGGCTGCTTCAATGAACTTGCGGCCATCTTCTTCGCTTTCGACGCGCAGGCCTTCCATATACAGGAGAAGGACCTTGGTATTTTCATCCATTTCAATGTATTCCACAAAGTCGTGGAATCGCATGTCCATCTGGTTGCCGATGGTTGCCCAACAGCTGTAGCCGAGGTTTCTGGATTTGGCGTTGAAGTTGATGTCAATGCCGAAGTTGCCGCTCTGCAAGACCAAACTCATGGGGCCGGGAGAGAGGTCGATGATGCTTGCGTTCATGTTCTTGGCCGCACTGTAAGTACCCATGCAGTTCGGTCCCTGGACGCGCATGTTGCCTTTGCGGGCGATCTCGAGCATTTTGCGCTCAAGCTCTTTGCCCTCCGGGCCGGTTTCACCGAAGCCGGTCGACACGACAAGAGCGCATTTGACGCCCTTTTCAACGCATTGCTCCATGACGGGCAAAATAAATTTGGGGGCAATGGCGATAATGGCCAGATCCACGTCGCCGGGCACGGAAAGGATATCAGGGTAGGTGGGGAGGCCGAAAAGTTCCCCTCCGGTGCGGGAGATAAAGTATATGTCCCCTTTGAATTCGTTTTCAACCAGGCTTTTGGCCGTCCAATAACCGTACTTCTTCGAATTGGAGGAAGCGCCGATCAGGGCAACGCTTTTGGGTTGAAACAGAGGAACCAGATCACTCATGGCAAAGCTCCTTGTTGGTTTCCATCCCCGGAGCGGGCCGGGGATGGAATACTCTTAATTATCTACTACGACACCAATGGCCATATCGGGGCAAATGATGCCGCAAATATCACACCGGACACATTTTTCGGGATGTTCCTGGACAACGTAATTGTATCCTTGAGCATTGATCGCGGAGCCAATGGCAAGAACGCCCTTGGGGCAACTGTCCACGCAAAGCCTGCACGACTTGCAGCGGCGGGCGTCAATGACATGATGTTTTTCACTCATTCCCGGACTCCTTTTCCACGGCGGCATACCCCGTGCGCAGCGCCTTGATGTTCAACTCCACCAGCTGAGGCTTTTTCGCACCAAGAGTTTCCTTGAGGACCTCTTCAATGGTTTCCAGCTTCAGCATGCCGGTTCCGGCAATAACTGCGCCCAGCATAACCATGTTGGCGCAACGCACGGTGCCGAGTTCCACGGCCATATCCGAGACAGGCAGGAAAACCTGCTTGAATCCCTTGGCTTCCTTGGGAGCGTCCACCATTGAGCTGTTGGTGAAGAGCATTCCACCGGGAACGACTCCTTCGAAACAGTTGTCATAGATTGACTGGCTGAGAGTCACGGCAACGTTCGCATCGTTTTCAACTATGGGACTGCCGATGGGTTCATCGGAAACAATCACAAAAGCCGTGGAATCGCCACCGCGCTGTTCAATCCCGTAAGTTTGCGTCATGACGACTTTCATGTCTTCCTTGATCGCACCAAGGCAGACCATCTTGGCCATGAGCGCGGCCCCCTGGCCGCCTGACCCTGAAAACATACATTTATGCAACATTGTCCTGCTCCGTTTCGTCCTTGAAGACCTGGGGTTTAAAGTAGTCGGTCATCTCCTTGCCACAGCGTGTGTAGGAATCCTTGACGTTCATCTTGAGGCCGGTCGGGCAGGGAACGATCACTTCCACGAAGGAATACCCCAAGCCCTTGACCTGGCACTCAAAGGCTTTCTGGATACTTTTTTTGGCCTTGCGAATGGCCTTGGGACTGTCAACGGATTCCCTGGCCAGGTATTTGACTCCGGGCATGGCCCGCATCATTTCAGGGACCAGGAGCGGATAACCCTGGCTGGTGATGTCGCGGCCCTTGACCGTGGTGGTGGTGATTTGGCCTTCCAGTGTGGTGGGAGACATCTGGCCGCCGGTCATGCCGAACACGGTGTTGTTGACCATGATGGTGGTGATGGGCATGCCCTTGTTGGCCGCATGCATGAGATCACCAAGGCCGATGGCGCAGGTGTCGCCGTCACCGGCGTATGTGAAGACGATATTGTCCGGCATGGCAAGCTTGTAGCCAATGGCAAAAGACGGGGACCGGCCATGGGTGGCTTCGATGGCGTCGATGTCCATGTAGTGGTGGGAGAACCCGCCGCAACCAATGCCGACGATGGCGACGGTCCGTTCCATCAGACCCAGATTTTCGATGGCTTCGGCCACCAGTCTGGTCACGATGCCATGACCGCAACCCGGACAATAACTGGTCAGTTTGTCCAGGTTTAAAGTTTTTCCGTATTTGGCGCTGAGATTTTCCATCAGTTATTCCCCCAGAATTCTATTTGCTTCGGAAATCATGTCTGCCAATGTATGCATGGGCATGTCTCCGCCGGTCTTGCCGAGGAAATGGACGGGAATGCGTCCATTGACGGCCAGCCTGACGTCATCAACCATCTGTCCCAGGTTCATTTCAACAACCAGGATATTCTTCACGGAAGCGGGAAGGGCGGAAAAAGCGCGATCAGGGAAAGGCCACAGAGTAATCGGCCTGATGAAGCCGACCTTCTTGCCATTGGCCCGCATCTTGAGAACCAGATCTCGGCACATGCGGCCGTGAATGCCGAAGGCCGCGACGACCAGATCGGCGTCCTCGGTCTGCTGTTCTTCCCACATCTGTTCGTTTTCGCGGATTGTCGCATACTTGGCTCTGAGCATCTCGTTCAGCTCATAGCCATCCTGATGCGAATAACTGCCGGTGATGAGGGCACGTTTGGGATGGTCCTTCGTGCCGGTGAAAGCCCAGTCGGAGGTGTCGAATTCCGCGGAATAATCGTGGTAGGCCGGGAGCGTGCTGGACTCGGTCGTCTGGGCGCTCACGCCGTCAAGCACGAAGAGGACAGGGGCCCGGTATTTGTAGGCAAGCCTGACGCCGTGGGGCATGATGTCTGCAATTTCCTGACCGGAAGACGGGGCCAGGACGATCGTATGGTAGTCGCCGTGCCCGCCGCCCCGCGTGACAACATGGTAGTCGCTTTGAGCACCGAGGATATCGCCGTCGCCGGGGCCGACGCGCATGGAGTCAAATACGATGCATGGCAGCTGCGCCGCGCACATGAAGCCGATGGCCTCGTGCATGAGGGTTATGCCCGGGCCAGAACTGGAAGTCGCCACCAGTTTGCCGGTGCAGGCGGCGCCGGCCAGGGCACTGGAA
This sequence comes from Desulfovibrionaceae bacterium, assembly GCA_036541255.1. Taxonomy (GTDB): domain Bacteria; phylum Desulfobacterota; class Desulfovibrionia; order Desulfovibrionales; family Desulfovibrionaceae; genus Paucidesulfovibrio. The sequence goes on along the minus strand of JAZHDD010000045.1, from coordinate 6,132 downwards.
ACCGCCAACTCGCTTTCCATCTGCATCATTTCCCCGCCGTACTTCGGCAGGATGACCGCCATCCGTTTCATGACATCCGTTGCCGGAGTAATCGGGTACGCAAAGTGGTATTTCACTCCACAGCGGGCCAAGCTCTCGGCAAAGGTTTCCGTGTTTTTCAAAAACAAAGTTTCCTGGGTCATATTCACCTCAATGAAATTTGTTATGGTTCGTCCCAATAGCCTCAATAATCTTGTTCCACATTGTGGTACAGTGTACCGCAAACATATGTAAAATTGTCCATCCGGGGAGGCTTATCATGTGCCACAATGCGGTATTACGTACCACTTTCTTGCAGAATATCCGAGGCTGAGCAACACGTCAACCCCTTTGGGCGAATTCGTTGCTTTTCTTTTTTTGCATGTAATTTCAAAAAGTAGAACTGTTTTTAGTGCCTATTTATACTGGTGTCTGCCTGAATTATTCGTGGCAGCAAAAAAACGAATGAGTCTATTGACACCGGGTTCTGTTTTTTCTAGGCTTACCACAAAATGGTACGACGTATCAAAAAAAAGCATTTACGAGTGTCGTCGAGAAAAAATGATCTGGCACGAGCAATCGTTGCTTGAGCGCGGAAATGAAGCTATTCGCGACACCCACCCCGGCAACGGAACAGACAACCGTAGGGTCTAACAGGAGGGCATAGCATGCCAGAGGGACACACAATATCTGAGCGGAGAAAGCTTAATCATTATACTTTCTGGCCTGGGTTCATACTTCTGCTCGCCGGGATAACTCTCGGCCTCGTGTATCATGAGGGGCTTGCCTCCATTTTGGCCACGGTAATGGAATGTATCCATGTCAATTTCGGATGGCTGGAAGTTTCCCTCGGTATCATCATCGTCATGTTCACTGCCGGCCTGGTTTTTTCTCCCATTGGGAATATCCGTCTTGGGGGCAAGGATGCCAAGCCCGAATTCACTTTTTGGCAGTGGTTTGCCCTCTCTCTCTGCGGATGTATCGGAATTGGGATACTCTTTTGGGCCATGGGGGAGCCGATCTATCACATGATGCAGCCGCCGTTGAGCCTGCATATCGAGCCGGGATCCAAAGACGCAGGCGTTTTTGCCATCGCGCAGACAACGCTGCATTGGACCATCGCCCAATACTGTTTTTACACTGTCTGTGCGGTGTCTATTGCCCTGGTGGGCTACAATCGCAACTACCCCTTGTCGGTGGCAGCCGGGATGTACGCTCTTTTTCCCAAAAGTTGGCGCCCTGTCTTTGCTCCAACTGTTCATGCCATCTGTCTTTTTTCTCTTTGTTGCGCCATTGCCACCAGCATGGGGGCCGGCCTCATGCAAATCGGTAGCGGAACAGGGAGAATATTCGATTACACCCCGGGTGCCGGAACCTGGGCCGCCGCAGCGGCAATCATTATACCCATTTATGTGCTGTCGTCCTATTCCGGCTTGAAAAAAGGCATGCGGATTCTGTCCACGGGCACGACAAAAGCTTTTTTCTTTTTTATGGCCCTTGTTCTTTTCGCCGGCCCCACGTTGTTCATCTTGGGGATAGGTGTTGAATCGTTTGGATATTTTGTTAACAATTTCTTCCGCAACAGCACGTTGCTCAACACCATGCAGGTTAATGACAATTGGCCTATGCAATGGCTCATCCCCTACATGGAAATATTCTTTATTTTTGCTCCATTGCTGGGGCATTTCCTGGCTCGGATGGGAAAAGGAAGGACGATCCGCCAATTTATTTTGGTAAATGTCATTCCGCCCACAGTGTTCTGTCATTTCTGGATCGCCACTTTCGGTGGAACCGCAGTGTATTTTCAATGGAGCGGTCTGGTCGATGTCTGGGCTGGAATCCATAGCTACGGTATGGAGTCGATGGTCTACATCCTGCTTTCGCAATTTCCCTTCAGCAAGATATTGATGGGGTTGTTTGTCGTGACCATCGTCTTCTCGTTTGCCACCATGACAGACTCGTTGGTGGCGACGCTGGCGATCATATCCACGAAGGGAGTTCGAGCCGACGAGGAGCCGCCAAAGCGATTGAAGGTTCTTTGGGGTGTGATTACCGGGCTCATCGCCTATGTCCTGTGTATATCCGGTGGTATAGACTCCGTTCGCGGACTGATATCCCTTGCCGGATTCCCCATGATGCTATTTACTTTTGCCATGTGCATTTCGCTTGTAAAAGAGGGGCTATATTTGCTACAGAAACCTGATTGGCTGGACAATGAAACGGAAAACAACTAAAGGTTTAATGCCCTTCTCCTAAGGCGAAGGGCATTAAAAGTTCCACTCCATCGGCCCTGAAGAATGGGTAGCGTTATTTGAGGAGATAATGTCACAAAACGATAGTTATTATATGATGCGTTCTTTGGAAAAGGCCCTTTTTGTCATTGAGACCATGGCCACAAGAAGCAATTGGAAGCTGAAAACGCTCAATGAGGCTTGTTCCATCCCCAAGGGGACATTGCAACGCATTCTGCGGACTCTTGAGGAGCTTGGTTATGTGCGGCAGATCGAGCGGGGCGGGACCTACGCACTGACGCTGAAGTTCCATAAATTGGGCAACCAGATAGTCGCTCAAAGCAATATGGTTTCTTTGGTGCAACCGATTCTTCAAAAGTTACGGGATAGAGTTGATGAAACTGTGAATTTGAGCGTCTTGTCCGGGGTTGATATGGTCGTGGTCTATCAAAAGACTTCCAACCATGCCCTGCAGATGGATTCCATTGTCGGAACGTCCTTCCCCGCGTATCTTTCCGCGTCGGGAAAAGTCTTTTTGGCTTTTTTGCCTGAGGAAGAGTTGCGGAGTTTCATCAAGGAATTGCGGCGATCCAATGCAAGCGTCAATACTGAAAAAATCAACTTTTTGTATAGAGAAATCGAGTCGGCGCGGGAAAAAGGCATTGGGATGGATTTTGAGGAATTGTTTAAAGGCATAAGGTGCATTGCCGCCCCTGTTTTTGATGATTCGGGGCAAATCATCGCGACGATAAGCTGTTCCGTTCCCACTGTGCGTTTGGATAGAGCGTTGGCTCAAAAACTGCTCGAGGAAATACCTTTGGCCGCGGCAGAAGCCTCGAAATTGTTCGAAGCGCCGAACCATCGATTTGTTTTTGATCTTGATGAGATTTCCGAGTTGCTTGTCGGCTCGGTTTGAGTTGGAGCGCTCCATTTGATGATCCCAAGGGGGATTGACTGGGCTTGCGCGTCTCGCGGAGGCGGGCCGTATCACCCCTATAATGTCTTGGCAATACTACGGATCGATTGAAGAACGATTGAAACCATGCTTGAAAGGGCCGACCTGAGAATTCTGGTCGGCCCTTTCGCCGCGTATGGCACGAATCAACGGTATATGCTCCCTGTCGTCGCCGTGTCTTTTCTGGCAAGGACATTGCAAGTTGTGCCGACAGGATTGCGGAGCGTCAAACTTCCGTGATCGTCTCCATTGCCAATGTGAACCAAGCACACCAGGATTGCATGATGATGAAGTACAGCCATTCCCCCAAAGTGATCATGATCGCCGGAGCCCCAGCCGCCGGAAAGACCGAGACCGCACGTCGTCTGGAGAGCGAATTGGGGTATGTCCGGCTTAATCTCGATGGCATCAATACGGAGATCGCCCGGCAGCTCGGTATCGAGGTCAAGGATTTGCGTAAATCTTCCCCGGCCATGGTCACGGCATACAAGACCGTGTTCATTCGCGAGTTGCGAGCCAATCGCTACGCCGATGTGGTGCTGGAAGGCGCCCGGATGAGCCATGCCCATGTGTACGAAGCCTTTAAGAGCGCCGTGAATAATGCGTATGGGGAATACGTCATTGCCAAGCCGTTCTACCTGAACCCGCCCACCGAAGTGCGCCGCAAGCAGTATCTGCTGCGTCGGGTTCAGCTGACGAAAAAGGTCGCCAAGGACAAGGACGCCGCCGCCCTTGCCCAGCTTAAGAATCAATACGAATTGGGTTTTTGCGAATACCTGGAGCCCATATTGGACGGCTATGAATTGGTGGAAAGCGCGGACGCCATTCTGGCCTGGGCCGGATCAGTCACTGACGCGACGCATCCCGCGCTCCCGGCGCGCCACGCGGATCTGATCAAGGCCGTGGCCGAATCCGGTGCCTATAATCCCTTCTATCAGAAGGTCGAGGTGGACGGTGAAACCGTTATTCGCGGGTTCACGGATTCCGAACTCTCCTGGCGCAACATCAGCGACATGGGTGTGAGTTTCAAGGGCAAGAAATGTTGTGATATCGGCTGTATGCTTGGCTATTATTCCTTTAAGGCCGAAGAGGCAGGAGGCAGCCCGCTCGGCGTGGACCTGGACGAAGGCGCGATAAAGGCCGCACGGTTGATCGCTGCCGCGCGTAATTCCCGGGCCCGTTTCGAGGTGTACGACGTGGAGCAGGGCTTTCAGGAAGGTTTCGACTTGATTTTCGCCCTCAATGTGCTGCACCGCGTCTCCCATTTTGACCTTGTTTGCCGCAACATCTTTGCCGCCGCAGAAGAATTTGTCTTGGAAGTTGGTGAGATACAGGTGCGGGATGTGTTGACGCTCAGCAAGGAATTTGGTCTGAAGATGCGCAAGGCGCACAAATCCCATCGTCGATCCAGCGTGGTGGGGCAGCGCGTGCTGCTGCACCTGGGCAAAGCCTAAGCCGCAGAGGGCCGCTTCGGTTCGGCTCTTTCAATCCTCATCCCGGTTTCGCACATCCTCGCGCCAATGCGTGAGCGGGGCGCAACAGCCCTGGCCCTCGAACAGTTGCCGCCGGGCATCCTCACCTTGCACCGGGTCGCTCATGGTCCGGCAAAGGTAGCGTTTCGCGGTTTCATCCCAATACAGGTCGGGACAACGGCGCATGTAGCCGTATTTGCGGTGGGAGACTTCGCATTGATCCGAGATGCAGCACCAACCGCAGCCCACGCAGGGCTTAGAGGACAGACGTCATGCCGCCTTCGCGGAGGGCATGACATTCAACCGGTCTGGTGTGGAGTGAGTTCAAAAAAACGTCCCATTTAAAATAATATTGCGGTGGACTTGCAGGCGCAAAGAAGAAACAACGCCATGCCGTCGTCAGGATCAACTTAGGTGACATGCCCGGTGAAGTAAACCTTGTGCGGGCTTGCTGCGGCGCGGCGAGCTGGTGTCACGCCCTTTGCGTTGCGGCCGCTCTTTGCTTTACGGCAAAGGGCAGTTCAATCCGCTGTTTCGGGTCCGCGGGGTATCCGTGAAAAGGATCGGATACCATCTGCCACATATACGGCCACCCCGCCCCAGATAAACAGGAAGGCGACCAGCTTGTGGGTGTCAAAGGGCTCGCCGTAGAGGAAGACGCCCAGCAGAAAGGCGCAGGTCGGGGCCAGGTATTGGAGCGTGCCCAGGGTGGTCAGGGTCAGTCTGCGCGCGCCGCCCGCAAAGGCCATCAGCGGCACGGAAGTGACGGCTCCGGCGCAGAGCAGCAACAGGTCCACGGAAGGACTCACATGCAGAAACGCTCCCTGCCCCTGCCAATACAACCGGACAAGCCAGATGCCCGCTGGAATGCCCAGCAGCAGCGTTTCAACGAACAAGCCGGGCAGTGCTGCGATCTTGACCAGCTTTCGTACCAGCCCGTAGAAGCCAAAAGAAAACGCCAGGCCCAGCGAGAGCCAGGGAATAGAACCGTATCCCACGATGGAATACCCCACGCCCACAATGGCCAGAAGGATGGCGAAACATTGTAGCTGGTTGAGCCTGTCCCGGAAGAAGATGACTCCGAGCAGCACGTTGACCAGCGGGTTGATGAAATAGCCGAGGCTGGATTCCACCACGTGCCCGGTGGTCACGGCCCAGATGTAAAGATACCAGTTGATGCAGATCATGGCGCTGCTGACAAGGAGCAGGCCCACGGTGCGCAAGGCCCGCAATGCATGGAGCGTTTCGCCCCAGCGGCCTTGCAGCGTGAGAATCAACGCCGTGAAGGGCACGGACCAGACCATGCGGTGGCAGAGCAGTTCCAGGGGCGGTACGACCTGGAGCGATTTCCAATATACGGGCAGCAAGCCCCAGAGGAGAAAGGCGGACAGCGCCATGAACAGGCCGGGATTGAAACGCACGATGTCATGCTCCGTTTGGGGTGTCGGAAAGGGCT